>MHBI01000010.1 GCA_001804815.1 Lentisphaerae bacterium GWF2_50_93
TGATGCCGCCCTTGAACTCGCCCAGGTACGTCTGGTATGCATCGCCGCCGTAGTTGTGGCTCATGTTCGCCTGGATCTCGAATATCTCGCCCAGCCATCCTTCCCGGACAATCCTCTGCGAAAACTGTATCGCCGGATTGCTGCGGAACATGTATCCCATCTGGAATGGAAGCCTGCGATCTTCGCAGCCTTTGCGCAGCCGTCCGAACAGTTCCAGCTCCTCGCCGCCGGGCTTGTCCATGTGCATCGCCAGTCCGCGCTCCATGCAGCGGATGGCCGTTGGGACCAGGTCGGCGTTAGGGGTCTCGACCGCCACCGCCTGGAGGCCGGGAACATTGAACAGCTCCTCCTCCGTCATCCATTTCAATCCTTCGTACGGCTTGAGGTCTCCGCCGGCGAATTTGGCCGATCTTGAGCCGCGGTCATCGACGATGCCGACGATCTCAAACACCTCAGGCATGCCGCGCAGCGCATTGATCTTTCCCGACGCATGCTCGTGGCAGATGCCGATCTGTCCGATTTTGATCTTCTTCATTTGTCGTAAATTCCCGTTCTTTAATTAGACATTGCTCTAAAAGGTAATCTCAAAATGATGCGATCAATTCCCCTGCCGCTTCACATAATCATCCATGTTTTTCCAAACCGCACTTGCGTCCGGCCACACTGTATCCTTCGGCAGCACGGATAATTCTTTTTCAAGACCTCGTCGGAGCGGCATGAAATCCGCCTGCTTCAGTCCGGTTACCCGCAGAACTTTGGTGTTGTCGACAATTCGATTGAACAGCCTGTCGTAGGCAAGCTGGTAGCGCGCCCACGGTGCGTTATTGATGATATTCAGATAGTCCCCGGTATCGGCGGGCACATACTGTAAACCAATGATCTCCCGGTAATACTCCGCAATTTCGCCCCAGGTACGATGTTCGGCGGTAGACAGGGTGAAGCATTCGCGATAGGCCGCCGGATTTAACAGGAGACGGGAGAACATCCTGGCCACGTCACCCGCCCAGCTCATGGTCGCCTGCACGGAAAGCGCTTCCCTGGGCAGCACGACCGGCAGTCCCTTCAACGCCCGGGCCACGACAACCGGCGCCTCCAGCGTCACCAGCTGAAAACGGTATTTCGAATAGGTGATGGCCGGTCTGACAATCGTCCAGTTGTCATACTTTGAATTCTGGAGGATGTCCTCCTGACGAGCCTTGTTCAGGGCATAATCCTCGGTTGCCAGAAAGTCCATGTCTTTTGACACGTCCAGTAATCTGGAAGTATTTTCCGTTATCGGGATCTCTCCCCCGTCATAGACGCGGTAAGATGACAGGAAGATGTAGTGCGCGGTGTTTTGCAGCAGGATATCATATCTGGCTTTGAACTCCTCGGTCGAATAGAGCATAAAGTCGACGATGACATCGAATTTTCCCCTCAATAACTCTTTCAGATACTCAATGTTTTTCGCGTCGGCCTTAAAATAGGAAATGCGCGGGTTGTCAGATACGACATTGTCGAAAGAAACCACACGGACTTCATATCCCAGGGACGCAAGTTCCGGAACCAGGTACAAACCCATTGCCCCGGTGCCGCCCAGCACCAATGCCTTACGACTGTTTTGTTTTTTGGTTTTCATCGTTTTATCTTCTTAGCTCCATTATTTTAATTGATTGTTTTTCGCTTTCCTGCCTTATCTGATTTTGCTCCAGTCGAAAACAATACCGAGTGGCGGATTTTTGGTTTCGGCGAGACTCGCGTAAATATCATGTGCGGCTTCCGGGGAAACGATTTCCGAGATCAGCTGACGGATCTGCAATTTTCCGGCGGCAACAAGCTTTAAAAAAGTGCGATAGTCGTCATGCTCGGTCCAGCGGCCTGGTGCGGATTCCTGCTTTGCCCTGGTAAAGGTATGAGCCCCTGTCAGAGAAATACCGCGTCGGTGTACATATTTGTAAAAATCGATCGGAACATCGGAAATCCGCGTACACCCCAGCAAGGAGATACGACCTTCCCAGGCAATATATTCCAGCGCCTGCTGAAGGGCCCTTGCCGAACCGGTGACTTCGACAACAGCATTTGGGCCATTGCCGCCGGTCGCGGCTTTGACTTTTTCCACAAAATTCTCCTCATCGGGCGAAAACGCAGCAGCGGCTCCAAGCTCCAACGCCAACTTACGGCGGGCGGGATCAAAATCAGATACTATTACCGGAACCGCCCCCGATAAACTGGCAATCTGCAACGCGAATACACCGAGCATCCCCATTCCGGCGATCATCGCCGATTCACCCAGTTCGATTTTAAGTTTGCGTACGCCAAGAAAGGAAAAAGATGCGATATGCGCAAAGGCTGCGTCAAGCATTTCAATGGAGTCATCTTCTATCTTCAGCACCGACTGTGCTTTCTTAATCGTGTGCGAACGGTGTCCGCCCCAGGTGATGATTATGCGGTCGCCTATTTTCAGGTTTGTAACGTCTTTCCCTGCCGAGATTACCCGCCCAGCACCGCAATAACCGGGAATAAAAGGGAAACCGCTTTCATCGGCAACTGTGTTGGGTAAATTGATCAGATTAGCCCGTTCCGTCCCGGCGCTGACCACGCTGTAATCGCTTTCCAGCAATACCTCGTCGGCTCCCGGCTCCGGAACTTCGCATTCCTTCAGCACGGCGTTGCCGCAAGATTCAAAAACCACATAATGTCCACTCATAATATCAATCCTCCTGTTGCAATCCTCCGCTTATTTTGACTATAACTTCTATAATTTCTGCCGGCAACCTTCTATCTGAGCTATTATTGAAAAGGTTGATGTAAGAAATATTGAATTACCACAAAATCGGATATATTTTGGAAATGAATCATAAATAAGGAAATGTTTAAATGAGATTGCAGGATATAGCCAAGCTCGCGGGAGTCTCGCCCGCCACCGTATCGCGGGTATTCAGTCATCATCCCAATATCCGCAAAGATGTGCGCGAACATGTTTTTGCCATTGCCAAAGCCCATAATTACCATCCAAGACTTTCGACCAAGCAGCGCAACGTGGTGATCATCCTGCCCGGCGATGAAATCTATCCGATCCGCACCTGTCTTGAAATGGTAATGATGGCATTGACCTTCGTACTGCCAAAACACGGTTTCCGGATCGAGGTATTGCCGCAGGACAACATTGAACGGCTCGACAGCATCCAGTTCTGCGGCGCGGTGGCCATCGGCGCCGAACCTGATGACTTCAAAAAATGGTCGGATCGTTTTTCGGCGCCGCTGGTGCTCGTTGACCGGGATGCGCCGGCCAATTCGCCGAACGTCTATTCCGTGCGCTCCGATGAAGCCAAGGGGATGGAGCTTGCGATCGGACATCTCTATGAGCGGGGGTGCCGGAAGATCGGATGCATAATTCATGGCATGGCCGGAACAGGCAACGCCGACATTCGCCGCACCTCCGTCGCCAAAGCGCTCAAATCCAGGAAGCTTCCATCCGACGGCCTGATCCAGCTGTCCAGAGATGACAACTATGTGGAAATCATCGGCAAACTGCTAAGACAAAATGTGGATTCGCTGTTCTGCCCGGGCGGAAACGCGGGGATTGTGACGGCGTACGCGCTGTCGCTTTTCAACAAGCGCGTCCCTGAGGACATTTCCCTGATCGCCTCAGAACACAAATTGTATTCGTGCTATGCAACCCCGCCACAGACCACCATCACACAGGACCATATCGGGCTTGCGGAGATTGCAGCCAACGTCATCGATTCGCATCTCGAGAAATCGCGGCTTCCACAGCGTTCCGTCCTCCAGTACAGCCTGATTGCCCGTGACAGCGTAAAAAGTCTTGATAGCTGAGCCGATTTCAAAACTCTGAAAATTTCATAGTTTTGATATCGGCTCAATTTATGAATTCCTGATGCTGGTTGTATTGCTCTAATAGTGAGAGTGATACATAGAATTATAATATTTCCAATTGACAGTTTTAGGATTAATGATATATTGGTGTTATAGTCACTATAACACTCAGGAATTCATTCATGGAAAAAGATATCAGTTTAGATCTGGAACCGATGCACAAGTCAGAAAAGCTTAAAAAACATCTTCTGGAGATGATCAGGGAAAAGAATCTCAAGGCTGGAGATGAATTTTATTCGGACAGGGAAATCGCAGGCATTTCAAAAGTCAGCCTGGCTACCGTGCACAAGATCACAAGCTCCCTGGTTTCAGATGGTGTCCTTTTCAGGAAGCAGGGAATCGGAACGTTTGTCGCTGATAATTCCCCGAAGCTTGATATTGGAGTAGTCCTTGAATCGTTCGATTCGGAATCGAACATCTATTACAAAAAGATACTCGGTGGAATAAATACTGCAATTGAAGGCTTTTCCTGCATGAAGCGTCTCTACAGCCTAGAAAACATGCCAATAGATATTTTTCACAATCTGCTCGCACAGCGCAAAAATGAAGTTAAGGGGCTGATTTGGACATCCTTGTATTACGACCAGATGGTGAAGCTGGAGAATACTGTGGGAACCCTTCCTTTCCCCGTGATGGTGCTGAACAGGAAATCGGAAAAACTGGATTATGTTGGAATTGACTTCACGGCTGCTACTCTCAGGGCGCTGAAGGAGTTCGCCTCCAACGGACATAAGGAAATCGCACTTGTCGGCAGCAGGACATCAGGCTGGCCGTACTTGAACGAAAGATATGAGGCCTTCTCAAGCTTCATGGCAAAATCAGGAGTCAGCGCTGAAGACATGCTCATCGAGACGAATGGTGATGCGGCTTACGCGTTCGGCAGCACCCTTGAATTCCTGAAGCGCAGAAAGCCGACCGCAATGCTCATAGCGGGAATCAGGTTTTTCAGCGGAACTTATCAGGCGATCCAGACCGCAGGGCTCAAGGTTCCCGAGGACATCTCCCTGATAGTTTTTGATGAACTTACAGGAGGTGATGCCGCTCTCTTCCCCGGAAAAGTGTCATGCATCAAACAGCCACTCGAAGAGATGGGAAGAAGGGCCGCATTTGAACTCCTGCTGAAGATTACCGGGAAAAAGAACGACAAGGTTTCAGTCATGCTCGATGTTGATTTCTGCAAAGGCGAGACCATAAGAAAATTAAAATAGGATTTTGCGACGATGGAAAATAAAAGCAGACGTCCGAACATAATTCTTTTAAATGTCGACCAGTGGAGGGCTGACGGCCTTGGCTTCGCCGGCCATCCGGTTATTGAGACGCCGCATCTGGACAGGATGTTCATGTCAGGGGTGAACTTCACGCAGGCTTACGCCTCGGTGCCTTCTTGCATTGCGGCACGGGCATCAATGTTCACCGGACTTTCCCAGAGATCCCATGGCCGCGTCGGCTACAGGGACGCCGTGCCATGGAATTACAAACACACAATTCCTTCGCTTCTCGCAGGAGCAGGCTACCACACGCAGGCCGTCGGCAAGATGCATGTCTATCCTGCGCGCAACCTGATCGGATTCCACAACGTCGTGCTCCATGACGGCTACCTGCACCAGGAGAGGAAGAATGCCAGGGACCTCAGTCTCTCCGACGACTACCTGCCATGGCTCAGGGAGCGCAAAGGGCAGTCCGCGGACTATCTCGATACCGGGATCGGCTGCAACGGATATGTCGTGCGGCCATGGATCTACGAGGACATGCTGCATCCCACCGCATGGGTGACTACGCAGTCGATTGATTTCCTGCGCCGCTGGGATACTTCGAAGCCTTTTTTCCTTTTTGCATCCTATCACAGGCCGCATCCTCCGCTTGATCCGCCAGAATCCTATCTGAGGATGTATGAAGGCAAACCGCTGCCTGAACTGCCCATGGGCAACTGGTGCGGGTCGTATACGAATCCTTTTCACGCCATTGACAGTCCATTGCCGCAGGATCCGGCGCAGAGGGACAGGGCGCGTCGCGCCTACTATGCCCAGATGACTTTCATAGATCATCAGATCAACCGCATCACGCACGCCCTCTGGACTTATGGATGCCTGGAGAACACATGCATAATCTTCTGTTCGGATCACGGCGACATGCTCTACGACCATGGCCTGCTCTACAAGGGCAAGCCGTATGACAGCTCCGCGAGGATCCCTCTGCTCATAAGGTTCCCCGACGAATGGGGCATGAAGAAAAAGACCATGATCGACGCTCCCGTGGAACTGCGCGACATCCTTCCGACGATCTGCGACATCGCCGGAGTGGAGATCCCGTCACGGCTCGAAGGCTCAAGCATACTGCCCTTCTGCCGCGGCGAGAAACCCTCATGGCGCGAATATATCCACGGCGAACACGAGTTCTCGATGATGTCGAACCAGTGGATCACCGACGGCAGAAGGAAATATATCTGGTATTCCCAGACCGGCGCGGAACAGTTCTTCGACATCGAGAAGGATCCATGTGAATTGAATGACCTGTGTATTTCGTCGCAGCCGGACCTGCGTTTGTGGAGGGAGCGGCTGATCAAGGAGCTCGATGGCCGCGAGGAAGGCTATGTGAAGGACGGGAAGCTTGTCGTGGGAAGACAGCCCCTCAACACATTGAAGGAGTCCGGACTCGACATCGCCGCCGCCAACTGGCAGGCGGAGGTGTTCAGTAATTCCGAAGGTTCGGTTTTCAAATAAAGCTTGACAAGCATCTTCAATATACAAGGAAACATGAAATGAAAAAAATACTGGCGGCAATGGTTCTTTTCTCAATATCCCAGATCTCTTCAGCCGATGACAAGAAACCCTCGTGGGAGCCCTGCGGCTGGGGCGGCGGCGGCGGATTCTGGGCGTGCGCATTCCATCCCGAGGACGGAAACATCATCTACATGGGGGGAGATGTCAGCGGAATGTATAAGACTACCGACAAGGGTCTCCACTGGAAGATGATCAACAAGGGGCTTGCGAACTACGCCGTACATTCAATTGCAATATCGAAAAGCGCGCCGGACACGCTCTACGCCCTGACAGCTGACGGCGTCTGCAGGACAGCAGACGGCGGGCAGAACTGGACGTATATGGAGCAGTCGCACAAGGACAAGCTGAACATCTGCATGCACAGGCCGCTGAGCGTCCGCGGCATTGCGATCGATCCGGCTGATCCTGAAATCGTATACGCCGGCTCAAGGACCGGCAAGCTTTTCAAGACATCCGATGGCGGGAAAAACTGGAAGGAGCTTGTTTACTGCAAGGATCTTGATGCGGAAGTGGAAAAGGCGCCTGAGGCGAATGCTGAAGAGGTGGCCGGAATCGACAAGGACGTCAAAACCTCCGACGATGCCAAGTCCGCCACGAGGAAGCCTTCAAAGACGACACAGTCCGGCAAGGCGCAGCTCCAGTCGGAAGCTACCGGAAATGTCGTCTCTTCGGTGTCAATCTCCGGAACAGACAACAATAGGATATTCATCACAAACGTATCCAGGGGCGTTTTCAGGAGCGATGATGCCGGTAAGACATGGGAGAATGTCAATAGTTCCACCAACGCGTCATGCGTGACGGTGTCGCCTTCCGACAAAAACATTGCATATGGCGCGTTCGGCGCCGGGGACTGCATGCAGAGGACTTCGGACGGCGGCAAGACCTGGACGGCGATTTTGGAAGGAATTCCCGAAGGATACACGGCCCGGGAAATCGCAGTTGATCCGAAGAATCCCGATTTGATCTACTGCATCGGAAATTCAGTTTGGGACGGTTATGCCGGAAGATCCGAAGACGGTGGAAAAAACTGGCTCTTCGAGAGGGAGATGAAGAGGGATCTCGCGGTGAATCCCACGCTTCCCGAAGAGGATTTCAGCGGGAAGATACCGAAGGACCATGCGCGCATGATGAGGATAAACAACATTTCCATCAGTCCGGCCAATCCTTCCGACATCTACATAGCTGGCGGCTGGAATCCATGCTTCAGCGCCGATGGCGGAAAGACCTGGGAGGAGCGTTCCAGGGGCGCCGACATAAGCTGCATCACCGACATCCAGTTCTTCGGCGACAAGACCTATGCTTCCGTGATGGACGAAGGCCTCCTTATGTCCGAGGACGCGGGTGTGAACTGGAAACAGATTTATCCCCTTGAGAGGAAGAAGGACATAAACGGACACCAGTGGAAGATCCTTGTTTCGAAGAAGGGCGACACCGAGAAGATACTGACAACCTTCAGCCCCTGGAATGAAAGTTATCCGAACCGCGTGCTGATAAGCGAAGACGGCGGGAAAACGTTCAAGGCGATCACCCAGGGGCTCCCTAACTATGTCCCGAAACGCGACTGCGTCTGGGGCAGGAGCTACATCAGGAGCGCCGTACAGGATTCAAAGGATCCGAACATTCTATATCTCGGGATGGACGGAGAGAACGACCAGCGCGGCGGCGGCGGGATCTTCAAGTCCGTCGATGGCGGATACACCTGGAAACAGCTTGAAAACCAGCCTCCGGGCAGGCGCATCGACCGGGGGCTTGCGCTCGATCCTGAAAATCCGGATAGGATCTTCTGGGGCACCACCGGAAAGACCGGTGGCCTCTACAGGAGCGACGACGGAGGAAAAACCTGGAAGACGGTGATTGAGAATAGCCAGGAAGACTGGATACTCCAGATATTGATCACTACCTCCGGCAAAGTCTACTGCGCCGGGAAAAGCCTCTGGAGAAGCTCCGACAAGGGGAACACCTTCGAAAAGATCTTCGACGGGAGCAAGGACGGCTGGAACGGTTTCTCGGTGGCGGTCGATCCTGCCGGCGAAAACCGCATCTGGATCTCCCGCGGAGTCGCGCAGCACACGGCGAAAGGCGGAATCTCCAGAACCCTCGACGGCGGAAAGAACTGGGAGGACATCACGGGTGACATTCCCTACATCAAGCCGAGGATTCTCAACTACAATCCGAAGACCGGGTATCTCTGGGCGGGATATGTCGGCCTCTATAAGATCAAGCAATAATTTTGGAGAAGATATCAGATGAACATCGTAAGAAAATCAAAGGATTTGTATTCATGAAATCCATCTTGTTATATTTTTTCTCTCGGGAAGAGAGAAAAAATATTTTCACCCTCATCGAATTGCTCGTCGTAATTGCGATCATCGCAATACTTGCGGCCATGCTCCTTCCAGCCCTGAAGAACGCAAAAGACCAGGCGGGGGGGGCGAGATGCCTCGGCAACCTCAAGCAGGTCGGGATATGTCATGCATTGTACATGGAGGACTTCAACGGTTGGACATGTATTGTGGCTTATGATGCAACCTATAATCCAGCCTATCAGCGCTACTGGTTCTCCGTAGCAGGCCTCTGGAGCTATGCTTATCCCAAGAGGACCTATGGTACTGACTATGGAACATTCCTGCCTAATACTATTTTTACATGCCCGCTGGAAGCTCCGAACACCAGTACCTATGCGGTATACAGGCAGTGTTATGCAGTGAACGCATTCCTCCCTCCAAAGGGGATGGGCCGCGATGATACCCAGCCGTCGTGTCTCAGGCTCGTGAAAAATCCGTCAAGGACGCTGCTCGCCAGCGAGACCCTTGAAAACGCCAGTGATATATGGACATATGGAATCGGGCACGGAGGACGCCTTCCACGGCACCACGCAAGATCCAATAATGCGCTTTTCTCTGATTTTCATGTGGAATGGGTCCCTTATGACAGCTTTCCTAAAAACAGGGATGACGACCGTACTTTCTGGTACGGGGAGTGATTCAATAACAAGGAGTATGAGCAATGATAATGAAGACTGCAGGTAAAAAGACTGAAAGACTAAGTAATCCGATACTTGATGTCAGCGTGGACAGCAGGGATTTAAGTATATCCATTAAGGACAGGCGGAACGGGTCGGTCTGGAAGATGGAGCCGGAAAAAGGGAAAGGGTCGGCCAGCATAGAGACACCATACGGATTCCCATATGAATGCCCGCTCGCTACCGCGAAAGTCCGTAGTTTTAAAAGGATGATACGCGGAGAATACAGCGGATTTGAAGTCCTGCTCGGAGGTTTTGAAGGCCTTGGGCAGTGGGGGAATCCCAGTAATATTTACGATCAGAACAAGGCGTTTCTGCGGTTTGTATTCCTCGTGCACTGCAAGGAGCCTGACCTCATAGTCGAAGTGGCGCCTTCCGAAGAGAACGGCTTCGACGACAAGACCTGGATCAGGACCGTCAGCTATCCGCGCCCTTTCACTCACGATAAGTCACGGGACTTCATGACGCTGATCCCCTACCGGGCCGGGACGATGATCCCGGGAAACATGAAGGAGGGGATCAGCAACGACAATGGCGTCATCCCGCTCTGGGGGTATGAAAACGTCAACATGCCATGGTGGGGCGCAGTGAACAGCCGGAAGGCGGGATATCTCGCGATAATGGACACTCCGTGCGACGCCCAGCTCCAGGTGGTCCATCCCGCCGGAGGCCCCACTTCGATCAACGCAAGATGGCTGCCATCGTTCCAGGCGCTCCGCTACACACGGAGGATCATCTACAGCTTCCTGGACAACGCCGACCATTGCAGCGTGGCAAAACGCTACAGGAAATATGCGATCGGGACAGGACGCTTCAAGTCGCTCCGCGACAAGATCAGCGAGCGGCCTCTCCTATCGAAGCTCTACGGCGCTGTTCTTGACTGTGAAGTAGGGGAAGGCCAGATGATCAAGCGGAAGAACCTGCGCCCGGGACTTCCCGAGCACCGTAACACCACGCTCAAGGAACGCCTTGCGATCATGGCCGATGCAGCGAAAAAATTCAAGGGTGAAAACGTCCTCTCCTTTGTGCGCGGCTGGCAGAAGGAGGGCTTCGACCGCCTCCATCCCGCGGCCATGCCCCCGTGCGAAGAGGTGGGCGGCTGGGACGGGCTCGCGCTCCTCTCCCGCAAGGCGGAGGAATACGGTTTCCTCTTCGCGCTTCACGACCAGTACAGGGACTTTTTCCTGGAATCGCCTGTCTTCTCGGAGGATCTCACCCTCAAGAACTGCCGTGGTGAGTCTCCGCGCCATTTCTACTGGGCGGGAGGCACGCAGTCGATACTCTGCGCAAAGGAGGCTCTATTCTTCGTTAAAAAAGACATCCAGCTCCTCGTGGACCACGGCGTGAAGCTGACTGCAAACTACAACGATGTGCTGAGCGGCGTCCCTCTCGAGGAATGCTACGACCACAGGCACAGGATGTCGCGGCGCGAATGCATGGAGGCCAGGGCCGGAATCCTCGAGCACATTTCCTCCCTCGGACAGGTCGCATCCAGCGAATCGGTTAACGACTGGACGATCCCATGCGTCGACTTCGGGCATCTCGCCGAACCTCTCCACTGGAAAGGCAGGCATGCTGGGAAGACCATGGGCATCCCGGTTCCGCTCTTCAGCCTCGTATACCATGACGCAATCGTCCTCATGTCGAGGAGGAACGTCCAACCCTTGAATTGCATGCTCTGGGGCCTCAACACTGCGAACTTCGCAGACCGGGAGATCCGAAAACTTCACAAGGCGGTTGCCGCACGCGAGATGCTTTCGCATAGTTTCCTCGACAGGAATTTCAAGAGGCAGAAGGTTGTCTATGAAGGCGGAATTGAAGTCGAGGCTGACTTTTCAACTGGAAGACATTCAATCAAGGGAATAGGTGCCGTAAAATGAATAAACAGAATTCAAACATACTTCTGATTCTCACCGACCAGCACAGGCTGTCGGCTGTTGGCGCCTATGGCGATACCCCGTGCAGGACGCCGAACATCGACAGGATTGCAAAGGAAGGAATTTTGTTCCAGAACGCATATACAACTTGCCCTGTATGCAGTCCGGCGAGGGCGAGCATTATGACAGGCCTTTATCCGCACACACATGGGATGAGCGGAAACGTGCATGATCTGACTTCCGCCGTCCACGAGCTCCACGACAAGCCTTCACTGCTTTCCAGGCGGCTCCAGGAACGCGGATACAAGCTTGGATATACGGGCAAGTGGCATCTCGGAACAGATTCACAGACAGTGTTCATGGACAGGAACTCCCCTTCTCTTCCGAAGGATGTCGGGTTTGAAGGCCAGAATTTTCCGGGTCACGGAGACGGAGGTTTCCAATACCCGGAATATAGGAAGTACCTTAAAGATCATGGATTCCAGCACAAGGTCAGACCATGGTCTGAAAAAACGAGACAAGCACGAGAGGGCGCCTGTGGGATCCTGGACGGGCCTGTGGAATCGACGATTGACCACTTCATCACGGATGAGACCATTTCTCTTATGTCGCGTTTCAAGGATGATGGCAGGCCGTTTTTCATGTGGCAGAATTTCTGGGGGCCGCATGTGCCATGCTTTGTTACCGAGGAATACTGGGAGATGTACAGAAACGTCCCGATACCGGAGTGGCCGAACTACAGATGGCCTTCCCGCGCGACACCTGGGCCCCACAATGCCCGCATCTCCCCCGACCATGAAAACCTCACATGGGAAGACTGGGCGACGGCGATGCGCTACTATTACGGATTCACCTCGATGATCGATGCTGAAATTGGCAGAGTGCTGGACTATCTCGACAAAAGCGGACTGTCGGAAAACACCGCCGTCGTCTTTGCCGCAGACCACGGTGAGACCATGGGAAGCCATGGCGGCCTTATCGACAAGGGCTTCATACATTTCGAGGAGACGCACAGGATACCTTTCATCATCAGGATGCCCGGAGGAAAACATAAAGGGGAATTCAAAAGGGAATTCATTTCACTTGCGGATTTGTATCCCACGGTCCTTGAACTCGCAGGGTGTGAATATGACAACCGCTCCGTCCATGGTTCGTCCATTCTTCCTCTGATCGAAGGGAATGCCAGGGAATGGCGCGAAGACATCGTCGTCGAATTCTCAGGCGTCAGCTTCATGGGCTCGACAATGCGGACAATCCGGCATGGCAACATCAAGTACGGGTACGCATGCGGATTCGGCGATGAGCTTTACGATCTGGATTCTGATCCTTATGAAATGAAGAACCTCGCCTGCGAACCGAGTTATGCTGAAAGAGCCAATGACATGAGGAAGCGTCTCCTTGCGTGGATGGCAAAGACGAGAGATCCGCTTAGGCCGATGTTCCAAAGGGCCTGCAGATATTATTTCCAGGAATGAGGAGAACCTTTAAATTCCAAATGAACTAGGTGACAACATGGACAGAAGAGATTTCCTGAAGATATCAGGCGACTCCCATCTGATGTCAAACCTGGCAAAAGCATACACTCTGGACGCTCCCTATAAATTCCTCATTTCGTCCGGATATAAGACCAGCAATGACAATCTAAGGAACTACAAGAAGGCATATTGCATCGCGGGCGTTTCCATGAGGAACAGCACCGTGCGAATGGCTCATACTCGCGCGCCCTTGAAAAATGGCTGTTGGCAAATCCGGAAAACAGAGTGATTTCCTGATACACAGTAGTTGCACAGGCAATACATGAACAGGCGCGTCGCTGTCCTCGGCCCTGATAAAGACGCTCTTGTCGACGCTGAATCCGGAGTGTTTCCAGGATCTTATCTTCTCGACGGTCTCGGAGGTGATCCTCCCTCGTCCAGTAGAAACTTGGATACCTTATGCTTCCATAGGCAGGATATTTTTTCAGTTTTTTTACCGGAAGGCCTAAAATTGAGGAGACTTTCGTCTCTGCATATGGAAATATTCAGTGAACCATGTCCGTCAATATCAGCCACATATAGATTGGCTTATATTTTGACGGAAATCAAGTAACATGTAAATTGGCAAGCATTGCCCGCATCCGCCCCTGGCCCCATGGTGGATAGTATGGCCACAGGGTATCAATGATCTCGCGGTATTCCTTGACCAGACCAATGTAATTTGCCCGATTTGGACCGTGCAGCAATCGGCGCACAGCGCTGACGGTGTCCGATGCCAGCGAAGCGTGGATTACATATCGAAAAAGAATCTTTCTCCGGTCGGCATCGCCCGTTTGCTCGCAAAGATCGGCAACATAGTGAGGGAATAAGGTGAACCACTTATCCTGAGCGATTGGCTGAAGAATGTTGAATGCCTCAATCAGGTTTCCTTGGACTTCTACAATCATTTCTCCTAAAATCCGTTTCCGCCAGTCATTGTCCGAAAGAACTTCCCACGCGGGTTTTGGCAGGTCGGGTGCGGTATAGGCTTTTGCTTTGAGAACCATGGCAATCATGGCTTGATCTCCCAGCGGAGAATTAGCCATTTCTCGCAGGGCGTTGCACAAGCTTTCAACCGTGCTCAGCTTCCGATTTCCATTTACCAATTGCGTCAGCATGGAGGCTTGATTTTCCGGTCGGTACCTGCCCCACTTCAGGGCTGTTTCCCCAATGGCGCATTCCATTGAGAACGTAGGGCTTGCCGGAGCATCAACCGCGAACGGAATTGAGGCGAGGAGGTGTGAAATCAAAGTGTTGTTAAATTTCTCCTGGACATCTTTACTCTGTCCGACTGGATCAAGTTGTTCCAGTTTGGTTCCCATTAACGCGATCAGGCCGGTTCCCCATGGGGCTGTCAGGCTATTTGTCGCATATCTGAGATAGGAATACCCTACTCGGGGACATGCTGAGAACCATGTTGAAACGGAGACCTCAGCTGACCTTTCAACCCACTCCTTGCGATAATACTGGATCGATTTTGGATCATCCGGGAGAAGCGAAGCCAGCTTTTCGGCAAGCCACCATGCGAAATTCGAAATGTTTGCGCCTGGGCCATCGGGCATGTGAGCCTCAAGATGGTGAGAAAAATGACGGGACAGATCCTTTCGCAGGAGCCAAGGCTCCCGTTTAATATCCTTGGCTTCGTCTTTCCCGGAGATGTCTGCCACATCGAGAATTGCAGCCCACAAATCTGAAAGCTTGCCATTCGGCACCAGTTCGGGATGCAAAATGAAAACCGTGCAGGCGTGATACTTGGGAAGTGGGCCAGGGGAGTTGTTCGCACAATCCCATACCGCAGACCAGACATTATCGGTGTCGGAAGGATGCTTTTCCAGCCAGAGGGAAACTGCCGCTCCCATGCTATACACGGGGGCAAGAGGAAGATAGCCAAGGACGGCATGGTAACCAGAGCATACATCGCGTAGGTTGTCGGCATTGCCAACGACTGACTGGATGATTTCTGTTAACTTTGTGTGCTCACCCTCTGGATTGCCCGGCGCAAGAACGACGGAGTCAAGCGAGGAGATTGTCGGATGGAAAATCATGGGAGCGAAGTTGTCAAGACTGCCTTGGATGGGCGGAGAGCATTCCAGGCACTGGCGAAGCCCTTGCATGGCGATGAAAATATCATCATGCATTGCGTCGTTTACATCAATTGCAGCCTTTCGCCGTTCATGCGGAATATCCGATAGCAGGGATGAGCGATTGTCGTCGAAAATCTTGCGGGTCTTCGGTGTGATTTCCAATTTACCGCCAGAGATCAACCGTTCAAGTTCGGTCAGTGCTGTCCTACTGATATCTGATGCCTCGAAATAGAGAAGAACAGAAAGTTCAACAACCATACGTTTTGGCTTCTCCTCCTGTGTCTGATAAAGAAAGAGAGGGCCAGGCGGTATTTTCTCTCTTGCCGGATGATCAGGATCGCGCAGGATGGCCAAGTCGACATTTCCGCCGATCGGTTGAACTTGAGCATCTAACAAATCCAAGTTCAGCAAGCTTGTTACTGTGCGTGGATCGACCTTGTCAAGATGATGCAAGGCATAGCTGCGTATCCTCAGCAACATAGAGCGATAAGCCTTTTGCATTTCTTCAGGGCTGGGCTGTTGTTCTTGCTGTGTCATTGAGTATCTGGGTTATTATTTGGGTGTATTCGTCGTTGCTTATTCTGAGGGTTTCCTTGATTGTCTTCATGCCGTCTGCAATCCGTATTTTTCCGAATTGCGATCCTGTCTTCAGCAGGACGTGTGATAGGAATAGACGGTTGGTGAATGCGCCTAATTTGGTCTTTTCTGGAGCTGAAATACCATAGGGAAGAGAGGGTATCATTTCACGGACACACCATTCGGTTAAAGAGGTTGCAGTCTTGTCTTCAAATTTATCATCTGCCCATATCAGGACAAGAAATTCGGCGACTGAAGTAAGACATGCCAGGAAAAACCGGACGGACATGGATTCGCCATATTCTGTTTCTCTCCCGGAAAATAGCCCGGCGTCGCGCATGCAGTCATGGAAATATACGGCGACTTCCTGCAATGCCTTGCCGGGCGGATTTTCGCGATATTGGTCGGCCAACGCCTTTAGCAGTTCTGCCGTTGGGATGATAAAGCGATAGCGCCAAGCCATAAGCTGGCGGAAGCATTCTGTGGCTTTCTCCGGTGTAAGCCTCCCGCTGTCCATCAACGCCAATATCAGCTTGTCCGATCCGAAGGCCACATTGGGGGAATCTTGCATTTCATTCAATGTGAACATCTGGCATACACGGTCGTCCGCAAGAAGCGGCGTTCCGGTTTCTTTGGCAATGAAATTGGCTAGGAACGGCAGATAGTCCTTCGCGTCCTCACTTTTTTCTCTTAATTGTTCAGGAACAGGGTGTGGCACGAAGCGGAACCGCGCATTACTGCGCAGGCGACTCCACAATTCAATATGCCATGAGCGGGTTTCCTCCTGGTAGGCGAGTGCTTCCAGCCGCTGGATGAGTTCGTCATTGTCTTTGGCGCGCAGATAGATCCGGAAGTATTTCGAGGCTGGGCCGAGCAGTTTGTAGTCCGTCAATGTCTCCAGCGTTGACAGCTCAAGCAGGACTTCTTGAAGTTCATGCAACGCCGGATGGGTGTCATCAATTCCCGATCGCTTGGCGCATATCTTAAAGATGTTCTCATATTCCACATCGCTCAACTTCCCTGCAGCTCGGACTTGCTTTACAATGTCAATGAGCCGGTAATGATGATCGGTTCCTTCTCCATGCTCATCTACTACGGGGAGCTTGGTGTCGGACTTGTCGGGAAGCACCATGATGCGTTTGCTGTTGACAAGCTTCTTGATCTGTTCAGCGCTATCCCGGCGGGAGCGTTGATGATGCACCATCCTTTTGCTATCCTCAAGTACGGTTGATAGATACCCTGCCGGAACCATGATTTCAGCGAAGTATTCTGCGGCCACATCAAGCAGACCGAGACGATGCAGGGTTATCAGCGCCGAAATATCCGCTACGATCTTTGACCCCGGTGGTGGACATGCCAGCGGCGGCAATTCGCGCTTCCCGTCCTCGGATGTCCTCGGATGAAATCCGTTGGTCGAGTAGATGCAAAAACTCGCCAGGTTTGCCGGATCATCGCCAATCCAGGTCATTTCCTGTGTGCGGAAAAGCCACTCATCCAGAACCGTCTTCTTGGATACCTGTGCCGCCCATGCCCAAGGCATGCGCCCTTTGATCATCTCGTTGTGGACGTTTTCCGATTGCTCCCGAGTCTGCTTGTGCATCTGCTTGAACATCTCCAAGGCTTCATCGGTTTTTATCGCCTTGAATGTGTCTTTCCCGACCGTTCCAGCTTCGCGTAAACGGTTCAACTCCGTGAAAGCATCGTTGGCAAGGTCATCGCGCCCCGCAGCATAAGCGGCGCTCATGTATTCCATTAGATAACTGGAGTCAGCCCAGAATCGTTCACGGAAGGGTATTAACGAATTCATTGCAGCATCAGTATTGCCGAGGCTATGATACAGTTGGGTGCGGCCAATAATTGCCTGGAGCTGAGGATTCTCAAGCTTGCATAATTCGTCATACAGGGAAAGGCTTTCTTCGGGACGGAAAATCCTGGCGAGACAGATGGCAAGATTAAGCGTATATGTCTGTTCATCAGGATCAATCGCATGAAGCGCTTTGAATTGAACGGCGGCCTTTTCAAAATCATCGAGAATGAATGTGTAAATATGCGCAAGATTGTTGAGAACAACAACATTGTCTGGTTGCATTTCTACCAGCCGCTCGTAGCATCTGGCCGCGACATCATACATTTTTGCTTGGAAGGCTATATCGCCCGCCTTGAGGATGAGGCCTGGATCATTTGCAATTTCAGCCGCAGTCAAGAACATTTTGGCCGCATCGCCCAACTGCTTCTTGATTAGGAAGGCATTTGCGCGGAGCTGGAGCCAGTGCGGATCTTCCGGCGATTTCTCACCGTCAAGAGATGCAATTGCTGAATCAACGTCTCCGCGGCGCAATGCGGTGGATGCCGCGAAGATGGTATGCAGTTTAAGATTATGGACAACAAGAGGTTCGGCAATCTTCTCGCATTCTGTCACATCAGCGCCCTCTAGGTTTTGCCAGAGTTGCAGGAGCAGTCTGAAAAGCCCTTCCTTCTTTTTCTCATCGTCCGCCAATGACAACAGATCCTTGGCTTTCAGGAATGTTTCACGGTTCTGCTCAAGGGATGCTGATTGTATTCCGCATGCGAGGAGATTGGCTTCTAAGTCGCCGGGATGGTCGCACCGAATGCGATCCGGCAGGCCGGGAGGCGGTTCGAGGTAGTCGAGAAGCACTCCCTTGGCCACCTCGATAGGGACAGGAGTCCATGCATTCATAAGGCTAAGCATCTCTCCCGCCTTCTCCCGTCTTTGTAGGAGATAGTTCGCATTCCACCCCATCCGTAAAGCCGCCATGTCGAGCTCCGAGCTCGGAGCTTTTGCCAGCCGAATATTTTGAAGGACAGTCTGAAGCTCCTCAAGAGCGGCTTCAAGCATTTTCTTTTCATCATCCGAAATATTGTTTGGCGTTATGCCCGTATCCTTGTCAAACCTGGAAAAAACTTTGTTCATCAAGGCATCTGCCAATTTGACAATGCATTGAGGCAATTTGCTCCGGTCATGAAGGCTCGCCGCCCAACGGACTATCTCCTGTGCTTTCTCCAACTTATCATTCATGACATAGGCGACTACAGCCATGTCACACCATCGTTCATGAAGCTCCTTTCCATCGACAGCAGCCATAGCTTCGGGATATTTCCGCTGGCTGAGCAACAGGGCGGTTCGTGTGCGTATTGCATACGGATCATTTCGCCCCTCAAGCATGGACAAGCCCGCTTCCGGATCTTTTTCCAGGCTCTCGATGGATGCCCTAAGCGCCATGACCTCAGCTTTTTGCTCCGAATCGGTTGACAAGATTTCTTCCGCTTGAGAAAGCAAAGATTTTGCCCGGTCAATGTGTTTCTTCGCGTCTGGGCGTTTCATCTCGGCTTGGACGGCGTGGACGCGGGAAAGCAGGATATAGGTACTTAATGGATACGGTCTACCTGTTGTAGATTCTGATGCAAGAGAGGATTCAAGCGATTCGCAGAGCAATAAGGCGCGGTCGTAGTTCCAGACGGCCAGCTCTTGGCAAATGAATGATAATATTCGTAATGGCTCATTGGTTATTCTTTGGAAAGTAGCCTTGTTAATGCCATACTGCGATTGCTCATATTGCACAATATCTTTATACTCTATGAAAGTAGATTCTATGTGATCAGAACTTTGTATTGGTTGGAGAATAACTTTAAAAGTATCTCTGATATCTTGTATGACTTCTGTAATTTTGGGGAATTTTGTGATATCAACAGGAACAGCGAATTGCTTTGACCTTAGTACTGTATATCCTCCCGCCTCCGTATTTACGAATTCTACTTGCGGATCTGGTAAAACTCCTTTCAATCTAGACTTGATCCTAGAACGTTGAATGGCATGAACATACCATTGGCGGCATAAATTATCGACAGCCTGTTTGATCTCTTGGGCATCTGTTAATGCATCTTTAAAATACACTCTTAGCGTTTGCTGTGTTTGGGCAAGGAATTCATCAATTTCGGAGACGAATCTATCATCGGGAACTCGTATTGCTACTTTCCCAATTTGGCCATGTGGTGCCCTGCCGACAAGGGCAAGAGCGGCAGGATTATTGGATGTTAGGAAGAGTTCAGCGTCAGACCTTTTAATATTAATGTAATCCAGGTTGTTATCTGTAGAGCGTACAGATACATTTAATATACTTCCTGGCATTTCACAAGACGCATCATTAATCCGTTTGCCTCGAATCTGGCATATAAAATCAAACCCAAAATCATGAGGCTTTGTTGTATACCAATGCATAACACTGCTTGCCCAATATGCAAACTGATCCTCGCCGGAGATACCATAATCCTGATTATCTGCAATTTTTTTTGGCATTGTATAATTTTTCAATATTATTTTAATTCACGATTTATACCACTCGTAAAAAATATTAGAGAAAAATAACTTAGATTACATATTTTTCATTTTACTAGACAAATATTATTGATTTGAGAAGATAATGCCTTCAATAATTCATCATTATCTGCAATCGATTTATTATCTAAAGATGGTTTTTCGATGGGAAAGGCCGATATTTTGTCAATAATGGAGGTTCGCTCAACAGGGAGAGGATTATTATCAGAACTTTCTGCAATAGAAGGAAATTCATTTGGGGTGGTAATATTGCGATAGTTTATATCTGATTCGATGCGTTCATGTTGTTGAGCTAGCGAAATAGAAACCAACCGATTCTCAATGCTTTCAGAGGAGAACTTATAATCTATCGGCATTGCTACGTCTTCTTCATTCTCTTCTGGAGTGATAGTAATTAACGCTATGATATTGTTTATCAAATCTGGATTTAATAACTTCTCAAGATAATCCCAAAGTAGATTTTGTCGCTCGAATTGGGGCATTCCAGCGAATGTCCTTGAAATGATGAATCCAGAAACTTTTCCAGACGTAGAGACATCTAAACGGAAATCTGGATTAGAAATGCCACTCCCATGTGCGCTTAATGCTCTAATTATTTCTTCTTTGATTGCCATTTTCGTTCTCCTAAAGCATGTATTCCGACTGCGGCATCAACCACCATCCGGGAGTTTTCCTTCAAATGGTTACCTTGTATAAACGTACCATTATCATATTTATAATATTTGAGTCTACTGAACTCTGAACGGAGCCTGTCATCTGATGTATACCGGTAATTATTCTTCCACCTCGTCCATAAAATTCCTAGATAACTACACATATTTCGACGTTCTTGAGAATTGATGAGATCGCACATCCCAGTACCTTTATACATTGACTCCAAGTCATGGCGGCTATCGAAATTTAGGTCTTTGCGATAGATATAAGCCCTGAAGATACATTCGACGGCAACCCCTGCGAAATATATGGCTGCAGAAAATTTACCTTTATCATATAGCTGACGAGCGGTTTCTATTCTATAACGGGATGCCTCAAAATAATGTTCTGCGTCAAGTTTCAAGATGCCCTCGTATATTGGCAATCAGGATGTGGATACGACCTTCCGTTCAGGCCAGTTATGACGTTTTCGAAACGCTTCCTGAATATCGTTAAACTTGGCATATCAATGTGGTTCCAGTCGATGCACTTAATTTCCTCTTCAGTTATTACGTCCTGATACACATTCCCAGAACAACTGCACCAACGCATTAATAGCGATTTGCAGGAATTTTGACTTCCATCGTTGCCCGACATATCCTCAAAGCGGGAGCACTTATCATAAGCGTTATGCGTTCCATCATTCTTTTGATAGTAGGCCAGGAACCAGGCTTCGCTCTTCGGTCTCGGCACCATGGCGACTCCCCATTTGTAATCGGCATGCTTAAAGCCGGAATACATGGCGTCAACCATGCGCTTCCACCTATCATGGGGAGCCGCTCGGGTACCATCGGTATCCCTGAAATAAACAAGGCCAGCTCTTTCCTCTTTTCTCTTCGCATATACAGCAAGGGCATAGCTGTTAAGCCACAGTTTTTCGGATTCCTTCTTGCTTTCGTCGGTTCCTCTTGGCCCGGTGTCTCGCAGATTCAGCAACTTCCGTAATTGTTTAACATCTGACTCGGATTGTAGTTCGTAATCCGGAACTTGGCCGCATGAAAGCTCGGAAAGACGGTCAAGGATAAAGGTCATAGCTCCCTTTTTCAGGGAACCATCCAAATCCTTGGTTCCAAGATCGCTCGAACCTTCGCCAGAGACGACAAAAAACATGCTACGCCTCAGTCCCTGATTTTTTGTCGTCATTCTGGGGGAGGTCGTCTTTCTGGCAGAGTTGGGTGGCAAGCTCAATTAGGTTAGTCTGGCTCATAGCCTGTCCGGGGCCCATGAATTCCAGCAGTTCCGACACCGCAGGAATATCATAAAACTTTCGTGCATGCGTAAGTCCTTCTATGTCCTGATAGAGCAAGTAAACGCTTTTTCTGGCAGCAGAATCGTTTAAATAGTTTAAGACCTGTGCGCTATGGGTGGTGACCATCAGCTGCTTGTCTCTGAAGTTCTGCAGTTGCTCAACAAGTTTTTGGACTATCTCTTGATTGATGCCGTTCTCAATCTCGTCAAAAAAAAGGAAGCCACTTGATGAATACCGTTGGGAGAGTATGGCTAGGATGCGGAGAAGACCATCGTTGATATGTCCCGTCTGAACCGTGCGCTGATATTCCTTGATAAGAAGATTTTTCCAACCGAATTGCCGTCGTTTTATCTCAAATGCCTGAAGACGGGGGTAAAACTGCGAAAGGGTGTTCATAAGGCTCTCGGATTGTTCACTGTCCAATTGGCTCAGAAATCCTGGCAATCCGTCTCCGCCAAGGCCGAGTTCATTACTTTTCTTAGAAGCACTGCGAAGGCTTGCAGGACTCAGCAGATCAAACGATTTCAAACTCGCCAGCTCATTCTTTACGGAGAGAATCCATGGATCGCTTATTTTCAGGGAAGACAACAAAGATCCCTGATAATTCAGAAATGCAATATCCTTCCTGTCCGGATTATTTTCGCCCTGCATCACAAGAGTGCGGCCAGCCTCGACCTTGAACAATTCTGATCCGTTGTCAAAGCGAATTTGTTCATTTTCCATCCGTTTCTTGTCAACATTAAAGGCTCCATGCCAAGACAGGTGTTTGTCGTCAATGAGGAGACTGACCGTAAGATGGATGGTTCTGGCGCGACTTCCGCCGGTTATCAATTCCGTAGGATTCCAGCCTCGCATCTCACCGCGTCCGTGCATAAGCTGTCCGATGAAGTCAAAAAGTTGTAGAACCGTTGTTTTCCCGGACCCGTTCAGGCCAATGAGGCATGAAAAGGGAGGCAAGTCCAACAGCGAGAAATCGCTTAGCGACTTGAAGTTGCGAACCTTAATTCCTGTAATCATAATTTACTCCTTCATTCGACATGCCCATACAGTAGCACTGTGTCCACCCATTTCCATAAGCGGATATATAAACGGATATGTAAAAAGCTGATAGGAATTTTGATTTCATGATGCATGTGAGACATCCTCAAATCTACCATAAAATAATGTTTAAAGCTTTTTTTCAAGCCTCTTAAGCGCACACGGTTCTCTCCTTTGATCAGGATAACTTTCAGAATACCCTCTCCATGAAAAGAAAAACTCATTTTCCTGGAATCACCCTTGACTTTTTATTATACGATATTATCGTAATATATAACTACATAATAGTATTTATGGTGAAAATGGGAGTGGCACAATGATAAGATCAGTAATAAAGGCGATAGATATAATGGAACTGCTGGCCGGAAAAAGCGGAAGCATGACACTGTCCGAACTGTCCTCAAAACTGTCGCAGAACGTAAATACTGTAAAGGGACTGCTTAATACCCTGATGCACAAGGGATATGTGAAACAGGATGAGCAGAGAGGCGCCTACAGCCTCGGGTGGCGGGTGCAGTATCTTGCCGAGGGGCTTGCTTCAGAGACCTCACTTAAGAGCATTGTCCATCCGTATCTCGAGAAGCTGCATGAGCTTTCAGGCAGGGAGGCCGTATACTGCAGTCTTGTCTCAGGACGCCAGTTCATGTGTCTTGACTACATGGACAGCGATCATGAGCTTGGTATCCGTCCCGGCAAGGCGTACATCATCACAGGCAACCTGCACATATATGCGCAGGGCAAGCTGATATTGGCAAATCTTACGGAAGAGGAACTTGAACGGTATTTGAAAACTGAGAAACTTTCCTCACTTACGGATTACACGGTGACAAACAAGGATACATTGCGCAAGGAACTTAAGGATATACGGAAAAGGAACCTGTCAATTGTCAAAGACGAGGGATCTGTAGGCATTTCTTCGATTGCCGCAGGTATCTTCAATGCGGAAGATCGTCTGATTGCGACAATCGCAGTCTCATTTCCCACTGACCGCCTCCCCTCTGATTATAATAAGAATATCGGCCAGGCTTTGGTCAAGTTCGCCGATGAGATAATTGACAAGGTAGGGCGGTTTCTCCGAAACCGCCGATAAGAACGGACGGCTCGGAGAGCCATCCCTACCTTAAATTGGCAATTTTGAAAAACACCATAGATCCAAATAATTATGAGACGATTAGTAACTTAGCAACATTGAAAGAAAGGATGATAGGAAAATGAAAAGAATAGTAGAGCCCGCAAAGGAGATTCCGGTTGCCGAGGAGTGCGATGTCTGTGTCATAGGGGGAAGCTGCACCGGCGTGTTCGCGGCGATAAGGGCCGCCAGGCTTGGCGCGAAGGTTGTCATCATCGAGAAGATGAATTCGTTCGGCGGTGTCGCAACCCAGGGGCTGGTGAACTACTGGCACAGCCAGTACGATACGGAATTCAAGAAGCAGATCGCCGCAGGCATGTCACTTGAAGTAGTTGAAAGGCTCGGAAAAAGAAATGCCGTTGCCGAAATCAAGGAATGCCCCCATAAGGCATTCATGTTCAACTCCGAAGAACTCAAGATAGAGCTCGATGAAATCATCACCGAACAAAAGAACATTGTCCCGTTCCTCCATACCCATTTCGCCGCCCCGTTTGTCGAAGACGGCAAACTCAAGGCTGTCTTCGTGGAAAACAAGGACGGACGTCAGGCGATCAAAGCGAAGGTGTTCATCGATGCGAGCGGCGACGGCGACCTTGCCTTCCGTATGGGAGTGCCTTTTGTCATGGATGATTTCCTGCAGCCTCCGACCACCTGCGCGAAAATCAGGAACCTCTGTCCGGAAGGCGTGAACTACTATGAGACCGTCAAGGCCCACTACGAGGAATTCGGTCTCGAGAAGGATTGCGGCTGGAGCGGCGAGATCCCCGGCTGCAAGGATATCCGGATGTATGCCGAAACACATGTCTTCAATACAAACGCCGCAGACGCAAGGCAGTTGACAAATGCCGAGATCAAAGGCCGGCGCCAGACCCGCGCAATCATGGATATCTTCAGGAAATACGCACCTTCTGAAAATATGATTCTGTTAAGTCTGGCTTCTTATATCGGAATCCGCGAAACTCGCAGGTTTGTTGGCGAGTATCGGTTGACGGAAGAGGATGTTCTTGAGGGAAAGAGTTTTGATGACACCATCGCCAACGGCAGCTACCGGGTCGATGTGCACAACAAGGAGAATGGCGGATTCCTATTCAAATATCTTGATGGCCGACAGGAGAACTTCACCTTCTTCGGCATGGAGAAAGGCCGCTGGCGTCCTGAAAGGAAGGTCAATCCAACATACTATCAGATCCCTTACCGCACAATGGTGAACCGCAAGGTCGACAACCTCATTTTCGCCGGCAGGACGGTATCCACCGACAAGGCCGCATTCGGGGCGGTCCGCGTGATGATCAATCTGAACCAGACCGGGGAAGCCGCCGGAGTCGCCGCTGTCCAGTCACTGGATTCAGGCAAGAACGTGTGCGACATCGACACCGCAAAACTCCGTGAAACTCTCAAGTCCGGAGGCTCGATTATCCTTTAAAATATTCTGAACCACTAATCATCATTTTCTTCCGCGTAACCGTTAAGCTGGGTGCTTTTGAAGATGATTGCCCTAAAAGTATGCCGGGTTTTAACCCGACACATGGTTGGCGGTTTAAAAACCGCCCTACTTATGAGGCAGACATTACTAGCTTAACGATTACTCTTCCACAGACAGGGCAGCAGGGTATTGAGGGCTGGAACCTTCTCGAAAAGGTAATCTCGAAATGAAATTTGTCTTAAAAAGTAACACAGACATTCCTGTCCGTGGTTTCAAATTTAATTTTCCGTCACAGACAAGAATGTCTGTGCTACCCCCTTTTCGAGCGGGTTCTAGCAAGAACCTTGAATTCATGGCCTGTTGTGGTCTATTTTAAAGTGCATGGGGTGATTCATCCCTAAGCATTATACACATAGTAATTTCAACCCCCTGCTTATGGGGAACCGCATAATTAGAAGTTGGGATAAAAATAAATAAAGTTCGATAATAATGAAATTCTACCTGATAAAACCAGAAGTAGCTGGCGGATTTACAGGATTTTCTTTTGGTGATGTGGAAGTTTCAAAATCGATTTTATTCACTGAGCTTTATCCCAAGAGGAAGCTTCCTAAATTTGTGTGGCTGAAGGTTAATGGAAGAGCAGGATTCGATGATTTTGGCATAGCGATAGATAGGAAATGCCGACTTGCTGTATCTGAAAAAGGTCTAAATACGTTGAAAGAGTTCAATCTTAATCATTGTGGAATAGAAGCATTCTAACTTGATAAAGGTATCCCAACGATGTTGGTGCTCCTAACCTCGCTCCGCTCGTTGCCAGACCATGAGGCGTTCTCTTCAAAAAACAATGAATCCCATTGACATGAATCAAATATGTACTATACTGTATTACACAAGCATACAAAAGGAGTAATGGAATATGAGTGTTGCACTTTCAGTAAGGCTGCCGGAAAGGCTATCAAAGGAGCTTAGCCATGTCGCGCTATTGACGGAAAGGCCCAAATCTTTCCTAGTACAAAAAGCTCTTGAGAGCTATTTGCATGATCAGGCCGACCTGCAGATAGGTCTTGATAGATTGCGGGATGCTTCAGATCCAGTAATATCAGTTGCCGAAATGAGAAAAGAACTTGGCTTATAATATTACATTCAAAAAATCCGTTGCAAAAGATTTGAAGAAAATAGGTTCCAGCGAAGCAGATCGAATCATAACGAAACTAAGTTCAGATCTTTCCGCAAACGCCGACCAATTTCAGGAATTGCAAGGACAATTTGCCGGACTGAGAAAATACAGGGTTGGGAATTATCGTGTTATTTATGCGCTGATTGGTGATTCCGTCCTGATTGTCCGAATTCAACATAGAAAAGACGTATATAGGAATTGATAGAAACTAGATCGTACGGCAAAAACACAATGAAAAAACAAAAAGTAACCGTAAGCGACCTTATGCAAAAGGGCTACTGTTATTTTATTTCTGAACCGCCCGGGAAGAATTTTCATCCGGGCTTCCTGCCTGAATTAACGCCAAGGCAGATGCTGGAGATGGGGGTTTTCGGCGGCAAATACATGACCGACTGCAGGGATGAGTTTCCTGAGGACTGGTTCACTCATGCAAAGCTGTCCCATGAACGACATGATCCCGAGTTGAACTACTTTGGAGTCGATGCTTCCCAGCCATTGTCCGTCTGGCTGGAAAAAGGATGGATTTATCATGAGGATCCCAGGGGATGGTTCCAATGGTATTGCAGGTACTACATGGGCAGACGATGCCCGGATGATGAACGCCAGATCAAAAGATGGAAGGCGATGACAAGGCATATTGCCCAAATCAAGAAGCACTGCAAGATGGGAGACCTGGGCTGCCGCCAGAAACAGAGGCAGGCATTGCTGAACTGGGCTTATGACAGCAGAAAGATTTAGTGCCGACAAGAGATATTCCAGCAGAAGGAATATACACAGCGAGCCTTCAGGGCGAATTATTTTTTAGATTCGATACCTATTGAAACCCTGTCTACTATGCGCATTTTGGGATACTAGAAGTTGATGTGGGTTTCCTGCCTCATGAGTAGGGCGGTTTTTAAACCGCCAACCTGGTGTCGGGTTAAAACCCGACATACTTCCAAGAACAAACAGCCCCATTTTACCCAGATTAACGATTACACTTTTTCTGCCGTGCAATTAACTAACCGATGCAAGTGCATCACTTGTCCAGCTTGACGACAATTTCTGCCTTGTCCTTGCCAAGCTTGAGCTTGTCGGTCTTTGTCTTTCCATCCTTTGAGACTGTGATCTCGTAGTCTCCGAGGAAACCGCGGACGCCGTATGCGCCGTCCTTGCCTGATTTCCCGGCGGCATCCGTCCACCATTTCTTGAAGACCAGGTCGCAGTACGCCTTGTAGCTCGGTTTTTCCTTGAAGTCCTTCGTCAGCATCGCGGCCTCCGGCTTCCAGTGGGCGCCTTCCCAGAAGCCCCACATCAGGAAACCTCCGCATGAGGGATGGCTGAAGAGAGCGGTCATGTAGTCCCTGAGGAAATCCGCCTGGAACTGCTCATCTGCAGTATCGACATCGAACTCGGTGCAAATCACAGGAAGCCCGAAGCTTCCGAGCATGTCGTAGGTCTTGAGCACCTTTGAAATCGACGGAGGCTGCTGTCCGTAATGCCCCTGCTCTCCGATTCCTTCGAGCGGAGCTCCGCTGTCCAGGAGATATTTTATCGTCTTCATATAGGACTCGGCGTGCTTCTCGTCCATCACAATGCCGTAGTCGTTGATGCATAGCCTTGTGCCGGGATCTGCGAGTTTCGCAGCCTTGAACCACTCAACCATCACCTGGTCCCCGTAGAGATCCATGAGCGTGTGGTTGGAATACGGCTCGTTGATGACGTCCCACTGGAAACAGTATCCCTTCGTCGCAGTGAAAATTTCAGTGACATGGTCCTTCACCGAATCATAAAGCTTTTTCCTGTTCTCCTCACTTACGGTCAGCATAAGCTCGTCGTGGGTTTTCGCGGGACTGTTATCCTTATATCCGATAAGTTTTTTCCAGGTCTGCGAGAAATTCCTTTCACCGGGCCAGACAGCAGTGTGACCGCGTATCAGAATATTGTTTTCCTTCAGCCATTTCAGCGCGTTCATCACGCATGCCTGGGATTTCGGATCCTCCCATCTCGGGGGCTTGAGATGGTTTTCAATGACCGCGCAGTTGAAGAGCTTGAGGAACTCCTCGCGGTAGTCCTTCACGTCCGGATTCTTCTCATCCATGTCGCCGCCGAGATATGCGGCGTTGACGCATGTCCCGAACGGGAAAGCATGCCTCTTCATTTTTATCTGTACGTCGGCGCCTTCGACAGGATTGCCGTCGGCATCCGTGACATTGACCGAGATGTTCCCCTTGCGGATCTTTTCGATGCTCTCGTCCGCTGGCTTTCGCCACGGGGCGTCGGGTTTTCTTCCGTCATAGGAGAGCTTCAGGATCGGCAGAAGGTTCTTTTGAACGCCCTGTCCGAGGTTAAACATCTGGATATTGGCCATCTCAAGCGTCTGGACATTCTGTCCGAGGTGCATGAACAGCTTCACATCTTCCATGGGTATGTCGAGGTTGCTGATGCCGCCGAACTCGATATAATGCCATTCGCGCGGGATGCTGAAGCTGGACCATACGGGTTTCTCGTGCGGCGCCCTGTTCCTCTGCGCGCCTCCTGAGACATATGCCTCCCCGGTTTCATTTTCGGCGGAGACCGTTCTCGCCCACATCCTGACGATCACGGCATCTCCCTTCGAAAGCTTCAAAGTGGAAGAAACGGCTATCTGCACATCCCATGGAGAGCTGCATTTTTCCTTGACTGTGATCCTGATCGCCTCGGTGAAGCTCCGTCCCTCGACTGGGACTTTTTCCATGACGCCGTTCTTTCCCATAAGGACAGGAGGCGAGATGGCATTGTCCTGAGTCATAAGTTTTCCCTCCGGCAGTTTCTGTACGACGATATCGGCGAAAGCGCTTATTGAAGCAAATAAAGTCAATCCCATTGTAATTATATTTAAAGATTTCATGTCTTTCCTTTTTTTATCAGACGTATCCCTATGTTGAAATTTTCCTTGTCAGCATGTCGGGATTAATCCCGACAATCGGCGGGTTAAAACCCGCCATACTTTCATTCCGCATCCTTGTACCAGAACGAGACCTTCACTTCCTGTCCGGACTTGATTCGTAATATTCATGCTAAATATCCTTTAAGTACATCTGATTTCAACCCGATGTGTTAAAAGTACCGTTAGAACAAGAAGTCCATATCTACAGTCATCTCGGCCAATATAATTATTCCGGCTAAAGCCGGTACTCCGAGCGCGCTTGTCTCATAATCAATCTTTAGTCGCGGTGACACAGGCGCTATGGAGTCCCGCCTTCAGGCGGGAAATTTATCCTGAATTCCCAGCAAAAGAATACTTCTTATAATGTTATCATGGAGATCTTCTCAGAACATCCCGTGGGAATTGTTCACGAGCTTGAAGAGGGTTTTAGGAAAATCGTTGCCCCATTCGACATGGTAGTCTATATAGAGGATGTTTGCACCGAAGTCATGGTTGCGCTGTATTCCGCTTGTCGCCGAATTCCAAAAGACATACGGGGCCCACTCGATGTAGCTCTTCTCGCTTACGAGGAGCTTCGAGCTTGGCGAAGGGATCTGGCTGAGCTTGTTGTTCGAATAATAGTCGAGCTGGTAGTTCATGCCGTAGTGCTGCATATTCGCCCCGGTGAACGGAAGGTTGTTCGAAGGGCATGTGTAGACAGGCTCCTTTGTATATCCTGTGTTCCTGTTGTGGAGATATGGGATGATCAGATCCTTCCAGTCGGCATTCCCGGGATTTGCGACACTGTCCTGGTTGGCCGTCGGAATCCAGTCGTCGTAGTCCCCGGTATAATTGGCTATGGCAGTCCCCATCTGCTTCTCGTTCGACAGGCACATCGACTTGTTCGCGGAGTCCTTCGCCTTCTTCAGCGCGGGAAGCAGCATCGCCGCGAGGATTGCGATGATCGCAATTACGACGAGTAATTCGATCAATGTGAAATTATTTTTTCTTTTCATACAAAAAGACTCCTTTTTTCGTTTTCCATCTCAAGCTGCAGCCTGCACATCTCATCGATCTTCTCGCAGGCGGACTCGACCGGCAGCCTTCCGTTCGCGGCGTCGAAGAAATATTTCTTGATTATCTGCATCACCCCGAAATTTGCCGGATTGTCGTAGCTGAAAATTCCGGTCGAAAGGGCATGTATGAATGGATGCCATGCCGGACTGCATTTCTGTTCGTCGAAGACTTCCTTGTTCACCGCTATCGACGAGAATTCCTTAACCATCCGGCGCTGCGATTCCGCATCGCATGCAAGATGCTTCATGAATTCCCAGGCGAGACGCCGTTGCGACTGGGTGCATCCAAGATCACCGATTATCGCAAGTTCGCGTTTGGAGATCTTGGAGATGGACGCCCCTCCCCTGACCTTCGGCGGAATCTGCCGCATTGAGATCTCAGCGCTTTTCCCAAGTTTTTCGCCCTGATCCACTATCCATGTTCCAGCATCATGACGGAACAATGTCTCGCCTTTCAGAAGAGGATCACCCTGCACTGAATCCAATTTCCGGTTGAGCGGATAGGAATAAAGCGACTTGAAGAATCCAATCCATTCAGCGCCCCTGCTGAATGAAAAATCAAATCCTCCATCCTTCTCCTCGACAAATTCCCGTCCACCTGTCAAAGTGTAATAATACGAGTGCGGGAAAATATAATTTCTCGAAGCATATACCATGGTCGGGGGGATCTGCCCGCCGGAAGCAACTTCAGACCATTTCAGCACTTCATCCCAGTCAGCCGGACCGTTGTCGGCATCGAGTCCGAGAGATTCCGCCTTGATCCTGTTGAACGCAAAGACCTCGGCGCCGAAACCAATCGGCATTGAAAAGCAGCCTTTGCCTCCGGACGGAGTCTTATACCATTGGCTGTACTGGGTGTTGAGACTGCTTGTGGCCTCGAAGAAATCATCGAATTCGTTGAGCGGATGGAATACTCCCGTGCTGGCCAGGAATCCCATGTAGGGCGAATAGAGGATCTTCACGCCAGGTTTCGAGTTCACTGCCGACATCAGGTTGCCGTCAAATTCCTCGACATCGATCTCGACCTTGCTGCACCTGGATGCGAAAACCGCAGCTTCGTTCCTGAAGTAAGTGATCATTTCCGGACTTGAATATTTTTTCGGAATAAGGACTCTTATCGCGACATTCTTTGAAGGCGGTGAAAAATATGTGCCGCTGCCTTCGCGCCTGGTCACCAGATTCTTCTGCTTGAGATGGTTCAACGCCATCTTCGCGGTAGTCCTGCTGACACCGTACATCGTGCATATCCTGCGTTCGCTTGGAAGCCTCTGGTTGGGGCCTCCTCCATACGCCCGACGGAGTATCTGTTCAGAAACTTTGAGGTACTTGGAATTCTTCATATTTAATATCCGCTTTTATAACCGCTTAATCACTTTTTTTGTACGAATTAACAGTTAATATCCACTTTAGTATCCAGTTTAGATAAATAATACCATATTGCTTGATCATTGTCAAGGATATTTTTTAAGATATTTGGAAGATTAAAAATGGTGGGAAAGAGGTCGCCGGTCGTCAGTCTTCGGTTGCCAGTAATTTAGGATACTTGTTCGTAGTTAGACGTTGCTCGAAAAGGTAATCTCAAAATGAAATTTCTATAAAAAGTAGCACAGACATTCTTGTCTGTGGGCTCAAATTTCATTTTCAATCGCAGACAGGAATGTCCGCGTTACCCCTTTTCGAGCAACGTCTAGTTAACGCAATATTGCGTGTTTTACAGCTATCCAAAACACAGCCAAAAATGGCTTGACTACAAACAATTTGGACAAGGCAGGCCGAGGTTCCCTAAGAGGTTTGATTTTCCCTTCCTCGAAGCAAAATCCTTGATTTCCATGGCTCTGCATGTTCTATTTTAAAAGTGATTCGACAGCGTATGCATTTGCCATGAGCTGATTGCAAATCTCAAGGGAGAACACGTGACAAAGAAGAACAATGACATCATCTACCTGGTGAATGAGCGTGACGATATTTGTTTCGTCAACGGGAAGTACGAGGAATTCGCCGCTGCAAACGCAGGAAATGCCGCTGCATCAAAATCAGTCCTGCATCAATCCCTGTGGAATTTCGTCACAGACATCACCACGCAGGAGTTATACCGCAGCGCGTTGAGAAAGGTCCGGGAGGGCAACCGGCTCCGCTTCAAGTTCAGGTGCGACTCCCCTGACTGCCGCAGGATGCTGGAGATGAACATGCAAGTCGTCAGGAATCGCGAGGTTGAATTTCGCATACGGACGATCTCGGAAAAGAAGCGGCCGGTCCAGGCGCTGTGGGATCCGCTCGCGATCCGCTCCAAGGATCTGCTGCGCGTGTGCAGCTGGTGCAAGAAGATCCAGGTCGGAGATGACTGGATGGAGGTGGAAAAGGCTGTCACTCGTCTAAGTCTTTTTGAACGGTCGGTCCTTCCTTCAGTAAGCCATGGCATCTGCGATCAATGCTACAAGGAAATTGCCGATATCCTGGAAGCTTCCTGAAACAAGCCCGAGGATTGCGATGACAGACCATGGGCATTTTCAAATCACAAATGAATTTCACAGCATGAAAGAAAATATTGATGTCCTAAGGGAGATTCTATGACATACAGAGGAAAGTGGCACGGTAGGAAATTCTATTTTGGACTGCACTACGATTTGCATGCCGGAGAAGGCGATGCGACGCTGGGGACGCGCTGCAGCATGAAGGAATTGGTTCCAATGCTGAAGCTGATGAAGCCGGACTTCGTACAGACCGACTGCAAAGGACATCCGGGATACACCAGCTGGTTCAGCAAGGTCAAGAGCGCGTCAGTGCCTCCAAAACTGAAGAAGGATGCTCTCAGGCAGTGGCGTGAAGCGACGAAGGCGCTTGGCCTGCCCCTGCACTGCCATTACTCCGGCATCTGGGACAAGGCGGCAGGAAAAAAACATCCTGAATGGTGCACCGTCGATTCCGAGGGCGGGATAGCAGGAGCCCCGTCCGGACAGAACGCCGGCGCTCCGACAGGCGAGAAGATGTGCCCCCTCGGTCCATATCTTGACAAGCTGATGATTCCGCAGATGATTGAGCTGATCGACCGTTATGATGTGGATGGGTTCTGGATTGACGGCGACCTCTGGTCCACCGAACCATGCTACTGCAAATTGTGCCGCGGCGAGTTCACAAAAAAGACCGGCATAGCGAAGCCTCCTGTCAAGGAAACGGATCCGGACTGGCCTGCGTGGTGGAACTTCACCCGTGAAAATTTCGAGAGCTATGTCACTAAATACTGCGATGCCGTCCATAAGCACAAACCCGGAGTGCTGGTCTGTTCAAACTGGCTGCAGACCTTCAACAATCCCGGCGAGCCGAAGGTCCCCACCGACTGGATCAGCGGCGACAACACCTGGGTGTTCGGTCTTGACCAGAGCCGCTGCGAGGCGCGTTTCCTCTCAACGCGCGGCAAGCCATGGGACATCATGCTCTGGAACTTCTACTGTTCGCACGGCATGGGCAAGCCTGAATCGCCATGGACGGCAAAACCGCAGCAGATGCTGATGCAGGAAGCATCGGTGATCCTTTCCTTTGGCGGCAATGTCCAGATATATGAGAATCCGGGCGCGGTCCGCGATGGACGCCTCATACCTTGGCGGCAGAAGCGTCTTAACGATGTAGGCAACTTTGTAAAGAAGCGTCGCGCAGTCTGCCAGGGCTCCGAGTCAATCCCACAGATCGCCGTACTGCACTCGGAACACCATATCCGCAATACTGTGAAAGGACGCAATCTGATGTGGGGTATCGACTCTGCGCCGGTGAAAGGCGCTGTCATGTCGCTTCTGGAAAACCACTACGGCGTAGATGTACTTGACGAATGGGCGCTCCTCCCGCGCCTTGCAGATTTTCCCGCGGTAGTCGTACCGGAACGGCATGCCATGTCTGAGAAAATGGCCATAGCACTCAAAGAATATGTACGAAACGGTGGCAGTCTCGTCGTGTCAGGAGCGGAAATATTCGATCGCTTGGGCGCTGAATTCCTCGGTGTCACGAAGGGAGAGATTCAGAAGGACAAGGCATTCCATGTACCGGCGGCGGACGGTTCGGTGTCTTTGTTCAGTGCTGCCTGGCGTCTTGTCAAGCCAAAAACTGCAGATGTAATAGAAGGTCTTGGAACAACACTTCTTTTAGATGATTGCATTCTGCCGTACCCTGCAGCGACAATCAACCGCGTAGGGAAAGGTCGTGTCGCATATATCCCCGCAGACGTGTTCCGCGACTTCGAGCGGAACCGATATCCGCTCACGCGAGCTTTCATCGGCAAGGTTGCAGCGAAAACAATCGGCAGTCTTCCGATACAGGTTGATGCGCCCGTCTGTGTCGACGTTGCAATGCGCACGAAGGAAGAAAAGACCATCATTCACCTGATCAACCGCCTGAGCGGAATTCCCAATCAGCCGAACAACGGAGCCATCGATGAGATCCCCATGGCCGGCCCCATTACAATGACTATTAGCCGGCCGAGCAAACCGAAAACAGTCACTGCTCCTCTGGAAAAAGGTGAAATCAAGTGGTCCTATGCAAAGGGCAAGTTGACGGTGAAACTGTCACGCGTCCACATACACGAGGCGGTAGTGATAAAGTAGGGACGGGCTTTAGCCTGTCCCATTCTTAGAGATAGAGATTAAGATGGTACATGCTGAAGCACGTACCTACTTAAATATTATGAAACATAATCTTATTTCGATACAGACTGCGAAATTCGCAGGATGGAAGGAATGGTTTTCAAAATTCGGTTTTGAATTCGCCGTTTTCTTCCTCATCTTCTTTTTTGCGATATTCGCAAGCAGGCCCGAGGATATTCCAGCGAACAGGCTTTTCAACTGCCCGTTCAAATCAATTACCGGGCTTGACTGTCCGGGCTGCGGGCTTACCAGGGCTTTCATCGCGATATGCCATGCGAACTTCGCAGAAGCATTCAGGCTGAACGCACTCTCCTATATCATCGTGCCGTTCTTTCTTTATAGGTTATTGAGATCTTTCACGGCGGGAATTTTCAGGAAATATCTTGAAATATATCTGCCTGTCCAGGCGATCATCGTGATAATCCTGATCGGAGCAGTCTATGCATTCGGAAGGATTGCACTGGAAATCGGGATGAGATTCCACCTGTTTTGATTAAGTAGGACGGGTTTTAACCCGTCAACAATATTGAAACCAACCGTCGGGTTAAAACCCGACATACTTAATAACATGAAGGCAGGAACATGTTAACCCAATTAACATGAAGCTCATCACGTGTTAACTTTTAGGCATATTTTTAACATGATTAGCTCTAAATGAGGCGTAGGTGCCGTTGGCTATGGCTTCCCTGATCTGAGCCATGAACTTCTCAAAGTAGACCATATTATGTATTGTAAGCAGTCTAAGCCCAAGGACTTCCCCGACATTCATAAGGTGGCGGACATATGCCCTGGAGAAGTTTTTGCAGGTATAGCAGCTGCATTCAGGATCCACTGGTCCCATGTCCTCGGCATAACGTCCGCCTTTAATAGGAATGGTGTCTCCGTTTGAGATAAAAGCATTACCGTGGCGCGCCAGACGGGTCGGGATCACGCAGTCGAACATGTCGATTCCGCGTGCAACGGCCTCGATGATCTGGTTCGGGTAGCCGACACCCATCATGTAATGGGCCTTGTCTTCGGGCAGGACAGGAAGAACCCAGTCGAGACAATGCAGCATCTGCTGTTCGTCCTCTCCGACGCTGAGTCCGCCGATCGCATATCCGTCAAATCCGATTTTCACGAGCTCTTCGGCTGCTTTCACGCGGAGGTCCTGGTAGACCGAACCTTGGACGATGCCGAAGATCTGCTGATGTTCCGCTAGAGGCTGATCCCTCGAAATCCGTGCCCATTTCGTGGTGAGCTCCATGGACTTAAGGGCGTCCTCATAGGTGCAAGGGTACGGGGTGCATTCGTCGAATGCCATGCATATGTCCGAACCGAGCGTCTTCTGGATTGCCATTGACTCGATTGGACCGAGGAAAAAGCGGCTGCCATCGAGATGCGAGGAAAATTCTATGCCATTTGGAGTGATTTTTCTGAGGGCGGAGAGGCTGAAGACCTGGAAACCGCCGCTGTCGGTGAGGATCGCCCTGTTCCAGTTGCAGAACTTATGAAGTCCGCCGGCCTTCCTGATGATCTCCATGCCGGGGCGCAGGAAAAGGTGGTAGGTGTTCCCAAGAATGATCTCGACACCCATCTCCTCCATCTCAAGCGGCGTCATCGCCTTCACGGTCGCGCGGGTGCCGACTGGCATGAAGACAGGGGTCTTGATATCGCCGTGCGCGGTCTTTACGATCCCGCAGCGGGCCTTGGTATCGGGGCATTTTGCCGTAATCTGGAAATTCATAGATTCTCCACCACGAAATACACGAATGACACGAAAGTATTTTCAAATAATAATTCCGACATGCATTAAAATCATTTTTTCGTGTATTTAGTGTGTTTCGTGGTTAAAATTTTATCTTCTTTGTACAAACATCATATTTAAGAGCTCCTCGGCCTTGGCGCCTTTTCCCAGGGCTGTAGCGATCCTTACTGCGAACTCATATGCGGCGCCCGGACCTTTGCCGGTGATTATGTTGCCGTCGACCTCTGTCAGCCTGCCGGTGTGGATTGCGCCTGCCAGCTCGGTTTTGACCGATGGATGCGAAGTGACGGTCTTCCCTTCAATCACGCCCGCCTTCTTGAGGGCGATGGGTGCGGCGCAGATTGCGGCGACAACTGCTTTCCTGGAATTCATCCTTATCACGAGTTCGATCACGTGGGGGCAGTCGCGGAGATACGTGGCTCCGGGCATTCCTCCGGGAAGCACGACTGCGTCAAGTTCCGACTCATTGATATCCGTGACAAGGCAGTCGGCCTCGATTTTGATCCCATGCGATCCCTGGACGTTCTTCCTGAGTCCTGCGACCACGACATTGAATTCGAGCCTTCTCAGCACGTCGATCGGGGTTATCGCCTCGATCTCCTCGAAGCCGTCCGCCAACAGGAAAACTATTTTACCAGCCATGATTGCACCTCTGTCTGTTTTGTTCCGAAGAAAATAATTCATCGGAGTCTGAAATAAAAACAGTTTTATGCTATATTGTGAAAAAAAATAATAGGGGCGGGAATTTTACATATGAAAGTAGGATTGTTTCCAGGCAGTTTTGATCCTGTGACCAACGGTCATCTGGACGTAATACTGAGGGCCAAGGAAATCTTCGACAAGCTTATCGTGGCCGTGGCGGTGAATGACTCGAAGACATCGAGCGCGATGTTCACCTTGAAGGAGAGGCAGAAGCTGCTTGAGGAAGTCTGCAAGGGGGTGCCGAAAGTTGAAATAATATGCTTTGACGGGCTCCTTCTCGAGGCTGTGAAGAAATACAAGGCGGTATCGGTGGTCAGGGGGCTGAGGGCCATATCCGACTTTGAATATGAGTTCCAGATGGCGATGATGAACCGCGAGATCACGAGCGACTATGACACGGTGTTCCTCATGGCGAGCCATTCGTATTCATTTGTAAGTTCGAGGATGATCAAGGAGCTTGTGAAGTTCGGAGGCGACGTATCGCCGTTCGTGCCTCCCGCCGTGATGAAGGCATTGAAGAACAAAAAACACATATGAGAGTATAATGATCAGGATATTTGTAAACCAGGTTGATTTCAACGGCGTAAAGGTTTCCGGCAAGGAAAAGGTGGCCGACATGGAGTTCGTCGGGCTGGACAGCCTGGTCAAACTGCCGGAGACTGTCGACTACGATCTGACGGCCACGCAGGTCAATGGAGGGGTGCTTGTCTCAGGCAGGCTCGAGATGGATCTTGAGTGCCAGTGCGCCAGATGCCTGAAAAAATACGAATACAATGTAAAGTGCGAAGAGGTGTGCCATTTCTACGAAACAGGGGCAAATTCTGAAATCGACTTGACTCCCGAGCTTCGAGAAGATATTTTAATCACTTTTCCACAGAATTTCATATGCAGCAGCGACTGCAAAGGACTTTGTCCTGTCTGCGGGGAGAATAAGAACGTGAAAAGCTGCCGGTGCGGCGATTTCAAGGAAGAGAACAGCTGCTGGAACGAGCTGGACAAGCTGGCGTTGAGCAGCAAGAAGAAAGTCAAGAAGAAGAAGTGATGCCCGGCGCATATGCGCAGGCATAAAAATTTTAAGGAGAGATTCCGATGGGTGTTCCAAAACGTAAAATGTCGAAGATGAAGAGGCGCCAGAGACAGGCCGCCAACCGCTGCAGCGGCGTACAGGGAACGAACTGTACCGTCTGCGGCAAAGCCGTAAAACCTCACAGAGTATGTCCGTCATGCGGAACCTACAAGGGTAAACAGGTAATAACTGTATCTGAAAAATGAAAATTGCCGTAGATGCAATGGGCGGGGACAAAGCGCCCGACGTGGTGATCGAAGGAACTGCTGAAGCCGTTGAACTGTATCCTTTCATGGATATCGTCCTAGTCGGGCACCTGCAGAAGATCACCCCTCTGCTCAAACAGCACGGCCTTCTGAACCATCCGAGGGTGCGTCTCGTGCATGCCGAACAGGCAGTAGGGATGGAAGAGCCCTCCATATCATCGATAAGGGGGAAGAAGCATTCATCCATAACCGTCTGCGCGGAACTTGTCGCTAACAAGGAAGCAGATGCGGTCATCAGCGCCGGACATACGGGCGCCGCAGTCGCCGCCACCACTTTCAGGATGAAGCTCCTGCCAGGAGTCGAAAGGCCCGGCATAGCCACTGTCATGCCGTCGACAAAAGGGCATTTCGTATTCCTCGACGCCGGCGCCAACGTGGACTGCAAGCCCCTGCATCTGGCGCAATACGCTATAATGGGCGAAATTTTCTCAAAGACAATGGGGGTATCCAAGCCCAAGATAGGACTCCTGAGCATCGGTGAAGAGGATGTCAAGGGCAATGATCTCACGAAGGAGGCCTTCAAGATCATCTCCAAGATGCCGATAAACTTCATCGGGAACATTGAAGCGAAGCTCCTGTATGAACGAGTTGCGGACGTGGTCGTCTGCGACGGGTTCGTCGGGAACATAGTCCTTAAATCAAGTGAAAGCCTTGCAAAGGCCATATCCGTGTGGCTCAAGCATGCCTTCACGAAGAACACCCTCCGTCAGGCGGGCGCCATTCTTGCGCAGAATGCATTCAAGGAGCTCAAAGCGATAGCCGACTACGAGGAATATGGCGGCGCTCCGCTCCTTGGCGTGAACGGCATCTGCATAATCGGCCACGGAAGTTCGTCTCCTAAAGCGATCAAGAACGCGATACGCGTCGCAGGGGAAATGGTAGAATCCAAAGTGACAGACCATATAGCCGCAAGACTGGTGGAATGCGGCGTGGCAGTCAATAAATAAATTCCTTCAGAGGGTTTTTATGGGTATAAAAATCATTGGTACAGGTTCATATTTGCCGGAGAGGATCCTGACTAACAGGGATCTCGAGAAAATGGTCGATACGAGCGATGAATGGATCCGCACTCGGACAGGAATATCCGAAAGAAGGATCTCCGCCGACAACGAACCGAGTTCCGAGCTGGCTCTCAAGGCTTCACTCAAGGCCATAGAGATGGCGAAGCTGAAGCCTGAAGACCTGGATCTCATCGTCGTAGCCACCATCACACAGGACAGGATAACTCCCAGCACCGCCTGCATACTCCAGAACAAGCTTGGGGCATTCAACGCCGCGTGCTTCGACCTCCAGGCCGCCTGCACTGGATTCCTCTACTCCCTCGAAATCGTCAACGCCCTCATGTCGACAAACCCGAAATATAAGCACGCCCTCATCATCGGAGTCGAGAAGCTGTCGATGATCACCGACTGGAAGGACAGGAACACCTGCGTCCTTTTCGGCGACGGGGCCGGAGCGGTTATTCTTGAGAAGCGCACCGGGAAGCACGACATAGGCGGCATACTCGCAAGCAGGCTGGCCTCCAACGGCAGCTTCAACGAACTGATCAAGGTTCCTGCCGGCGGATCTGAGATTCCGACAAGCGCCGAGACCATAAAGAAGAGGATGCATTTCCTTTCGATGGAAGGGCAGGAAGTCTTCAAGCTCGCAGTCAACGAGATGGCCAAGGCCTGCCAGGACGTACTGGCTACCGCCAAGGTGGACATCTCCGAAGTCCGCTGGCTCATACCGCACCAGGCAAACCTGAGAATTATAAAGGCCGTAGGGAACAAGCTCGAGATCCCTGAGGAGAAAGTCTACATCAACGTCCACAAGTACGGCAACACCTCGGCCGCATCAGTAGTGATCGCCCTTGATGAGATCGTCAGATCAGGCAAGCTGGACCGTGGCGACTACGTGCTGCTCACCGCGTTCGGTGCTGGAATCACCTGGGGCGCCAATCTGCTCCGGTGGTAAAAATTTCCAAGGAAATTTTTACAAAACTGAAAGACTCCCCTTGAACAGGAAAACATCATATCTTGCATCCAACCTTGTTGCGCCGGGAGTCGGACAGCTCATGGCGAAGAAATGGATGCTCGGCGGGATTCTGTTCATTACCGGGCAGGCTTGCGCCTTATGGATCCTCTGGGAAATAATTTACCCGTGGTACATGATCATGCAGGACGCTCTGAATGACAAAGACATCAATTTAAGCATTTTCAATTTAAAAAGGCTTGTCCTTGCGTTCTCTCTTCTCGCCATAACATGGTTGATCAGCTTCGCGGATCTGTATTTCATGAAGAAAAAATAATTCCAGTGGAATTACTCAACATTCGATCCGGTTCTTGCCGCCGGCCTTGGCCTTGTAGAGGTTCTGGTCGGCCCTGTGGATGATTCCCATCATGTCTTTTTCAACTGAACTCCCTATGAAATCCGATGCGGAGCCGATGCTGACGGTCACACTGATCCCAAGCGCGGCCTCGGTCTTCTCCTCTATGTTTTTCCTCAATCTCTCGCAGAGTATGCCTATGGACGAGGAATCCTTGCAGTCGGCATACACGATGAACTCCTCGCCGCCGTATCTTCCGGCCAGATCTGCTTTCCTTATGGAATTTTCAATGATTGACGCTACAAACTTGAGGACTTCATCGCCCTTCTGATGTCCATAGGTGTCGTTCAGGAGCTTGAAATTGTCAATGTCCAGCATCAGAAAAGCCACTTTGAATTTTTTCCTGGAGGCCAGGTATGATATCGGATTTACAGAGTTGAAAAAGCCTCTTCTGTTGAACAGGCCTGTAAGGATGTCACAGGTGCTCTCCTTCGCAAGCCGCTTGTTGTCGGCCCAAAGGTTCTGGAGGGTCTCTCCGAGTATTTCCGCCTCAGGGATGTTCTCCCCATATTTCATCAGCCCTGCGATGAACTCGGAGATGTGCTGGTCGTATTTTTCCTCCATGCTTTCGATTCCTTCAAGAGTCCGGAAGATATGGAACATTGTGGCGAATTCAGGCAAAAGCATGTAGAACTCAAGGCGGTAGGCGAGTGACAGGGCCTCGGACATGTTTGAAAAGTCCTTTATATTCCCTACCATCCCCTGCACTTTGGCATGGATTTTCTCGAACTTTTTCCTTGTTTCCGAAACATCCTCGAATACATCCGGAAGCAGGTCTCTTTCGGCAAGCTCCTTTGCCTTCTTCCAGAAGTCTACATGCTCCTTCTCCTCCTCGGCCATCATGCTCCAGAAACTGCGGAGTTTCTCATCGGCGCAGCTGCTGGAGATCTTGTTATAGAGCCTGTACGCCTCCGCATCGAGCATCAGGCAGTATTTCAATAGCGCAACAAGTTCTTTGTTATTACTGACTTCCATAAATTGATTTTATCCGCTTGGCAGCATACATTCACCGGTTGAATTCAATAGGATTCCTTAAGTTATGTTCCAAAGTTGGTTTTTTCAATCTTTTACAGGAAAATGAATCTGAAGTGTACGCTTCCCATGTTCCTTGCCCTGCTGGTGTCGTCATTTGCAGCAAATGCCGATATCCTGGACGATCTCTTCTCGAAAACCACCGATTCCCAGCGCAAACAGTCCATCATCGATGCAAGGAATGGCAAATACGATGAGGCTGTAAACAGGATCAGGAACGTACTGGCCGATACCAAGAACGCCCCCGACGTGCTCTGCGATTATGCCGTCATACTGAAATGGGCCGGAAGGTATGAAGAGGCCCTCAAGGCATACAGCGAAATTCCAAAGGATTACAGAATACCGGATTCCGTCCAGACAGAGATGGCAATCGCATACTACAAGCTTGGAAAGTTTACGGAATCGGCCGCCCTATTTGAAAAATACCTCCCGAAAAACGAAAAGGACGAGAAACCCGTTGAAATGATGGTGGAAGCATGTGTCAGATCGGGCAATTCCGACAAGGCGCTGAAATATCTTGATGACCGCACCAAGGGCTCAAAGGAAATTCCAGACTGGCTGAAAAGGCTGGCTGTCAGGGCAAGGCATGGGAAGGCCGTGGAGGCTGCAAGGGCCGGAAAACTCCAGGAATCCCTTGCCAGCCTTAAAAGTCTCATCACAGAAACGGACGACAGGAAGAGCATCTACTACGACTACATTGTCATCCTTTCATGGGACCGCCAATACGAAGAAGCGTTGAAGGCCTTCAAGGAAATATCCTCGAAACAGGATCTGCCCTCCTATCTGCTGGAAGCCGTCTTCAACTGCTACGAGCAGACGGGCGGCCAGGCCGGCAAACTTGAAATCGCGAGGAAACTTGTGCTTGCCCCGCCGTTGGAATCAAAGAAACTCGAACTGATGTTCCTCTGCTGTGAAAAGACGGACAGCCCTGAAACCGGAATTGAAACAGCTGAAACGCTCATGAAAGGCAATCCCGACAAGAAGGACCTGATAAATCATTTCCTGGTAAAATTAAGGCACATGCTCGCCACAAAACTCGCCAGGAACGGCGAACACGAAAAATCCCTCGCAATACTGGACGGGCTTCTGAAGGAAACCGGGAATGAAACCTCCATCATGGCCGACTACATCCTTGTGCTTTCCTGGGCCGGGAAGAAAGATGACGCAAGGCGGCTCTACGATGAATATTTCAAGGACAGGAAGGCGCCGGAATATCTCATGGCTGAAATCACCGGAATCCCGGCTGATAAAAAGACGGCGGCAGAGGAAAAACCAAAGGAGGCAGTTGAAGCAGTCAAGACCGGACCTGTTCTGGAAAAACCGGTTGCAGCACCGGCGGAAACTGATTCTACCATTGAAAAATATATCACTTCTGGAAAGCTCAACGAAGCGATCGACGAGATAGGCAGGAAGCTTTCAAAGGTGGACGGCGAAAAGGATGCCTTGAACAAATCCCTTTCCAAAATACATGAGAAGGCGGTCCAGGAGGCAAGGGATGGAAGATACGACGAGGCCTTTGCAGTGCTCGACAAGCTTCTTGAAATAAAATACGAAAGTCCGTCCGTCCTTTCCGACAAGATAATAATCACGGTCTGGTGCGGAAAATATGAGGAAGCCATCGGCATGTATAAAAGATTCAGATCGAGCTACACCCCTAAGAATTTCCTGCTGGACGCAGTTGGAACTGCCTACCGCAGGACCGGGAAATATGCGGAAGCCATCGCCTGCTACAATGAGTCCCTGTCCTTGAACCCCGACAATCCTGAAGCTGCAAGGGGCAAGGTTTTCTCAATGATCGAAGCTGGGCAGGCTGCGGAAGCCCATATCTTCATCGAGAATGAAACAAGTAAAATAAAGGATGCGCCAAAATGGCTGAAGATGCTTCCCTGCGAAGCATTCATTGTCGAAGGCAGATATGACAAGGCGGATATCTTCCTGAGGGAATATCTGAAAACCAATCCGGGAGACATGGACGCAAGGAAAATGCTGGTGGAAGTGCTGATACAGAACAGGTCCGGACTCCAGGAGGCTTCATCAACGGCTGATGAACTTATGGCTGCGAACCCGGGAAATTCCGATATTTCCTTCTTAAAAGTCACCATCCTCCAGCTTCAGCGGAATTATCTCTCCGCATATGACCTCAATGAAAAAATACTCGCCAGGAACAAATACTACCGCCCTTCGATAAACGCCAGGTATCATATACTGCTCGACATGAAGGCGGCCACGCTTGCAGATCAGATGCTGAAGGAAACAGGCGATGATGTTTCATACGCGGTGAAAAAAAGGATCATGGGGGACCTCGCCGCCGAGCAGCTTGCCTGGAAGGATTATAAGAAAGCTCTCCAGACAATTGATGAAAACATCAGGATGTACGATGAGTACAAGAACATACCGGAGGCCTCGGCTGACGCTGACATGCTGAAGATTCGCGCGCGTTTCGACAGGATACTCGCCCTGTTCCAGGCCGAGAAGATGCAGGAGCTGACAAAGGAATATGAAAGCCTCAAAGAAGACGGCGTCGATACGCCATCCTGGCTGAGGCTTAATGTCGCCTCAGCCTATCTGTACTGCCGCAAGCCTGACACCGCCCTCGCAATGTACAGGGAGATCCGCGAAGAACTTAAGAAGTCCGGCAATGACGCATATCCCGACAACTATCTGGCGCTGCAGGGTATTTATTCATGCCTGATTGAAATCGAAGATCAGAAGGCTGCCTATGAAATCCTCGAGGTGCTTGAAAAGGAGACTCCTGCCTTCGCAAGGCCGAACGGAATTTACGTCGAGAATACTGACAAGATGGATTTGATGGTTGAAAGAGGCTGGTGGTACATCTACAACGACCAGCTGTCATACGCCGATGAATATTTGTCCGGTCTCCTTGAAAAAGCAAATTACAATACGAATATCAGGACCGCCCTCGCCTACGTGCACTATTACCGTGGCTGGCCCCGTCTGGCGCTGCAGGACTTCCAGATCTCCACCGCGCTCGATCCGAACGACAGGTCGGCCCAGATCGGGCTTGCATACACGCTGAACGAGAACGACGAGTGGGAGAAGGCCAGGACGATTGCCGCGGAACTCGCAAGAATGTATCCTGCCGACCTGGCGGTAAAACAGCTGCAGAGATCCCTGGAGCTGCAGGAGAAGAGGACCCTTACAATCGACAGCAATTACAGCAATGAAGGAAACTTTTCCGACGGGTCGGGCGTAACCATACGACTGGACCAGCCGATATATCCGGACAGGAAGATATACACCGAGACGCTTTGGCTGTATACATCACAACCCAAGGATTCAAACCAGGAGGCGAAACATAGGAACATTTTCCGTGGAGCCGTCGGCTTCGACTGGAGGCTTGACCGCGATCTGACCATATTCGGAGAGGCATCGATGGATTATCACGCGGAAAATCCGGGTTTCATGGCGGGGCTTAGATATTCGCCCTCCGACCATCTTACATTGACCGGTTTTTATAACTCTTACACGCTGAACATGCCTCCAAAGGCGCTTCTCTTCGGCTACAAGGGGCAGGAGGCGAACGTATCGGCGGAATACCGCTTCAGCGAGGATCTGATTCTCAGCGGCGGATTTTCAAACGTATGGGTCTCGGACGGAAACATCAACCAGACCTACAGCTGGAAAATAGACAAGGGCATATATTCCACCGCATATTGGAAATTCCGGGCGGCAGTCCAGGGTTCGACGACGACAAACACAGAGTACCAGGACAGCGAATATTACGCGCCCAGATACTACACTTCCATTTATTTCGTGCCGATGGTCGAACATCTCTGGTACAGGAGATATGAGACTTCAATAACTGACAGGCTATACCTCGGACTTGGCCCCCACTGGGAGAAGGACTATACCTGCAAGAGCCAGTACTACCTCCAGTATGAGCAGGAATACATCCTGACGGACTATTTCGGCTTCAAGGTCGGAGGAAAGATAGGCAAGGAGCGGTATGGCGACGACAATCCCTGCGGCTGGGGATTATATGCGAATGTGACATATAAGTTTTAAAAGAATATCCAATATCGAACACGGGATTGCAGTGAAATACATCTTTAGGAAAATCACTTTAATTCTATCTTTCATCATCTGCCTCTCGGCGGCGGGGCAGAACCTTTCCATGTTTTCCGGCGGTGATTTCAAGTCAAGCAGGCCCTTGGATTTCAGCAAGGGCTTTCCTGAAAACTCATTCCTTGTCCTCTGCTACCATGATGTCGTTGCAAGAATAACCGATGACAAGGATGCCTATGCCGTGGAACTGCAGTCTTTTGTACAGCAGATTGAATTCCTCAAGTCGCAGAACTGCAGCTTCATAGGCGTGGACGACATCCTGAAGGCCAGGAGCGGAGAGAAAAAACTGCCTGAAAAAGCAATCCTGCTCACCTTTGATGACGCCTATGACAGCTTCTATAAGAATGTATTCCCGCTGCTGAAGCTCTATAAATGCCCGGCTGTAATCGCAGTTGTCACAGAATGGATTGACAATCCCCCTGCCGACCCTGAATACCAGAAGAAATTCATGACCTGGGCCCAGCTCCGCGAAGTCGATTCATCCGGGCTGGTAAAGGTCGCAAGCCACAGCGGCAATCTCCACCACGGAGTTCTCATGAACCCGCTCGGAAGCATGGCATCGGCCATCCAGACCAGGATCTACGATCCCGCCCGGAAAAAATATGAGACTTCTTCCGAGTATGAGAAAAGGCTCAGCGACGACTTTGCAAAATCCATTTCACTGATCAGGGATAAGGCCGGCATGACGCCTGAAATAATGGTCTGGCCATACGGAAGATACAACTCCGCCAGCATCGAGGAGGCAAAGAAGGCCGGATTCAAAGTCATGTTCACGCTCGACGACGGATTCGGAAATACAGACAGAATCGATGCAATTCCGCGCTTCATGATAATGAACAATCCATCCATCGAAAATTTCGCGGCGATGTTCAAGAAAAGCTTCATCAGGCTTGAAAGGCTCCGCATAGTCCATGCCGATCTTGATTCCATATACGACCCGGATCCTGTAAGACAGAATAGGAATATCGATGAATTCATTGAAAGGATATACAGGCTTAAGCCTTCAGCCGTCTACCTCCAGGCGTTCTGCGACGACAAAGGCGATGGAAATGTCTCGTCGGTATATTTCAACAACCGGGTGCTTCCCGTGAAGGCCGATATATTCAGCAGGATCGCCCGCTCCATTTTCATAAGAGGCATTGGCGTATATGCCTGGATGCCCGCGATGACGTATGTACTTCCAGATGAAAAGGAGACCGGGAAGCTCCGCATCCGCGAATTCCGGGACGGAAAAATACAGCTCTCAACATCATGGTATCAGCGCCTCTCCCCCTTCAACGAGGAGGCATGCAGTAAAATCGAGATGATCTTCGAGGACCTCGCGACATACTGCGACTTCGACGGAGTGATCTTCCAGGACGACGCCTACATGACCGACTACGAGGATTTCAGCCCCGAGGCCCTAAAGGAATACGTGAAAATCTCAGGAGGCGATATAATCCCGTTTGAAAAACTCAGCGCCGAACAGAAGGACAAGTGGACGGATGCCAAGACTGAACAGATAATGTCCCTTACCGACAGGATCAGGAAGAAGGTGCTCTATTGGCGTCCGGAAATCCGATTTGCCAGGACCCTGTACGCGCCAGTGCTGCTGAATCCAAACAGCGAGGAGTGGTACTGCCAGAGCTACGAAAAGACCTTGCAAAGATATGATTACGCGGTGATAATGGCGTACCCCAGGATGGAGGATATCTTCTGGGAGACACGCTGGCTGAAATCCCTCGTGAAAAAAGCCTCGGAGTATCCGGACGGCCTGAACAGGACAGTCTTCAAGACCCAGGCCTTCAACTGGAAAGATGACGAATGGATTGACTCCGGCACTGTAAACAAATGGCTGAGGATCCTTGCTGCGGCAGGAGCCCATAATATCGGATATTATCCTGACGATTATATTGGAAACAGGCCCGACTGTAAGATAATATCTGACATGATATCGTCGAAAAGTTTCCCGTTCGACAAGAAATAACGGAAGATTGTCAAATGATGGAGTACATCTACAATTTTGTTTTCTATTACCCCCTGCTGATGGGGTTCATATGGATGTTCGGCTCCATACTGTTCCGCCTCTACAGGGACAGATATGTCTTGAAGGAACCAGAGATTCCGGAGAACCCGATGGTTTCCATCCTTGTACCCTGCCACAACGAGGAGGAGTGCATTGAGGACACGATCAGATACCTGCAGCTGCAGACCTACAGGAACTTTGAAATCATCGCCATTGACGATGCCAGCAGGGACAGGACAGGCGGAATTCTCAGGGATCTCCAGAAGGAGTTCAGCAATCTCAGGGTGATAACCCTCAAGAGCAACCAGGGCAAAGGCACCGGCCTCACGATGGCGGCAATGGCGAGCAATGGTGAATTCCTCGTGGGGATAGACGCAGACGCCCTGCTGGATCCGGGCGCCATAAAATGGATCCTGTGGCACTTTGTCAATTTCCCCAGGGTGGGGGCAGTTACCGGAAATCCAAAAGTCAGGAACAGGACCACCCTCCTCGCCAAGATACAGGTCGGAGAATATTCCACCATCATAGGCATGATAAAGAGGACGCAGAGGATCCTGGGTAAAATCTATACGGTGTCGGGTGTTGTTGCGGCATTCAGGAAAAAAGCGCTGCTGGACGTCGGCTGGTGGTCGAACAACATGGTCACCGAGGACATTGATGTGAGCTGGAAGCTGCAGCTCGACAAATGGGACATCAGATATGAGGCCAATGCATTATGCTGGATTCTTGTGCCAGAAACGCTTAAAGGCATCTTCAAGCAGCGACTGCGCTGGTCGCAGGGGGGGAACGAGGTCCTCATAAAATACTTCACAGAAATGCTCTCATGGAAGAACCGCCGGATATGGCCTCTCTACATTGAATATGCAACAAGCGTTTTGTGGTGCTATCTGCTGTTGCTTACATTCCTGCTGTGGTTTCTGCATTGCCTTGGCGTCCCCCTCCCTCATAATCTGGTGGTAAGAAGCATCCTCCCGGGCTGGACAGGGGTGATGCTGGCTGGCGTATGCATGCTCCAGCTTACGGTAGGAATCATGTTTGACGCCAGATATGACAGGACGCTTATCAAGTTGATTCCATGGATGATCTGGTATCCAGCAATTTACTGGGTCATAACCTGGATGACGACAATAATAGCTTTCCCGAAGGCGCTTCTCAAGAAGAAGGATACGTTGGCGGTATGGGAAAGTCCTGACAGGGGCATATCATGAACGGACAAAAGCATTTTGACAAACCGCTTATCCTCGACAGCCCCAGGCTGGTGTCGAAGACCCAGTATTATACCGAATGGGGCATCAACATACTTGGCTGGATCGCATGGATGATCTTCATACGCCCCCTGATAATCCTCGTCCTCTGGTATGTCGCCTACAGATTCTTCAATTACCAGATGTTCCAGCTTGAGGGGATTGAAAATCCCGAATATTTCGGAATCGGAGCCTGCGTGCTGATCGGCATCTACCTGACAATGCTTGGATGGAGCCGCTACAATGCCTGGAGGTTCAGGGGGAAGGACAGGCGCACCTCAAGAGGAGAGGCTACTCCCGGATGCATCGCCGAATACTACAAGGTCCGACCTGAAGACATTTCAACCCTGCAGAAATCAAAAAACATTGATGTTTATTTCCTGGAAGATGATATAATAGAGATTGACGACGGAAAAGGAATAAGGGTCAAGGCTCTTTATGCCCCTATGAACCAGGCAAAGCACCATGACAAAAACATTAAGCTTTAAACAATGTCCTGACTTGTCAGGGAAAAGCATCAATGAAATATTCAGGATGCTCGATCCGTACACGCGCACCCATAGCCGCCGCATAAGCCGCATGACCATTATAATTTCCAAGCACATGGGAATACAGGATCCAGCTGAGATCCGCAGGATAAAAGCAGGTGCTCTCTACCATGACATCGGCAAGATCCTGATCCCTGCTGAAATACTTTCCAAGCCGGAACCTCTCAGCAAGAATGAATACGACATGATAAAAGAGCATCCTAAGTTCATCTTGAAGATAATCCGCATCTTTCCAGAACTTGAAGATGTATCAAAAATAATCCTCCACCACCATGAATCATGGGACGGAACCGGCTATCCATTTGGGACAAGAGGCGAGGAAATCTGCATTGGCGCAAGGATATGCTGCCTCGCTGATTCATTCGATGCCATGAGAACCGACAGGGTATACAGCAAAAAGAAGCCTTTCGATTTTGTAGTGGAGGAGATCAACAGATGCTCTGGACGCAGATATGATCCTGTGGTCGTGGAAGCCTTCAACAGATGCGCCAAGGAACTGGACAGGATTGCACGGGGAAGATGATATGCTGAAAATAAAACACCTTTCCGTTTTACTTATATTTTTCTTATCCTTCTTCCTGAACGCCCAGTCTCCGGAAATTGAGGAGATCCTGACACCTTCCGAAAAGGAGTGGCTGAAGAAGCATCCAACCATGCGCCTCGGAGTGGATTCATCGAGCTATTTCCGGGGCGTGATGGACGAGAAGGGCAATTATGTCGGGATGGGCGCCGATTATGTCCGCATGCTTGAAAAGAAGACAGGGGTTTCATTCAAGCCTGAGCTCAGTCCGACCTGGAGCCGGATCATAGAAAAGGCAAAGTCACGGGAAATAGACGTGATTCCAATAATCGCCTCAACTCCAGAAAGGGAGGCATTCCTCAATTTTTCAGACTCCATTGTCGAAATGCCAAACGTAATAATAACCAGGAAAAACAATTCCGACATCAAAAGCATCGGTGACCTGGATGGAAAAACAGTTTCCATAAACAAGGATTATGTAGTCCATGAATGGGTGGCGAAGAATTATCCTCTGATAATATTGCGCCCAAAGACGGACACGGAGCAAGGACTCAAGGCAGTAGCCATCGGAGAAGTCGACGCCTATATCGGCGATCTTGCAACAGCGGTCCATGCCATAAACCATCTCTACCTGCCCGACATGAAAATTGCCGCAGAAATACCTTTCCTGGTAAAGTGGGGCATAGCCGTACGCGAGGACTGGCCGGAATTCATCCCAATACTCAACAAGGCCATTTCCAGAATCACTCCTGAAGAAAACGCCATAATACTGAACAAATGGACGACCATCCACAAAGGAATGGAAATCAAAGAATTTTTAATGTATTTAATTCCTGCTGTTATTGCCGTGGCGCTTCTCACCCTCATGTTTTCGAATCTTCGATTGAGGAAGGAAGTTTCCAAAAGGAAAAAAGCCGAAGAGACCCTGCACATCGAGATGGCCAGGAGGGAACAGATAGAACACTACCGGCTTCTTTCCATCGAGGTTCTCAAGATACTGAACGAACCGACGGACTTCAGCCTTTCCCTGGCACGTGTCATCTCCCTGATCAAGAAACATACTGGATCCGATGCCATCGGAATCCGCCTCAACAGCGGAGAGGATTTCCCATATTTTGTCCAGGATGGATTCTCCCGCGATTTTCTGCTGAAGGAAAATACCCTGGCAGCGCATGGACAGGACGGAGGCATCTGCAGGAGCAGCGACGGCACTGTGAAACTGGAATGCACCTGCGGCCTGGTAATTTCCGGCAGGACGGATCCTTCCAACCCGCTTTTCACAGCAGGCGGGAGCTTCTGGACGAATGATTCGCATCTTCTTCTGGATCTTCCACCAGATGCGGATCCAAGGATCAATCCACGGAACCAGTGCATTCATGATGGATATTCCTCAGTCGCCCTTGTCCCTATCCGCGCAACGCATAAGATCGTCGGGCTGCTTCATCTCAACGCACGAGACAAATGCAGGTTCACTCTCGAAGCCATCCAGTCCCTTGAGCTGCTCTCAACCCATATCGGAGAGGCGTTGATCCGGAACATGGATGAAAAAGAACACCGTCTTGATGAAGCCAGGCTCGAAAGCCTTCATAGGATCTCCCAGTTCAAGGCAAAAAGCATACAGGAACTCCTTGATTTCGCGCTTGAAGAGACGATTTCCCTGACAGGAAGCAAGATCGGATACATCTACCACTACAGCGAGGAGAAAAAGGAATTCATACTCAATACCTGGTCAAAGGATGTGATGAAGGAATGCACTGTCACCAATCCACAGACCTGCTACGAACTCGACAAGACAGGAGTATGGGGAGAGGCCGTCCGCCAGAGGAAGCCAATCCTTATAAATGATTTCCCGGCGCAGCACCCCCTTAAGAAAGGATATCCGGAAGGACATGCCAAGTTGTATAAATTCCTGACCATCCCTGTTTTTGTTGACGATAAGATTGTCGCCGTGGCGGCTGTTGCGAACAAGGAGACCGACTACGACCAGTCCGATGTAAGGCAGCTCAATCTGCTTATGGACACAGTATGGAAATACGTCGAACGCAAGGAGTCCGAGGCCGATAAGGAACTCCTGATAAAAGATCTGAAGAAAGCCCTGGCTGAAGTGAAAGTACTGGGAGCCCTGCTCCCAATTTGCGCCAGCTGCAAGAAGATACGCGACGACAAGGGATATTGGGCGAATCTTGAAAGCTATCTTACCGAGCATACTGACACGCAGTTTTCGCACGGCATCTGTCCAGACTGCGCAAAAGCGCTTTATCCAGACCTGGTGGCTGAAATAGAAAAAATAGAGCAGGCGAACAAGAATACCTGATAATTCTCTACAGCTCAATCATCGTAATCTCCGGTCTGCAGAAGAATCTGACTGGAATGAAATATGTCCCTATATGATTTCTGCCTAGGCAGAAATCATTTCCATCCAGGCTTTTTTGGCGTTGACCGAAAAGTTAAGGCATAGCTTGGTATTGCGGCTGCCATCAGGATTCTTGAGTCCGCTGTTGGCATCGACTCCATATGGTTTTACAATTCCAATCGCTTCGGCCACATTGTCTGGATTAAGTCCTCCGGCAAGGATGACTGGAACAGGCGAATTTCTCACGATTTCGGCGCTCAGCTGCCAGTCATGGGTCTGGCCTGTCCCTCCCACCTGCCCGGTGGTCATGTTGTAGCTGTCGAGAAGAACTGCATCAATGTACGGATAATATGCGTCAAGTGACGGAACCATTGCGCTCTTGATCACGTGTACCGCGTAAATTATCTTCCCGCTCTTGGGGAGGGCGTCGCATATTTTCCTGACTTCCTCCGGAGAGCTTCCGCCATGAAGCTGAAGGGTGGTGACATCCGTCTTCTTCACTATGTCCAGGATGGATTCGGCATCTGCCAGATGGGTGACTATGACAGGAGTGATGAAAGGCGTCAGGAGCTCCGCCAGCCTGGCAGCGGTGCTCGGAAGGATGAAATCAGTCGAGGCATGAACCTGTCCGACCAGCAATCCGGCGGCATCAGCCCCGGATTTTATGACTGCGAACACATCGGTCTCTGTTTTTATCCCGCAGATTTTGACTCTCATTTCAAACCTCCGTTTTTCCATCTTGGAGGCAATGGCAAAACTGCCTCTTTCGAACATTCTTAAAGGAACGCCGACCTGCAATCAGCTCATTGAATCAAGACATGCCGCTATCCCGCGCAACGTGAAATCCCCGCCTCCATTTTTCATCCCAGGGATGTTCCTGACAAAATATCCAGCGTCGCCTCCGACCGCCAGGATGCTGCATTTCTTAAAGCCCGCCTCCTTTATGATTCCGGCTATCACTTCCTTCACGGAACCGATTACAGCAAGATCCGTTCCACTCAGAATCGCAGATATGGTGTTTTTCCCAAGAGCCTTCGGCTTCCTCTGTGAAATGGACACCAGCGGAAGCTGTGCGGTAAAGTCGTTGAGGGATTTCCTGAGCAGCATCCTTCCCGGAAGTATTGCGCCACCAAGGAATTCATCCTTCGAATTGACCGCGTCAACCGTGATGGCTGTTCCGCAGTCCACGATGATGGCTGGAAGCTTTGCGAATCTCGCAGCGGCCACGGCGTTGGCGATCCTGTCGGCTCCCAGGGTGGAGGAATCGACTTTTTTCAGGCTTACCGGAAGCTTAGAACTCCGTCCGATCCATTGAATATTCTTCCTTTTGAGAATCTTCCTGGCCTCCGGGACAACCGTGGAGGCTATGGCAGGACAATCAGGATCCTGCAGGAAAGGAAGTTTCTTCCTGGACAGGAGATCCTTGGTCGGGAAATATCTGATGTCATGGATTTTTCCATCGGAAAATATTCCATATTGGATTCTCGTATTTCCTACGTTCATGACTAGTAGCTTCATTATGCATTCCCTTGGGCTATCATGCCGCCGCCCTGCGGGGGCTTGTCATTTTCCTCTTCCACATTTCCCCACGCTTACGCATGGGGCTATAATATACCGCCCTTGACGGGCTCAATACACTTATTGGCGCTTGCTGCAAAAAGCCTCGTAGAGGCGACATGTTTTAGCCCCGGGTGCAAACCTGGGGTTTTATAGATCAACAAACAAATCCATAGCCCCCGCAGGGAGGCGGCATAAATATATCCGCGAAAATAAATCAGTTGTTCCTGTACTTCATCGTCAGAGTCATATCGGCGGCGACCAGCAACGCATTCATCATGTAGAGATAAATGACATAGTCATTGCAGTTGAGGGACTTGTGGATTATTCCTGCAACATATCCCAGGAGGACGATACCCAGGAAATACATGCTCTTCCCCCTCGAAACCTTGGTCTTCCACAGTCGCCATATTGAAAACGGCCAGGCCGCACCAAAGCATATCAGCATCAAGGCTTCAAAAATTGTCGTAGTATCAAATATCACTTCGGATTCTCCTTGGGTTCAGGCTGTGGTTCGGCGGGTTTTTCCTGTACGGCCTCGGCTTCAACCGGTTTCTCAGCAGCCTTTTTCAGCTGTTTCTCCTGATCGTCGGCCTGCTTCTGTATGGCAGCCTGCAGCTGGGCCAGCTTCTCCCTGTCCTGCCTCGCATTTTCAAGCTCCTTCAGGAGATTGAGCTTCTCCTCGGCGAACTTGTTCTTGAGGTCGATCATTTCCGTAGCCCTGGAAGTTTCGGAATCCCTGAGTTCCTTGGCCTGTTTCTCAAGACCCGACTCAAGCTTCAATATCTCATTCTCCTTTTCACGGATGGCCGTCTTGTTTGCATTCATCTGCTCCTGGGCGGTCTTCAGGTCATTGAGATATGTCCTGTTATCAAGGAGGATTCTCTGGTTCTCGGTATAGGACGTCTCGATTTTCAGATAGAAGAAGCATCCTGCCGCCACCAATGCGAAAAACAGGATTATGACGACGGCGAACCAGAGGTTGGCCCTTGCAGCGTTTGCCGCGTTGACCTTCTCCATCTCCTCGATCCTGCGGTTCATCTCAAGGAGCGTGTTCTTGATCGTCTCGCCCATTTCCGTCATGGATTTCCTGAGGACAAGGCTCGTCGAGTCGGATTCTTCCGGTTCGAGACCTTCGCCTTCGTGCTGCTCCTTGTCTGAAACCTCACCATGCACCGGATGGCGCTTTGCAAGCTCCTCCTCGATGTCGAACGAGGAAAGCCCCTTGTTCCTCAATTCCGAGATCTCCTTCAGGACGCTGACGGACGAGTCGGTATATACTTTCCTCTTCCCCTGTATCTTGTAGTCGATATAGGAGGAATATCTTACAAGCCAGTCGGTCACGGTCGTGCGCGGCACATTCAGGACCTCGGCAAGCTCTATGACCGTATATTTCTTGGTATCGCTCATTGCTTCTTTTCCTTTTTCAATATTTCCCTGATCTTCTCTATGTCGCTTTTGATCTGCCATTTCAAAGTTTCAACCGATGAAAAACAGAGTTCAGCCCTTATATATTTCAAGAATTCTATTTCAAGAGGCCTACCATATATCATCTCAGCGAATCCGTCCATCAAATGCGCTTCTATGAGCAGGTTTGACGGATTCTTGTGCTTGAAAGTCGGGGCTGTGCCAATCGAAATGGCCGCTGGATACCTGGCTCCACCGAAAACAGCATATCCGGCATAGACCCCCCTGGGTGGAATTATGCCATGGGACACCGAAAGATTCGCAGTCGGACAGTCCAGGACTTTTGTACCTATGTTCTCGCCATGCTCGACTTTGCCGGACAAGCTGTACGGCCTGCCAAGCATCTTGTTCGCTGCATCCAGAAGCCCCCCTGTCACAGCCCTTCTTATCGAGGTGCTGCTGACAGGATGCCCGTCCATCAGAAGCTCCTCCACTGCGGAAAACCTGATGCCCTGATTATTTGCAAACTTGTCAAGGGTATGAATGTTCCCTTTCCCACCCGCCCCGAAACGCCATTTTTTCCCGACGCAGATACCGCAGAGCTTGACGTCTGGCGAATACAGGCAGTCCTGCAGGAAAGTCTCGGCGTCATCGTTTGCAAACTCCCTGGTGAACGGGAAAGTGATGACAGTCCTTATTCCAAACTCATTTATGATCTGTATTTTCTTTTCCTGGGAGACGATGAGAAGCGGAGGTTCTTTGGGATTGAGCACCTGCCGCGGATGAGGATAGAATGTAAGCACGGCCGGAACTGAATCCGTCTCCCTGGCAATCTTCAGCAGCTCCTTCAGGAGCTGCTGATGCCCCAGATGCACGCCGTCAAAGACTCCGATTGCGACGGAAACCCTCTTAATCCCGTGCTGGACAAGGGACTCCAAAGAGGATGCATTGATGCAATTTCTTATTGTTTCCATAATTTTCTAATAAATTTAAATGTAACCCGTAAAGTTAAAAGATTTTCATGGAAAGTCAATGGTTGAAAGGACTTTGCAATGGATTTTGAATATCTTCCGTCTATTGGATTATACACCCCGGCATATGCTCATCTCTCAATCCTGACCGAGAAGTCCTCTCCTTTGGAAAAGCCATTGTTCGCTCCGGAGTTCCCGTCGTCATCTTGACCATCCGCCCCGCTGCCATAGGCAATAAATCCCTTTTCTGTCTTTTTATAATGTACAGTTTTCCCGTCGAGGGGATCAACAGGTATGGATGCCATGTATTCCGGCACCAGCAAGGAAGAATCCTCAGGCAGTTTCCCGTTTTTCATCCGATACGCCTCCACCGCCGCTGCAACCCGCATGACCCTCGCCCGGGAAACCAGGAGGATTTTCTTGTCGGCTATCGAACAGAGGTGCGGCATGTATATCCTGGCGGCGAACAGATAGCAGGGAAGATGCTTTATCCTCTCATCGATCTTATTCATGCCCACCATGATGTTTTCAGGTTTTTCATTTGCAAGGTCAATCAGCTCCGAGAGCATTCCAATGCAGGAAATATTGTTCACCTGCCTCAGGCATGTCACATCGAAAAGGAAGAACACTGTTTTCTTCAGGAATGGGCTCTTCCTGACAAATCCCGGAAAATCATATACGGCATATTCCATGAACTCCTCGAGATAGTATTCCGAAAGCACAAGGCTCCTTTCTCCGGCATAGGCTCGTCCAAGCGGTTTCATGTCCTCAAACCGTATGATCTCCTGACAGAGCAGCTTCAACTGTTTCTCGTCCAGCCCGCCTCTGGCAATAATTCTTTCGGAATTGTCAAGGCCCATGTGCTGCAAGGCCATCTGTACAATGAAAGAATCAAGCAGGGGTTCGTCATCCAGGGACGAGGCAATCCTGCAGGAATCAATTACGGCTTCAAATGCCTTTGCGTTGTCCCCCTCAACTGCGCATACCAGCGCCTCCAGCTGGAGAAGCTTTGCCACCTGGCGCAGCTTTGAAAGATATGCCAGCGAGCGTTCGGGATCCTTTATCTCCACCGGAAACCTGCATGCATCCAATGCCGCCGCCTTGTGGATAAGTCCGAGCGCCTCTGCGTTTGCCAGAAGAAACTCCTTTGCGTTTTTCAGCAGGTCTTCTGAAAGAGAGGTTCCTGGTGGCGGAATTTGAGCGGAACCGAATATCACCATGTCCTTCTCATCGACATTTTCCGGCCGGCCTTTGAATTTCTTGAATGCTTCAAGATAGAGCATGGCGGCATTCTGTCCGGTGGGAGGTTCAACATACCATTCTTCCAGCTCCTCCGGACTCGATGGATAACCGGCATTGCGAATTTCGCACTCCCTGGAATGCACCTTGTATTCAAGAATGAGGAACCAGGAGAGATAGGAAACCGCAATAAAGAGGACAACCGCAAGAATAATCAGCAGCTTCTTGCTTTTGAATTTGTTAAGTTTTTCCATTTTCCCTCATTTAATTAGATGTTTTAAAATTAGCATATTCCACATAAAAGTAAATTATAGAGGTAATTGGACGAAATACTTACCCTCATTCGGAGGATTTGCGCGTTTTTTTAGTTCTCAAAGGAGCACCCCGAGCTCCTTACGGCCTCGGGGCTCTTGATGCCGACCTGAAGGCTTACCCGCCTTCGGAGCTTGTCGGACTTAGAGTTTTTCGACGGAGCAACTCGTGTTCGAACGTTCTTAACGGAACCTCGACAAGCCAAAGAACGCGCAAACATGCGCTACTACGAACAAATTCAGCTCTTCTTGAACTCATTTCTAAGTCCGGCATGCGCCTTCGGCGGCGCCATAGGCGGCCAGGGTCGGCGTTCCTTTTTCAATTAACAAACTCGGAGGAATGAAGAATAAAAATCCAGCAGCGACTTTAATTCCTCAAGATGTGTTGTATTTTATCTACAACACAATGGAAAACAAACAATCATTTCATGAATATTTCAAAGAGCTCCGATCAAGGGAACGTATTTCCCTTAGGGGTTTCTGCAGGAAATCAGGAGCTGATCCTGCAAACATAAGCAGGATGGAACGCGGGCTGATGAGCCCGCCGAAAAGTATGGCAATCCTGGAAAGATATGCCGACGCTCTCGGCCTTGCAAAGTCCTCAGGCGAATGGATCCTGTTCTTCGACCTTGCAATGGCCGCCAAAGGCATCATACCCAGGGACATAATGTCAGATAAAAACCTTTCAAGCAGGCTGCCGGTCTTCTTCAGCAATTTGCGAAGGGGCAGCTACAGGACACCGGTTCCACGGAAAAGACTGGGGGTTTCCGAAGGCGTTTCGAGATATGCGGCCGCAGGAAAACTGGATTGCTTCATAATAGCAGGATCAAATGGGTCGGGGAAGACGACTTTCGCAAAGGAGTTCCTCCCGAATTATGCAGGCTGCACGAATTTCATCAACCCCGATCTCATTGCTTCAGGGATTTCGCCTTTCAAGCCGGAAAACGCGGTTATCTCTTCAGGCCGCATCGTACTCCAGCAGATTTATGAGAATTCACTGTCAGGACGCAGCTTCTCCATTGAAACCACTCTTTCAGGCAGGACTTATTTCAATGTCTTTTCGGACCTAAAAGCCAGAGGCTATCAGCTGCATATGTTCTACCTCTGGATACCAACACCTGACATGGCATTAAGGAGGATCAAGCAGCGCGTTGAAAATGGAGGACACAATGTCCCGTCAAATGATGTGCTTCGCAGGTTTGACAGGACTCTTTCCAACCTGTTCGGCATTTATCTCCCGATCATTGATTCCCTGAAGTTTTTAGACAACTCGCAGGAAACTCCAATACTCGTCTTTGATGAAAGCAACAGAAAGAGGAAAATAATAGATCATGAAAAATACAGCCAAATCAGAACCTATTGATTATTCCGATCCCGGTAGATACGCGCTCAAGGCGTTGACCGACGCCGTGAACAAGCTGAAGGAGGAATGCAGGCGCACAGGCAGACCCCTCATCGTCTGGGATCCCAAAAAGAAGAAAGTCGTCGAAAAATACTACCGCAAATCAAAGAAGCCAATTGTAAAACCTCTTAGTTGATAGTGTAGGAGTTGACTCGAATGGCGCTAAGAATTAAGAGAAGACAAACTAAAGTTTGAACTCCAACATTTGTCGGTGTGCTGAGGTTGGAGTTCAAGCTTCAGCTTGTGTATTCATGATGGCAGAATTGCTCAACTTAGCGACATTCGGCCGTGAACCCGCTCTTGCCTTGACTTCAGGACCTGTTGTGGTCTATTTTAAGGCGCATATGACGACAGGCTTGAGGCTAAATCCGTGGAGGGGGCTACAAAATTGCAATTTCGCCCCCCTGCTTATGGGGAACCGCATAATAATAGGTTAAATGTAATGAAAATAATATTTACCATTTTATTAGTGACGCTTTCATTTACAGCTTACGCAAATCCTGTAATGCCATCCGTCTTTTCCGGGCAGATATTTGTCATTTCCGTTCTATCCGAGGTAGGTGTCTTATCAATGATACTATCCTATTCCTACGGATTTAATCCTTTCAAAATATTTATACTCTGGCTAGTTGTCAATTTTCTAACTTATATTGTTTTTATGTTGATAGTCACTGTACTTGAAAAGTCTATGTCTTTCTGGCTGGCAATAATTCTGGGGGAGATATTTATAATTCTTATAGAAGCTGGATTTCTTAAACTCATTGCCGATTTAAGTATTTGCATGGACAAAGGAAGCAAGAAGATAGGTTTCTTTACCCCGCTAAAAGTAGTATTTATTGCTAATTCTGTATCCATTATTGTAAGCCTTATAGCAAATAACATTTAACTAGTGCGCCTTCAGGTAATCCTGCTCTGCAGTCTTCCTGAGGCATGAGGCGTTCTGCATAAAGAGGAGAAAATGAAAAAGTCATTGTTCATTATTTTATCATTTGTAACGCTCTTCGGATGCGTTTCCTGCGTTCGGACACAAGCGAGATCCAACACCAGCCCGCAACCTTCGGATAGTATTACCTACGTCCCCACCCAGCAAGATGTGGTCAAGGATATGCTCTGGCTGGCCGAAGTCGGCCCCAATGATGTGGTGTACGATCTGGGATCGGGCGATGGACGTGTTGTCATCGCGGCTGTGCGAGACTTTCATGCCAAGCGCGCCGTGGGGGTCGAAATCGAAGCGGAACTCGTGGAAGAAAGCCGGGCAAATGCCGTGGCGGCTGGTGTGCAGGATCGGGTGGAGTTCATCCACGGGAATTTGTTCAAAACTGACTTCAGTGAGGCCAGCGTAGTGGTGCTCTATCTCGGACACGAGGCCAACTTGGCTCTGCGGGCCCGGATATTCCGCACCCTAAAGCCCGGTTCGCGCGTTGTGTCGAACAAGTTCGGCATGGGTGAGTGGAAGAGGGACAAGAGGCTTGATGTGCGTAGACCCGTCCCTGGCATGTTAGAGGCTGAGGCTAGATGGCTGATGCCGAACGTATTCAGAACCAATCCCGCAGTGCCGGACTTTGATGACAGCGCAAGCCCAAATACTCACTACGAACTATCGGAATGGGTCGTCCCCGCGCCCGTAGCCGGAATATGGCGTGGAAAGGTACGTACGGAGTCTGGCGAAGGAGAGCTGAAACTCATCTTGCGCCAAAACCTGTCGATAGTAAGAGGCTCATTCGAACTCAAAGGCCCGACTAATTTGGCGGGCTCGGTCAGAGCAGATTTGTGGGGCAACCACCTGATATGCCCTCTTCTGCCCGAGCGCCCAGCAGATAAGTTCGACAACGAGATGGATCTGGATGGCTGCGTCAGAGGTGATAGCTTGAGCGGCACCCTGTGGCTGAATTCCGAGAAAAAGCAGGTTGAGTGGCTGGCCCAGCGCGAAAAGGCTGACTTTACCGGTATATGGGAATGGCCTAGCGCATCGGGCGCTCCAGTGCAACTGAAGATTGAACGCCGCGACGGCAAACTGGTCGCAATGTATACCGACGTAAGCCGTGATAATGCTCAGCCTATCCCGGTGCCCGACATATACGATTTCGGGGGCGGGTTCTACTTCACCTTGTTGTTGGGTCTGGAAGGAGAGAGATCTAATCGAGTCTACCGAAAACAGAGTCCTCAGGAAAGCTGGCTCGTGGGCGAGGCAATGATGAATGGCAGTGCTCTCGAAGGAAGACTCCACTCCTATCCCTACGCGGAGGCAACAGAATCTACGTCAAAGCCTGCGCCAAAGCTTCAGTCCCGAGAATGGAAGCCCAAACGGGTGGACAATGAGGCCAAAAAATGATGACAGTCCAGAAATGAAGCAAACACAGGATGAAAGAGCCGAACCAGCGCCTGCATTTTACGTCGCTACCACGCCGAAAACTGGCCCGCCGACTCATTTGAGCACACAGACAGGAATGTCTGTGCTACTTTTTAGAGAAAATTCATTTTGAGATTACCTTTTCGAGCAGCGTCTATCTAGTTGATCCTTATACAGAATGCATAAACGCCAAGTAATAATGTGATACAGGCGTCTCGCCTGTAATTTTTCTTTTCCTTTTTTCACAGGCGAGACGCCTGTACCACGTTCTTTCCAGATATAAAACAACCTATTTCGCGTGCCGCGTGCTGCACATCCAGTTGTCGGTGCGGAACGGGGACGCGGGCAGTCCGAGGTCGTTGCCGAAATTGCATTCGGGGTTGTCGGCCCAGGCGTAGCGTGCCGCGACCGGCTTCTTCACCTTGCTGGAACTTACGACCACCGTGTTTCCAACTATCTTCGCTTCAGCCCACTGGAATTTCTTAGTTGAGTCCGCAACTGCAAACCCCCGCAGCTTCTTGCCGTCAAGGGATTCAAGTCCGGCGTTTGATGTCTCGAACTTGAGGACGATCGAATCGCCCTTGACCTTCATTTCCCTGTAGACCGGTCCGTCGCAGACGATGTTTTTCCCGTAGACCTTGTTGACTGCCTGGAGGGCAAGCCTGAGTCCAACATCCTTCTTGTTCTTTGGATGTATGTCCTTCGCCTCGCCGATGTCTATCGCAACCGCCAATCCGCAGTTAGGCACTTTGACCGATGTGAGTAGCTGTGCCTCCCTGAGTTCCGCCCAGGCGCTTTCACATGGAATTTCATGGCTCTCCATGTAGTTCGCAAGCTGCACTATCAGGAAAGAGAAATTCCCGCAATCCCAGTTCTTCCTCCAGTCGCGTATCATCACCGGAAGCAGCGTCCTGTACTGGTAGGCCCTGTCGGTATTGGAACAGCCCTGGTACCAGATCGCGCCCTTGATTCTGAGTGAAAGTATCGGGCTTATCATCGCATTGTAAAGCTTCGAACTGTTTATCACGGAGGAAACTATGATGCCGAGTTCGACGGCGGTAAGCCATTTTCCCTTGAGGCTGATCTCTTCGTTGGAATTGCCTGCAGGATATATTTTCATCTTCTCCGCAGGGCCCATCATTCCGCCGGACATGAACTGGTCGAATATCCTGATGGCGATAACTGCCTCGCCCTTTTCCACAAGCTTTCCGGGCACTGAATATTTTCTCGGGGTCGACCACCAGTTCTCTGTCTCCTTGCCGGTGCGTCCGACTTCATTGCCGTTGAAGAAAGCGACATCGAAATCGTCCAGCGCTCCGAGTTCGAGACATAGGTCCTTGCCTTCCCAGGACGCGGGAATCTTTATCTTCTTCCTGAACCACACGGCACCGTCGAGCATGATGCCCTGGCTCTCCCATGATCCGGGGGCATTCAGTTCAACCCATCTCGAGTCATCGTAATATGGTTTAGCCCAGTCGGCGGTCAGCTTGTTTCTTCCTGGATCGGCGAGGATTCCATTCGAATCGTGCTTGAGCCCCTTTGGAGGATCGAACTTGCATATCTTCGTGTATGGCTGGAGCGCCTTCTTATAGTTTGAGATACTTTCCTGGGTAAGATGCCCGAGTTCGGGGTACGCTTTCAGAGCCTCGCGGCTGGTCCAGGCCTCGGCCTTTGTCCCGCCCCAGCTCGTATGTATCAGTCCGAGGGGGATTCCGAGCATCCTGTAGAGCTCCATTCCGAAATAATATGCGACTCCTGAAAACTGTGCGACTGTTTCTGGATTGCATTCCATCCAAATGGCATCGCATTCCTCGGCAGGCTTGTCCGCCATCACCCTGGGAACGCTGAACAGCCTGATTGCGGGATTCGCAGACCTCCTGATGGCGTCATCTCCGCCGATAGTCTGCTTGAGCGGCCATTCCATGTTCGACTGGCCAGAACATACCCAGACGTCGCCGACAAGAATATTTTTGATTTGGAGACTTGAGGATTTGGAGATTGGGAGATTGGAGGATTTGGAGATTTTAAGACCAGGGGATTTGGAGATTTTTGAGGAGGTGATGGTCATAGTGCGAGGTTCGCGGGAAATTGCGACAGGATCAAGATCCACGGACCATCTGCCGTTCTTTCCGGCGGTCGCGTTTTTTTTCTGGTCGGCGAATTCAACAGTCACCCTGTCGCCGGGAGCGGACCATCCCCATACCGGGAAATCCATTCCGTGCTGGAGTACCATGCCGCTGCTGAAGATCGACGGGAGGCGGAGAGTGTGTTTCATATCCTAGGGGGCCTTTCATTATAAAATTTTTCTGAAAGAAAAATTTATTATCTCTCAAAATACGTATACCCGCGGAGACCGTTTTCAAAGGCGTCCATGATGACCTTGCGTTCCTCAGGCGTGATTTTTCCGGCCTGCACCGCATCTTCGGCATTATCCCTGAACTGCGCCAATATGGCCTTGGGATCATATTCCACGTAGGAAAGTACATCAGACACGGAGTCGCCTTCAATCTCGCGGACAAGTTCATATCCACCGGCTTCATTCACCCTTATGCTGACGACATTCGTGTCACCGAGCAGGTTGTGGAGGTCGCCGAGGGTTTCCTGGTATGCGCCGACCAGGAAAACACCCAGATAATACTCCTCGTCCGGCTTCATCTCATGCAGGGGCAGCGCCTTCCTGACATCGCGCAGATCAATGAACTTGTCTATTTTGCCATCGCAGTCGCAGGTGATGTCGGCGATTATGGCCTCGCGCTGCGGAGCTTCGTTGAGCCTGTGTATCGGCATAATCGGGAACAGATGGTTGATCGCCCATGAGTCGGGAAGCGACTGGAACACGCTGAAATTACCATAATAGATATCGGCAAGGGCCGCTTCTATGCCGTCGAATTCATCCGGAACGTATTTGAGCTTTCCGATGTCCTTTGCGATATTCACGACGACATTCCAGAAGATCCGCTCCGACAACGCCCGTTCCCTGAGGGAGATGTCGCCGTTCTTGAACAGCTGCCTGATTTCATCCCTATAGTAGACGGCGTCGTTGTAGCACTCCTGGATATTCTTTGAATTCAGGGCTTTTGCTACTTCCATGAGGTTGTGGATCATCTCATGAGCATTCTTCGGAAGCTTTTCAGGAAGCGCTACGGCCTCGAACTTGCTCACATCCAGAATATTGAAGATAAGGACGGAATAGTATGCGACAGTGGCCCTTCCGGACTCGGTGATTATGTCAGGGTGCGGAATGTTCTTCTCGTTGAGGGTGGTCATTATCATTTCAATGATGTCCGCGCAATATTCCTCAAGCGTGTAGTTCCTGCTGCTGGGGAAATTGGTGTGCGAACCGTCATAATCGACCGCAAGTCCTCCTCCGAGATCCAGGTATCCCATTTTCGCGCCTTCCTCGACAAGGCCGGAATAGATCCTGCACGCCTCGACGATCGCCGCGCGGATGTCGCGGATGTTGGAAATCTGCGAGCCGAGATGGTAGTGGAGCAGCTGCAGGCAGTCGAGCATGTTCTTTTCGCGGAGCATGTCTATGACATCCACGAGCTCGCTTGTGTTGAGCCCGAACACGCTCCTGTCGCCTCCGGATTCAGTCCAGTGCCCACCGGCGCGTGATGAAAGCTTGATCCTGATCCCGATGAGGGGTTTCACGTTGAGCTTTGCGGCTCGTTCGAGGATGAGCGGAAGTTCGCTGGGCATTTCGAGTACGAAGAAGCAGTTAAGCCCCATCTTCCTGGCGTAGAGCCCGAGGTCCACGAACTCCTCGTCCTTGTATCCGTTGCAGATCAGGCATGCTTCCGTGTCCTTGAGCGTCGATATGGCGACTATGAGTTCGGCCTTGCTGCCTGCTTCGAGACCGTGATGGTATCTTGAGCCGAACTTGGTGACTTCCTCGATGACCTGCTGCTGCTGGTTGACCTTGATGGGATACACGCCCTTGAAGGCGCCCTTGTAGTCGAACTTCTCGATCGCGGCCCTGAAAGTCTCATGTAGGATGGTGATCTGGGAGTCGAGGATGTTTCCGAGCCTGAGGAGCACCGGCACGTCCATTCCCCTTGCCTTGAGCCCGTTTATCACCTCGGGGATGCTTATGGTCGGAGGCTTGCCCGACCCCATCGGAGTTATTACGACCTCCCCTTTCTCAGATATGCTGAAGTATCCGGCACCCCAGTTCCTTATGCCGTAGAGATCGGTTGAATTCTCAACCGTCCATCTTTCCAATTGTTCTTTTTTTATCACGTGATTATTTTTTCACAGTCAAAATATTATTTTTACAATGAAAAAATAATATATTGGCTCCACCGGTCTTTTCAACGAAGAAAACCGGCTATGAAAAACAAATATGAGTTCCGTGAATTCGCACGGAATGTCAAATGCCCCTACTCCACAACCACTTTGACCTTGTCTCCAGGCCGCAGCATCCATCTGCGCGGCTGGTAGACAACCCTGCTTCCATCCTTGAGGCCTTCAGGAGGGGAAAGGAGGAGGAAGTCTCCTGGTTTGACACCTCCGGGATTTTCTACGCTCTGCCAAATCGAGTTGACGCCGAAACTCTTATATCTGTCAAGGCTCTTGACATATTTTTTCCCGGCAATGAACTGTCTGCTTATTATTTTCTTATCCCCAAGGATATTCTGTTCCTTCGCGAACCATATGAATGTTCCTTTCTCGTCTTTGAAGACCGATATCTCTGGAACCCACATGATCTTGCTGAAATCCTCGTCGCCGTTCGTGACAAATGAAACTGATTCCGCTATGGGAAGCTTTTTCTCCTCTTCGGTAAGCTGGTAGGCAGGTACTTTCTGGTTATCTACAAACAAATTCAGCTTTTTTGAATCTGTCGTTCCATCTTCAAGCCATACGAGATCAAGGCGCTCTCCGTTTACAGGTGAAAGAACACTGATCTTGTTGGCAAGCGAAACCTTCCTTGAGAAATCCTCCGGAACTTCCACGGTGACTTTCATCACTACGTAAAGGGAGAGCCTGACAACAGGAATGCCGGAACTGACCCAGGTTCCTTCGGTCGAGAGCTGAGATTCAATCTCACCATAAAACGGCGCCCTCAGATAGCACGCTTCAAGGTTATATTTTGCAGTGCTCAGCGAAGCCTCGGCCTTCTTCTGCTGGGCAAGAGACTGATCGTGCTCCTTCTGGGCCGCGACCATGTCCTTCTGGCTGAGGGCGTTCTTTTCCATGAGCTGTTTGCATCTGGCCAGTCCGAGTTCTTTTTCCTTGACATCCGCAGTTGCCTGTTTCAGGTCGGCTTCACTGGCGGCAAGCGCAGCTTCACTAAGAGATGTATCCTGCCTGGCTATGACACTCCCTTTGGTAATTACGTTGCTTTTCGAGTCGTAGATAGCCGGTGAAACGCGGGTTCCGACCTGTCCTATTTCAACTATCCTGCCAGAATTCTCAAAGGCCAGTTCAGCGCTCTTGAAGCGCTCCACTGTTCCGGTGAATTCCTCTGCCTGCCCGCAGAAGAGGGAAACTGACAGGAGAAGAGATGTGAAAATCAGTTTTTTCATGAAAATCCTTCCTTTTGAATTTAGAAGCAGCTTATAATCAACCTATAATATATTGTCATAGGTGATTTTCAAGATTTAATGATTCCTGATCTCCTGTGATTTTGAAACCCCACTTTCCATGTATCGCCATCATGGCAGCACATCCTCATATGTTAAAAGGAAGGCTGAAAGCTCGCACTTGGCGCATTTCACAAAATCCACTATTGTCCCATATCCATAATTTACTTTTGCATCCCATATGCTAGGTTTATAACTTGCTCTTATGCAATGGAGTCCTTATGCAGCAGAAGAAAAACAGATTAATGGCGTTCTTGAATACCAGCCTCGGACTATGGCTGCTGTCTACATGCGCCGTAGGCCTCATTTCGTTCGGATATAAGCAATTAAGCTCCTACACATCCGAGAAGGAGAAAAAATCGAACCAGATAATCAGGATAAAGATAGAGATAGCCCAGCGCGTTGCACAGTATCTGTCACAAATAAAGGAGACAGTAGAGGCGAAAGGATTTGACGTGAACATCCCCAACGAGAAAATTGCCTCTGCAACATTATCGCTGCTCAAGCCTCCGAGCGCGACAAAGGATTCCAAGTACCAGATATATGCCGCATTCGACGAATACAAGGATCGGCCCGTGGTATCGCTGATCGTTGAACTGACTGTAATTGTTGACGAAAAGGAACGGGAGAGAGTAACTCCGGGCGTGGCTCAATTGTCGTCGCTTACGCCGGACGCACTATCGAAAATGTCAACCAATGAAATAGATCAGAGGTTCAAGGAGATGTTCATCACGGAATACTGGAAGGACATAGAGGAATATTGAGGGAACTTCTTAATAAAAGGAGACGGAGATGATGGGAAAGCATACTGTAAATCTTTTACAGGCACTGGCTGTTGCGGCACTTTTGCCTGTGGCTGGCTGTTCTCTGCATTCCATAAAAGACGGCAATGCCGAAGCCTCAAAAGGTACGCCCGAACGCCACATCTTCAATCCCGCGGGATGGACCGTTGAGGACGGCCTCTCCAGTGCGCTAATCATAGGTGTCCAGGTTTCACCTGATGGATCCGAAATCGCCTATACTGCCATGCGTGCACATTTCACGGGCGGATTCAATGGATGGACCTCGGAGATCTACGTTTCAGGCGCGGGTGGTTCGAGAAAGAGGCAGATCGGTGCCGGTTTAGGCATGGTTGACTCGCCGAAATGGTCTCCTGACGGCTCGCAGATTGCATTCCTCTCCACTGTTGTCGAGGGCAATCTCAAGGGCAGCAGGCAGATCTTCCGTTCACCATCAGCCTGCGGAGAATCCGAAATATTGACCGCCGCACCTAACGGCATCACGGGTTTCAGCTGGTCTCCAAAAGGCGGGCAATTTGTATTTACCTCTCCTGATATTGTCGAACCTGTTCCGGGTCCCGGCGGACCTGCGGACGACGCGGTCGTCGCAGATGCAAATGCCACCCGCATAAACTTATGGTTGGTCGATGCCAAACCGAAAACCGAGCCGAAGCGGATGACCAAAGGCGACTACTCGATCGAAAGCTACGCCTGGGCACCCGATGAGAAAAGCATTGCATTCACACATTCCCGGGCATCGGCACCAGAGGGATGGCATAGTGATATAAGCGTCGTGGATATAGCGACGGGAAAGGTGACCTTGTTGGCCGGAACACCTGCCGCGGAAATGCAGCCTCTGTTCTCGCCGGATGGTTCCACGATCGCCTTCATACGGGGTGAAAATCCCACGGCTGATTTCAGCGGATGGAGAGTGGAACTCCTTCCGATGCCCGGCTCATTGAAAGGCATCGCCAGGACGCTTGCCGCTACACCCAATGAGATGCCGATACTCATCGGCTGGTCCGCAGACGGCAAGACACTGTTCTTCGAAGAGGCTTTCAGAATGGTCCATATACTCGGCGCGCTGCCGGTCTCGGGCGACGCTCCTGCAATATTAAGCGCTTCAGACAAATTGGTCGAGTTTGTCTCTTTAAACAGAAACGGTACCGTGTTCGGATTTACGATGCAGGACTCCGCCACTCCGCAGGAGGCTTATATGGCAGCAGTCCCCACCCGTGGAAATCTCACAGTCCAGAGCGTTTCTGCTGAAAACAGCGACATAGCCAAAATGCCGGTGCCGAAAATGGAGATTCTGGGCTGGAAATCCTCGGACGGCACGCTTATCGAGGGAATTCTCACATATCCCTTAGGCTACGAGACTGGGAAGAAATACCCTCTTGTCCTGTCCGTTCATGGCGGTCCTGCCGAGAAGTTTTCGCAGAGCTACTTCGGCCAGCCGGACGTCTACCCATATGTAATGTGGTCAAAGAACGGCTATGCGATCTTACGGATCAATCCACGAGGATCAGGAGGGTATGGCGCGGCATTCCGCAAAGCCAACGTAGCCAATTGGAACGGTGGACCTTACGACGATCTCATGTCCGGCGTGGATAAAGTCATTGCCATGGGAGTGGCCGATCCCGCCAGGCTCACAGTAGTAGGCTGGAGCTATGGTGGATACATGACAGCAAACATCACAACGCGTACCAACCGCTTCAAGGCCGCCGTGGTAGGCGCAGGTCCTGTAAATCTTGTATCGCAGGCTGGAACCTCGGATCTTCCTGAAATGATTCCGGCCTACATGGCCGCTTATCCATGGGAGAAGCCGGACGTGTACCGGAGCCAGTCCCCGATCTTCTCCGTCTCGAAGGTAAAGACTCCGACAATGATCCTGCACGGAACAGACGACACGCGCGTGCCATATTCACAGGGGCAGGAGTGGCATGCTGCTCTTAGAGCTCTCAGTGTGGAGAGCACGTTCGTGGGCTATCCCCGCTCGGGACACGTCGTGCGCGAACCGCAGTTGATGAAAGATCTTCAGCTACGGGTACTGGAGTGGATTGAGAGACATTTGGCGGCCGATGTTAAAAAATAGTCTCGCAATTGGAAAGCCTTTGCTGGTTGCGTCCCTTTGCCATCTCTGATACGTATAGGGCCGACTCCATGAAAAAGTAAATCTAAAAATACAAAAAGGGCCGACAGATGAAAATGCCTCGTATATTCGGAGCTGTGTTGATGCATGGAATCTTTGCAACAGGCATTTCGTTTCTTCTGACGGGAATCGGTCTTGCGCAAAACGATACAGCTAATGGCCGTATCGTCCACGAAGTCAAACCAGCCCTCGGAAATAATTCTGCAAAGTCATCGCTTGCAACGAATGAAACACCTCTTGTGAAACCCAACGGTGAAAAAAAGGTTGCCTCTGCGCTGCCACGCAGCTACGATCTTCGCGATCTCGGTTTGATGACCCCGGTACGGAGCCAGGTTGGAAACTTCCCGTCAGGTAAACCAGATCCCGGCAACTCCATTGGCATCTGCTGGGCAATGTCATCGATTTCGGTATTTGAAAGCAATCTGCTGAAACATGGCATTACAAAAAATCCGGTCGATCCCGCATCCTCCTTTTCCGCATGGCATCTCGGAAACGCAGTCAGCCTCCCCCCTCTCCACTACAACGATCCTTGTTATATCTATTATCCAGACCCCATCAATATCCCGCTGTTTTTCACCGATCCTCCAACAGCGTTTGGATATCTGTCGCCTGATTCCACAAACGGCTGGGGCGGTGGCGACGCATTCTGGATGCTCGACTGCTTCCTATCCGGGAAAGGGCCGGTATACGAGGCATCAGCACCCGTCCCGGTTGATGAAATGACGGCCCATAAAAAGCTGGAATGGACAAATCCTGACTTGCCTCCCGCGGACTTCATCCTGCGCGGCGTCTACCAGTTTTCACGTAACGATTACCCTTCCCTCGCGGAATTCCGCCTAGCGGCCAAGCAGGCCATCGTCGATTATGGAGCGATCCAGACTGCGATGCTGGTACTGCCGGGTGATTTACCGTATATCAAAGGCCTGACATTCTACAATCCCAAATCCAACTGCATATACTGTCCGCGCGCAAACCTCGAAAAGGATCTTAATCACTCGATCACCATTGCCGGATGGAATGACGACTTTGCCGTTGAAGGTGCACCGGCTCCAGGGGCATGGTTGATCAGGGAAAGCCTCGGCACAAACTGCTATGACAAGGGCTACCACTGGATCGCCTACGAGGATCAGACATTTATGCGCGGAGATGCGGATTTTCTTGCCGTAACAGGTGCCAGAGGTGCACCATACCGCTGGCCGGGCCTGCTCACGCATCCTGGAATCCTTACCCGTACCGGCTTGATGGCTACGACTTTCCTCAGCACGGGTTCATCGATGTGGGGAAAGGATTCACAGTGTTACGCAAGATTCAATTCCGGACAGGCCGGTAAACTGACGGCAATTGGCCTGGCTACGCTGAGCCGGGGTGAGGATGTCTCAATCAAAATATTCAGCGGAGTGGACGCTCAGTTCAATCCGATCAATCTGATCGGAAGCAAGCAGGTAAAACTGGATAAGCGCGGATATCACTTGGTTGATCTGGACACTCCTGTTGACATTGGAGCCGAAAGCGTGTTCTACGTATCCCTGAACTTTGCCTATCATGACCAGAAAGAACCGCTGGCATACTGTATTGATAAGAACATCCCGGCCGGAGACACTTACATCCTTCAATACACAGCCACCAAGCCCTCCCCTTCCTGGGTTCCGATGACCAAGATTATCGCCGACAGCAGTATCTTTGTCCAGGCCATTTTTTCACGCTAACTTATGCTGTATTCTTATTGATTAATGAAGGTGAAACATATAATGGATTACACGGTACAGAATATCATCGACGTCATCATGGACTCAATCCCGCAGGCCGTGAGAACGGATACTGTCGACACCATCAAGATCGGCGATCCTGGAATGAAGGTATCTGGAATCGTTTCAACATTCATCATCACGATGGACGTAATCAGGAAGGCTGAATCGCTGGGCGCGAACTTAATCATCACGCATGAGCCGACCTATTACGACCACAGGGACGAAGTCGAAAAATGGCTCAAGGACGATCCGGTCGTCGCCAAGAAAAGAAAGATGATGGAGAGGAAGAAGATCGCCGTCTGGCGCTTCCACGACAACTGGCACAGGAACAACCCCGACGGAATAGTCACAGGCATGGCATACAAGCTTGGCTGGGAGAAATACCAGGGTCCGGTCAACCAGCAGGTCTTCACCCGTGATCCAATTACATTAAAACAGCTTGCCGACGAGTTGAAGAAAACCTTCAACCTGAAAACCATCCGCGTCATCGGCAGGCCGGAGCAGAAGATCAGGCAGATAGGACTGACAGTTGGGGCGTATGGCGGCGACTACCAGGTGAAATTCCTGTCAAAGCATGGCGATGTCGACACATTGGTCTGCGGTGAGACGGTGGAATGGCAGACTGGGGAATACATACGTGACGCCACCTTGCAGGGACGCGAGATCTCGCTGGTAATTCTCGGGCATGTCCTAAGCGAACAGGAAGGCATGAACTACCTCGTTGAGTGGCTCAGGCCAAAGGTTCCCGGCCTCCCAATCCATTACGTAGAAGTCCCGGATCTGTTTTCATATTTATAAGTATGTCGGGTTTCAACCCGACGGTTCTATGCGTTGACGGGTTAAAACCCGCCCAACTTTACAAAAACGACGGAAAATTGCTAACCTTGCTTGCATTTATACGGTTTTTTCATATCGTCATACTGCATTTTATTATAAATCAACATCTTGACCGATAACGACTAAGGAGATAAATGAAAAAGCCGATCCTTGCTCTTGTCTTCCTTCTTGCATTCGCATTCTATTCCGCCAAAGCCCAGACGGCCCAGGACAAGATCTTCCCGGCGGATGCCGTTGTCAACGTGACTTTACCGCCGTATGGGGCGAAACCTGATGACGGTATTGACGACACTGCAGCGATCCAGAAGGCCGTCACCGAGAATGTCGATACAGGCAGGTTCATTTATTTTCCCGCTGGAACCTATGACATCAGCGATACCTTGTACGCGAAGAATTCAAAAGGAGTATGGAGACCGCATCTGACGTTGCAGGGACAGAACCAGGACAAGACCATCCTGCGCCTGAAGGACAAGTCTGCGAATTTCGCAGATCCGGCAAAGCCAAGCCCTCTCATCGTGACTGCTTCGGCGTGGGAGAAAGGGGATACGCCCAGCGGCGGCGGCAACAAGGCCTTCCGCAACAACATATTTGATATGACAGTCGATACAGGATCGGGAAATCCGGGCGCGGTCGGAGTCGATTACGCGGTCAGCAACATCGGCTCGATCGAGAACGTCCTGATCAGGAGCGGGGACGGACAGGGGTCCGCCGGAATTTCAATGGTACGGAGAATTCCCGGTCCCGGCCTGATCAAGAATGTGACGATAATCGGATTCGACGTGGGTTTCGATTATGCGGACGGACAGTATGGAATGACTCTTGAAAACATCACCTTGAAGGATCAGAAGAAATACGGAATCCGCCTAACTGATAATGTCCTGCATATCCGCAGACTTACCAGTGAAAACAAGGTTCCAGCGGTGATAGTTACGAATGCAATCGGAGTTCTGACTCTTATCGATTCAAAGATTTCCGGAGGAACGGCGGATCGGCCTGCAATCGACTGTTCAGGAAGCCTGCTGGTACGGAATACTTCTATTGAAGGGTACAGGCAGAAACCTGTAAGATATCACGGTACAGATCTTGAACTCGGCAAGGAACTTGCGAAATCCGCAGTTCCTGGAAGCGCAACAGCGGAGCCGGCTGCCCTCCTTTCCGTTGAGGAGACCCCCGGATTCTGGAATGCGGATCTCGCGGACTGGGTGGCTGTCGGCGCCAGGAAAGACGGGGAAAAAGATGATACTGCCGCAATCCAGAGGGCGATAGATTCCGGCAAGAGCACGGTTTATTTCCCGAACAACAGGATTTATTTCCTTTCCGACACATTGATTGTCCGCGGTTCCCTCAAGCAAATCATTGGAATGGGATCCGAGATCAATCTTGGAGCTGCGAAGGAGGCTTTCAGCAATATAAGGAATCCGCGTCCGCTGATCAGGATCGATGAGACAAAGGCTGACATCGTCTTTTTCGAAAACATATTCTTCAATGCGCAGTATCCGGGCGAGGTGATCTTCGAGAACAACAGTCCAAAGACAGTCGTGATCAGGCACTGTGGTGGCTGGGTCGGTGGCGATGGCGGGAACCGCCATGCATACCGGAACACCGAGAACGGGACTGGAAAACTTTTCATCGAGGATGCCTATTTGCCTGGCTGGGAGATCAGGCGGCAGAGCGTATGGGCGCGCCAGCTAAATCCCGAGAACAACAACGGCGACGGCAGCTATGCCCAGGTCTTAAACATCGGAGCCAGGCTTTGGATTCTTGGGTTCAAGACTGAAGGTCCGGCACCGTTTATTGAGACAAGGGATGGCGGGGTAACGGAACTGCTGGGGGCATATAACTATGTGTCGGCCACAGACGCTGAAAAAGTTCCAGCGGAATCCGTCCCCTATATAGTAAAGGATTCAAAGGCGGCGCTTTCTTTCGTTTCCGAAAATTTCCGCGACAACGACTACAAGGTCTATATCCGAGAGATCATAGGAGATGAGACAAAGGATCTGAAAGGGGCGGATCTCCTGCCGCGCAACGGCAACAAGGGTGACCGTTCATTTGTCGTCCCTCTCTACAGGAGCCATACGAAGAACCCGGAATGAAACCGGCGCATTATTCAGTTTTCGGATCAGCCTGGGCTTCCATAAGTCCACCGAAACTCAGGAAAAATACGCTTTTTCTCCGTTCCGAGCCCTTTTTCCCGTATATTGGCACAAAAAAAGCTATTTTTTATCCAGATAGGAACATTTGAGTATTGAGTTTGTCATAGTTTTTATATATAATATGTAGTATTAAGTAAGGGAACCGACTATGAATTCGGCAAAAAAATATGAATTCAGGAATCTGAGGAATTCACCTGACAAGATAATGATATGCCCGAAATGCCTTGAAATGCTTTTCAGGGACGACATAGAGCATTTTTCAAGCTGCCCATACTGCAACGCCCATATAGAGATAAGCCAGGAAGTCGAGGATTTCCTCCTGAAGCCATTCATTGACAACTGGGTTGCAAACCAGAGCCGGTCCAATTTTGACATCATGCCCCCCGAAAACTGACCTCTCCATTTTTTTCATAAATATTTGAAAACCCTGCTTGACTATTAGACAAAACCACCTATTTTTCACGGCTCTATTAAATTTTTCTTAAATTTTTCACTTAATTTGGCTTTTCCGGAAAAATGTGCGTGAAATATCGGCTTCCGGCAGCCCTAGGGAGACTTTGCAAATGAAAGTAAGAGCATCAGTAAAGCGTCGTTGTGAGTTTTGTCAGATAATAAAAAGAAAAGGCGTGGTCAGAGTGCAGTGTTCGCGCAATGCCCGTCATAAACAAAGACAAGGTTGATACCTTTAAGGAAGGGAAAGCTTATGCCTAGGATTCTTGGTGTTGATATACCTGGTAAGAAACGTATTGAGTTCTCACTGCCCTATATTTTTGGAATAGGGCATGCAAGAGCTCTCGAAATCATTAAAAAGGCCAACATTCCTATTGGAACAAAGGCCGACAAGCTCACCGATGAGCACATCGCGAAGATCACTACCATCCTCCAGAACGACTATGTCGTAGAAGGAGATCTCCGCAGGTTGATCGCAGGGGACATCAGACGTCTCGTCGCCATCGGCACATACCGCGGGCACAGGCATCGCAGGGGACTTCCTGTAAGAGGCCAGAGGACCAAGACAAACGCCAGGACGAGAAAAGGAAAGAGGCAGACCGTCGGAGCAATCCGCGACAAGACACAGAGAAGGATCGTCGCATCCGACACCAAGGGCGGCGAAGCGGCAGCCCCGGCAGCGGCCCCCAAGGCCGGCGCAGCGGCTCCTGCAAAAGCAGGTGCGCCAGCAGCCAAGGCAGCAGCTCCTGCGGCTCCCAAGAAAAAATAATGCTTGATTATAATCACGAAAGGTAGATTATGGCTGACGAATCAAAACCCAAAGAGACAAAAGAAAAAGTCAAGAAGACAGATAAGAATACTGAAGCAGCACCGAAGAGCAAGGATGCGGCAGTTGCAGCTCCTGCAACCGGCGCCGATGGCGCACCTGTAGAAGCCGCTGCGGATGAAGTCAAGAAAAAGTCGAAGATCACGCGCATAGTTCCTACCGGTATCGCATATGTACATTCGACCTTCAACAATACCAAGGTGACCTTCACTGATCTCCATGGCAATGTCCTCTGCTGGGGAAGCGCCGGAAGATCCGGTTTCAAGGGTTCAAAGAAGAGCACGGCATACGTCGCACAGCTTGTGGCGACTGAAACGGCCAAGAAGGCCCAGGCCCTTGGAATGAAGGAAGCTGAAGTCAGGATCAAAGGTCCGGGCGCAGGACGTGAATCCGCAGTCCGCGGAATCGTGGCCGCCGGAATCGAAATCCTGGCGCTCCAGGACATCACCCCGGTCCCGCACAACGGATGCCGTCCCGCCAAGAGACGCCGTGTTTGATTTTTCGTCAATTCTTTAATTTGCAACATAAACAATAATGTACTTGAAATAATCCTGGAGGTAAATCAATGCCAGCATCAAACGCTTTCCCAATGCCTCGTTCAGTGGAGTTGGAAGAATCTTCATCCACTCCGGTTTACGGGAAATTCATAGCAGCTCCTCTTCAGAGGGGTTTTGCACACAGTATCGGTAACTCTATCCGCAGGATATTGCTCTCCTCCCTTGAAGGGGCAGCAATTTCCGCCATCAGAATCGACGGGGCCTCCCATGAATTCACGACCCTTCCAAACGTAATCGAGGATGTGACCGACATCGTCCTCAACCTCAAGAGAATCCGCATCAACTGTTCAGGAGATCTTCCTAAGACGCTTGAAATCAAGAAGGACAAGCCCGGCGCAGTAACAGCCGCCGACATCATCACCGACGGCACGGTTGAAATACTCAACCCCGAGCAGATCATATGCACTCTTGACAAGAAAGGCAACTTCCGCGCCGAAATCGAGATCATCAAGGGCCGCGGATATATCCCCGCCGAAAAGAACAAGAAGGCCGACCAGCCTCTTGGAACGATTCCAATCGACTCTCTTTTCAGCCCTATCTCGCATGTCCGCTACAGTGTCGGAACCGCCCGTCTCGGCGAAGAGACCGAAATGGACAGCCTCATCCTTGAGATCTGGACGGATGGCAGGATCACCCCGAGAGACGCCCTTGAGAAGTCCGCGAAGATCCTTCAGGACCATCTCAGGCCCTTCCTCGGCTCGCTTGCCGGTGAAGAAGGCTCGCTTGCCGCGATCAGCGAGGAGGAACAGAAGCTCTATAAGACACTTATACAGCCTGTTGACAATATCGAGCTTTCCGTCAGAGCCCAGAACTGCCTGAACAACGCGAATATCAAGCTCATCGGCGAGCTCTGCCTCAAATCAGAGTCCAAGATGCTGAAATTCAGGAACTTCGGCAGGAAGTCCCTCGACGAGATCAAGCAGAAGCTCACATCCCTCAACCTTTCCCTCGGCATGGCTTTCAGCGAGGAAATGGTCACACTGCTCCAGGCTGAAGCTGAAAAGCTTAAAGTCAAGACACAGGAGGAAGAATAATGCGCCATCGTAAGTTTACTTTTAAAATAGGCCGCTCAAGCGCCCACCGTTCGGCGATGCTTGCCAACCAGGTAAGCTCGCTCATCATGCTCGGTGAAATCCGTACGACCATCGTCAAGGCCAAGCAGTCACGCCGCCTTGCGGAAAAAATGATTACGTATGCAAAGAAGGGCGACATCCATCATAGGCAGCTCGCACTTGCAAAGCTCCGCGACAAGGATGCCGTGAAGAAGCTTTTCGACGAACTTGTAAAGAAATATACCGACCGCCAGGGCGGATATACCAGGATAATGCGTCTCGGACAGAGACTCGGCGACGGCGCTGAGATGTGCATTCTCCAGTTCGTAGGGGAAGAAGACACAGCCAAGCCGGCCAAGAAGAAGTCTCCGGCGAAGAAGGCCGAGAAAAAGGCTGAAGGCAAGAAGCCTGCTGGCAAGAAAGCCGCAGCCAAGACTGAGGCAAAAGCCGAAGAAAAGAAATAATCACATGCCCATGGCATGATCAAAACCCCGGAAAATATCCGGGGTTTTTTATTTGCATCCATTGAGACCATTGTTGTTTAATGATATCTTAGGCCTTTATTTTCAAGAACATGCCTTACGGCATTGACTACGAACAAATCCGGTTTCAAAATTCTTGACTTGTTTGTAGTTAAGCCCGTAAGGGCTGTTCTTGCATTTTAGGAGATTTTCACATGTACGACTTCAAGGAATGCAATGTAATCATCACGGGTGGCACCCGAGGCATCGGGAAGGCCGTTTCCGAAGCCTTTCTAAAGGCGGGCGCTTCAGTCACCGCCACCTACCATGGAAACCAGGCTGCAGCTGATCAAATGAAGCAAACATGGTCAAACCATCCGCTGGAAATCGTCAAGTTCGACATTTCCGACTATTCCCAGGCTGAAGCCTTCTACAAGGAATACGATGCCGGCCACAAGTCCCTTGAGGTCCTTGTGAACAACGCAGGAATCCGCAAGGACAGTGTCCTGGGCATGATGTCCCCGCAGGACTGGAACGCGGTGATCTCCACGAACCTCACAGGAACTTTCAATATGAGCAAGTTCGCCGTTCAGAAAATGATGCAGAACAAGTTTGGCAGGATCATCAGCATCACCTCCCCTTCCGGAAAATTCGGTTTTGCCGGACAGGCCAACTATGCGGCGGCAAAGGCCGGACAGGTCGCACTTACGATGTCCCTCGCAAAGGAGACTGCGCGCCGCGGAATAACTGTAAATGCTGTTTCCCCGGGATTCATCGACACGGAATTCATAGGAGATCTGCCGGAGGACATGAAGAAGGCTTATATCCAGCAGATACCCCTGAAACGTTTCGGGAAACCTGAAGAAGTCGCCAGCGCAATTCTTTTCCTGGCCTCAAAGGAGGCCTCATACGTCACCGGCTCCGTCCTAGAAGTCACCGGCGGCCTGTAAGTCCGACATCTTGTTTCAATAAACTTCGTCTTCTTTACCCTTTGGAATGTCAAACCTGATATATTTAAGACGCTTCATTATTTGGTATAATAACCGTTAATTGCATAAAAGTCATGACTATTATGCAATATATTGCATGTCTGCCATAATTTAAGATTATCTACACCTCTTCCTGCTGGGCTCTCATCACTGCGAGACGGGTTCTTGTCTGTTTCCTGAAGGCTCCGGCGAAATCTTCAGGACGCATGGTTCCGGACTCGATGGCCCCCCTCACCTTCCCCCGGTCTGGGGAACCAATCTTGTCAATTACTGGAGCAAGCACCTCTCCGAGTTCTGAAAGGCTGGCACGGATCTTCCTCATGTCGGGACTGAGTATCTGCCTGTATTTTTCTCCTAATCTGGCACGCAGTGCATTCTCGTCGTATTCAATTTCAGTCTCACGGAAAAATCTTATTTTCAGGGGAATGTCCTTCACGACCGGATACCAGAATCCGTCGGAATGTTTTGCGAGATGCCCTGACAGTTTTTCCTGCAGCATGGACTTCTCATCCTCAAGCTCCTTGGACATCCTCTGTATTTCAAGATACCGAAGCAGAAGGGTTTCCATGTCTGGAGTAATCTCCGCCTCAATCCTGTCATATCCCTTCCTCTGGACCTGCTGATTCGCATTGGCTGCTGCTTCCATGATTATCGATCTCCCCTTATATTATTAATCCCATAAATATTAGACAGGATAACAGGATTGACAAGTTACACAGGAATTAAAATTGTAAAACTGGATATAATCCATACAGATATTATCTTATGCTCTTGTTTCATTTCGTGTTCTTTTTCGTGTAATTCGTGGGCAAGCAACGGAGTTTTCATGAGTTTTCTCGGACTTGAAGGAAAGAAGATATTGATATTCGGGCTGGCAAACCGCAAAAGCGTCGCCTTCCATATCGCGGAAGTCCTCAAGGAATCAGGCGCGGAACTCATCTTTTCAGTTCTCGGACAGGAACAGTCCACCTTGGTGAATAAATTTTTTCCGGACAGCTCCGTCCATATATGTGATGTAAGCGATGAAAGACAGATCCAGAAGCTTGCAACTGAAATCGGTGACCATGGGAAAATTTATGGAATCGTCCATTCGATAGCATTCGCAAGCTATACCGACGGATTCAAACCTTTTCACCAGACCAGGAAAGATGATTTCCTCAAGACGATGGATGTCTCCTGCTTCTCTTTCATCCAGATCGCAGGTCTTTTCAAACCTTATATGGATACAGATGGCTCGATAGTCACAATTTCCATTTCAACAACCAGGATGGCCGCTGAAAACTACGGCTACATGGCTCCAGTAAAGGCCGCACTGGATTCGAGCATCTGCTTTCTCGCGAAATCCCTCAGCGAAGACACGAAGATAAGGGTGAACGGCGTTGGAGCATCCCTTCTCAAGACCTCGTCGTCAGCGGGAATTCCCGGCTATGTCGAACCTTATCTGTTCGCAGAGAAGGCCACATTGAGGAAGTCCGCCCTGAAAACCGAGGAAGTTGCGAATGTCGCAGCCTTCCTGCTGAGTCCGAGATCAAGCGGAATCAACTCCCAGACCGTAATAGTCGACGCAGGAATGTCCGTGAACTATTTCGACAAGGCGATAGTGAAGGCGGCCGTGGCAGGGAAATAATCGAACCGGCGTGATCAAGATTTGGAAGGCAAGTGCCAGGAAACACAAATGTAGGAGTTCACAGCTTCAGCTGTGTCTTATGAAAAAGAAGACAGGTTTAAAACTTTCTAAAATAATCTCAAAGATTGGAAAAGGGAAGCTGGATCCCCTGTCCGCGCTTCATGAACTCGGCGCCATCCACAGTCCTGAGAAACTTGATTTCGCAAAACTGGACCACACAAGGAAAAACCGCTGCGGTTTCCCGGAATTCATCTATGGTGAAGGAAAAACTCCGGAACAGATCATCAGGATCATCCATGAGATCAAAAAGCGGGGCCATCCCGCCATGGCAACACGTGTATGCAAGGATGCGGCAAAAATAATCCTTGAAAAATATCCCTCGGCATTTTATGATGAAAATGCCAAAGTCCTAAGCGTTTTTTCCGGTTCTCGGAAAAAATTAAAAGGAAAGATCCTGATAGTCACCGCCGGCACCGTCGACATTCCAGTCGCCCTCGAAGCAAAATACACCGCACAGGCATGCGGCTGCAACGCTGAGATCGTCACCGATGTCGGTGTCGCCGGCATCCACAGGCTTCTCTCAAAGCTCAAGACTCTCCATGGCGCCGACGTGCTGATCGTGGTCGCCGGCATGGAAGGCGCGCTGCCAAGCGTTGTCGCCGGACTCGTCTCCTGCCCTGTCATCGCCGTACCCACCAGCGCCGGATATGGTGCCTCCCTGCACGGACTTACTGCGCTGTTCGCAATGCTGAACAGCTGCGCCAACGGCGTGCTTGTCACTAACATCAACAACGGCTTCGGAGCCGCCTGCGCCGCCGCCAGGATCCTGAAGTAGCACAGGCTTGTCAGGTATCTCAAGGCTTCAACTGTTAAAAACGAGGCCGTCGTTCCCAGGGGACTGATAGGTTCCGCTAAAAAACAACACCTTTGAAACGGTAATCCATGCATTTGCCATGGATTGCGGTAATTGTTGGTGCAGCAATGACTGTATTTGCCGCAATCATAAATGGCACGGCACAGGATGATCCTGTAATTTTTGAGGCTGTTGTCCTCCTTAACCGCTTTGGATAATTATTATTTTTGAATGATAATGGAGTAAATACTATGACGTTATTTGAAAATATGACTGCTTGCCGCTTGAAAACATAGGCGCTTATATTATTTTGCAGGGTTTGCAATAACCATATAATACCAAATCGACAGGAAATGAACAGGAACGGATCAAAACAGACATGGAGAAAGGTTTATTATCTCATAGCTGGGATGATGATTCTTATAGCTGCCCCCCTCCTTATACTGGGACTGACCGGCAAATACCGCCTCCTGCTTAAACCACGACATGCCGATGCTTCTAAAAACAGCGCGGCTGCCCCGAAGCCTGCGCCTAAGACTGCAACAATGTCTAAAAACGGTTCACCTCTTCACAAAAAGAGCATTCATGAGGAGAATATTGAATCGCTCCTCCAGAGGTACACTGTTGATTTCTACTATCTCAATGTCCAGTATCCCACCAACCCCGACGAATTCATGATGGATCCCAGGAACTTCCTGACCAAGAAACTTCCAGTCGTTGAAATTCCCGATACGATCAGGCTTATTGCAGGGCTTGAAGAGGAAAAAGGCTATGTCCCGAGGCTTGAGGCGGTAAACGCCCTGGGCTGCGAACTCCCGGCAAAGGAAGTCACCGCCCTTCTCTATTTCCTGCACAAGAAGATAAGCGATGACAGCATCGAGCCCCTGGAGCTCAACGCCGTAAAAAATAATACCGTAGCCGTCTTGATGAGGCAGTCCCGCATTCCCGAGGAGCTGGCACCTCATCTCATAGCGATGTACTATGACAAGACCCTGGACAACACATGGCGCGACTACTGCATCCAGTTCATGGGGCAGTGGTATGACAAGATCCATGTTCCGACCGAACAGGAGTACGTCAGGCAGGCCCTTGATGCCGCGCTTTCGGACTCGGAAAACATTCCAGCCGCATCGATCATTGCAATGGCCGGCCTCGTCGGCAGGCCCGGTTTCTCCAGGGAACGGGTTTCCGCCGCCGCATACAAGCTCTGTACCGACCTCAGGACAATCGATACCGTCAAGACTGCCGCCCTCCAGATATGCGCCAAATTCAGGAACAGGGATGCGCTTCCCGTGGCAAGGGAGATCGTGCGGAATTCGCAGAATATACCGCTGAAGATGTCGGCCGTGGCCGCAATCGGGGCCTTCGGCGAGTTCGCAGACCGCGAACTGCTCGGACCTCTGGCTAAGAGCGGAGATATAAGGATCCGGACTGCGGCAAAGGCCGCGATCAGGAAGATGAAAGTTAATTGAAGAACATCCGCCAAGGCGGATTGATTAAGCATGAATTGAATTTGTTTGTAGTTAACGCCGCAAGGCGTGTTCTTTATAAATGTAACACAGGCATCTTGCCTGTGTCAGGATTTTCTGAAATGTAGAGTTGTCCGTCTCGGACAAAGGGGATGAAATCTTCGCCGTGACGGCGAACCCTACATCAGGAAATAGGATGAGATAGAGATTAAGACCACAGGCAAATGCCCGTGCTAGTTCAAATAAATAGAGGTGATTATGTTGAAAAATAAATTTTTGCCGGTTCTAGTTGTGTTCGGACTGTTGTTTTTACTGCCGCATCCCAGCGCAAACGCACAGGCGCCGGGAACACCGGGCAACCCCGAACTCTACCAGGCTACGTTCACCAGGGCGATCATTTCCTGGCTTCCTTCAACGGGCACTCCCGCCCCGGACGGATACACAGTCTACAGGGACGGCGTTGAAGTCGCCTCAGTGACACCACCGGAATACACCGACACCGGCCTTACGCCGGATACCACATATGTATATACCGTCAAGGCCTTCAACGGCAGCAGTCTTTCACTGCCGAGCGCGACTCTCACCATCAGGACACTGAAGAACCTGGAGATTGAAAATGCCGCAGTGGTCCAGCAGATCGTGGATTCCGTCGATCCGCTGGGGCTGTCCGCCGACAATATGATATTGGCCGTACAAAACGCACTGTCCGCCCTGGGATACGTGAACATCGATTTCACCCAGATCAATGTTCCGATACTGTCAGGGTTCATTGACCGTGAAATGGCCATCATAGAGGAAGGCGTGCAGCCGTCCTCCGATTCGGAACGCATCGCCGACCAGCAGGAGCTGGACCAGATCCTCCTGGATAATTTCCCCGGGCATTCCTTCGCAGAGCTGTATCTTCAGTCCAAACTTGTTGAACTCGGCGAGGAGCACTGGCAGAAAGGACATCCGGACGCCGCCGAAACCCTCTATGATTATTCCCTTAACTTCTTGCCAGACCATGAGCCCTCGGTGTTCAACACGCTCAACAGGCTCGCGATGTTCAGGCACTCCATTTTCAGCACATATGCCACAAGGCTGGAACTGGTCACCTCGCTCAACGGGTACAAGACCCAGCTCATGAGATTCTTTGATTTCTTCCCCGGATCGGAAACCCATTTCGCATATTCGATCCTTTACAGCGTGGCCAGCAGGTATTTCTGGAATTTTCCGGATTTGCTATATTACGACAATTACGAGCAGTCGGCATACGACAGCGCATTCCTTGCCATCCAGGCGGCGAAGACCATTGACGATAATTCCAGGAGCCAGCTGAAATACGACAAGATCTCCGCATGGCAGCTCGGGACAGTCAATATCAGTTTCAAGACTCCGGAGGGAACCGCCATGTCCGGCATGGTCGATGTCACAAACACCAGCGGAATGGAAGTCTACCCCAAGTCGCCGATACCTTCCGACATCAGAAGGTTCACTCTCGTGGGCGGAGAAGCCATGGTCCCCATGTACAAGGGGCATAAATACGACCTGAAGGCCTATGTCACCGTTGTTGGCGGACCGGCCATCAAGTACGATATCAGCAATGTCAGGCATGACAAGGGATTCCGCACGACCTGCGACCACGGCCAGCCTGCCACGGTCTCAACTCTTTCAGATCCAAATGCCACAGGAGAAGTGCTTTTCGTATCCGGACAGCCGACCTCCCCCTACAATCTTTCCGGGACAAAATACGTTGACACCTTCACCCTTTCATGGGAATGGATCGCCCCCTCGGAAAACTACGTCCTCAAGAACTTCAAGGTGTTCAGGGGCGGCATCGAGATGTCGACTGTCACCGCGCAGAGTCTGGAAGGCATCCCGCTCGAATCCGAGAACCATACATATTCATATACAGTTATTGCTTATGACGTGAACGACGTTCCTTCGGACGAAAGCCTTCCTCTCCTGGTCACCCCGGACTTCACCGCCGAACAGAATGCGTATTTCGCATGGAAGCAGTCCTATTTCGGAAACCAGCCCATGTACGACTACGAGGATCCCGACAACGACGGCCTCTGCAACTACCAGGAATATGTGTTCGGCTCGAATCCAACCCTGGCGCCAGTTGCCGATGTCAAAGCCACCTTGCAGGATGTCACGCCCGGCATCGCGGTCAAATACTATCAGGGGCAGTGGACCAATATTCCGGACTTCACCCCCCTCACGCCGACATCGTCCGAAACATTGTCCGGCCCGTCGTTCACTTCGACCACCGGTAATATTCTCGGAAGCGGAATGTCCGACTTCATGGGAGCCTCGTTCTCCGGCTACCTGGACGTTCCTTCCTCGGGATTCTACAGGTTCTACCTCACCAGCGATGAAGGCTCCCGGCTCTACATCGACAACCTGCTTTTCATAGACAATGGAGGGAAACATACCGCCAGGGAATACAACGCCGACATGTACATGAAGCAGGGTGTCCACCAGATCAGGGTCGATTACTTCGAATACGAGAGCGCCGCAACCCTGAAGCTCGAGTGGGTCGGCCCGGGATTCGTACGCAGGAACCTCGACAGCTCAAATCTCTGGATCTGTGCGGCATCCACTCCCCTTCTCGAGGAGACCGTCGCATGGAACAAGGATTCCGACCGCGACAATGTCTGCAACTCCGACGAGGTATTGCACGGCACGGACCCGAACAAGGCCGATTCCGACAATGACGGGCTCAGCGATTATGAGGAACTCAATATCTGCCTTACTGATCCAACCCTCGCCGATACCGACGGCGACGGAAGAACTGACTACGAAGAGGTGAAGATAACGTTCACGGATCCGTTCTCGGCGGATTTCAATGGCACATGCACCAATGTATTGTCCGTCAACGGCAGCCAGGGCGTTGCCGTAACAGGCGAATGGCTTACACAGGGGACCGCCATATATGCAACATCCCGCAACGGCACAGTCGAATACGCCCTAAATGTCCCTTCAGCAGGTGTCTACCGCCTCGAAGTCGAAGGCACACGCCACAACTACGGGACCACTCAGTCCTCGTTCCTCCTGGAACTTCTCGTCGACGATTCCTCCTGCGGATCGCAGACGCTCACCGCCTCATACGGCGTGAACGGCAAAGTCTGGTTCTACCTGCCGAAGCTGCAAACCGGAGTCCACAGCGCGAAGATAAAATGGACAAATATCGTAAGCAATACGTTCCTGCGGATAAACAAGCTCGAACTCCAGTCCCTCGGCGGACCCGACGCCGACAGCAACGGAATCCCGGACTGGATCGACAGCAGGAACGAGAAGCTCACCCTCGTCACCGTTCCGGCTTCAAGCAGGACCTCCCCCCTCTGCATCGAGGGCGCAAACGCCTCCAACATCGAGCAGATCTCCGTAGCGGGCTTCTACACCGCACCGGAAGAGGAGCCAGTTCAGCCAGCCATACGCCACAGCGTTGAAAACGCCTGGTATTCCGATGTCGCCCTCACTCCCAATGCGCCAAGCAACCTCACGATATCATTCCAAAACGGACAACTCTCCGTCAACAAGGCTACAAGCTGGTTGCCGGTCAACATCATCACAGATGACGACATGACTATCCGCCTTAACGACTCTCTCCTCCTGACAGCTGCCCCGGAAGGCTCCGGACAGGGTTCTGTCTCGATCACCGTCGAAGGACAGACCTTGACGACCGTATCTGAAACTCCGGTTCCGTACAAGTTCGAAAATACCGGCGACATCCAGATCTCGGCTACGTTCACACCTGACAATAATGACCCCGCCACCACAGATTCGCTCAACGTCAAGGTCGTCTCAAGCTCCTTCAACGGGAATCCCGTATGCTTCTTCAACGAACCGAGGCTCTGGGACAATCCCGGCCTCGACGATCTCTCCGTTGTCAAGTACGACAGGAACGTCAACCTCTTCGAAAGCGACCTCAACCCCGGGCGCAGGCTCGACATCAGGGCGGTCCAGAACGCCCCCGGCTATGTAGTCGCCAGACTCGGGCAGGACGGGCCGATCATATCGAACGCGAGCATCAAGATCATGAGTGCGGAAGCTACTTATTCTTCTCTGGCAGTAATTCAGACTTTTACTGACGGAAGCGTCCTTGTCCAGAGTCAGATCAGCCTCAGCAGTGTACCACCAGACTTCAAAGTGTACTTGAAGATATTCGTGGGAGGCATCACCTTCGACGACGGCACCATCGAACGCTGGGTCTATGCGTCCGACTTCGACGAATACGGCGTATACAAGTATAACATGATCAGAGCTCCGGGTGCGACGACGGGTATGTGCCACAACATCAAGTTCTACCAGGACAACACGCTGCTGAAAACTTATTGACATAATGTAACACGGGCACCTGCCCCGCCGTATGGCCGGGGTCTAGCCTGTGAATTTATATAAAAACATAAAATTAAAATATTGAGGTCATGATGAAAACAAGAATATTATCGCTTCTTCTCCTGACGACATTTGCTTTTAGTGTAAAGGCGACAAATCCGCCGACTTATCCGCCACTGCCACCAGGGACAAGGCCAGGTGAGCGTGACTATAATGCAGTTACCTACTCAGCACAAATGTCCGTTTACAATAAGCAGATGGACGAATGGGAAAAATGTCCGTGCGGAAATCCACCAGTCCACCCCGAATGCATAAGCATGGAAATTTCTTTTGGCCATCCTGTCCATCAATCCCGAATTCCATCCGGAACAATACTTCTTGAGAGGGAAAAACCATCGGCCTCACTCTTTACACCTCAGAGCCTCGCTTTTGAATTCAATTTTAATTCTTATCTTGTTGGCGTTAAAATCGCCCCTGCCACAGGAATCTCACGGGAAGCAACGATTTACCGCTCCAACGGGCAGGGCATTACATACCGGTTCAAAACTGGGGAATCAGTCGCAACTCCTATCAGCAGTGACGTCGCCTCAGATTCAAAGCTACGCATGATTGACGCCAATGGCAATCCGGTCGCCGACAATCCAACCTATTACGAGAGATTGTCCCCGAACGGGAGTAAAGTCCGTTTTCCAGCCGAGCAGTTCACCATGGCAAAGCCTACCATTATTGATGGCAAAGGGCAGGAAATCGCATCAGACAGCACTGAAGTACAGGTGGAGCCGATTTACAGGGACAACGCGCTCCGCCAGATATGGTCTGCCGCCAGCGGTCTCGCCGATTTTGTAATAATAGATGATTACAAGTACGAAATCAGGATCTACGCGCCTGAGAATGCGGGTTCGAAGAACGTCCAGGGGCTATATGTTCCCCAGGGTAGTCCTTTTGAGCTATGGACAATCGAAAACCCGAACAGGAGCGACACTGACTTCAACAATGTCCGCATCTCCCAGACTATTGCAGGAACAACCTATGTATACGACTGGGCATACACCGAGGCTTCAAACGCCTGGACAGTTACCGCAGGCGCAGGACTGCGCAAGGCTTCAAAACATTATTTCGGCGACTACAGGACAGCCAACTGCCAGATAGTCGATGAGGCTAGGGATGCTTCAAATAATCTCGTCGCCAGAAAAGTCTCAAACACCCAGAAATTCGCATGGAAAGCCGAAATTGTCGACGAGACGATAGACCCAGACGGCGCAAATCTCAAAACTTCATACACATATTACACAACATCTACTGAAACTGGAAAATACGGAAAGAGAAAGAGCATCCAGAAACCCGATGGTTCATCCGAATCCTACAACTACGACTCCCAGAGCAGAATGACGCTCAAAACAAGCACATACTTGGACAATGCGCAGGGAAAGATCGAATCCTATTCTTTCTCCCCCCTTGATCCGGTCGATGTTCTCTCGGAAAACGACAGCCGTCCTCGAACCATCGAGACCAAGATACTCGGAACAACAGTCAACAAGAAGTACGCCGTGTATAAAACAGTCTCCGGAGAGCCTATCGAAATTCATGAGGAAGGGATAGCCGCTTACGGAGATTCTTCTAACCAGCGCGTGATGGCAACCTATTATGCGAATTCCGCAGACGAAGCCTCGAAGGGCCGTATCAAGTCGATCACATGGTCAAATGGCAAGATGGACACCTACACCTACGAATACGGTACATATTCCGCAAATCCCGATCCTTCTTCCTGTTCCTTTGCCGCAGGTTCAGGTGATGCTTTAAGGGAAACAATCGTCCACGGCACCTCTGCGAATTCCACAGGAGTCGCAGGGAAATCTACCAAGGAAGTCAAAGTTACGGACGGCCGCAGCAACGATGTCATGACCGAAGTTTATGCCTATGACGGCGGTTACTCCAGAATAGCCTGGAATGTAAAGACATTTGATGCAGAGCACCATGTCCTTGCTTCGTATAATTCCAATGGTACATATTCCACCTCAACCTGGAACTGCTGCAGCAAGGATTCAGAATCTTCCGCCGACGGCACGCAGTACACTTTTTCCTATGATCTCCTGAAAAGGCTTGTATCCAAGACCAAATGTGGCGTAGGCGTCTCGCCTGCGATTGTTACTTCCTACACCTACGACGCCGAAGGCCGCCAGCTGTCCGAGTCCATTAGTGGAGGGTCAGCGCTTGCCGCGACCGCTACTTCTTACGACCTCGCCGGACGTGTCACCTCCCGCACCGATGCCGCAGGCCTTATTACCACCTACGCATATTCCAACGGCGGCAGGACTGTTACCGCAACGCATCCCGGAGGCTTCACTGAAATCACCGACAAATACATCGACGGGAAAATCAAATCAATTACCGGTACGGCCGTCGTGGCGAAGTTCTATACCTACGGGGTGAATATCGATGGCACCCAGTGGACCAAGGTTAATTCAGGAATCGCCAATAGCCCCAACTATGTGAAGACTACCGTTGACGCTTTAGGGAGAACCGTCTCCGAGGAACGTCCCGGCTCCACTGGGACACTGGTTACTGACTACTTCTATAACGCTCAAGGTCTCCTTACAAAGGTTTCTTCGACAGGCAACGCCGACACCCTCTACGCATACGACGATTTCAACAACCAGATCCGCTCTGCCCTCGACCTAAACGCCAACGGCCAGATCGATCTCGGTTCCGATGACCGTGTCTCCGAGTCCGAAACTACCTTCCAGTCTGTGTCCGGACAGTGGTGGTCTGTGGCAACCTCCAAGGTTTACGGCGACAATGGCGCAGTTGTTACCGGAATTTCCAAAAAACAGCTCACCGCCCTAGGGATCGCCGGCACCCCTGCCGGCATTCTCATCTCCAAAACCATTTCTATCGACATCAACGGCAACGAGACAGTCTCCACAACTTCTCTTGACCGCACAGGTCGGACGGTCTTTCAGGCCGTCACTTCCCCCGATTCTTCTATTTCTTCCCTCTCCACAACCGTCAACGGCCTTCTCATGTCCCAGCGGACATCCACAAACCTCACATATAATTACTCCTACGACGGAATCGGAAGAAAAATTGGCGACAGCGACCCACGCACCGGCGCCTCGGTCACCCACTACAACGCCCTCGGTCAGGTGGACTATGTCCAGGATGCCGCAGGCAAACAGACCTCTTTCACGTATGACTCTTCTTCCGGACGCAGGACGGAAGTCATAAATCCTTTCGCCAAGAAAGTGATTTATACTTATAATTCGAGAGGACAGATCTCCACTGTAAGGGGCGATGCGTCATATCCCCTCGATTACGTCTACGACAGCTATGGCCGCATGACCCAGCTCAAGACCTACCGTGACGCTGGTCTTGCCAATGCTGATGTGACTACATGGAATTATCAGGAATCAACTGGATTGCTGACTTCAAAAACTTATGCAGACAACAAGTCTGTCGCCTATACTTATTCAGCAGACGGCAAGCTCGCCACAAGGACATGGTCGAGGGGCGTGGTCACAAACTACGCTTATAATACTGCTGGCGACCTTACTGGCATAACTTATTCAGACTCGACACCAGCAGTCGGCTTCACCTACAACCGTCTTGGACAGCAACTCACGGTCACCGATGCTGTAGGTTCAAGGACGTTCGGCTACAGCGATAAGTTCCAGTTGACATCTGAGACCATCAATGGTATCTATAACAAGATTCTGACACGTTCCTATGACACACTTGGCAGGAGTTCTGGCATGAACATCGGAACTGAATACGCTGTGGGATATGGGTATGACAATCTGGGCAGGTTCAGCACTGTCACAAATGGGGCTGATGTATTTACCTATGGGTATCTGGCGAATTCCAATCTCATCCAGTCCATCACTTATCCTTCGACTATCAGCGTCACGAAGAGCTATGAATCCAATCGTGATTTAGTGACTTCCATCGAGAACAAGTACGGCACCACAACCATCTCGAAGTATGATTACAGCAACGATGACCTTGGAAGAAGGACAGCAATGGGGAAGAGTGGCACTGCGTTCACACAGGCGGACACGATAGCCTATGGGTATAATGACAAGAGTGAAGTCACATCAGCGGTGGCGCAGAATCAGGCTACGTACAATTACGGGTTTAATTTCGACTTAATTGGCAACCGTTTGTCATCTACGACATCGGAAACGGGTACATCTGTCACGAGAAATTATACTTCAAATCAGCTTAATCAGTATACTGCGATTGATACGCCAGCAACCAGTCCAACGTATGACTTCGATGGAAATATGCTGAACGATGGCACATGGTCATTCACGTGGAACGGCGAGAACAGAATCATCACAGCCACACAGGGAACCACTGTCATCGACTATAAATATGACTATTTCGGCAGAAGGGTAGAAAGAAAGGTCACTGAAGGCGGAACCGTCACTTCAAATGTCCGATACGTCTATGAACAGGGAAGCTTCAATAAGGTAGAGGAACTGGATGTGTTGAACAGCAGTGCAATAGCCAAGAAATACGTCTGGGGACTTGATATAGCTGGTTCACAGACGGTTACTGGAAGCGTTGGCGCACTGCTTGCACAGATTGATGGGACAGGGACGGCTTATTCAACCTTAGATGCCAACGGAAATGTGTCGGAATATCTAAATGCTTCTGGAACGATACAAGGACACTTTGAATATGCGCCGTTCGGCAAGGCTAATGTTGAAAATGGAGTCAGAGCTGATGACTTCGCCTTCAGGTTCTCCACGAAATATGAGGATGCACTGACAGGCGACTTGGACTATGGATTAAGGGATTATGATTCTAAGCTGGGAAGGTGGAGAAGCAGGGACCCAAGCGAAGAAAATGGAAGCGTAAATTTATTTTTAGCATGTAATAATGACACTATCAATGAAGTGGATTTCCTGGGCTTATTGACCTGTTGCGAGACAGTGGAAACTGGCAATGAGGTTAAAAAAAGAGGAGCATGTTACAAAACAAAATTCATCGGGAAAACATGGTATGTAGAAAGGCAAAGCATTAGTATAAGCATTGGTAATCTTGGCACTGGGGAGTCAGAAACTCTTATTCCAGAAGGCTTCATGTTTAAATACATATGGCATTTTACGATGTATTATGCAGCGGAAAGAGAAGTGAAGATATATAAAGAAAAGGCTTTAATCTGTTGCGGACTATGTCTTTGGACGTATGCAGGAGATTTAATTAGAACAGAAAAAGAAAAATGTAGCGATATTAAAGAAGAAAAAACTGTTGTAAGTGGAGGCACTACCAATCCTAATGTACCCACATATCCGAATTGGCCAAATCCTGATAATGAAACAGACCCTCCGCCGAGAGGGACGTGGTAAGAAAACTATTTATCAAAGGCTATAATTTCATTTTTAACACATAGGGATAATTCCATGAAAATAAAAGTAAATATATTGATGTGCGCCATTGTTTTATTTTTAGCAAGTTGCAAGCCAACTTCATATGAAGGCATTTTCTTAAACGAAACAGATTATAATAATGATACCGTTAAAAAAAATGATGTTGAAATAAAAAGACTGTGGCCTGAAGTAAAAAAAGAATTGATATCACTTAATCCACAATGGAATAAAAAAAGTGAATTTATAAGATATAAGGATTCTGGAGATATCATTGGCCTTGACTTGTCTAATAGATTCCTAAAACATGAGAACAATAAGACAACTATTATAACCGAAGAAGCAGAATTAACGGATATTTCACCCCTTAAGAAATTACCTTTAATTCGATTAAATCTTGATGGAGCCTCTGTTAAAGATATTTCCCCTTTATCAAACATGAAATTAGAATGCTTGGCAATATCGAATACAAAAGTTATAGATTTGAGCCCACTAAGGAATATGCCCTTAACAGAGTTATATATTTCTAACACGGCTATATCAGACATATCTCCCTTAAAAGATGCTCCTCTAAAAGTGCTCTATATGCACGATACGAAGGTACAAGATATTTCTCCGCTGGCTGGGAAAAACATAAAATTTCTCAACATGTTAAATACTCCTGCTGAAAGTGTCAAGGTCAAGCCCACTGACCCCCTGAACTGACCCGCTGTGCACTGCTTGGGCAGGGGCGGTGGGACAATACGCATGCGTGACTCTGAAAGCCCATTGTCACTTTCAGAAACGGGCGGACACACGCTTTTAGCGGCTAAAAGGATGAAGAGGCGTAGTTGATGTGGATGAGAGCGGAAAAGTGTAAACAAACAGCGTTTCTGTTGAGTTTTGCCAAGTCCTGTCTACGGTGATGTAGCATGTATGGACTGCTGAGCGTATTACCCAGAGACTGACATGGGACACCAGAACCAGAGTCAGCATGATTCAAGATTCTCACATGCCAGAAGCATCGTTCCTGTAAACCTAAACAAAACAAGTCCGTTGTTTTATTTGTCTTTAAAACAACAGGAGATTTGTTTGCCGTAAACCCCACCATCATACTACCCGACAGAATCGCCAGAACTATGTCTTAAACCCCTTTTTTTCGGGCTTTGGCACCGTACCCCCTGACCATGTATGCCTTGATGCCTTTCCCTATGCAAAAACCCTGTTTCCGCAGAGTTGAGTAATAAAAAAATGCACTTTAGGTAAGAACTTGTCTATGGAGTTGTCTATGGGAAAAATGCAGTTTGAGTAATAAAACTATTTGAATCAGGTAAGAACGCCCTATGAACCAGCATTCTAATTGCCTCCACCTCTCCCATCTGTTCCACTCTCCCAATCACCATTTCTCCCACTCTCTTTTCTGCACAAAAAACCTGCAAAAACAGCAACCCTCAAAATCCCCCCTTAACAATCCCCTATATATTATTCTTATCTTTATTCTTATGATTCTTTAAAAGGTTCATAATAGTTCTTTGTATATTCTTTCAAAGATTATTCTTCTTCAGTTTATTTGTCTTTTCCCATGGTTCTTTAGTATTTCTTCTTCTTTCTTCTCTTGTATTCCGTTTTGGAAAGATTCAGGAAGGATAAGGGCGAAGCGATTGGGACTCGAGTAAATCAGGAAAAATCATGTCCCATGTGCTGTCGCAAATACGAATCAAGACAATTCAAATTCCAGAGGAGGATTCCCTGTTGTGACTCCTATGGCTCTTCTCATAAAATCTACTTACTCATTTCTTACATGTAACACCTGATTATCCAGCAACCATTTCCGTTGTTTTATTTGTCTTTAAAACAACTCACCTTTTGATTGCCTCAAACCCTACTGTCTGGTTGACTGTTAAAATCCTTTCTGATATGTCTTAAACCCTGTTTTATCAGACTTTGCTGTCCTTCCCGTATCAATGCTCGGACTCGGTGTTTTCAGCAGCTAAAAACCCTGTTTCCGCAGAGTTAGGTAAGAAAAAAATGCTTCTCAGGTAAGAACTCCTCTATGGCGTTGTCTATGAAAAAAAGGTGATTCAGGTAAGTAGAGACATTAGTTTGAGTAATAAAGCAGAGCGATTCACCTATGAGGATTCTTCATTTTAGGTAAGAATGTTCGGTGTTGCTGTATTTAAGTTTACAGGATGAGATGAATCAGTTTGCCTCCTTCCTGTGTTTGTCTTTAAACCATGTCGGACTGAATCATGCCATGTCGTTATTCCATTTGATTTATCAGCTCCTCAATTGCCGTTGGTATTAAGCTCTTCCAGTCACATTTCTTCATGTAGTATTCAGTCAGTTCCTTCTTCTCCCTAACCTTCTTCCTATTCACAGGCAGATATTTCCCATATTCGTCAGTGAGAGTCCTGTCTTCAAGCTGAGTCCAGATGTCTATTGGGGACAACATGCCGATTGTGAAATAATTGTTCTGCTTGACGGTATCATGGATGGCAAACATGTCCTTGAAGCCAGTTACTGCCGTATATGACACCTTCTTGGTCTCGTCAAGCCAGAACAGGAGCTTTGAGGATTCTTCTGGCAGGGCTTCAAGTCTGAGCTTGATGCTGAGATACCACCAGCCAGCTTTCAGCTTCTTCAGAGATTCCTTGACTTCTGCCTTGGTGAACGTTAATGGCTTGCCGTCAAATCCTGTCTGTTCCATCAGTTCAAACATTTTCGGAACCCACGATGGAACGCCTGTTCTGCCTTTTTGCCAGTGCTGGAGAGCTGAGAGATTGACGTTCATGATGCTGGCGAGTCTGTACAGGGTAAGACTGTGCTTCTTGCAGAAATCGTCAATTATATCCTTGCCAAGTCTGCCCGTGCTTTTCTTTTTCATAAGCATTCCTTTCATGTGTAATCATTAAAACTATACCAGCAAAACCTGTTTTCAAAGGATTATATGCCACATACTGGTATATGCCTGTTATCTACATTTGACCTGTCATGACATATACCACATTCTGGTATGTTTTAGGGGTTTGCGGATGTTTCCAGAACGTGCCTGTCAGCTATTTGCAGGATTCTGATTGCTTGAAGATTCGCTCGTAAATTTGTATATATTGTCGCCACTAAATTTTTAACAGGTAAGAAATATCAATGGTACGGGCAAGGAAAATAGTTCTGGTTCTGAGCAAGTTTGGTGGTGTAACAGAAGTCACCTATGAGAATCCAATTACGATTCAGAAAGCTGAATCAGAAATTATAGACGACTCTCATTACCTGTGGGTTTTGGAATTAACGAACGGGAAGAAAATCAGATATGTCTACGGCAAAAAGCAAAGGAATACGAAGTGAATATGACACAGAGGAAGATATCTGCGAAATGGTATATCAGTCCAAGAGGGAGATTGATTGAAGTTACGAGGGGAACACATATCGAACAGGTAGCTTTTGAGCCGAGGACGTTCGGGCTGACGAAACAAGAAGTGGACAGGATTTACAGGAAGCACCATGAAGAATGTTATGTAGAGAGATGGGCGAGGCAGGAGATAATGCTGGGGCTGATGAAAAAGGGATGGATACGGGTGCTGATTGATAAAAATAACTACGTCAATTTTGAGCTGGCTTACACGATGGATAGACATGTAAATAATATTTTCGTGATGCTGGAACATATCAAGAAGATTGTTGGGAAAAGGAAGTACAGGAGGATGGGACTTAGGGTTATCCAGTCGGGATGTTGTCTGGTTCATAAATATGACATGAGTGGGGAAGATAATTTTATAGAGGAGATGGGAAAATGAAGCACCGATTCAGGAAAGCGATGTTCCGATACTTGCTGGAGATAGTCAGTGAAGGTGATGGTGATGCGACAGGCAGAATCATTCAGGACTTATCAAGACAGACACGTAATGCAAATGTCCAATTTCAGCTTTGTGAGACTGCCGTCAGGAAAATTGAGGGAAAGTCATTCGTAGCACACAAGGATGTCGAGAAGATAATTGAGTTCGTCTGTGATAGTGCAAAGAGGATTGGAGTCTACGACAAGGGAACTGCTACAAGGATACTGAGTCTAATCATGACTGATTCAATTATCAAACGTGCGTATGCCGAGATTGCAGAAGCAATGGTTTTCATATTGGATGACAGGGGAATGAGTGAGAATATTTTGAAAAGAGCGTTCGAGATATTTAAGAGTGATATGCAGAACAGAACCAAGCACATATTAATTTCTGAAAACGCCATTGAAGGAATCAGCAAAGATGAGCATTATACATGCTCTACATTGGAGTTCGTCAGATTGGCTTATTGTTGGATTGGAGTCGGACGGGACATTGAATACGCAAAGGAAATAGTGGGGTATGGGAGTCCGTATGCTGTTGGATTTACAGAATACTTAGAGCTGGCTGAATTCTATATCAACTATCCAGAGGAACGTTACACGGCATTCAAGTTTTTCCGAAGAGCCGAAGAACAGGCGAATGACTTTGACGACTACTGCTGCCTGTGTCACGATTTATACTTGTTGGTTCAGAACGATGTTTGGGCAATGCAAATTTTCGACAAATGCCGAACCATGGCGAAGACTGCCGATGACTTTACGAGATTGGGCGAAATTATCGGAAACAAGAACGGTTTGCCAAATATGGATTTGTGCAGAGAGATGTTTGCGATGGCAATGGAAAGGGCAATGACAGACGAAGAGAAAAGTTGTGTGCAGGATAGTTGGGAGAACGTCATGGAAGAACACGAAATTTACTGACAAGGACAAGGATAAGAAAAACAGTCAGTTATCTTTTTTGAAATATGCAGGGTACTGGCAGGGGTGTAAAAAAAGTGGGTGATGGAAGATGGGATTTTCAGAAATCAGAAATAGAATGTCAGGGATAATATGAATAGGAATGACAAGGCAAGCGTTGGGATATTCTGGATTGACTGTAAGGAGACAGGCAAGATAAGGATTTTCGCTGACTGTGTTTTATTAAAGGATTCAGAACTGTACTGCAATCACAGGGTTCATTCGTTGGGGCATTTCCAGCTTTGGGCAAGTGTGCAGAAACGAAATCTGAAGTGGATAGGCGTTGAATATGAATCAATACCGAGGGGACGTGTGGTTTGGTCGGAAGGCGTGTTCTTTGTTTATGCAAATAGGATTGCAGAGGGCAAGAGGATTCAGAAAAAGATATTGGAAACGTTCGGAATAAAAACACAAAAAACCAAGTTTAATTTCAGCGATGAGCACTACGAAATTCACAAGTTCTGAAAATGTTGACAATTTTATTACCTGTCTGAGTAAAGAAAAACAGCGTGGTTTTGGGGAAGAGCCACTAAACGTGCCACATTGAGGGGGTGCCAGGTAAGTAATTGCCAGCCCACTCAACATTGCTTTTGAAAAAAGTTTCAGAAGTATTTTCCAGCCAGCGATTCTATCAAAAAAACCAATCCGAAATAATGAAGTCAGAGAAGTATATATTGGCGTGTTAAAAGAAACGAGCGATAAGCTGGACAGCGAATCTTAGGCATATTTCGGGCGTGTTAAAAACATAGCCTTATATTTAACAGCAGGAGACAACCAATGACAGACAAAATAATGAAGTGTGTCATATATCTGAGGGTTTCTACTTTGGAACAGAATCCAGCGAACCAGTTGTCAGAACTGAGGAAATACTCAGAAAAAATGGGATGGCTGATTGAAGACGTGGTTGAGGACAGGACATCAGGAGGGAAAGGATTGGAGGAGCGAACAGGGCTTAAAAAGGTGTTCGACATGGCAAGGCAGGGAAAATACGATGTCTTGCTTTTTTGGAGTCTGGACAGATTCAGCAGAGAGGGTTCACGCAAGACGCTGGAGTATTTGACAGTTCTGGACAGTTATAAGGTTAGATATCACAGTTTCACGGAACCTTACATATCGTCACTGGGGATATTTGCAGACTGTATCATAAGTTTGCTGTCTACATTGGCGAAGCAGGAAAGAATCAGGATTTCAGAACGCACAAAAGCTGGACTGAAGGTTGTGGCGGAAAGAGGCGTGAAGCTTGGCAGACCGAAAACAGCAAGAGCAGTAATCCAGAAGGCAAAGGAACTGAGGAAGCAGGGCAAATCGTTTACTGAGATAGGCAAGGAGATGGGATACACGAGGACAAGGGCATTTCAACTGTGCAAATGCTCCTGAAATGAAAAAGGGAAGAAATGGACATTGAAACAAAATCCAGACTGATTGAGAAGGCGACATGCTTTTATGAAAAGGCGTTTGCCAGTTCTGAACACGCAAGGAAATGTCTGGAGAGCGAAGGCATTACGGACAACAGGCTGTATGAACGCCACAGGATAGGCTTTTCTGACGGTTCACTGGTAAAAGCACTGCCAAAGCAGGGAAGAATCATAGACGAGCTTAAATCTATTGGGATATTGAATCAAAACGGAACCGAGCTTTTCAAGGGCTGTGTCACGTTCCCGATAATGGACGAGGATGGCAAGCCTGTGAACATATGCGGTTACAATCCAGAATCAAAGACTTACCTGTACCTGCCGAACAACACTAACACCGTATGGAACATGGAAGCGAAGAAGCTTTACGATGAGATGGTAGAATCCGAATCAATCATGGATGCGTTGAAACAAGAGATGTCAGGAATCAAGAATGTGATGGTTGGAAAAACAAAATCCAATCTTCCAGCAACAAAGAAGACGAATGAGGGAACTGTCATTGAACGTGGCTTGAGGAAATACACAATTATCGGTCTTGAGAAAACAGAAAACAAAATGAAAGCCACGGTGAAAATAGAGAAGGCAGGGAGATTCCACGTAGACACGATAAACTTCTACAGTTCCAGAGAAAGAAAACTTCTTTGTCAGGAGATATGCAGGACATTTGAAGAACCGCCAGAAGTGATAGAAGCTGATTTGAACAGCATAATCAGCCTTGCCGAGTCCAATGCCATAGACGATGGAAAAAGCCAGAGGAATAGCGATAAGCCATATCAGATGACACAGCAGGAGGAGAGAGAAGCTACTGAATATGGCAAATCTGAAAACCTGATTGAAAATATATTGAAAGGGACGAGGTGCCATTCCAAGCAAATTGTTGATAAGAAGGATTATACGTTGATAATATATAGTGATTTAGATCGTGCAGTCGGCTGAGTTGGAGTTAGAAAAACTCGAAGATTAGGAACCGGGAAATGGGATGTCCAGGAGGGGAACCGAAAGCCGGTGCCATGCCAATGCCGTTAACTTAAGCGTAATGTCTTTACATATAGATCGTGAAGAACGGGGCCAGGCTCCCGCAATTGACAAAACGGGAGACCGGAAGTTTTATGCAGAGGCAACTGACGACGAATGAGACAACGACGAAACGTTGTACAGGAATTTATGCCTGATCTCCGTGTAACCTGCGGAATTGGACTTAGCGCGACTATTGAACGAGGTGATTTCAAAACTACGATTTTGGGCGTTTGATGGTTGTTTTGTCGAAAAAGTATCAATCACTGTCGAATAGATAAGAATTTAACTTTGGGTATATGCAAATGAATGAGGTCTTCAAATGGATTCCTCTGTCTTTTTTTCTGTCACTCCTTTTTACATTGCACGCATGGGGTGATACCAGGAAACAGCAGGAGGTTTCATCGGCGAAGATAAGACCTGAGGAGACGATAAGCTCCGAAGGGATAAGGCTGCGCGTCTTCAAGGATGCAACCCCTCGTCCGTTGCCGGCACTCTCCGCTACAAGCTACAGGAGATCCAAGGCCGGCGAGAAGACAGAGCTGTACAAGGCCCATGATCTTTGGCTCCACGACCAATATGTCGCAAGCTGGGGGTGCGATGACGGATTCATCACTGCGTACAAGATGACGATGCCCTCTCCCCCTTCGGAGACAAGGTCATCGAAAAGGCCGAATATGACAAATGGAAGCTGGCGCTGAAGCCGGACTGGAAAGAGGGCGCAGGCATCGAATGGCTGAAGTATCTCACTGGAAACAGGATCAAGGAGGGGCCGGAACAACTGCTTAAGGATATCCCCAAAAAATACAATATCTCACGGTATCGCTGCCAAAATGCAGCGGATGATTCCTGTTTCCAGCTCTACACTGCGGAGTCCTCGGACCGCCCCGGGGAAAGGTACACGCTCATCTATGAACTGCCGAAGAATTCGGAATTTGAAAAAAATGAAAGGACGGTTCAGCAGTCAATACAGTCCATAAGCTTCTTTCCTCCGAAAAAAAACGAAGACAACGAGAAGCAGAAGCTGGCGGGTAAGACAAGCAGGAAGAAGGACTGGTCACCGGAATACATTGAAAGCAGGGAGAATGTGATCAGGAACATCCAGAACCTGAAGGGATGGTGGTATCTTGAGACGGACAACTTCGTAATTGCGTCAGATCTCAAGAACAAGAAGACAATAAGCGAGCTGCAGGTGAATCTTGAGAAATGCCGATCCGTGTTCAACCAATATTATCCCCAGCAGCATCCGCTGAAGGCAGTAAGCGTATGCAAGGTGTTTGAATCGAGGGATGAATACCAGGGATATGTCGAAGATAAGTTTTAATGGTCCGTTGGCGTATGGATGCCGATGCGGAAGGAGCTCGCAATCTCTCCGTCCGAACGGGGGAGCGCATCCGACAAGAGGGAAAGGCTTATTGACGTGGTCTTCCACGAGGCTTTCCACCAGTATATCTTCTATGTCGCCGACGAATATGCCGCCGCAGTCTGGTTCAACGAGGGCAATGCATGCTACTTCCAGGGAATTGATTTCATTTCCGGTGAAAAGGCAAAGATCGAGCCCACCAGCCGCTGTGCAAAAATGAAAGAGATCGCGGTCTCAGGAAAAATCAAGGTCGAGGATTTCATCCAGATGAAGCATGTTGACTTCTACGCGAAAAGGGACACCAGCTATCCGTTCAGCTGGGGGCTCATGTTTTTCCTCCACAAGGGAGCCCCTGTAATGAAGGATAAGAACAAATATTCTGAAATCCCGGGTAAATATTTCAGCGCACTTCTGGAGCTGAGGGATGGCGACAAGGCCACAGCCAAGGCGTGAGAAGTGATTGACATGAATCGATTCAACAGGGACTTCAATGATTTCTGGAAAAATGACGGAATGATCAAAAAAGCCGCTTCGTACGACCCCGTCTCCGAAAAGGAGAAGAATGCCCGGAAGTCCACTCCAGTAACCGCACCGGCAGGCAAATAGGGACGCACTTTCAGAAACGGGCGGACACACGCTTAACAGGCATGGATGAGCGAAAAAAAACGCAAAGGAATATGAAATGCCATCTTGCCAATATCGCATATATGCTATATATTGCGACATGGAGAATATATGAAGAAAAAGCAATATTTGGAGTTTCCTAAGCTCAAGGAGTTTCTGGCAGGCCAGTCCGTTGAGATAAACGCAGAATACATGCGTATCACGGATGAACTTGAGCAGGAGGGAAAGCTTGAATATCCACAGGGAGAGAAAGTTGAAAAGGATTTGTTCGCAATAAGAATTATCAGTGCTGGAAATGTCAGAGTATTTTATGTTTACGCCATACAGGACAGGATTTACGGGATTCATGGGTATGTCAAGAAAACACAGACCATACCGCAGAAAGAGCTTGAGTATGCAAGGAAGATAGTTAGGGAACTTAAAAGACAAGGAGCGTTATGATGAAAAGAAAAGATACCATTGGCGAAGATGTGAAAAACATAATCGGCAACTTTGACAAACTTTATGCCGAAAGGCAGGAAAACAGAAAGAAGCTGCTTTCCAATCCAAAGGCAAGGCAGGTCTACAATGAAACAGACATTGCCATTCAGGTTGCAAAGGTTCTCAGCAAAGCGAGACAGCAAAGTCATCTGACGCAGACTCAGATTGCAAAGAAGTTGCACACCACTCAGTCCAGCCTTGCAAGGATTGAAAATGGACAGAATATAACATTGAACACTCTTGCCGCTTTTGCTGCGGCTTGTGGCAAGGCTGTTAGAATCCAACTGGTATGATATGGGATGTCTTGAACTGTCAGCGGAAAAAGGCATTGGTGCCAGTCTGTGGAAGTTGATGAATGACAATTATTTAAATGTTAATCATGCAGGGCAAGACCTCCCTCTCTCCCGTTGGTCGTTCGGTCGGGGGATCTCTCCTGCGGCATTCGCCTCCGGAGAGGAAGACAGCTTCCCGAGCGCCTACGGCCTCGGGATCTTCGAGCGGATGGGGAAGCGGCAGCCTTCTCCGGGAAAGTGCATCGCATAATCGCGGGGATTTGGCCGTCGTCCACCGTCACTTGCGCTCGGGTAGGTGGCGACGCGGTCCGAGCACCTACGGTCTCGGACTTTCCCGTGAAGTTCTCATAAGCGTTATGAGATGCCGCATCAGTGAAGAATCCGCCTTCGCAAAGAACAGCTGCGACGGACAAGCACGTCCCCGCCTCGATCCTCCCCAGGGAGGAATGTCAAGCGACAACTATAAATACCCATGGCGACAATTAGAAATACCGAACCATGCCATGCGGCGGAGAACGCCGCAACTCTCAACGGGAATATGTTCGGCTGTCGAGGTTCTGCGAGTTTCGCATCTGGAAAAAGTGGTTTGTGAAACCTGCGACGTCCGCATAAATGGAATACTGGAGGGAAAATCAGCTTGCCTGCGGCTTCGATCATGTCGCTGACGAGTTTTCTTTGTGCTTCTGGCAGTTTTTCAGCTTCTCAATTTGTCTTTCAGGAAAAGAAGCAGGAACTCTTTATTGTCGCATGGGATGGTGTAAAATATGAGGGATTCTTGTGCTGATGAGTTGAGGCACTATACACTGAAAGCCTGCATTACTTATGAAAAAGCTGATAGACTTCCTCGGACTTAAGAAAAGCATAGCCGCGATGCTGTGCATGGTCATCCTGATAGGTCTTGGCGAGAAAATGGCCGAACGGTTCCTGCCCCTTTACCTCATAGCCCTCGGAGGAGGCGCTTTTTCAATCGGACTCCTCAACGGGCTCAACAATCTCCTCAACGCCCTCTATTCATTCCCCGGCGGCTACGCCAGCGACAGGCTAGGGTTCAAACGCGCCCTGCTGCTGTTCAACATCATCGCCATCATCGGATATGTCATCGTGATCATCCTGCCATACTGGCAGGCGGTCATCCTGGGCTCTGTCTTTTTCCTTGCATGGACGGCTGTATCCCTGCCAGCGACAATGGACATGGTATCGACAGTCCTCCCGAAAAACAAGAGGACGATGGGAGTCACCATGCATTCCCTCGTTAGACGCATCCCCATGGCGATAGGTCCGATCGTCGGAGGGACTCTCATCATGTATTTCGGTGACAAGACGGGCGTCCGCCTCGCATTCTGCGTAGCTCTTGTCCTCGCAGTTTTTTCGCTCGTAGTCCAGCAGCTGATGATCGACGATGATGGAAAAAGGAAAAGCGACGCGACCCTCCATCCTTTAAAGGCCCTGAAATATCTGCATCCTGATCTCCGCAAACTCCTGGTCTCAGACATCCTCATCCGTTTCTGCGAGCAGATCCCCTACGCCTTCGCCGTTGTCTGGTGCGTAAAGCTCAACAATATTTCTGAACTCGATTTCGGCATCCTTTCCGCAGTTGAGATGGTCACGGCCATGCTCATCTACGTGCCAGTCGCGTATTTCGCGGACAAAACCACCAAGAAGCCGTTTGTAGTCGCGACATTCTGTTTCTTCACGGCTTTTCCGCTGGTCCTTTACTTCTCCCATTCGTTCTGGGTGCTGGTCGGGGCCTTCATCATCCGCGGACTCAAGGAATTCGGCGAGCCTACCCGGAAGGCGCTGATCATGGACCTGGCCCCGGAAGACAAGAAGGCAGCCACGTTCGGCCTCTATTACCTCATCCGCGACATTATCGTCTCAATCGCATCGTTTGGAGGTGCCTTCCTATGGGATCCTTCGACTTTCAAGAAGGTTGTGGAACTGACCGGTTTCGGCGGCAGCCTCGTCCCATGGTTTGAAAGGTTCGCATGTCCGGAACTGAATCTGCTTGTCGCGTTCGCATTCGGGCTTATAGGCACGATCTATTTCGCGGCATTCGGGAAAGACCTTAAGAAAACAGAATAAGATTCCACCACGAAACACACGAACGACACGAAAAGTATTTTTGTTTAATATTTCGTATGTTTCGCGTGTTTCGTGGTTATATTATCTTCATGAATAAAAAACTTAAAGCAGTAGTCCTACTCAGCGGCGGGCTTGATTCTGCAACCGTTCTCGCCCATGCAGTAAAGAAAGGGTTCGACTGCCATGCAATCAGCTTCGACTACGGACAGCGCCACAGGATCGAACTCAGATGCGCGAAGCGCATTTCCAGGCAGCTGAAGGCCGCAGACGATCTGGTTATAGGCTTCAATCTGCGCAAGTGGGGTGGATCGGCACTTACTTCATCCATGAAAGTTCCAAAGGGAGGCCTCAAATCCGGAATTCCGGTCACATATGTCCCAGCCAGGAATACGATTTTCCTGTCATTCGCAATTTCATATGCGGAAGCCATAGGGGCGAAGGACATCTTCATAGGCGTGAATTCCCTTGACTATTCAGGCTATCCCGACTGCCGCCCGCAGTTCATCAAAGCTTTTGCGAAATGCGCAAATCTCGGAACCAAGGCGACCGACGAGGGATGGAAGTTTAAAATCCATGCGCCTCTCCAGAAACTCACAAAAGCCCAGATAATCAGACTAGGAACAAAACTGGGTGTAGATTATTCACTTACCAACAGCTGCTATGATCCGGACGTCAAAGACCGCGCCTGCGGAAAATGCGACAGCTGCCGCCTGAGGAAAAAAGGTTTCGCCGAAGCCGGCATCAAGGATCCAACGGTCTATCAGATTTAAAATTTAAGGAGTCCACATGGGAACAACTGGAAAAAATATCGTCAACGAAATCAATAACGTGACCCTCAAGTCGGGCCAGGCTGCATTGTGCTGGCTCGGGCAGCACAGTTATGTCCTCAAACTTGGCAAAACAGTGGTTTACATTGATCCATACCTGTCTCCGGACAAGTCCCGCAATTTTCCGCCTCCAATATTGGCAGATGAACTCACGAATGCCGACATTATTACTGGATCGCATGACCACGCCGACCATATAGACAGGAAAGCATGGCCGACCATCGCCGCAAAATCTCCGAACTCGTCATTCATTCTGCCAAAGGCGGTAAGGGATTCCGTCAAGAAGGAGACCGGCATCTCCGAGAACCGCCTCAAGGGTATCAACTACGGCGGGACTATAAAGATCGGAGATGTCTCCATTTCCGCGATACCTGCCGCACATGAGCTTCTCGACTGTGATGAAAAGACAGGTTTCTATCCGTATCTCGGTTACATTTTCCAGGGCAATGGAGTGACCCTATATCACTCCGGCGACTGCTGCATCTATGAGGGGATCCATGCAAAGCTCCGCAAATGGAAAATCGATATCGCAATACTTCCGATCAACGGCAGGGATGCTGAGCGCTATTCCAGAAACTGTATAGGCAACATGACCTACCAGGAAGCTGCGGATCTCGCAGGGTCCATCAAGCCGTCACTGACAATCCCCGCCCACTACGACATGTTCAAGGGGAATTCGGTTGACCCGGAACTTTTCACCAGCTACATGAAAGTCAAATATCCATCTTTGAAGACAATGCTGATGGAACACGGGAAGACTGTCGTAATAAATTGAATCGGCGTCTGGGCGAATCGGAGAATCGGCACTTTTAAGTAACGCAGACATTCCTGTCTGCAGTCGAAGCAGGCAAGAATGCCTGCTTTACTCCACCTTGAACGGCAGACCTTCAGGGAAGGTATCCTGAGGCTCGTAGCCTATGATTTCCCTGGCTGGTCCGAGATCGAAATTCTGCTTTGTCTTCCAGCGCGACGCCGCGATGAGGATGCTGTACTTTATTCCTTCAGCTTCAACAGCCTTAAGAAAGAATCTGCCGGCATCATCGTGGCTGAGGAAACAATTGCTGGAACCTTCATTATCAGCCATTTCCCTGCCCTCTTTCGGCCCTCGCGTAAACCATCCGATTCGCACGGCGATGACTGAAAGCCCAAATTTCAAGGAATACATCTGCCCGATTGATTCGGCAAAGACTTTCGCGACAGAATAATGGTTGGTTGGCGCAGTACCATATTCCACCTTCATAGGAAATTCCCTGGTCCTCCAGAACCCGTTGAAGACCTGCATCGACGAGGCAAGTATCACGCGGCGGAGCTTGTGGCGTTTTGCTGAATCCATGACATTATAGACTCCGACTATGTTAGAGGGAAGAAGCCGGGTCATGAAATCACAGTCGTTTGCTTCCGCTCCAAGATGTACCAGGGTATCCATCGAATCCATCGCCTTGTCAACGGCCTGCATGTCGGCAAGGGAACCAATATGGAAGTCCTCGAGGTTCGGAGATTGCTTGAGATCAAATCCCCTGACATAATGGCCTGCGGCAACAAGCGCGGGAGCAACGGCCTTTCCAATAGCTCCTGCGGAACCAGTCACAAGTATGCGGTACTTAGGCATATTCTATAAATCTATCTTCTGATATCCTTCTTCTGATAGGGAATTCTAGGTTCAGGAAGCTCTTCAGGCGGCGGCTCAAGTGGCGGATTAACGATTGAATCCAGTTTTTCAGCCAATTCCGCATTCAGGGTCTTTACCCGGATTATCGACCTGTGGGGGATGCAGCTGTTCTGGAGAGCCGTCTCAGGCTGATAGATTAAAACAATCTTCCCTGCGGCCAGAGACACCACCAGGTCGGAGTGTTCGACTCCAAGAACCGTGTTCGCCCAGAGCAGATCCTCGAGCAGCGTCCTCGATGTGGACTTCTCAATCTGGGACATGCCGGAGATGAGACTGTCGTATTTGTCCTGAGACTCGTCCGGACTCAGACGGAACCTGAATTTCACATTATTCAGCTTGAAGTTGGTCACTAGGAAGCGGACGATCTCCTTCACGACATCAGTTTCGGTAAAGCCACGGAACTTGGATTCCGTATGCATCAGTCTCGACTCCTCAGGAACCGGCTCGCTGATGTAGAGGATCTTGATATCATTCCTGGGCTGTGCTTCAGGCCTCAGCTTTCTTCTAGCCTCATTTTCAAACGTCAATGCTATGTCATCGAAATATTGGTTGTTCGTCCTGAAGATCCTGTTCATGGGGAATTTCTCCTTCTGGACGATGTCAAAGGCGGATCTGTCGGTAACCCATACGGCATCAGGAAGATAATTCATCCATGTGACGGGCATGTTCTTCCACATCTCCCTTGGCAGGAAGCGCTGCCGGTAGCCGATCCAGTGATCAAGAACAGATGCCGACTTCACCTTGTTCTTCTTCGCCAGTACAATGGCCTTCCTCTCATGGTCCGACATGAAGCTGGTGCCTGTCAGGACAAGATCAATGCTTCTCCTGTTGCTGTTTATGAAATCCAGCGGGACACTGTCCATTTTCCGGAGTTTAGCCTCGAAAACATTCACGGCTTCGCCTTCAAGACAGAAAAAATAGTTCTTGTTTGATTTTGCTTTTATCATGGACGACAGAATATGGGCTCCCCCCGCCTCGGAAGAGACAACCAGGATATTCTTCGCCTTGTCCACAGGTGTATTCATTTATAATGCCTTAAATAATAATCATGTTTCTAATCCAGTAATATACACCGCATTCAGCCTGAATCATTCCTTTAAGATTAAACCTTGTTCGAATTTATCGCCAGGAAATAAAAAACCCCGGTTTTTGAGGCCGGGGTTTTGAATTCTATCATCAAGCAGAAGTTTAGTCCCTGCTGCTGTAGCCACCACCGCTACTTCCACCGCTGAAACCACTGCTGCTAGTTGTGTAGCTGCTCATCTTGGGGCGGCGTTCCGCGCGACGTCTCTTCTCGCTGGGCTTCTCATAATGACGACGGTTGCGGATCTCCTTGAGCACGCCTTCCTTGTCAAGCTTCTTCTTGAGCCTGCGGAGCGCGCGGTCAATCTGTTCGCCTTTCTTCATTCTTACTTCTATCATCTTGTTCTTCACCCCCTTCAATATTGCTATGGGTAGTTTTTAAATTCTTATGTTCTTAAATCTTCATATATAATTTTTTCCGGAAGGAAAAAATTATTCGTACACGAATCCTGATTCGTCGATCAGCATGGACTTGAGCTTGGTCAGGGCCTGGTTCTGTATCTGTCTGACGCGTTCCCTGGTCCTGCCGATTTCCTGGCTTACCTCTTCAAGAGTCCGGGGCTTGTTGCCGTCGAGTCCGAACCTCATCTTGAGGATCATCTTCTCCCTCTCGTCGAGGCTTTCCATGAGATTTGTCAGGCGGCCGACCGATTCGAGGTCCCCAAGAATTCTGTCGGGGATTGAAGCTCCCCTGTCAGGGATGATATCCTGGAATTCGCCGTCCTCGCCCTGCTGGATGGGATCGTGCAATGAGAAGGTCCTGAGATCCGCGAGCCTGAGTCCGGCGACTGTGCGCTCGCTGAACTCGAGGAAACTTGCGATTTCCGCATCAGTGGGTTCGCGTCCGAGCTTTTCAGTGAGCTTGAGGCGCGCTGATTTGATCTTGTTGATCTTTCCGGCCGACTGGACGGGGATACGTATGGTCTTGCTCTGGTTTGCCAGTGCGCGGCGCATCGACTGCTTTATCCACCATGCGGCGTACGAACTGAACTTTGCACCCTTGGCCGGATCGAATTTCTCGACGGCCCTCATCAGGCCGATGTTTCCTTCGGAGATGAGGTCGAGGAGCGGAAGTCCGAGTCCCTTGAAATCATGGGCTATCTTGACAACGAGACGCAGGTTCGCCTTGATAAGGGTGGCGCGGGCTTCTTCCCTGAGTTTCGGATCGTTGCCATGGATCTTGGCGGCAAGTTCGACTTCCTCGTCCTTTGTGACAAGTGAGATCTGTCCGATGTCCTGCATGTACACTTTCATTGTGTCGTTCTTTGAAAGTGAGGCTGAATCGTCGGTTGCAGTTTCGCTCTTCTTGGCCTTGGCGTCGGCGCCATCCTTTGATTTTTCTGCGTCGGACTTTCTTGGCCTTCCGACTTTTCTCTTCACAGGTGCGGCTTCCTCATCGATATCCTCGGGAAAATCAATTTCCTCGATTTCCTTGGGCTTCTGGATGAACTTCTCCTTTTTGGAGGACGGGGCGATTTCCTTCTTTGAAAGATTCAAGGCAGCCTTTTCATCTTTTTTCGTGGCAACAGGCTTCTTCGCTTCCTTGACATTTGCAGGTTTGACGGCACTGGAGGCCTTCTCTGAAAGTTTTTTTGAAATTTCTTGCTTTACAGGCTTTGCAGGTTTCTTTTCAGCCTTTTTTGCAGGCTTGGCCGGAACTGCCAGCTTCGAGATTTTCTTGACGGGCATTTGGACTTTCTTCGCTATTTTAGCCAACGCCGGCTTTTTAGCGGCTTTTTTCACCGCCACGGCTTTTTTAGGAGCAGGCTTGGCAGGCTTCACAGCTTTCGAGGCTGGAACTATCTTCCCCACGGGCTTCTTCGCTGCTTCGGGCTTTGATGATTTCTTTATTATCTTCTTGCTTTTTTTGGCTTTCATAATACCTGCAAATTATGTTATTCTTCCAGTTTTTATATAATTAGGCAAACTCGGCTTTGGAAGCTGAAATTTACCCAAAAAGGCTATACAATACATTATATATGAAAAATGTCAAAATATGAAGTGCTTTGTCTGGAAAAAATTACTAAATGACTGGATTGCCCAGGGACCCCCTCCGGGAAACAAGTTCCTGAACGTGGATACGGATACTGTTTTCCCGGTATTGATACGTTCCCTGCATGAGAGCCATGAACCCTCAATAATAATAGTTCCCAGGCTCAGCATTGCTGAGAATATCTCCTCATGCTTAAGTGTCTGGGGGGATCTGTGCGGAAAAAGCCTTGATCCTGTACTGGTTCCTGAAACCGAGGAAGGCGAAAGGTTCATGCCTGAAAACGAGTTCCAGCGGGTGAAAGCGCTTTACATGGCGGCCTCTGGACAGGGAAAACTCTTCATCGCCAGCTCAATTTCGTTCACCAGCCCCGTGCCTGCCGTAGATTCCCTAGGGGAAAACACGATCAGGCTGGCGCAGGGCATGCATGTAAACCTCAAGGAGCTCATAACAAAGCTCGTGGAGCTTGACTATGATGATGAAATAGAAGTGAATACCCCGGGCGAATTCGCGAGAAGGGGCGGAATAATCGATGTTTTTTCCCCGGGCAGCGCAAATCCGGCCAGAATCGAGTTCTGGGGCGACGAAGTGAATTCCATAAGGACGTTCTCAACGGAAAGCCAGCTCACCGTCCAGAATGTCGGAGAGTACACCATCATCCCCAGGAACGCCTTCGTATCTGAAAAGACAAGTTCCTCCCTTATAAGCTATTTCAAGGACAGGAAGACGAACCTGGTCGTAGTCAATCCCGGCGAATGCATCACTCATCTGCAGAGGTTCGGCAAGGATTCGTCCCTGGAGAATTTCACCGGGATATTGGAAAAATCCAGCGAAAACACCGTAAGCCTCCTTGATCCTGCTGACTCTTCATCGTCGGAAGACGGTTCCGACTGCGACTGCATCTCACCTGTACTGGAAATAAGAAAGACAGTCTCAGGCGAAACTGAAAGCGTATTCGGCAACCTGATGAAGAAGCTTACTGCCGGCCAGATCAGGTCATGGCAGGAGGAGGGATTCAAGGTCGCCCTCCTCGGTTCAGGCGAGAGCGGACATGAACGCATAATCTCCTGGTGCAGGGAGAATGGCATAAAAAAGGATTCCGTCGAAATCGACATCTCGGAGATAACGTCGGGATTCGTTTTGCCGAGTGCGAAACTCGCAGTCCTCACCGAGCGCGAGCTCTTCCTGATGCCCCATCAGAGATTTGCGAATTTCGCGCCCATAAAGAAACTGAAGGAATCCCTGAAGTCCAAGGGAATGCCCACCCTCGCCGACATTGAAGAAGGGGACCATGTGGTACACACAGGCTATGGAATCGGGCTGTTCAAGGGGTTGAAGACCGTCACCGAAAAAGGCGTTTCCCAGGAGATGCTTCAGATTGAGTTCGCGGACGATGTCACCGTTTCAGTACCTTTGTGGCATGCCGACATGGTTTCGCGGTACACAGGCGCCGGAAGGGCGATGCCAGTATTGAGCAGGATCGGAAGCAGGAAATGGACTAAATCAAAAATCCAGGCGATAAGATCTGTGCGGGGTCTGGCAATCGACATGATAAGGATCCAGGCGATGCGGACCCATAATCCGGGATTCGCCTTTCCAAAGGATGATCCCGACCAGCACACCTTCGAGGAGCTGTTCAGGTTCCCGGAAACTCCCGACCAGAGGCGGTCCACCGATGAGATAAAGAAGGACATGTGTTCGCCCGTACCGATGGACCGGCTGCTGTGCGGAGACGTCGGTTATGGAAAGACAGAAGTCGCAATGCGCGCCGCGTTCAAGGCCGTGAACTCCGGAAAACAGGTCGCGATCCTCGTACCGACAACCGTTCTGGCCCAGCAGCACCTATACACCTTTTCAGAACGTTTCGCTGAATTCCCGTTCATCATCGAGATGATCAGCCGCTTCAGGACCGCAGGAGAACAGAAAAAAATCCTCCAGGACCTGTCCGAAGGCAAGGTCGACATCATAATAGGAACCCACCGCCTCATCCAGAAGGATATCATCTTCAAGAATCTCGGTCTGATTATCGTCGACGAGGAACAGCGGTTCGGAGTCGAACACAAGGAACGCCTCAAGCACCTCAGGGCGACCGTCGACATACTCACGATGACCGCAACCCCGATACCGAGGACCCTCTACATGGCGATGACAGGGATCCGCGATCTCAGCACGATCATGACTCCTCCCGGGCTCCGTCTTCCTGTCCAGACGATCGTCTGCAAATTCGACGAGAAACACGTCCGCGAGGCGATCTCCAACGAGATCCAGAGGGGCGGGCAGGTCTTCTACCTGCACAACAGGATAAGCTCGATCGAGAAAACCTGCAAGAGACTCAAGGAGATGGTCCCGTCTGCGAACTTCGCAATCGGGCACGGAAGGATGCCGGAACATGAACTCGAAAAGGTGATGATGGATTTCCTCGATGGGAAAACAGATGTCCTTGTAAGCACCACCATCATCGAATCAGGTCTGGACATTCCGAACGCAAACACGATAATCATTGAACGGGCGGATCGTTTCGGGCTGGCGGATCTTTACCAGCTCAGGGGAAGGGTCGGCAGATGGACGCGTCAGGCCTACGCATATCTTCTGCTTCCTCCGCACACGATACTCGACGGGACCGTGCGCGAAAGGATAAGCGCGATCAGGCGCTACACGCATCTCGGGGCCGGGTTCAAGCTGGCACTGAGGGATCTCGAGATCAGGGGCGCTGGAAACATCCTTGGAGCGGAACAGAGCGGGCATATCAACAGGATCGGATTTGATCTCTACTGCGCCTTCCTCAAATCGGCTGTCGCGGAGCTGAAAGGGAAACCGGTGAAATTCATCCCCCAGACGGATGTATTCATCGACTTCATCGACTTCACGCATGAAGCTTCCGGAAAAGGAAGGCTCTCCGCCGCACTGCCTCCTGAATATATCCCCTCCGACAAGCTGAGGATCGACGCCTACCGGCAATTGAGCAAGACGGCAAGCCAGGAAGAACTTGATCAGAAAGTCTCGGAGATAGAGGACAGATATGGGAAGCTTCCTGCTTGCGCCAGGAATATGATCAAAGTTTACAGAATCAGGCTTTCACTTGCCGAATCAGGATATAAATTTCTTAGCGTGAAAGAAAATGTCGTCACACTGGGTCCGGATTTGAAAAATCAGAATGGAGAGGCAAGTTTTTTTCTCAAGGAAATGAACACTGAGAAAAAATTGAATGAACTCCACAACTTTATAAAGGGGATCAAATAGAAATGCCTGGAAAACATACTGTTGGAATAGATCTTGGAGGGACAAAAATCCTGGCGATAGTCGTGTCACCGAAACTGAAGGTCCTCGCGAGATCAAAATGCAAGACCAAGTCGGAACTTGGAATAGACGGGACCGGACGCAGGATGAAGGAGGCTTCGGAAGAGGCCCTCAAGGAAGCCGGACTCTCATGGAAGGACGTGGAAAGCATCGGGATAGCCGTCCCATCCGCGATAGATCCTGACACAGGCGACGCACTGCATTCTCCAGCGCTCGGATGGATCAACCAACCGCTGAGGAAAAGATTCCAGCAGATATTCAGGAAGAAAATTTTCCTCGAGAACGATGTCAATTGCGGCACTCTCGCCGAATTCCGCGCCGGAGCTGCCAAAGGGTACGGCACCGTAGTCGGATATTTCGTCGGGACGGGACTTGGAGGCGGCATCATCATCAACGGAAAGCTGCATACCGGCGTCCGGGGATCTGCCGGCGAACTCGGACATGAGATCATCGAATACAGGGGCAGGAAGTGCGGCTGCGGCAAGCTCGGATGCATCGAGGCCTACTGCAGCAAGACCGCGTTCTGCAGGCAGTTCCACAGGCTCATCGTGGAGGAAGGCGGGAAAAGCCTTATCAGCGAATATACCGACAACAATTTCAAGGGCATAAAAAGCAGCGTCCTTCTAAAATGCTTCAAAGCAAAAGACAAGATGACGCAAAAGGTAATTGAAAAGGGATTTTACTTCCTCGGCCTGGCCGCCGCCAACCAGGCCTCCATCATCGCGCCGGAATGCATTGTCTTCGGAGGAGGCGTCGTCGAGGCGTTCCAGAAATCGGTGATGCCCTACATCAGGAAGGGTTTCACGGAAAACCTCTTTGCTCTGTCGCCTGACGACATCAAACTCAAATTGTCCGTCCTCGGCGACGACGCAGTCCCGGTCGGAGCCGCGATATACGCAATGGAGAAGGGCGAAGTCTGATTATCTTAAGAGAGCTGATTTCAAAATTGCCTCAGGCAGGGCGGTTTCTCCGAAACCGCCGCCTCAATACGGACGGCTCTGAGAGCCATCCCTACCTTGAATTCGGCAATTTTGAAATTGCCTCAGGAAACTAATGAACAAGGAATTTCCAATAGCCAAAAGGATTTGATATGGAATCGTCATTATTCGCCATGCTTGCCATGTTTTCCTGTCCGATTACAGCCGTATTAATCGTCGTGGCCGTCATCTACAACCTCCTTGTCTACAGGCGGAACCAGGCTGACAACGTCTTCTCCACCATCGATGTCATGCTCAAGAGGCGCTACGATCTCATTCCCAACCTCGTCGAGACCGTGAAGGGATATGCCAGACATGAGAAGGAGACTTTTGAAAAAGTCGCCGGGATAAGGGCTAAGGCGATTTCGGAAGGGACCAGCGCCAACGAGAAGGTAAATCTCGACGGCGAGATGAAATCCGCACTCGGCAGGATATTCGCCATCGCGGAGAATTATCCCGCCCTGAAGGCCGACGGGCAGTTCCTCAACCTGCAGAAGAACCTCACGGAGATGGAGGAGCAGATCGCCGCCGCACGCAGGGCATACAACGCGGCCGTGACGGATTTCAACAATTCATGCGAGATGTTCCCGACAAACATATTCGCGTCCATGTTCGGATTCCAGAAGAAGAACCTGTTCCAGATATCCGACAATGAAAAACAGCCGGTGAAGGCAACCATATGAAAACACTTGAAGATCTTAAAGGCTTCTATGCAAGCTCACTTTCCGCGAGCATGCGCGAACTCGAGGAGAAGAGAAAGCGGATCGCCGTCAGGATATATGCCATAATCTTCGGTTCCGTCTCAGTTCTCCTTGTCTCTTTCCTGCTGGCGCTCGCGCTGAAAAATCCGGTTGCCGTGATAATCGCATGCATCATAGTTCTTGTGCTTGGCATCATACTGTATTTAATATTCGTAAACGGTGAATCCAAGGCGTTCAGATCGGAGTTCAAGACCAGGATCGTCGGGGAAGTAGTGAAGTTCATCGACCCCAATCTCGGATATAGGCCTGAGCTGGGTGTCGGACAGGGCACATACATGGACAGCCAGATATTCCTCACGAATCCGGACAGGTACAAGTGCGAGGACTATGTCTCCGGAAAGATAGGCGAGACATTCATTGAGTTTTCGGAGGTCCACTCGGAGTACAAGACCGAGACCAGGGACAGCAAAGGACACAGGCAGACACATTGGCATACCATATTCAGGGGTCTTTTCTTCATAGCGGACTTCAACAAGAATTTTTCCGGAACGACAGTAGTACTCCCGGATCTGGCGGAAAAGACGTTCGGGTTCCTCGGCAAGATCTTCCAGTCATGGAACCTGACCAGGAACGGCAAGCTGATAAAGCTGGAGGATCCCGAATTTGAAAAGCTTTTCGTAGTCTACGGCGACGACCAGATAACGGCGAGATATATTCTTACACCCGGGCTCATGCAGAGGCTTGTGGAGTTCCGGTCAAGACTCAACAACACTATCTATCTTTCGTTCAGGAATTCAAAGGTCTATGTCGCCATATCAGTCGGAAAGGATCTTTTCGAACCCAGCATCCTGTGTTCCAACGACAGGCTCGATCTGATCCGGGAGTACTTCGAGAATCTTGCACTCGCAGGGAGGATCATCGAGGAACTGAATCTTAACACCCGCATCTGGAAATAAATTCTGCTGGAGCAGAATTTATCTCCTCATCTCCAAGCGGTATTTTTCGGGGGAAAGTCCAATAATCTGCCTGAAACGCCTGCTGAAATGCAACGGATCCGAATATCCGAACTGCTTTGCGACATCCGAAATCCTCTCAGACGAACAGGAAAGCATCTCTGCGGCTTTCATTATCTTCAGCCTGTCGACATAGTTCTTCGGGCTGGCGCCTATACTCGCCTGGAACACACGGCGGAACTGCTCCTTGCTCAGTCCGCAGAAATCGGCCATCTCCGACACCGTCCACCACCTGTCCCTGGACACCTTGATCTCTTCGATGAGATCGCTGAGGTATGGGTTCTTTTCGCTGTCACTGTGTTTCCTGCGCTTCAGATACAGTTCGACAAGGAGGTTCTGCAGGCCGATGTTCGCCTGAATCTGGGAATCCCTTGACGGATCGGAAGTTCTCTCTATTATTGGCAGGAGCCTGCGCGCCCTGCCAATGGGAACTGTCCCATTCTTGAAAACCCCTGTCCTGAAGAGAAAATCAGCAACAGGCCCTGTAAAGCAGATTGTATCCTCCACGTACTCCGTAAGATATCCGCTGTAGCGGTGGATGAAATGCGGACTTGCCAGTACAGCCGTCCCCTCTTCAAATATCTCGACAGGCCTGCCTTCCGTCCAGTACCAGCCACGTCCCCTTATAAGGTGGGAGATGCAGTAGAATTCAAAATACCTCGGCTCGTTCGGGGGTTCCTGCGGAGGGGAGACGCCATCCCGCCCGAACCTGAAGATCCACAGCCCGTATTTCTCGTGTACATCCTGCCTGCCGTCAGGCATCTTATGCACGCTGCAACCACCGTTCTTGACAACCACGTTGTTTACGATCGAACTGTCCATGCCTTAACTTATTACAAGTATTGGTGCAATTCCAGTATCATTAACCGGGTAAAAGCGCCATGGCAAAGCTGCCCACTTACTAATAGTCTCGAAATAGTATTTACAAAAAAGGCAGGGAGCTCTCGCCGAGAGCGCCGCGGACGGCTCGGCGAGCCATCCCTACCAAGATGTCAATATAATTATGGGATTATCAGTAATACGGGATGGAAAAGGATGAGCCCCGAATCCAGGATGTCCTTTTTACTGGACTAGACCCGGCAGGCCCTCATTCACAGCCTGGGAACTCGGCCTTGTTGGATAAATTCGCGATCGCCTTCCTCTCAGGAAGTTTCGACTTTAGTTCCTCTATCTCGTCCGGTCCGTCGGCGAGAGGCAGCCTGACCTGTCCGCCGTAGAGAGCTGAACGTATTATGCCATTGACGATCTCACATCCCTTGAATGCGTTGTCAAAGCTGTTCTGGTGTATTTTTCCGCTGATCAGCCAGTCGGCCATCTCCTGGATGTACGGAGGCATGTCAAGATCGTAGTTCATGGCACCTTCACCCTTTTGGACGCCCTTGGACGTCACAGCCCTCCATCCACCGTTCGTGAGGACTTCGGCGAATCCTTCCGTGCCCTGGACACAGATGCGGTTCTTGCCCCACCACTTGGCAACTTCCGGCTGGTCTGGAGCCCCTGCCCCGCATTCAACTATTCCACGTACGCCGTTGGCGAACTGTATGATTCCCTCTATGTAGTCAGGGGATGGATGGTTGTCGGAAAGCTTCGACTTCCCGGAGGCCTGGCCTATGACCCACTCTGCTTCGGCATTTCCATTGTACCACCGCATGTAGTCAACCATATGGCTCATCATATGGGTCATCCAGCCCGTGGCTCCGGCATAGATCATCTCAATCCTGCCGAGTTCACCGCTGGCGGCTATTTCCTTGACTTTCCTGTAATGGACTCCATAGCGGTGCTGGTGGCTTACAACCGCCTTGATTCCGCTTTTCTCGACAAGGGATTTGAGTACCAGAGCTTCTTTCATGCCCAGCGCCACGGGTTTTTCAAAAGCCACCATTTTCGCTCCGCAGTCAACCGCGATCTTAAGCATTTCCGTCCTGATATGCGGCATAGTGCAGAAGCAGAAGAGGTCGGGTTTGATCTCCTTCGCCATCCTGGCGGCATCTGTGCCAACAACAGGATTTCCGAGGGAAGGCGCCGCAGCCTTGAGTTTTTCAGCATCGATATCGCATATTCCTGTGACTTGGAAATTAGGATTCGCGTTGAAGGCAGTCGCATGGTGCTTGCCTCTCTTGCCCATTCCGACTATCATCACTTTGAACTTGTTCATGGAATTATTCTCCATACAAGAACATGTCTTGCGACATTAACCACAAACAAATTCCCTTGAGTTCGTTAGTAGTTAAGCCCGCAAGGGCTGTTCTTAATTTTTCATTTGCGAAATTCACAGTTCCAATCTTACGAGTTCTTCCTGTCCCACTCAAGAACCTTCTTGATGGAATAGTCGACTTCCTCAACAGTCAGCTCAGGGAACATCGGCAGAGAAACGCATGATGCCGCATTCTTCTCCGCGTTCGCAATCGAACCGACTATCTTGTATTCCTTGCCCCATGGGAAACCTTCCTGCTTGTGGATGGCGATGGAATAATGTGTCTTGGCATCAACACCGTTGGCGACGAGGAAATTCACAAGATCATCGCGCTTGTTCGCATCATTTGTCTCAACGACATAGAGATGGAACACATGGCGGTATCCGGGTTTCGCGTAGGGGAGAGTCATGGCCTTCACTCCATTGAGACCCTTTGTATACTGTTCAGCAAGCTTGATCCTGATGTCGGTCCATTCCGTGATGTGCTTCAGCTTGGCGCTGAGAACGCCCGCCTGGAGATCGTCGAGGCGGCTGTTGAATCCATATGAATGATGGTCGCGCTTGACGGAACCATGGCTGCGGAGCTTGCGTACCCTCTCGTTGATCTTGTCGTCGTTGGTGAAGAGCGCTCCGCCGTCGCCGAAACATCCGAGGTTCTTCTGGATGATGAAGCTTGTCGCAACTGCATCGGAAAGCTCGCCCTGCCTGAAGGTGTCGCCGCGTCCGTCAATGCCCTGGGCATTGTCTTCAATGACCTTCAGGTTGTGCTTCTTTGCGATCTTCGAAATCGCAGGCATGTCTGCACACTGTCCGTAGAGATGTACGGGGATGATCGCCTTTGTCTTCGGAGTTATTGCGGCTTCGATCTTTGCAGGATCTATGCAGCGCGTCTTCTCGTCGCAGTCTACGAAAACAACCTTGCATCCGGCAATCCATGCGGCTTCAGCCGTCGCGAAAAAGGTGTTGGGATGGGTAATGACCTCATCGCCGGGGCCTATGTCCATCGCCATGAGAGCAAGCCAGATGGCATCCGTTCCGTTTCCAACCCCGATCGCGTGCTTGGTTCCGAAATATTTGACAAGCTCGCCTTCGAATCTCTTGAGCATCGGTCCTAGGACATACTGTCCGCTCATCAGGACCTCATTCATGTTCGCATCGATTTCCTTCTTGATCTTCTCGTACTGTCTCACATGGCCATAGAAAGGCGTCTGCATATAATTTCCCTCCTGTTACTTATTATAAAATCACGATTGTTTCAGAGGGGAAATTATTTACTTAGGGAAAAATAGCAATATCATGAATGTTTTATCCATCCGCCATGAACGTTATATCCATAACATGGATTTACTGCCAAGACAACCCGCAGGGCAGCTAGCGGAATTCATCCCACTCCGGCTCATTATTAAATATCCATCTGTAATAATCCCTGCCCTGTAGGTTGGCGGCCGCCTTCTCATCGGCTATGACGACGCATTTCGAATGGAGCTGGAGCGCAGAAGCCGAGACCATTGAAGTCACCGGACCTTCAACGGCCTTTGCCAGGATTTCCGCCTTTGAACTTCCAACTACAAGCGTTACGATCCTCTTTGCCTCGAGTATTGTCCCCACGCCCATAGTGATCGCCCGTTTCGGCATGTCCTCGGGCCTGTCGAACAGAGGGGAGTTCTGCGCAATCGTCGTAGGAGTCAGCGCCTTCACGCGCGTCCTCGAGAAAAATGCCGAAAGAGGCTCGTTGAATCCAATGTGCCCTGACTTGCCGATTCCGAGCAGCTGGAAATCTATTCCACCGCATTCCTTCATCTTCTGTTCATACTTCTCGCATTCCCTGTCGAGATCCTTCGCCGTGCCGGAAGGCAGATGCGTATTCCGCAGATCAATGTTTATCTTATTGAAAAAATGTTCGTTCATGTAGTGGCGGTATGAATTCCTGTGTTCCGCCTTCAATCCGACGTATTCATCAAGGTTGAAAGTCCTGCAGAGTGAAAAATCCACCTTCTCCCTCTTATGTATTTCCGCGATCTTCGCATATAGAGGCTCCATCGTGTTTCCAGTGGCAAGCCCCAGGACCAGCGACGGTTTTTCGCGCACGGCATTTATAATGAGCTTCGCAACGAGCTCCATCGCCTTTTCCTTGTCAGGACGTATAATGACTTCCATGAATAAATTTCTCCTTTTGTTAGCGGATAATTTTATAACAAGTTAGGAATATTCCTAATTGGACTTTGAAAATATATCCGGATTTCGGAGTTTGAGATTTGGAATTTCCATTCATAACCATTTATTAATGCCATGAATACTCGCTTTGTCATAAAGAACGCCATGATAATGGACGGTTCCGGCAGGAGTGCAACCGGCGGAGACTTATCCGTGGAAAATGGAAAAATCACCGCCGTCGGGAAAAGTCTACCGGTAACAGGATTCGAAACCATAGATGCAAAAGGACTTGTCCTCTCCCCAGGGTTCATCGACGCACATGGACATTCCGACATCTCCCTTTTCGCCGCTCCTGAGGCGCCAGGCAAGATCTCCCAGGGAATAACAACCGAAATATCGGGCAACTGCGGCCTTTCCGTTTTTCCGGTAACCGACAGGAATAGGGAACACCTGCAGGAACTCTACAAGCAGTACAATGTCAAAATAAACTGGAGGAACGTCGACGACTACGCTGAAGAAATGGACAGGATAAAGCCTGCAGTCAATATTTCATCCCTGTGCGGACACAATACGCTACGGGCCGCGGTCATGGGATATGACGAAGCTGTCGCAACAGACGGACAAGTCTCCGAGATGTCCGAATATCTCCGTGACTCACTGGAAAACGGAGCCGTCGGATTCTCCACCGGCTTCCTCTACATCCCCGGAAAATTCGCGGACAGGCGGGAAGTCGTCGGACTTCTCAAAGCCTTGTCCAGTTCTTCAAAGCCATATACCACCCACCTGAGAAGCGAAGGTGATTTCCTGCTCGAATCCCTGGACGAGACAATTTCAGCCTCGATCGAGGCTGGAAACAGGAAAATCCATGTCAGCCATCTCAAGACGGCCGGAAATGACAACTGGCACAAGATCGACGACACATTCCTGCGGATTTCGCAGGCTCAGGAAAAAGGTCTCCATGTAACCGCCGACAGGTATCCCTATATCGAGTCAATGACCCAGCTAAGCGCCTTCCTTCCCTCACCGTACAATAAGATGGACGACATCAAGCTCAAGAATTTCCTGAAGGAAGGCAGGAACTTCAGGAAATTCTTATCTGACTTGAAATTACTGCCGGAGGAACGCTGGAAAACTCTTCGATTAATCAGCACTTCTGCGAACTTCGCAAAACCAGGTTTTGGAAAAACGTTTTCCGACTACGGGAAGGAGATCGGGATGGATCCGGCGGAATTGTGTTCGAAGATACTGCGCGAAGACACTACCGGAGCAACTGCGGCATCAGCAGGAATGTGCGAGGAGAATCTGAAGAAGATCATTTCACAGGATTTTGTCTCCTGCGGTTCTGACGAGACCTCAAGGCCTCTTGATTATTCCCTTGGCAGAAGCCATCCCAGGGGATTCGGCTCCATGCCAAGATTCATAAACTACCTTAAACCGGCAATGCTTCTTGAAAAAATAATATCCAAGATGACTTCCCTGCCTGCCCAGATCTTCAATTTCTATGACAGAGGACTTCTTGCGCCAGGATATGCCGCCGATCTCGTGCTTTGGAATCCCGACACCCTGGCCGACACTGCGAACTTCGCAGAACCCCACAGCCTCTCAAAAGGAATAATGAAGGTTTGGGTGAATGGAGTGCTGAGCTATGAAGAAGGCATGATGACCGGAAAACGCGCCGGAAAGTATTTAGTATGTCGGGATTAATCCCGACGGTTGGCGGTTTAAAAACCGCCCTACTTCTTTAAGACTTCCACGACTTTGAAACTCGTGAACTTCCATTTGCCTTCTATCTTTTTCAGCTTGCACTGGATCTCGCGGGTTTCTTCTGCGACCTTCACGGAGTCCTTGATCTCGCCGTGGAATCTCACGGTTGTCTCCACGACCGCAGCATCGTTCTGGATGTCCGGCACTACATCGTAGAAATCCAGGGAGATCTTCGAGAACTGCCCCCTTCCCTTTGCAGCATTGCTTGTTATCTGCTCGGGCGTGTAGTCGCCTGTCATGTAGTGCTGTGAGAATTCAAACGAACAGCTGTCGGCAAAAAGGTTTGCGATGGCATTGACCTTGTAGGCCATCGTAAAGGCGGACTCGCCCTTCTCCTTGGAGACCAAGCTGGAAAGGGACCCGAACTGCTTCTTGATCTTCGTCCTGTCGCTGGGGAAGAGATAAAGGACGGCAACTGCGGAGAGAGCCACACATAAGATTAAAAATATTATTAGTTTTAATTTCATAATAAGTATGTCGGGATTAATCCCGACGGTTGGCGGTTTAAAAACCGCCCTACTCTTTTCACCAGAGAGGCGTTCCTACGATCCTCTTTACCGATGTCTGGCCGAAAACATGGTTGTCAATGTTCATATCCCGGTTGTCACCTATGACATATACACTGCCAGTTTCAACTTTTCGAGGGGGAAGGTTCCATTCGCACGGGAATCTTACATAAGGTTCATTGAGTTCCTTGCCGTTGACAAGAAGTGTTCCATCCTTGAATTCAATTGTCTCTTCTTCGAGGGCTACAACCCTCTTCAGGAACATTATCTTCTTCCCGGCAAGCCTCACCATCACGACATCTCCGCGCATGGGCTTTTTAAACCAGTATGACGGAGTCCAGCAGAAATTTATCCCACCGTCATGGTACATGGGCTCCATACTGCTTCCATTCAACCTCATGGGAATGCAGACAAAGCCGAAGATCACATATGCCAGTACAGCGACAACCGCCAGCCTGATCAGGTACTTCGGCGTCATCTTCGGTAAAAAGAAATTTTTCAGATGGCTGTCTTCCATAACGCTTCCTTAAAACTAGTTGATAATGGAATATAAACCATCCCGATATCTTTACGAGAATCGGGATAAACTGCACACACGAATTACACGAAAATCATAGAATTACAATCTCCCGAAAAACAGCTGGACTGATTGCATGGAATAACTAAAACAGTTATTGCTGAAATTTAACCCGTTGGAGTACACGGCTTCAGCGTGTCCCGTATTCAAGAGGTGAAAACCGTGCCAGTCTGGCGATCTTGCCCATGGACATTAGAATAGAATGACAATTTTGCGTTGGACAATTTTGCGGAAGATTGAGGGCTGAAATATTTTTTTGCTTTGCTTGTAGTCAAGCCATTACTGGCTGTGGTTTTCTAGAATTGTGGAGACACGCAAAAATGCGTTAACTACCAACATATTAAAGATCTTCAAGCATTGGTTCGTAGCCTGTCGCTCTGTAGATTCTCTCTGCGTAGATGGGTTGAGACCGCAAGGGCTGTGTCTTTTCACTTGGGTCTACTTATTTCACTGTATGTCCAGCAATAATGGACATATAGGCATAAATATGGTTACAATGCCTGCGGAGATTCCTTGGACAATGCAAAGTCAAGACAGGACAAACTAAATTTTGGGCTCCAACAAGAGGACATTTCATCTCGCGGAGTTTTCCATCATTTTGGTTCTATTACGATTGCGCAGCAATCCGCGGGAGTGCGCAAACAAAGCCTGCGCTCGTATTCAAGTGGTGATTACGCTTCGCCATCACACGCCCTGTGATAAACACGTACTCCCTTCTTCGCCAAGGCTACGAAGGGCAGGACAACGGAATACTGCCGCATTCGTAAAATTAAAGACCTGCCCTTTACAATGATTCAAGCGCACGTTTTATCGCATATAATGGATACGAGAAGACGTTTTTGTCCTTTGTCGGGGTTCCGGAGAAGAACCTGATACCGAATTTGGATTTGGGATGTTCATCCAGGAAAACCACCATGCTCTTCAAACTACCTGTGGCGCCACTCTTGACTTCAACAGGGACTACTTTATTGCCGTGGGCGACGATATAGTCCACTTCGGCACTAGATGAACGGGCTTCCCGATGCCAATAGAACAACTGGGCTCTGACATTGGGGTCTGAATATGCAAGCAGCTCCTGTCCAACAAAGGCCTCCGCCATCCCTCCTCTGTTCACAAATTCCTCAAGCGGATTCAGAATCCATCCCTTAGCGCTCATGTTCATGATTGAATTGGAGAGCCCCACATCCAGGAAGATGACTTTATACTTCTCAAAATCAGCTTCAGCTCCGAGGGGAAGCCCGTTTGCATGCGTGTGCCGGATCCTGTGCACAAGCCCAGCCTTTTCAAGAAGTTCCAAGGCAGGTTCGAGCTCGCGTTTGCGGTGACACTCGGATATCTTAGTAAACTTGAATTTTTCTCCCGCGAAGGAAGGTATCCTGTTGAAGATCATTTCAATGTATTTTATCTGGTGCTTCCGCCCATAACGTTCGAAATCCTGCCGGTAGGTATCAATCAGCGTGTTCTGTATTTTAACGCATTCCTGGAAATCTTTCGTTTCCATCCATTTGCCGAGGACTTCCGGCATACCGCCAATAGCCATGTATTCACCAAGACGGGACATAAGCCTTGCATGAAATGACTCGCCTATCCGGAAAGACGAACAGCTTTCCGCCATCATTGCAATCAGTTCTTCGCCCTCTACAGAAGCCAGATATTCCGAGAATGAAACAGGATACAGGTACAGCATGGATATCCTGCCTACCGGGAGTCCAATCTTTTCAATTGAAAATTCAATGAGGGATCCTGCGGAAATCACATGAAGAGCAGGACTGTCTTCAAAAAAATAGCGCAGAGATTTCACAGCTTCAGGACATTCCTGTATCTCATCGAAGAAAAGCAGGGTTTCCCCGGGAATTATCCTGTTGTCGGTCAGGATTGAAAGTTCCCTCAGTATCCGTCCTGTGTCGAAATCACGTGAAAATATGGAACAGGCATCCTTCCTCTTTTCAAAATTCACCTCCACGAAACTTTTGAATTTTTTCCCGAGATTTCTTGCGGAATAGGTTTTCCCGACCTGCCTTGCCCCCCTGAGCAAAAGAGGTTTCCTAGTCTGGTAATTTTTCCATTTTTCCAGTTCAATGTCAATTGCCCTCAGCATGATCCACCTTATTGCCTTGGTTGTAATTCAACAGTAAATATTAATTATATGGCTGTAAATCAAGGGTAATATGGATAATTGCGGCTTATTATCAAGGATAACTCTGCTAAATGTTTCAGAAAATGGCATTAGGCTTTTTCGTGTCGTTCGCCTGCCCTGAGCCAGTCGAAGGGTATGGTTCGTGGTTTTAGCCTATCTTCTCCTTTATCAGTTCTGCGAGCTTGAGTCCGATTCCCGGGATGCGTTCTGCAATCTGCTCGGCAGTGGCTTTCTTCAAATTTTCAATTGATCCGAATTCATTGAGGATCTGCATTTTCCTGTTGTCTCCAATTCCTTCAATCTCATCGAGAATTGATTCCTCTATACGTTTTTCTCGGAGCTCGCGGTGATACGAGATCGCAAAACGGTGAGCCTCATCCCTGACCGCCTGCAGAAGCTTCAAAGCCGGCCGGCTTCGGTCCAAGACTATTGGCTCAGCTTTTTCCGGGAGGAAAATCTCCTCGTTCCTTTTCGCCAGGCCGAGGATAGGTGTCGGTGGATATTTCAAGGCAACCAGAGCCGACAAGGCGGCGCTGAGCTGGCCTTTGCCGCCGTCGACGATGATCAGGTCGGTATCAGTCCTGTTTTCCGCGAGCTTCCTTGAATAATGCCTCCTGACAACCTCGTTCATCATGGCGAAATCATCGCTCTGGTGCACATCCCTGATCCTGAAGCGGCGGTATGACTTGTTGTCGGGACGGCCATTGCGGAAGCATACCATGCTCGCGACTGCGAACTGTCCGGAGATGTTCGATATGTCGAACGCCTCTATCATTTTCGGTTCCCTGTCAATCCCCAGTGCCGTCTGCAAATCCTTCACCGATTCCGAGCCGGATTCTGACGGGATTGAAGCAAAGCGGAAATTACGTCTTTTCTCTCCGAATATCCCTTCGATGTTCGTAATCATGTCGCGCCATCTGGCGGCGGTCTCGTACTTTTTTTCAGAGGCGGCCTTGTCCATCCTGCCGCGAAGTTCGCAGATGACTTCCTCGCAGCCGCCTTCAAGCACTTTCATCAGCGACGCGACTCTTTCCTTATAGCCTTCCCTGGTAACTTTCCCGTTGCATGGCGAACAGCAGTCCCTGATCCTGCTCGACAGGCAGTGCCTGTAGTCCAGCTCGCCTGGGACATCTGGACGACAGGTGCGGAGGCCGAAATATCTTGTCAGGAAATCCGCGGTCTCCTTCACGTTCCCTTTCGGAAAAGGGCCGAAGTAACGGCTTCCGTCATTTCGTCTTATCCTTGTCAGCCTTATTTTCGGATATTCCTCATCAGGATTTATCCTTATGAGGAAAAACCTCTTGTCGTCGCGGAGGAGGACATTGTATTTCGGTGCGTATTCCTTTATCAGGCGCGATTCGAGGATGAGTGACTCAGACTCGTTTTTAACTGGAGAGATCTCCCAGGAATCAATCGAGTTTATCAGGGAACGGAGCTTGGGATCGGCCATCCTGGAACGGGATCTCTGGAAATACTGCGACAACCTTTTCCGTAAGTTTACCGCTTTGCCGACATAGATGACGTCACCGAAGCGGTCCCGGAAAATGTAGACTCCAGGCTTCTGCGGAATATCCCCCGGATTGAAGGAAATCTTCAGATTCATGATTTTGTCCCAGTCAAAATTACAGGAATCTGGGGCGAGAGCAAAAACTTTTTGAAAAAAGTTTCTTTCCCTCGCCCCAAACCCCACTTCCTTTTACAAAAACTTTTATTTTTCATCTGATTGCTGCAATCAGATGAAATAGCAAACAGGTTTGGAAAGGGTTGGGGTGCGGGGAAGGGAAGAACCTTTCCTTAAAAGGTTTTCACTTCACCGCATTCAAATCATTCAGACAATTACCTCTATAGGTTATAAAATTCCTTCGGACCGGAGTAGCAGACTCTTTCAGTGAGCTTGCCGGCGACAGGAACGGGAATCTGTCCGTAGTCGACCATTTCACCGATGACATCGCAGAAGATCCTCCTGAACATTTCGAATCTCGAGCCGTATGAGAGGAGTTTCCTGGAATCGGAGACCATGCCTGCGAAGTTCGCAAATACATCTACGCTTCCGATGTATTCGAGCTGTCGTCTCATCCCGACCGGGGTATCACAGAGCCACCACGCGGAACCTAGATTGACATTGGCTCCGAACGCCCTGGTCAATGTTGCAAGGGTGGCCTGGTGTCCGGCTTCAAGGCAGTAGAGGGTGATCTTGAGCCTGTTGTCGAAACGGTTGAGGAATTTTTTCAGAGGCGAATGGATGTCGAGATTGTGGTTTGAGACATCGCCGCCGGAATCCGGGCCGATGCCTTCGAAGAGGGATTTGCGGACATCGCGGACAGCTCCGATATGCAGCTGGAATACCCAGCCCTTCTCAGAATCCATCTCGGCCATTTCACCCAGCATGTAGCTCATGAAGGCGCCGCACTGTTCGCATGTCGGCTGCTTGCCGGACATCGCGATCTTGAAGACCGCTTCTGCATCTCCGAGCTTGGCGTCGCCTGCGTATGGGATTTCAACGCCATGATCGCTCGCCTTGCATCCGTTATCAGCGAAATAATGATGTGAAAGGCGGAGGGCTGTCACGAGTTCCTTGACGGATTTTATCTTCATGCTGAATCTCTGTTCCAGCCTTCCGACGTAAGGCTTCCAGTTCGAAGAGAAGATGTTCATGGCCTTGTCGGGACGCCATGTCGGGCGCAGGACGGTTCTTCCCATGGAATTGTTTACCCTCTTGTGGTCTTCCAGGAGGTCCACAGGGTCGTCGGTGGAACACATGACTTCAACGCCGATCTCATTGAGGAGGGCCTGGGGTTTCTTTTCGTTCTTCGCGAGCACTTCGGATGCCTTCTCCCAGATTACCAGCCCTGTGCCGGGACCGAGGATCTCTTCGATCCCGAGATATCTCTTGAGATCAAGGTGTATCCATTCGTATACGGGATTCCCGGCGAGTTCCGGGAATACAGACGCCATCCTCAGCCATTTCTGTTTCGGGGGGGCGTCGCCTGTGAGGAATTTCTCCTCGACATTTCTTTTCCTGAGCACTTCCCAGACATAATGGTCCGTTGCGGCGAAAAGCTGCCAGGGATTGGGATAGTTTTTGTTATCCGCTATTTCCTTTACGTTAGCATGGTTGTGCGGGTCGACGATCGGCAGATCCTTCACATTCTTGTAGAGATCGCGGGAGGTCTTGCCTTTGAGAAGATAGTTTTCATCCAAGAACATAATTTTAGTTCCTTCCTTTAAAATTACAGGAACTAAAATTATAACTTGAAATCAATTTTACAAAAATTCAGAGCAAATATATTTATTGAAGCTAGATTATCCGAAAATATTTTTATTTTGCGGAGCAAAAGAAAAAATGAACATAGAAATCCTCACGTCCAATTGGACCGAGCACGAACTTCTTGATTCGGGGAACCGGAGGAAGATGGAACGATTCGGGAACCATGTCCTGGTCAGAAGCGAACCAAAGGCCTGGTGGAAACCGTCCCTTTCCGAGGACGAATGGAAAAAAGCCGACGCCACATACGATGATTCCGGCAGATGGACCATCGGGAACCGCAACCCCTCCCGCGAATGGCTGATGAAATACGGGAAAATAACTTTCCAGTCGCGTCTGACAGACATGTCGAAGCACGTGGGGATATTTCCTGAACAGTCGCCCCACTGGGACTGGATAATCAAGAAGATAACCGAGTCCGGAAGGAAGGATGTAAAGATGCTAAATCTTTTCGGATATACCGGAGCTGCGACTCTCGCAGCCGCTTCATGCGGTTCGGGAGTGACGCATGTGGACGCCTCCAAGCCGTCGGTGTCCTGGGCAAGGAAGAACCAGGAGCTGTCAAAGATGGAATCTGCGCCCGTCAGGTGGATCATAGACGACGCGGTGAAGTTTGTAAGGCGCGAAATCCGCAGGGAAAGCAGATATGATGCCGTCGTGCTGGATCCGCCGTCGTTCGGACGCGGTCCCGACGGGGAGATCTGGAAGGCCGAGGAGTCGATTGCTGAATTCATGGATCTGTGCAGGCAGGTACTGACTGACAAACCGCTTTTCATTATTCTCACCATGTACAATCTTGAAGCTTCTTCGATAATGCTCGGGAACATTGTAAAGGACACGATGAAACAGAATGCCGGGACAGTGAGTTTCGGTGAGCTGGCATTGAAGGAGAAATCTTCGGGAAGACTTCTGCCGATGTCGATCTATTCGAGATGGGAGAAATTTTCATCCTGAAAATTTCTAATTGTCGTCGGTTCCCAGGAGAGCATCGAATTCATCGGCCCCCTGCGGAGGTCTGGGAAGAGTCTTGAGCCTTGAGAGCAGTTCCTCGACCGATGCATCCATCGCAGGAATCCCGCTTTTCCTGACGATCCTGGCCGATTTCACATTTCCGGCGGAGTCGATCGCAATATGGATAGTGACAGTTGGTTTCTGGTTCTTGACATCCGCCTTGGAAGGCTGCTGCCACATGTCGTACAGGAAGACCGTCACCTGATCATAATAACTTGCCGCCACATTTCCTGCGGCACTTGGTGTGCCGACGCCGCCGGGCAGTCCTACTCCTGTGTTGGTGCTTGTGATCTTGCACTGGTTCTGGATACTCTTAAGTTTATCGGCCAAGGAGGTCGCGTTGATCCTGGGTGTCGGAGGCTTCCCTTTGACAACCTTGGATGAGGGGATAATTTCACTCGGTTTCTTAGGTTTCCATTCCTTGGGAGGATCTTTCGGCGGTTCCTTGTCAGGGGGTTTGACCACTGGCTTAGTCTTGGTTTCGGCAGGGATCTTGATCTTTGGTTCAGGCGGGACAGGAGGTTCGGGTACAGGTTTTTTAGGAATTTTGACAGGTGGTTCCGGAATGGCCTCTTCCTCGGTCTGGGGTTCATCTTTCTTGGTATTTTTTGGTTCATCCTTCGGCTGTTCGGGAGGTTTTCCAGGGGGTTCTTTCAGCTTGCTGATATCCTGAGTGAGGACGATGTTCACCTGCATAGGAAGCGGTTTCTTGTCATAGAACTTCTCCCAGAGCGCGAATATCAGGAACGGGCCTGCGATGAAAAGGACATGGAAGACCACGACAGTGAAGAATACCGTCCTCGCCCGCTCTTTGTCCACGAGGGTGTCTTCTTCCTTGTAGAACTCGCTCAGATTGTAGATTTTGTCGGTCATTTTAATTCTTCCAAGTCGTCGGTCGCCGGTAGCAGTTAGTGTCCGGGCATTCTTGAAGTAGGTACGCCCTTTAGGGTGTACCATTCTTAAATTCATTAAATTCATGGGACAGGCTAAAGCCCGTCCCTACTTGAACACATCAATCCTACTTTTCCGACTCGGTCACGAGCCCCACGGTCAATATTCCTGCCGCCCTGACAGCCTTCATTACTTCCATGACTTCATTATATTGACGAGTGCCATCGGCCCTTATTAGGACGGTAACCTTGGGATTGAGCTTTCTGACGGTATCCAGTTTCTCTGCAAGTACTTTAGCGCTAACGTTTTCCTTGTTGAAAACAATTTGCCCTTTTTTATTCAGGCTTATGACCTTGGTATTGTCTTCCGGGATCTTGTCGGCATTCATCTTCGGCGGGGATACATCGATGCTGTATTCAAGCAGCGGGGCGGTGATCATGAAGATGATGAGCAGCACCAGGACCAGGTCGACCATGGGGGTCATGTTGATCTGGTTGACCATTTCAAGCTGGGATCTTTTACCTCGGACTGGCATCCTGGAAATCCTCTTTATTCGTATTGTTCGAGTTTGACCTTCGCCATGAACTCCTCGACGAAGTTGTCCATGCTGACAGTTATCCTTCTAATCGTGACCGTGATGAGGTTGTATCCTATGAGGGACGGTATGGCGACGAGAAGTCCGACGATCGTGGTTATAAGCGCACCGCTGACGCCGGGTGCAAGGGCCGACATGTCGGCTCTTCCTTGAACAGCAAGGGCGGCGAAAGCCATGGTGATTCCCCAGACTGTTCCGAAAAGGCCGAAGAAGGGGCTTGCGCTGACGGCGGTAGCAAGGATGCCGAGTTTGTCCTCCATGAGGAGGATCTGGTCGGATACTGCCCTGTCCAGAGTGCTTCTGAGGGTTTCTATCTGTGCAGTAGTGAGTTTCCTTGTAGGATGCTTGGAGGAGCCGTAGAACTCGGCGAACTCCGGCGGCATCTCATAGAAGTTCAGAAGGTCTTCCGCACCCTTGATGTAGACCCTGGTCACAGGGCTCTTGACCTGTTCGGCTTTTTTCCACAGTGCAAGCGGATATTTCTTGTCCCTGAAAAGATATATGAAAAGCATGGAGGCTTTCTTGGCCTTGTAGAGCGCGATGCCTTTTTCAATCATGATCGTCCAGGTTATTATCGATCCCAGGAAGAGGAGCCAGACGACGGCTTTTCCCATAATGTCGCAGTGCTGGTAGGCATAATAGATGCCCGAACCCGAGGTCATGGTAACTGTAATAACATCATTCTGCATACGTGCTTTCTCCAGATAAGTTTGATTGGAATCAAGTCAAAGGCAGCTTCGAAAAACCAGCTTCGGGCGCGTTGCGGAAGATTATTGAGAATTCAAAAATAATTTCCCGTTAATTTACTTTTGCGCGCCATATGCTAATTTCTAGGGGTTGCCTAAGGATAAAATAACGTAACTAATACATTTTTCAGCATAAAAAACAATGCCACAGGAAATTTTAAGGAGAATTTAGATGAAGAAAAACGAACAGATTGTTCTAGGTTTTGACATAGGAGGAACAAAGATCGCCGCCGCCCTCGGAACCGGTGACGGAAAGATCATCGGCTCAAAAAGAATCAAAAGCGAACATCGCGCGCCTGAGGACGTCCTCAATGAAATGGTTGCGACGGGAAATGAACTCCTGGGCGAAGGCGGATACAAGCATTCCGATCTCACGGCTATTGGCATAGGCGCCCCCGGTCCCATGGACATTCCCAAAGGGACCATGTCCCCGTGCAACATGAAGAAGTGGGTCAATGTGCCTGTCAGGGATCACATGGCGACAAAGATGGGGGTGAAAACATATTTCGACAACGACGCGAACGCCGGCGTACTGGCCGAGTGGTTCTTTGGAGCCGGAAAAGGTTGCAAGCATCTGATCTACCTCACCATGAGCACTGGCATCGGAGGAGGAATAATCGCCAACGGCCATCTGATCCAGGGAGCTTCCTACACTGCCGGAGAAATGGGGCACATAGTCCTCGATCCGAAGGGACCTGTCTGCAACTGCGGGCTCAGGGGCTGTTATGAAGCGTTCTGCGGCGGAAGGGCGATCGCGCAGAGGATGCAGAAGGAAATTGCCGGACAGCCCAACCATCCGATAGTTGCATATGTAGGCGGAAAAGTTGATAGACTCGGTTATCCCGCGCTGATCGAGGCTGTCAAGGACGAAAATGGATACGCCCTCGACCTCTGGGATGAAATATGCCTGAGGAACGCCCAGGCGATAGGAATCTTTGCAAACACCTTCAATCCTGAAATGATAGTGCTGGGCACGATCGCGTGCCACGCCGGACCACTCCTTCTTGATCCCATACACAAGCATCTTCCGCAGTTCTGCTGGAAGGAAATGATCCATGCGATGAAGATCGGCACGACCTCGCTTGGAAGCCAGATGGGCGAATATTCCGGGATCTGCGTCGCGCTCAACGGACTCTTCGAAGAAGGCAAATGGCAGCTGCCCTGGGAAAAGAAATAAATTCAAGGTAGGGACGACTCGCCGAGTCGTCCATTTCTGGTACGGCGGTTTCGGCGAAACCGCCCTACCTTAATTCATTCCAGGAAAGATTCCTTCCACGGCAGTCCGTGCTTCTTCAGCTTCACCATGAAGGGTTCGGGATCGAATTCCTCCATGTTGTGGACTCCGGGTTTCTTCCAGGCACCTGTGACCATCAGCATGGCCCCGATCATCGCGGGAACGCCGGTGGTGTATGAGATCGCCTGGGATCCGACTTCCCTATAGCATTTCTGGTGATCGCACACGTTGTATATGAAATATTTCAATTTCCTGCCGTCTTTCCCGATGCCGCTTATATGGCATCCGATGCAGGTCTTTCCCTTTGTAAGCGGACCAAGGGATGCCGGATCCGGCAGTATAGATTTTAAAAATTGAAGAGGAACAATCTTCATCCCCTTATACTCAACCTCGTCGATCCTAGTCATTCCTACATCCTGAAGGGCCTTCAAGTGCAGCAGATAGCTGTCGGAGAAAGTCATCCAGAACCTGGCCTTCTTCAGGGATTTGAAGTTCTTCACGAGCGATTCAAGCTCCTCATGGTACATCAGATAAATCTTCTTCGGCCCGATGCCCGATGGGAAGTCATATGTACGCGAAACTGACAGAGGCTCGACATATTTGATTTTACCGTTCTCATAATAGCGTCCTTTGCCGGTGACTTCACGGATATTGATCTCAGGATTGAAATTGGTAGCAAAAGGCTTGCCGTGATTACCGGCGTTGCAGTCGATTATGTCAAGCTCGTCCATCCTGCTGAAATGCTTCTTCTGCGCCCAGGCCGTAAATACATTCGTGACGCCGGGATCGAATCCGCTTCCTAGCAGGGCCATTATTCCGCGCTTCCTGAACTTCTCCCCGTAAACCCACTGCCACTTATAGCAGAAGTCTGGATTGCCGGGGGATTCATAGTTTGCAGTATCGAGATAGTCGACACCGGTTTCCAGGCATGCATCCATTATGTGGAGATCCTGGTAAGGGAGGGCGACATTTATGATCACGTCGGGCTTGAACTTCCTGATCAGCTTCACCAGCCGGGGGACATTGTCGGCGTCGACTTCGGCGGTCTCAATCTTCCTTTTGATCTGCGAGGCTATCTTCCTGCATTTGTCAATCCCCCTGCTCGCCAGGCATATGTCCGTGAAGACTTCAGGAACCTGCGCGCACTTGTGGGCGACGACCTGCCCCACTCCGCCAGCACCGATTATAAGCACCCTTGACATGAAACTGTCCCATTCAATGTAGATTTAACCGCCAATCAAAGCAAAATAGAGTTCAATCCAACTATATTCAAGCTGGAAAGCAGGTACATGCTTTAGCTTGTACCATTTTTGAATTCACGGGACAGGCTTCCGACTCCGCCTTAGAGCTACTCCAGACACGAGAAGACCAACCTACTTTTGTGAACTTTTTAGTTCGTGCCAGTCTTCAGCTGCAAGACCTCCCACTCTGGAGAATTCTTTCAGGTTGTTTGTCACAAGGACAAGGGAATTTGAAATTGCATGTGCCGCAATAAGAAGGTCGAACGGGCCAATGCAGTTTCCTCTTCTCTCAAGATCGCTTCTTATCTTTCCATATATCATGGTGTCTTTTTCCGTTAAAGGGAGAACATTGAAGGGGCTTATGAATTTAGAAAGTGCCATTGCGTTCTTCTCAGGATTTGAACTCTTAAAAACCCCGTATTGCAGTTCGGCGACGGTAATTGCGGAAATCGCAATCTGCCCAGGAGGAGTTTTTTCAATCCTGTGCAGGACTGGCAAAGAGCGCTGCCGGATGATGAAGATGCAGATATTGGTATCGAGCATGTATTTCATTGCAGGATCTGCCTAGAGGGGCTTTCTCTTCTGATGTTTCTCAGGCTGGCTTCTTTCGCTCATGAAGTCATCGGTGAATTCGGAAAGACTCTCGAAAAGAGAGCTCCAGCGTTTGGCATCAGGCATAAGAAGGACTCCGCCGCCAAAATGCCTTACATATACCTTCTTCCCTGAAAACCTGAATCCCCTGGGAAGCCTTATCGCCTGGCTGCCGCCATTCTTGAATATTGTCGCAGTTTCCATGTGATGCTCCTCTTTTATATATACAGTAGTATATACTAATAAAATTTCAAGTGGAATCCTATCTACGGGCGGATGACCGTAAAAGATATCCCAGCCAGAAGATCCGGAGAAGAATTAAAAATGAAAAAACTGACAGGGCAATTGTAAGTTTCCTGTGGTTCCTGAAGAAGTCTGTTTTCATGTGGTAATATATAGCGAATACCGCAGAAAGGAAAGATACAGGCGGGACGCCTGTACTACATTATTGAAAGAAAAGACACAACTGAAGTTGTGAACTCCTACAATCTTGGGTCTGAGAGTAGGTACATGCTTTAGCTTGTACCATTATTTTGGAAGGCCGAGAGACAAAGATGGGACAGGCTAAAGCCCGTCCCTACTTCGGGAATACGCAGACAGGAATGTCCGCGCTACTTAATTCCTTTATAAAGTTTTCCGCAGGAAAATTTTATTCTACGGTGACTTTACGTGAGCCTTTGGTCACTTGTCCGATGACGTCGGCGTTGAAACCTAGGTCGCGGCAGATCTTGACGGCCTGGGCTGCGGATTTTTCCGGTACGAACCAGACCATTCCTATTCCCATGTTGAAGACCCTGTAGGCTTCTTCGTGGGCGATGTTCCCTTCCTCGACCATGAGGGAGAAGATGGGAAGGACAGGAAGGATCTTGCTGTTGAAGACGACGTTCACATTCTGGGGCAGGATCCGCGGGACGTTGTCATAGAGTCCGCCGCCTGTGATATGTGCAATTCCATCGAGGGGCAGTTTCTTGTCTATGGCCTTCTTGATCGCCGGCCAGTAGGAGATGTGCGGCTTGAGGAGGGCTTCGCCGATTGTGCAGCCGAGTTCCTTGAGTTCAGTATCGATAGAATATCCGCACTGCTGGAAGAGCACGCGCCTTGCGAGGCTGAATCCGTTCGTATGGAGTCCGTTGGAACCGAGTCCGATGGCGACATGTCCTGGCTTGATTTTCTTTCCGGTGATCAGCTTCTTCTCTTCGACCACTCCCGTGATTACGCCGACCAGATCGAAATCATCGCCGTACATTCCGGGCATTTCGGCGGTTTCACCTCCGAGAAGGGCGCAGCCGGCCTCCTGGCAGGCGTCGGCTATGCCGGAAAGCACTTCCTTGTAGAGGGGCCCCTTGAGCTTTCCAATTCCGATGTAATCCATGAAATAGAGGGGTTCGGCTCCCTGTACCGCGATGTCGTTGACGCAGTGGTTCACGATGTCGTATCCGACTGAATAGAACTGGTCCATCATCATGGCGATCATGAGCTTTGTACCGACGCCGTCGATGCTGGATACGAGAATAGGATCCTTGTATTTCCTGAGATTGAGCTTGAAGAGTCCGCCGAAGCCGCCGATGGGGGCGATCATTTCAGGACGGCGCGCCTTTGAAAGTTTCTTTTTCAGCTTGCCGAGAAGTTCGCCGGCAAGATCGATGTCGACACCGGCTTCCTTGTAGGAATTGCTTCTGATTCTGTTCATGTATATTTCCTGAATTTAAATCTCCGGAAGATAAATCCTACAGAGACAGTTAATTTTCATATTGATATTATGGAGCCTATAATAATACTGCAAATTAAAAAATCTAAATAAGAAGCGACTTTTTATTGCACTTCAAGCTCTTTTTCATACTCCAGCCTCCAAGACCCGGGGAAATCAGGCTGCGACATGAGCACGGTGAACGGATATCTCCAGTAGGTGACGGGAACTTTCTCATTGGGTCCGAAATGCTTCAGATATTCCTCGATCCTCCTCCTCGGATCATCGCCGAAACGGGGTATTCCACCGATTCCGGAAGAAGCCAGAGCCTTTTGAAGATTCTGGTTGTACACCTTGTAGTCCTGATATTCAGCCGGCAGGCCGTAGACATGGCTTTTTGCGGATTTCGCAATGTCTCCAGGCCAGGTCCCGGAACTCAGGGAGGGATCCTGTGCGAGATCCGCAAAAACTTTTCCTGTCCATACCTTTTTGAATCTCGTGTCTATCACGGCTGACTGGTTTTTCCCGCGGACTTCGCAGACGACATGGATCAGATTCCTCGAATCGTCGAAAATGGATACTATCATGACCTCATATCCCGCCTGGAACAGGGCCTCGGCGAGGATCCTGGTAATTTCGTGCGTGTTGCCATATCCTCTCTGAAGTATTTCGGACATCGTGCGCGTCTGGCAGACGCCCTGGGGCGTCGGACGGCATTCCAGCTTGTCCAGCACCGCCTTCGCGATGCCTTCGATTTCACCTGCATCGGCGCCGATCTTCCTGCCGGGGATGAATTTCCTGACGGCAAGGGCGTCGGTCCATCTCAGGAAGTCATTCCTGCCGAACGGCGCGTCGAAGACAAGGGTGCTGAATTTCATCTCAGCCGCGAGTTTGAGGTAGTCGATGTCGGGGATCCGCTTCAATTCGCATCCTCCGCAGAGGTTTGCGGCATAGGCTACGGCCTTCTTCAGGTCGCCGCTGCCGACCGATTCGATCCACTTGTCCGCATCGCTTTTCCGGACCGCCGGAGCCGTCGGCGGGAAAAGTTTTCCGGAGTACTGCCTGATATAGGAAACTCCGGCGACGGCTATAATGACGGCGCAGAGCATGAGCGCCGGCGCATTCAGGGCTGGAGTTTTATCTTTTTGAGTGTTCATTTTTCGATATCAAGCTTGTATACTCGCACTTTTAAATTATTTTTATTAACTTAAATCTATTTTAACAAAGGGAAAGAAGTCCAATGGGTAATCTTAGAAAAAAACGCCGCAAGAAGATCTCCAAGCACAAGCGCAGAAAGCTGCTGCGTGCGAACCGTCACAAGAAATCATAAGTCGCGGCAGACCTTTTAAAGCACATCTGCCGGTTTCGGTTTGACGGCCGGGGCCGGTCGCGATCAATTTCGTCTGAAACACTTTGAAATGACAAAGCCAGTTATATTCTTTTTTTTTTCTTGTTGCAGGCCTGGCCTGCCTTGCCGATATTGACATAGAATCCGACACGCTGGCAAACACCGAGATCATCGATTCCAGCATCTTCCTGCCGCCCGATGCGGACGACATGGCGAAGTCGCTTGCGAACTTCGCAGTCGGCTACATGCTTCTGCTTGACGAGGAGAATCCTGCTTCCACCTCAAAGAAGTTCTTTGTGGAATCAGTCAGCAGGAATCCCGAGGCGATGTTTCCGATCGCCATCCTGATATCCGAATGGTTCAAGAACAAGGAATACCAGCAGTGCATAGACAATTTCCTGCCGATCGCCGAGAAGCATCCTGAAGCCGTGGAGCTGAATCTGGCGGTGGCGACCGCATATATATTCCTGAACAGGGAGGCCGAGGCGACGGGCGTCATCGCCAGGACGTTCAAGACCTTGAAGCTGCCGCTTGCGGACAGCAGGGAGCTGAAAAACTACCAGAACATAATAGGGAGCCTTTCCGAGCTTTACGGGAAACAGGGGAAATTCGAGGAAGGCGAGGACATGTTCGACTCGGTACTGGACGACAAAATCCTTGCGGACGATTTCAAGACGAGGCGCGCAGCGGCCGTGTTCTTCTCGATGCGTGCGGACCAGGGGGAGGATGGTTTCTTCGCCGGCTGGACAAAGCGGAGGTTCAGGAAAAAGATGGATCAGAACCTTGAGGCCTGCGAGAGGATCTGGTATGATCTGATACAGCCGAAGGACAAGAAGGGCAGGCTGCCTTCAACCCTTGATCTGATACCGATGCTTGAAGTGAATAAAAGATACGGCCTGTTTGAGAATTCAGAGCGGATTGTCCTGAACACCATGCTTTCTCTTCCTGAAAACGAGCATCTTTTGAAAGTACTGGGGACTGTCTGCGCCGACCTTGGCCAGAAGGGGCTTTCATGCAGGATCTGGAAGTTCCTTACTCAGAGGAACAACTCCGAACCAGACTACTACTACGAGCTTGGGCACTCCCTTCTTCTGCTTGACAACTATGCAGATTCTGCGAAAGCCTTCGAATGGCTCGTGCTGCTGAACCCGAAACACAAGCATGTCGCGCTCGCCTACTACCAGATGGGCATATGCTATTTCGAGATGAACAAGTTCGACAAGGCCATCCTGAAACTCGAGAAGATCCCCGACCTGCCGGAAGCGAGATACATGATCGCGGCCTGCTACAGGAACGAGATGAAGTACAAGGAGGCCGTGAAGGCCATGGAGCAGGCCGAGAAGACGGCCATGGAGCAGAAGCGCGGCGATTACCTCACCAAGGAATTCTACCTGTCTTTCGCGGCAGCATGCGACAAGGCCGGCATGTTCGACAGGACCGTTGAAATTCTAAAGAAGGAACTAGGGAGGAATCCGGAGGATCCGGACACCTCGAATTTCCTGGGATACCTTCTTGCCGACAAGAACAAGGATCTCGATTATGCCGAGAAACTCATCAGGTCCGCCGTTGACGCGGAAGGGGACAATGCGGCGTTCCTCGACAGCCTCGCGTGGGTGCTTTACAGGAAAGAGGATTTTAAAGGCGCCAGGAAATACATGGATGACTCGCTGAACTGTTCCAAGGGAGGCTCCCCGGACGCCGTCATCGCCGACCATGCCGGAGACATCTACTACGCCCTTGGGGACAAGGAAACCGCGCTCAAGTTCTGGAAGCTCGCCGCGGAAACATGGAATCCCGACTTAAATCCCGAAACTGTGAGGAAAAAGATCTCCGAACTCGAAGGCAGATGAAAGTTCCTGAGGCGGGACGGTTCCTCCGTGATTACTTCTTCCTGTACAAAAGCATTTCGCTGGCGCATATGCCACATGTTGTAGGAGCAGTTTGATTCGCGCAGAACGGGCACCATGCCGTAGGACATTTGCTGCAGAACAGGCCCACACCATGCTTCTTCAGCTGTTCAATCAGGATCTCTTCAGCGCCAGCCTGTTTCTTAAGCGACATAATCCCCTTCTGGGGCTTCGACTGTTCAAGCAGAATGCGTTCCACCGATTCATCGACCTCGGCGCCGGCGGGAAGCACAGGATATCCGCATTTCACACAATGCGTCAGGGATTTTTCCAGCTGTGGAAGTGGAGGTCTGCGGCCATATTCCATGATATCGCTTTTCGCCTCCTTGAAAATTGCAACCAGATCCTTTCCAAAAGTTCCTTCCGGAGTATCGACTATTAAATATTTCTTCTCCTCCTTCACAGGGCTCTTCCGCAAAAACTCAAGCGCCTCATTACGGGAATCAGCAGTATAGAACTCATAGGTTCCGTTGCTGTTCTTCTCCTTGGCCTTGAATTTAATATTTCCCGGCGGCGACGGCATCTCGTCCTTCCGGGAGGATTCTGGCATTCCGGAAACCCCAGCACCATGCTGACTGTCCAGGATCCCCATGCTTATGGCATTTTTCACTATTTTCCGCATCTTACGGAGAAGCCTTATGCCCCTATGCCAGGAACCGAGCTTTTCCGATATTTTAGCAATGGAATCATCCATGTCCGCCAGATATTTCTTCTTCTCCTCGCCGCTGCTTGTGTCCGAAGGAAAATGGACGAACGCCGTTGCGTGCGCTTCCAGGAGGTTCAAGGCCGCGTCCTTGACTGAATCATTGGTCTTTCTGCGGCTGATTTCCCTTATCCGCGAAGACAACTTCTCCAGTTCCCCGCTGATTTCCGCGGATGTCTTCCTGCCGGCGAGGGAAATGGATAATCCCGCCACAGCCAAGATCATGATCGCCGTTGCTATTATCCCGTAAAGCCACCAGGATGACGAATCCCTTTCCCTGACTTCCACCGGCTGTTTTTTATTCTCGGACGGTTTGACCTCCCCTACAGAATCAACTGGCGTCGCCTCCGGCTTCGCAGCCGGCTGTTCTCCGGCTGGTGCGGGAATCTGGGCAGGCGGAGCTGGTGGAGCGTCTGTCTTTTTATCAACCTTCCGGGCGATCTTCTCAACAGGTTTGACCGCCACTGCGGCAGCCTTGACCTCCACTTTGAATTTCTTAAGGGCCGCTGCCGTCTTTTCCCGGACGCCCGGATCTGAATCATCCAGGCATTTCTTCAGAGGTCCGACGGCCCTTTCATCTCCAATCCTGCGCAGCGCCTCGACGGACCACATCCGGATAACAGGATCCTTGTCCTTCAAGCATATGACCAGCTGCTCCAATGCGCGTTTGTCACCAAGCACTCCCAGCGCCCTGATCACTTCAACCTTGGACTTCGCAGCGGGATCCTCCAGATATTCCAGAAACGGTTCCACTGCACGGGCGCCACCGGTCAACAGCAGGGCTTTTACTGTCTCTTTACGGATTACCGCGTCGGAGTCCTTCAGGGATTTGACAAGAGGCCTGAAAGCCCATTCATCGGCAAGACTTTTCAACGCTTCGACCGCTTCCAGGCGGATATCCCTGGAAGGGTCTTTGAGACATGCCGCCAGAGGCTCAACCGCACGTTTGCTCCCCATTCTTCCAAGCGCCTTTACAGCCTGCTGCCTGACATCCGGATTTCCATCCTTGAGCATTCCAATCAGGGGGTCGAGCGCCCGCTTGTCTCCGATACCCCCCAGGACTTCCGCCGTTTCCGCCCTTATCACCGGATCATTGTCCTTCAGCGCCTTTATCAGAGGCTCCACTGCGGCTGTTCCATGTTCGAGGATCTTCTCCCAGTTCCTCTTGTTTATCAATACGGAAATCTGGGCTTCGGAAATATCTCTTTTGCTGGGAGTGCCCGGATCGGCAGATGGATTCTGTCCTGAAACGGAAATGGACATGATGACAAGAATGATCGTGCCAAGAATTCTTGGCTGTCTTCTCTTCCAAGTCATTTCAACTCCCGGATTGTTTTTCTGGTCAGCCTTTGGAAATTTTCCTGAGAATATCGGTAGTGGAAAGTCCTGGCACGAACTTGATGAACTTTATCTCCGAGCCAGCTGCCTCGAGGACAATCCTCTCCTCCTGGACGATACTGTTGATGTCGTAGTCCCCGCCTTTCACATAGATGTCAGGCTTGATTTTACTGAAAAGTCCGACGCAGTTGCTGGTTCCGAAGATGACGACCGCATCCACGCATGAAAGACTCGCCAGCAGGAATGCGCGGTCCCTCTCGTTCACTATCGGCCTGTTTTTCCCCTTCACTTTCCTGACGGACGAATCGGAGTTTATGAAAACCAGGAGGGCGTCTCCAAAGGCCCTGGATCTTGAGAGATATTCAGCATGCCCGCGGTGCAGCAGATCGAAGCATCCGTTGGTGACAACCAGCTTGAGTCCCGCCTTGCGTAGCCGGCCCCTCCATTGAAGGGCCTTTTCAAGGGACATTATTTTTTTATCTGGTAAAAAGTGGGATCTCACTGCATATCCTTCATGAATGGCATGTAAAGGGTGTCTTGAAGAGTAATATTGCTCGTACTGGAATTGTCCAGGAAAAGCTCGCCGGCGAGCGGCATGTCGTCAATTGGGACATTCTTCGTACTGCTTCCCGATGTCAGATCCGCCGCACCCAGGAAAAGGGACAAGTCCTGCAGGTTCTTGAAGTCCATTTCACTGTCCACATAGGCGGGAGCCGAACTGTTTATCCTGAAAACAATGCTGGGATCAATGCTGTCGGCCACTACGAGCTGTCCCTTGAAATTCGCCTGATCCTCCGACGTGCCTACCATGGCGACATCATCAGGGCTGTACTGGTAGCTATCGGCACCCACATCCCAGAACTGGATTGGATCTCCTGAATCTCCTTCTATGCGGGAAGTCCCATTCTCATCGGCATTGCCTCTCGCCGAGAGGACATTTTCAATATTCGAGGTGGTAAGTTTTGCGACAAGGATAAGCCCGCAGAATATGGCGGCCATGCCAATCAGGCTCACCGTCATCTCCACAATAGCCTGCCCTTCCTGGTTTTTCCTCGTCTTCATGGCTGCATGTCCCTGCTATATTTATCTCCATACCTGACAATACGCAATTTAACGGTATAAATTATACCGGAAACTCCTTATTGACAAGTTTTTTCCGAACTTTGAACCATAAGCAAATTGTGCCTCATCCTTAAGGAGTTATAGTAGTAAATATTTACTAAGTAAATATTTATGATAAACGAGGGTGTTTCCTGAATGACAAGCCTTAACGAACATAACATCATAATCTTCCTGATCGAGATATTCATCCTTCTCGGCCTGTCAAAATTCTTCGGGGAGATGCTGAGGCGCAAAGGGCAGCCTGCGATTGTCGCGGAAATACTCGTCGGCGTCATCCTGGGCCCCAGCATCCTCGGCAGGTATTTCCCTGAACTGCATGGCATCCTGTTCCCCGACAACGACATCCAGAAAAGCATGCTTGAAACCGTCGCCTGGATAGGCATCCTGTTCTTCCTTCTCGACACCGGGCTTGAACTTGACTTCTCAAGCGCCTGGAGGCAGAGAAGCGACGCACTGATTATCGCCATAACAGGCCTTATCGTACCCATGTGCATAGCGTTCGTGCCCTGCCTATACATCCCTGACGAATACATCGGGGATCCGAACAAGAAAATAATGTTCGCCCTGTTCGTTTCCGCAGTGATGACGGTCAGCGCCCTGCCCGTCACCGCCCGGGTCATGCGCAACTTCAACCTCTACAAGACCGATCTCGGATTCCTCATAATGTCCGCCCTGACAGTGAACGACATCCTCGGGTGGGTGGCATTCACCCTGATACTCGGTTTCTTCACGACATCGCACGTGAATTTCGGAAATGCAGCGGTGATAATCCTGGCCACCACCGGATTCACAGTCATCTGTCTTTCATACGGAAGGCTTTTCACTGAAAAGATCATTTCAAATATACAGAAGGCCAAACTTCCAGAACCCAGCTCCTCGCTTACGTTCATTGTCCTTCTCGGCCTCGCATGCGGCGCACTCACCTCGCTGATCGGCATAAACGCCCTGTTCGGCTTCTTCATCGCAGGAATAATGGCCGGAGAGGCCCGTTCCCTCTCGGAAAAGACAAGACAGGTCATCTCGCAGATGGTGTTCTCGATATTCGTCCCCCTCTTCTTTGCCACAATCGGCCTCAACATCGACGTCCTCAAGAATTTCAACTGGATGCTCGCCGCATTCGTCTTTGTCATCGGCGTCCTCGGCCGTTTTGCCGGAGCCTGGCTCGGCGTACTCTTTACAAGACAGCCGCGTTCAAACATATTGCTGATCTCCCTGTCCCATGTGGCCGGCGGTGAAATGCAGATAGTCGTCAGCATGATCGCCTTCAACGCGAAACTGATCAGCGAGACCGTCTTCGTGTCGATAATCTTCGGTACGATCGCATCCTCAATCGCGCTCGGCCCCCTGATCGCCTGGGCCCTGAAAATCAGGAAACAGGTCAGCTTCCTCGAATTCTTCTCCAGGGAGAACATCATCCCGTCTCTTCTGATGACTGACAAGGATTCCGCCCTGGTCGAACTCTGCGCCAACGGAGCCGCGGCAATCCAGATGAATGAAAAGGATCTTTATGCCATCGTCAAGAAAAGGGAGGATGACATGAGCACCGGCCTCGAGGAAGGCATCGCCATACCCCATGCAAGACTCACCAACATCATGAAGCCGACGATCGTGTTCGGCAGATCAAAGGACGGAATAGAGTGGAACTCCCCTGACGGCAAGCCCGCCAACCATATTTTCCTTATCCTCACACCGCTCACAAATGAGGACTCCCAGGTCCAGATTCTGAGGAACATCGTCTGCGGATTCCGCAACGAGGAGAACCGGAAGAAGGTTCTCGGGGCGGACGACAACCGCGAAATTCTCGACATCTTCAAGGAAATCTTCAAGGACGCCCAACTGAAAAATTAAGTAGGTACGTGCTTCAGCATGTACCATCTTAATTTCTCTAATGGAGCGCCCCGAGCTCCTTACGGCCCCGGAACTCTTTATGCCGACCTGGAGGTTTACCCGCCTTCGGCGCGCCATAGGCGACCAAGGTCGGCGTTCCTTCAAGAGCGCTCAAACATGTCTTTGTCTAAATTTTATATGCACTGCCCTAACAGCATGCATCACCCCCTTGTCCTCCTGTTCCGCCGGATTCCTGCCGATGCTCCCCTCCCTGATGTTGTCGTAGCGTTATTTATCGTTCGCCAGATCCTTCAACACAAGCTCCATGCCTTTGACAACCCTCGCCATCTTGTCATAGTCAAGTCGCTCGGGATCGTCCTTGCTCGTATGATAATAAGGATACCTGAATGTTGCAGTATCAGTAACCATCACTCCTGGATAGCCCATCTGCCAGAATGACCAGTGATCCGACCAGCCGACGCCCGGCACCAAACCTGGAAGGGCCGCCCCTTCCGAAGGAAATTTCGTGTTTTCACGGAATGCGCGGACTGATTTCTTGAGCAATGACCTTGAGGAAATATCTGAGACAAAAGCTATGAAGTTGCCGCTTGAAGGATAAAAATAATTCATCGGATAAGGATAATTCTGACTTCCTTCATCATCTGAATAGTAGCCGATGGTCTCAAGACTGAACATGCCAACTATGTTCTCCTTCTTTTCCTTGCATGATTTTGCATATACCAGGCTGCCCATGCCGGGAGTCCAGAAATATGGAGGCTCCTCATTGGCGAACGCGACGAAACGCAGCGTCCGCTCCTGTTGTTTACCGGCGAATGCTTTTGCAAGTTCGAGCGTGGCTGCTATTCCGGATCCGTTGTCGTTCGCCGCTCTGCATCCGTCAACCGGCGGAGAATCATAGTGCGCCCCAACGATGATAATCTCGTCTGGATATTTCGTGCCCTTCAATTCGACTTCGATGTTGGAATATATGAGACTGTCATTCTTAGGAGCACCTCTCCAGGAACTTATCAGGCTCTCCTCGGCAACATAGTCCATGCGACTCGGTCCGTATCCCGCATCCTTGAAGGATTTCTCGATGAAGTCGGCGCATAGAACCAGATTTCCGTAGTTCAGGAAATTGCGTGGTCCTATGGTTCCGGCGATATACTCGACATCCGACTTCAATGCTGCTGACATCCTCATTTCCTCATCGGAAAAAGGCACTGGCGGCCCCGCGTAGCTGTTTCCCGGCATGGAAATCATCATGCATCCCCCAATTACTCCGGTGAGCATCAGCACCGATATGAAAATTCCTAGCCGTATCGCCGACCATTTTGTAATTATTTTGACTTTCATACGCACCTCACTGTCATAACCTTTATTTATTATATGAATATTATTCATTATTGAATAAATAAATTATTTCATGAAAAGAGCGTTCATAATCAATGTTTCAGCCTGTCCCGATATCTTTCCGAAGTCCGCCCTGCCGGCCTTGCGCCAGAAGAACACTACTCCGGCAAGCATGCTCCAAAGAGCTTCGACAGTAGGTCTCAGATCGCTTCCTAAAAACTTGGAATCCGGGAATGAAAGGGCGTCCATGACAATCTTCTTGCACCTCTCCTCCTTCTCTTCAAGCTTCTTAAGCTGCTTCTGTTCCAGCCCGGATTGGCGTGTTCCGCCGAACTCGCGTTGCAGGATGAAGAATATTATGTCGAAATATTCCGGACTCTCCTCGGCAAACTTAAAGAATGCAGATGTGAGAGCCTTCACTTGATCCCTTGGGGCGGCATAAGGTCTGACCTGCTCCCTCAGCTTTACAATCATGACGTCATACCCTTCAAGAAGAAGTTCAAGATACAATGACTCCTTGGAAGGGAAGTACAGATAAAGCGTTCCAGCGGACAGTTCCAGGGACTTGGCTATCTCCGGCATCGTCGTGCCGTTGAAACCCTTTTCGAAAAAGAACTTACGGGCGCTGTCGACTATGTCCTTGCGCCTCTGCTCCTTTTCACGCTGCCTTCTTTCAAGAGTACCCATAAATCCTTTCGGATAAATTCCAAACTGCAAAATCCAAAACTCAAACAAATAATAATAACTATTGTTCATCTTCTGATTCTAGGTCACTTTATAACTATTTAAATGATATGTCAAGTGTCATATAATTTATTTTATGAATTTATTTCACTGCTAATCCATGGATTACTGGATTTATCCGCCTGTGGCGAATTGTTGGATGAATGGATTATTGGGTTTGAACTTAAAAAAATAAAGAACATGCACATATTGGAAATGTCATTCTGTATTTTTCACAGCTGTTTTCTTTCTTTATGGATTTAATACCCAACCATCCATCAATCCAGCTATCCAATAATCCATTATTCCTCCTCCCTTCCCTCCTCCACTTGCATTTCCCTCCTGTTCATGATATAATCATCCTGCTCTGAAAAGAGAGTTCCTTGAAATTCCGGAATTCAAGTTTCGGTTTTCGATATTCGAATTTCGGATTTGGTTTTTGTCCGCCTCTGGCGGACTGTCATGGGGGCGTCCCGGTTTCGACTGGTCTGACTGAGCGCCGATGGCATGCCGAGGATGATCGTAGGCCTCGTTAATCATTCGGTCACAATAGTAATTGCGAACGACGAATTCGCTCTCGCCGCTTAAATGCGACGACGTCTTTACCTTGAAGCACACTAAGGGATAAAGGCGAAAGCAGTGCGCTGGGTTCCAACCTTCTCTTCTGGGGCGGGAACCGAGATAATCCAGAAGATAGTCTGAAGGTAGCCCGTTTGCCGGCAACACTGGAGGACGATAAACAACAAAGGCAGGACAAGCATGTAGAGGTCGCCGTAATGTTTCTCTAGGACGGGGGTTCGACTCCCCCCGCCTCCACTTTATAACTACTTAATTGACAAGGAATTATAACTTCTGACCTCCCCCGTTGTGCTCCTGTAATGCTCCGGGGGAAGAGGATCGTGTCCCCTACCCGTCTGGAAATTTCCGCAAGACGGCCCTTGTTTGTCCTGGCATAGACATTCATTGTCAAAGACGGGTTGCTGTGCCTCGCCAGGCTCTGCGCCTCCT
>MHBI01000011.1 GCA_001804815.1 Lentisphaerae bacterium GWF2_50_93
CGGCGACCTTTGCGATCGACACCTTTACGCTTACCTATACTGCCGGATCCGACGGGTCAATCGTTGGAACGAGTCCCCAGACGGTCAACCATGCTGCGTCCGGTTCACTTGTCACGGCTACGCCTTCAGCGAACTACCACTTCGTGAAGTGGAGCGACGATGTGATGACCGCGGCCAGGACCGATGCTAACGTAGTTGCGGATATCGCAGTGACGGCGACCTTCGCGATAGATACGTTCACGCTGACCTATACTGCCGGACCCGACGGGTCCATAGGTGGGACAAGTCCGCAGACGGTCAACCATGCTGAGTCCGGTACACTTGTCACGGCGACACCTTCGGCGAACCACCATTTTGTGAAGTGGAGCGATGATGTGATGACCGCGGCGAGGACCGATGCTAACGTAGTTGCGGATATCGCAGTGACGGCGACCTTCGCGATAGATACGTTCACGCTTACCTATACTTCCGGACCCGACGGGTCGATCGTTGGAACGAGTCCCCAGACGGTCAACCATGGCGCGTCCGGTTCGCTTGTAACGGCGACACCTTCTGCCAACCACCATTTCGTTAAGTGGAGCGATGATGTTATGACAGCTGTGAGGACCGATGCTAACGTTGTTGCTAACATCGCAGTGACAGCTACCTTCGCGATCGACACCTTTACGCTTACCTATACGGCAGGACCCGACGGATCGATTGTTGGAACGAGTCCCCAGACGGTCAACCATGGAGCATCCGGTGCACTTGTCACGGCGACACCTTCGGCGAACCACCATTTTGTGAAGTGGAGCGACGATGTGATGACCGCGGCGAGGACCGATGCTAACGTTGTTGCGGATATCGCAGTGACGGCGACCTTCGCGATAGACACCTTTACGCTGACCTATACGGCAGGACCCGACGGGTCCATAGGTGGGACAAGTCCGCAGACGGTCAACCATGGCGCGTCCGGTTCGCTTGTGACGGCGACACCTTCTGCCAACCACCACTTTGTGAAGTGGAGCGATGATGTGATGACCGCGGCCAGGACCGATGCTAACGTTGTTGCGGATATCGCAGTGACGGCGACCTTCGCGATCGACACCTTTACGCTTACCTATACGGCAGGATCCGACGGGTCCATAGCTGGGACAAGTCCGCAGACGGTCAACCATGGCGCTTCCGGTTCGCTTGTGACGGCGACACCATCGGCGAACTACCATTTTGTGAAGTGGAGCGATGATGTTATGACCGCGGCTAGGACCGATACTAACGTTGTTGCTAACATCGCAGTCACGGCAACTTTTGCGATCGACACCTTTACGCTTACCTATACTGCCGGATCCGACGGGTCAATCGTTGGAACGAGTCCCCAGACGGTCGACCATGGCGCTTCCGGTTCGCTTGTGACGGCGACACCTTCGGCGAACCACCATTTCGTGAAGTGGAGCGATGATGTTATGACCGCGGCTAGGACCGATACTAACGTTGTTGCTAACATCGCAGTCACGGCAACTTTTGCGATCGACACCTTTACGCTTACCTATACTGCCGGACCCGACGGGTCCATAGGTGGGACAAGTCCGCAGACGGTCGACCATGGCGCTTCCGGTTCGCTTGTGACGGCGACACCATCGGCGAACTACCATTTTGTGAAGTGGAGCGACGATGTTATGACAGCGGCCAGGACCGATGCTAACGTTGTTGCGGATATCGCAGTCACGGCAACTTTTGCGATCGACACCTTTACGCTTACCTATACTGCCGGACCCGACGGATCCATAGCTGGGACAAGTCCCCAGACCGTCAACCATGGCGCGTCCGGTTCGCTTGTCACGGCGACACCTTCTGCCAACCACCATTTCGTGAAGTGGAGCGACGATGTGATGACCGCGGCGAGGACCGATGCTAACGTAGTTGCGGATATCGCAGTCACGGCTACCTTCGCGATCGACACCTTTACGCTTACCTACACTGCCGGACCCGACGGATCCATAGCTGGGACAAGTCCGCAGACGGTCAACCATGCTGCGTCCGGTTCGCTTGTCACGGCGACACCTTCTGCCAACCACCATTTTGTGAAGTGGAGCGATGATGTTATGACCGCGGCGAGGACCGATGCTAACGTAGTTGCGGATATCGCAGTGACGGCGACCTTTGCGATAGATACGTTCACGCTGACGTCTTCAAACGGTGCAAACGGATCAATAACACCTAGTTCCACTGTTAATTACGGAACAGACACGACTTTCTTTGTAACACCAGATATCAATTATGATGTTGTCGATGTCCTTGTTGATGGAGTTAGTGTCGGAGCAGTTACAAGCTACGATTTCACGAATGTCACGGCATCTCACACTATTTCCACGACTTTTGCTATTGGGGAACCACTGGAAAACGGGGTTTCTATTCTTGGAATCGGCGGGGACGAAGGAAGTGTAAGGATTTTCAAGGTCACATTGCCTGCTGGTCAGACTCTGCTTACGGTCGAGACTACCGCAGGATTTTCCGGCGACTGCGACCTGTATATAAGACGCGGTGAGATGCCGACTCTTTCCGACTACGATGCGAAAAGTGCAACTGAAGGGAATGCAGAACTGATAACGATCCATGATCCGGAATCCGGCAACTGGTACGTGATGCTCAATGCGTACAAGGATTTTTCCGGAGTGACACTTGTTGTCACATATACCGCTGATGCGCCGGCCAAAGTTCTGTCGCTCGATGCGACACAGGGAGCCTATGCGGATAAGATAAGTCTCACTTGGGCAGGTGTAAGCGGAGCTACAAAATATGAAGTCTGGCGTTCAGACGTGAACAACGTCGAACTTGCGGTGAATATCGCAGCCGTCGAAGCTCCAGCTGTGTCTTATGAGGATATGCTGCCAGCCAAGAGCTCGTTCAAGTGTTATTACTGGGTCAGGGCCCTGAACGCCAGTTATACCGGCGGCTTCAGCGACTATGCATACGGAACGACAATCGCGGACAATTCCGTGGTGGACCTGAGGAACGGGGTTGCGAAGACGGGGATCTCCGGATCAATTGGTTCCATGAGGACCTTCAGGCTTAACGTGCCTGCCGGGCAGGCTGTCCTTGATATAACAGTTTCGGGCGGGACAGGGGACTGCGACATCAACGTAGGGCTCGGGGAGACCGGAAGCAGGAGATATTCGATCCGGAGCACAACCTCGGAAAACATACAATATGCAAATCCTGTTGATGGCAACTACTACATCAACATCTATGGAAAGACGGCATATACAGACGTAAAGCTAATGGCTAAATACATGCTGGGCTCACCTGTTGCGCCGACTAGGCTTGCCGCTACGCAAGGGACATTTTCGGACAGGATTGTCCTCACCTGGACGGCGAGCTGCGGGGCGACAAGCTATGATGTCTACAGGGCACTGAAAGTTGGAACAGCCGTGCCTAAATTCGCCGATGCAGTCAAGATAGCCACAGTAGCCGGCACCGAGTATGAAGATACGGACGTGGTCTTCGGAGCCGGAGATGCAACCAATATCTATTATTATTGGCTGAAGGCTGTGAATTCGGCCGGTTCGAGCAAGGAAACAGCAGCTGTGAAGGGCCATATCATGCCATTGCCACTGGCAGCCGGGACGCTTGCAGCATCCGACGGGACATATTTTGACAAGGTTCGTGTGACCTGGGGCAGGAAGACGAATGTCACAAGTTATGAGGTTTACAGGACTGAAGGTCCGCTTTTCGCCGGAGAGACGCTTGTCGGCGGAGTTGACGCGAGCAGTCTGGCCTCATACGTGTTTGATGATTTCAATGTTCCGCTGAACACACTGCCTGCGACGAAATACTATTACTGGATCAAGGCGATAAACAGTGACAATGATAAGTCAGTGCTCAGCATCAGGCCTAATTCCGGATATGTCTCGAACAGGGGGCCTTCCAAGGTTATCGCCACAAAGGGAACGCTTGCCGACGGGAAGATAATTGTGACCTGGACAGCCGTATCAGGCGCCACATCCTACGATGTCTATAAGGACAGCGAAGCTCCTGAAAATGTACCATCAGCAACTTATGAAGACATGCCGGGGGATACTAATTCCCATACGTTCGCCATCAAGGCGATATATGGCGGCTATGAGAGCGCTTTCAGTCCTGTAGCTTCCGGTTATGCGGGAGACGCGCCAAGCACATTAGGTGCTCCGGTCCTGAAAAGCGCCAGCACGAATCTGTATGAATACGTCCTCATCACCTGGGGAGCGGTTGCGAAGGCCAAGGCATACAGGATTTACAGATCCGGGACAAATGTATTCCCCAATGACGGAGGGATTGCAGATGTCATAGACAGTCTGACCTATGAAGACCATGTAGGCGCCGGCGTGAAATACTACTACTGGGTAACAGCTGTGATCGATACTGTGGAAAGCAAGCCTAGCGCATCAAAGACAGGCATGGCTGCAGCGGTACTGGCCGACAGCTTTGCTGATCCGGCAGACTATCCGGACGGCCAGATGATAGCAGTCGCAGGCGCGGACAAGGGATCATGCACGTATTACTCAATAGTGGTACCGGCCGGCACGACACGTCTTGTAGCGACGCTGTCAGGCGCAGCTACGGCCGGCGATGACTGTGATATGTATGCGAAGCTGGGATGTTATCCGACAACCGCCTCATATAATGCGAAGGGTGTCGAGAACAGGACAGATGGAACAGATGAAATACTGGCTGTCAAGAATCCTGCAGCCGGCACATGGTATTTCATGCTGTACGGAGCGGGGATCAGTGGATATACTGGAAGGGATTTGACAGTCGCCTGCTATTCCGCTGCGAATATTTATCTGACAGTGGTTCCAGCCAACGATATGAATCCTCCGTTCAGGGCGACATTCAAAGGCGTGGTTGTTGATGCGTCCGGGAAAGGCATACCCGGCCTGGCCATCATGGCAAGGAGTCCGATAACCGGGCTTAGTTCATATCTGATAAAGACCAACGCTTCCGGAGTGTTCACGTATTCCGACCTCATCAGCACCGAAGGGGAGCACACATACGACTTCTTCTTCACTGATATGCCTGATACGGGAACGGCAAGCCATACGGTGTTTACAAAGAACACAAGCCTGAAAACGGCGGACTTTGACTTCTCGGCCTATCTGAAGGCAGCTCCTGTTGCACTCACAGGCGCTCCGGACGATCTTGCAGGAATGAAGGCATTCCTCAATACAAGCAACGGCTGGGATGACGCGGCTGTAAGTGCAACTTACACGAGAATGTGGATTGACGAGACGATTGGAAAGGTCCAGAGCGACGATGCACTTCTCGGGAAGCTTGACGGCGGACTGTATATGGTATTCTACGGAGTTGAAGGCGCTGGCGCAGGCAATGGTACGGACGCAGTTTCCGGTGTTCCTGTATCCGGACTGTCACCTGTTCCTTTTGTCGTCCACGTGACGACGTCGAAAAAAGATACCGTACTCGGCAATCTGCTGGACATGGGTATCATTGACGCTTCGACCAAGGCCGGAATTGACTTGGGAAGAACCGGAGTAATCGCGATTGCCTCCTTGGACAGTGCTGATGCCAACAAGGACATTTCACTGCGCGCATATGAACAGCTGAATCTCCTTTCGAGCATTACGGACAAGGACATGTCAGTGGTATTTGTCGAGGACGGTAAATATTCGGATGTCCTCACAAGGAAGTTCACTGTCACTATCGGTGACAGGCAGATCAATGTGATTACATCAGCGTTTGCAGCGATTACCCAGGAGGAATAAATCCTGAAGGTTGATTGAATGAACAAAAAGAGGCCGGTTTTTCCGGCCTCTTTTTCTTTTATTGACACCCTGCGCCCACGCGTCGGCTTCATCATGCCGCCCCTTGAGCCTGTCGGACTTAAGGTTTTTCGCTTGCAGCAGTCCTCCTTCGGAGGATCTGAGCGTTAAGTAGGTACGTGCTTTCCTGTCCTGTACCGAGCTTAGTTGAAGTAGCTGTCGAAGGAAGCATGTAGCATCTTAATTTAGGAATGGGACAGGCTGAAGCCCGTCCCATGAATTCAAGAATGGTACACCCTAAAGGACGTACCTACTTCAAGAACGCGCAAATCCGCCTCGGCGGACTGTTCGTCATTCGATATTCGTCCTTCCCCAGGTGGAGTTTGCCATCGTTCTTGTCGATCCGCCGCGGTAGTTTTCCAGCGTGTGCAAATCCCCAGCCGCCTGTGCCAGTGTGCGGAAATCGGGCCAGCCCATGGAAAGATCAGGTAAATGAGTAGGGGGCGACTCTTTGGTTGCGTGGTTCAATCTGTCGTTTGATGGAGGAGATCTGGAGATAAAGGCGCGATGTCACTGTCTGCTGACCACTGACTGCTGACCACTGACCACTGGCTGCTGGCTGCCGTCTGCTGTCTGCTGTCTCCTGACTCCTGTATCCTGAATTCCGACTCCTTTTGCAATAGCCTCATGAGATGATACGGGTTGGAAATCCAGTATTAGCGATTCTTCTCCCTTCCATTCTGTCAGGATGATTTTATTTGTCCTGCAGAAATCAACAAGTATTTCCCTTGCTGGCTCGTTGATTGTCTTCGTGATGGTGATTTTATCAAATTTTGAGTTTGCATATATTTTTTTAAGATCTACAGAACGTCCGAGCACCTCCAGGCCGAAGACATACTGCCCCTGGAACATCAGCTCCTCCTCGATGATGCCTATTATCATGTTGGGATTATCCTCCAGTATCCTGCCCTGGTTTGCGATGAAATACCTGCAGTTGTCGCCGACTCCGCAGAGCAGTATCCTCTGCACCGCAATGCCATGGTTCTTCCTCATGAAGAGCACATTGATCAGATGATGTTTGAGATAGCGCAGGAACAGCCTTTCACCCAGCAGCGCCAGAGTGGTCAGGGCGAAGAAGAGGAGGCGTTCGGCGGCAAAGCCACGCCAGCCTTCGATTCCAAAGAGCAGGTTGAGCACGATAAGGAGCAGGAACCCGGCGGACAGGCACTTTATGAAATAGATGTAGTCCGGAGCGCTGCCGTGCAGCCAGTTCCTCCTGTAGCACCCGCTGAGGTTCAGCGCCAGCACAATCGGGGCCATGGTAAAAATGGTGCTGACGTGCCACGGCATTGCTGCGCACTCATTGTATGTCGAATCAATGAAGAGGAGCCTGCAGAAGAGATAGATGACCGCTACTCCTGCAATATCAAAAAGGGGCTGGACCGCGCTTGCAATCGCACTTTTCCGGGGTATGGAGAGCCCGGTCAATATCGCCTTGCTCGTATTCCACAGTTCGATATGGGCGATCGTGCTGACAAGGGTATACACCAGTACCAGCATCAGCACATAGGAAAGGCCGACCAGCACATCCTCCTTCATCAGGTTCAAGACTGCTGCTGCGGCGAAGACTGCGGACAGGAGGTATATTTTAAACGCCGTGGCCTTCTGGTCATGGTGCTCCTTCTCCAGCATCCTGTGATGTATATGTTCCTTGTCACCCTCGGAAATGGACATTTCCTTTCCCTGTTGGTGCGGACTGCTTATCAGCTTTCTTGTAAAGCGCCGCCAGATTGCGAGCAGGACATCCAGAATGGGCACGCCAGCAGCAAGCACAGGAATCAAGACGGATGTTGCCGCAGTAGAAATGTTGGATGAGACAATACCTATTACTGCAAATACAAATCCGAGGAACATGCTGCCAGTATCACCCATGAATATTTTTGCAGGATGGAAGTTGCAGATCAGGAATCCAGAGCAGCATGCGGCAAGGCACAGGATCAGGACAGTGTCGTTGGGGGCGTGGCTGAAGGCAAAGACGGCAGCCATGCAGAATGCAGATATGGCTCCCAGTCCAGCCGCCAGACCATCCATCCCGTCTATCAGGTTGAATGCATTTACAAAACTGACTATCCAGAATACCGTCAGCAGCAGGGAAACTACGTCAGGCAGCTCAAGTCCAAAAATATATTTGAGCTTGACGCCGCAAAACCAGGCGACTGCCGCCACGAAGATCTGTCCCAGGAGCTTTACCCTGGCTTTCAGCTCAAACCTGTCATCGAAGATCCCAAGGATGATTATAAGGCACGACAAGAGGCCGATCTTCTGGAACATCTCAATCTTGAAAGTACCCTGGAAATATCCCCAGCCGCTATAGAGGAAGCAGAGCCAGGTTGCGAAAAACGCGACGGCAATCGCCAGCCCTCCGCCCTTGGGCACATCGTTCTTGTGGATATGCCTTCCTCCCACAACCCGGTCTATCAGGCCGACAGCTGGCAGCAGCTTGATGCACAGCTTGGTCAAAAACAGCGACAGCATGAACCCGATCATCGGGAATATCAGGTACGCCATATATTTTATAATTATAATAACCATGAAAGGGCCTTTCCCATCATTTTTCTCCTTGTCGGCCGCAGGGGAGCTTCCCGAGCCTCTCGACTATCCTCCGGGCGGCATTCCCGTCCCATAGTGGAATCCTCCCCGCTTTCTTGAAGGCGTTGTTCCTTATCATCTCCGCATATTGCAGAAGCTTGACGGGGCTGTTCCCTGCAAGAACGGATGAACCTTTGCTTACAGTCACCGGGCGCTCAGTGGCGGACCGGAGCGTAATGCATGGCTTATTCAATACGGAGCTCTCTTCCTGGAGTCCGCCGGAGTCGGTCATGATGAACCTGCAGTTCATCTGGAGATTCAGCATGTCGTGATAACCGGCCGGTCCTGTCAGGATGATGTTTTTCATTGAAGAAATGCGCTGCCATAAATCAAACTGCCTGAGATTTTTTTCAGTACGTGGATGAACCGGATAGATTATCGGCATCCATGAAGATATCTGTTCAAATGCATCGACAAGTTTCTTGAGCGTAGCAGGATGGTCGACGTTTGATGGCCGGTGCATGGTCAGCAGGGCATAATTATTCCTGCTGAGATTATAGTCCTGATATGTCTTCTTCTGCATGGCCCTGTCCTTATTCGCCACCAGCGTATCTATCATTAAATTACCGACAAAATGTATCCTTTCTTCAACATGCCCCTCATTTTTCAGATTATCTATTGCGGACTGTTCCGTAACCATGAAGCAGTCGGCAATTGAATCAGTGGCGAGCCTGTTGATTTCTTCGGGCATGGAGCGGTCAAAGCTGCGTATGCCGGCTTCATAGTGTATGACGTATATATGAAGCTGCTTTGCCACAATTGAACAGGCGAGGGTGCTGTTGACATCTCCGACAACCAGTACAATATCGGGTTTGTATTTGATGCATACTTCTTCAAAAGCCTTCATTATTTCAGCCGTCTGCACTGTGTGCGATGCAGAACCCACGCCTAGATTCACATCAGGTTTTGGAATTCCAAGCTCCCGGAAGAACATATCGCTCATCTTATCATCATAATGCTGGCCGGTATGCACCAGCACAGGCTCGATTTCCGGATGAACCTTGTAGGCTTCCATCAACGGTGCAATTTTCATGAAATTAGGCCTGGCGCCAACTACATTGATGATTTTCATTGGTTTATAATCTCCAGATATTTTTTCGCCAGGCTTTCCCTGGTATAGTGGCGGATGATATTCTCATAGCCTTTCTGCCCCATTCGCTCCGCCAGTTCCCCGTCTCCCGAGATCTTTTCCAGGGCATCCAGTAATTCGTCCGAATTTCCGGGTTCAATGCATATCCCAGCTTCGATTGTCCTGACAAAATCGGCGGCATATCCCTGGACCCCGATTATGATCGGATTCTTCATGGCTGCTGCCTCGAATATCTTGGATGGCAGTACCGATTTAAAAAGATCATTCTTTATCAAATGGATAAGATTTGCATCGCTGGCAGACAAAATACTCGGAATATCCTCCTTGGGAAGCCGGCCGGTGAAAATAACATTATTTAATTTCCTGTCCTTTGCCAATTGTTCCAGTTCATGGCGTCTCGCTCCGTCACCGACCAGCAGAAAGGCAATTCTGCCGTTGTTTCCGGCCCTCAGTTTTTCAGCTGCATCTATGACGATGTCAAGTCCGCAGGCCATGCCTATGGTTCCCACGTATGAGCAGACAAACTTGTCCATCAAGCCATATTGGGAGATTACAGCCTGGTTTCTAGGGGATGGCTTAAAGATTGCCGTATCAGCTCCGTTGGTGATCACCGCGATTTTTCCAGCATGGACTTTTTTCGCGGTCAGTTGATCCTTATAGCCGTCACCGACAGTGACAATTGTATCCGCCGCCTTATACATTAAGATTTCAAGGACTTCCAGCATCTTGATAAGCAGTTTCGGCATGGATGTGCCGACTGCGATGATTGAATCCGGCCAGATATCACGTATCTCCAGTATAAACCTGCGTCTTCTGAGCTTGCTGAGTATTACACCCGCCCAGCCACAGAAGAATTGCGGACTGGTGGCTATTACGACATCCGGGCTTCTGACGAACAGTCCCGCCAGCACGCTGCTGGACATATAGGACAGGTAGTTCATGATACGTCGAAGTGTCCCTTTGTTGGCGGCGATATAGGTCCAGACTCTGATCACAGTGATGCCATCAATTGTCTCTTTCTGATATAGTCTGTTCTTGTATCCTTCATACACTATGCCGTCCGGTACATTGGGCACACCTGTAATTACCGTGACCCGTTGACCATCCTTGATCCAGCACTTTGCCATTTCATATACCCGCGATGCCGGAGCATTGCCTTCCGGCGGGAAGTAATGCGTTAAAAACAGTATATGCTTGGATTCAGCCTGTTTATTCATTTTAATTAAAGGACTTTTTAACCACTAATTTACACTAACAGGACACTAACGAATATTTGCTGTGAATCTGTTTTTTGCATATTTCTTAACCAGATTCCCTTGTCCGAGACGGACAACGCTACATTCTGTACCGACGACTGTCCCACCGTCTTACTGTCTGACCGTCCCACTGCCTACTGTTCTATTCCAATATAAAATCCAGATTCTGCCCTCGGGCTTTCAATCACAAGCGACTGACGGAACATTTCAAGGCCGAACTCGGGATGATAGGTGGTTTTTTCCAGACAGCTCCTGCAATCACCAAATATATGGATTACGAGTTTATTTTCATCTTTTATCACGTATTCCGTCCCTGAAACCTTCTCAACCCTGCAGCTGGGATGGAAATGTATCCGGGAATTGGCAGATATCTTCCGGGTGCTCTCTATGCGATCGACTACCTTCAATCCAACTTCTGGATTCCATTCAAATATTCTCCTGTGTATCGGTGCACCAGGCAGATGCTGGTATCCATTATGCGCGGCTTCCAGCCGGAACCCAACGGCTGATGGCTGCCAGCTGACTTCTATCGGGTAACCACGGCGTCCGACCCGGAACGCACCCCACATGTCGCACTGATCCTGTCCTTCGATCTCAATTGTATTGTGTGCGGAAGTAGACCGGCAATAACGGCGAGTATTCGAAACCTCATAATCATGCACTCCGGAATCAACTGCTACGCGGTGCCCTGCGAGTGACAGTTCGAAACTGAGCATGTCGGCATGGGCATGTCCGGGGATATAGTCCGGCCCGATCTTTCCCGCATCGCAAACCAGGTAGTTCCCTGAAGCATCGCGCCAGCCATAATATCCGGCATCTGGCAGGGCAAAACAGCCGTAGTCCTGCCGGGAATAATTCCGTTCCAGTAGCTTGCCGCAATACTCCAGCAACTGGACTGGCTCGTTATATATGCCAAAGGCGCTGTCGTTCAAAAGCGCAATACGTCCGTCCGGATGGCAGATATGTTTCAGTGCACATGCCATGCGTTCCATCGGATCTTCGGTTAGTTTCTGAAGAGTAGGATGACCTGTCGCCCGGAGAGCTGCCAGCAGATACAAAATCCTGCAGTGGTACATCGGAGACAGCTCAAAATGCATGCCGTCCGGCAGGATCTGCTCTGGAATCTGCTTTTCGAGGATTGAAACCCCCTTTTCCAGCCAAAGCTCCGCATTTTCACCTTTGAAACAGCTGCCTGCGAGCGCCAGGGCGGCACCATTCTCAAAATAATGATTGCCAAGCAGGCGTGTTTCCAGATGGCAGGACAGCCATTCACACTGCAAATAAATGATCTGCCACAACTGGCACTGGAAAGACTGATCCTTTTCAACTTCTGTTCGGTACTGCCCCCAGAACACACTGCACCAGTTCATCACACGCAATGAAACTGGATAAGAATCCCAGCCAGCTTGATCCTTCGCCAGACGGTGCTTGGCGATCCAATCCAGTGCAACGGTCTTGGCATCTTGATAGTCCAGCGACCACAGCCACTCGAAATAATGCAGATTGTACTGCCAGAGCTTCGGAAGATTAGTCCGGTTCCAGCCTGGGGGCCACCCGATCTCTTCAGTACGGTTGATGAAAGTCATTCTTCCTTCCAGGACACCTGCACTGCTGTTGTTTTGGATTCCCGGAGGAAGGAATTTCCGGTCCTGATTCCATCGGCAACCTGGAAAATCCGGCGCCTTCCTTGCTGAAACCCGGGCTGGGTTCTCCAGAAAAGGACGAATCCTGTGGTCTATCTGTCCATGGATCTGGCATGGCTTCAGATGCCGAATGGTATGGTAGAATCGTGAGATGTTCATATGTGTAAAATCAGGAATTAGGAGACGGTCGGACGGTCAGACAGATTTACAGAAAGACTCATAATTCTGGATCACGCTTCCGAGCTTACGTCCTAGCTCAGCATATCTCAATAATAGTTGGTAATGCTCTTCTGTAATCATATATTCGCAGGATTTCGCTGTTTCAATCCAGTGCACGGTTTCCTGAAGTTCCCCGTCAGCGTCGGTACACTTGCTCAGAAAATGCGCAGGATATCTACGCTTTGACCAGGCTTCCGCGATATTGGCTCCAATTGAACGGGAACTCCGACGGACCTGATCGGTCAATGCATACTTTTCCTCTGGAGGCCAGAGTTTGCTAACTTTGAAAACATGCTGTTGCAGTTCGAACGCCAATTTGTAAACATCTAAGTCTCGATAACTTTGCACGCGCATTCTTACCCCCTTTTTCTTTTCTTAATTACACTGCCCACTGCCCACTGCCTACCGCCTTACCGTCAGACCGTCAGACTGTCAGACCGTCAGACTGCCAATCTTAATCACCCTATTCTCAGATGCGGAAGTCATTGCCGCGAAACTCGCCCTAGTTACGTTTTCAATCTGCTCAAATGGAATCATCGGCGCGCCTCCTTGCTCTACTCTCCCGACAAACTGTCTGATTTCCGACTGGTGCCCCTTGTCCTGGCTCCAGGTCTTGAGCTTCCTGAAGTTCCTGAACCCAAAACCGCTTGTCACCCTGAAATTCTCAAGCTTCAGCACCCTTCCGTCGCTGAACACCTCCAGAGTTTCCTTGGGATAGCTTTTTGAACCATTGGCGAAATAGTTGAGCGTACCCATCGATCCATCGGCGAACCCCAGCATGATGGCCATCTTGTCCTCCCGGACAGCCGGACCATCTCCAACCATCATGGCCGAAACAGACCTGACCGGACTGCCGGCAATATAGCTCAGCAGATCGATGAAATGACAGGCTTCACCGATGATGCGGCCGCCTCCGCGCCGGGGATCCTGCAGCCAGTTGTCTGCCGGAATTTCACCTGCATTCACAGTCATGTTCATCGTCAGAGGGCAGCCACGTCCGTCAAGCAGCTGTCTGATCTTCTGGGTATGCTGGCTGAATCGGCGGTTGAAGCCTACCATCAGCTGAAGTCCGGCATGCTTCTGCACCTCCTGGGCAATTCCAGCCAGTTCATCTTCACAGATGCAGAGAGGCTTTTCCACAAATACATGTTTGCCGGCCGCCATGGCCTCTGTTACAAGCTGTGCATGCGTATTATGGCCGGTGGCGATAAAGACCGTGTTTACCTCTTTGTCGTCAAGAATGACCCGGTAGTCGGTCAATGCATTTTCTATGGAAAACTTGGCGGCGGCATGCTTGACCGCATGGGCGTTGCTTTTGCCACAGACATATTTCAGTCTGGCATCGGTCTTCTTTAAGCAGGGCAGGATCACGCCGACCGAAAAATTACCGGCGCCAATGACCCCAACCACAACTTTGCTGCTAGCTGCGCTTTTTGTCTGGGGAATGGCGATTTTCACGGAGCGATCCGCCATTTTGGGATATTGCAATATGACACCGAGCGCGGAGGAGTCATTTTGGATTTTATCGTATGCCTGCAGTGCATCACCCAGCTGATATCGATGAGTGATCAGGGAATCCACCTTCAGGCTGCCTGACGCCATTGCGCCCAATACCGCTTCAAAATTGCGTCCTTCGGTCCAGCGAACAAGTCCCAGAGGATAATCCTGTCCTTTCTGCTCATATTTCTCATCGTAGCGGCCTGGCCCATAGCTTGCAGACACTTGGAAAGTCAGTTCCTTCTTGAAGAAATCGTCCCTCCTAAGATTTAATCCAACCACCCCGACTAGCACAATCCGGCCGCGCTTCCGGCAGCTTTCCGCAGCCTGGTGCATGATTTCGTCGGTTTTGGAGGAGGCGGTTACAATCACGGCATCCACTCCGTTCTCCCTGGTCCATCCACGGCTTGCTGCTACCGGATCCCCTCCCTGGGAAAGATCAACTGTCTTAACGCCAAAGCTCTCTGCGAGTTTCAGTCGTCCAGTGTTGAAATCAACTCCAATAACCTCGCAGCCGTTGGCGCGTAGCAGTTGTACGGTCACAAGACCGATCAGTCCCATTCCAAAGACCATTACCTTCTCACCGAGCGTCGGCTGTACAAGCCGGATACCCTGCATGGCGATTGCGCCAAGCACTGTGAAGGCGGCGGCCTCATCTCCCACGCCATCTGGAATCCTAGCCACAAGATTCCGGGGTACGCATACTACCTCGGCATGATTGCCATTGCTGATCACCCGGTCGCCCGGCTGCAGATCGCTGACGCCAGACCCCGCTTCCAGCACCACGCCGGCATTGCAGTAACCCAGCGGCAGTGGTTCATCAAGCTTGCGGAATACCGCCTCCAGAGTCGGAAGCAGGCCATCAGCCCTGATCTTGTCCAGCACCTGCTTGACCTTGTCAGGCTGCTGACTCGCCTTCTGCAGAAGGTTCGCCTTGGAAAATTCCACCAGCATCCGTTCCGTACCTGCCGAAATAAGTGAAGCCCGTGTCTGGATCAGTACCTGTCCCGAACCCACCTGCGGGCAGGGCACCTCAGCCAGTTCCATTTGTCCGGTTTTCAAATGTTGAAGTATCTGTTTCATATTGTCCCTTGAAAAAAACTAAAGATTTAACCACGAAACACACGAATGACACGAAAAGCAAGATTATTTAACCACTAATCTTCACTTATCTGACACTAATAAATCATTTGCTGCGAGTTTGCTTCTCCGGAGGAGAATCAAAATCACAGCAAGTCTTGTATGTTAATTCCTGTTAGTGACAGATTAGTGTCCGTTAGTGGTGAAGTCTTTGTTCAGGTTTTAAGAAGGGCTCCCGAATTTCCGCATTCCCTCTTTCACAGACAACGGATCACCGACCTCTGATTACCGTGTCCATCCTGTCTGTCGTCTGCCCTCTGACCCCCCGATTACCGACCCTCCTGCCTGACTGTCCTCTGTCCTCTGTCCTCTACTGCCTACCGTCCTCAACCTACCTTTTCCTAAAAGTACTCAGCAGGATAACCTTTAGAGATTCAATCCCCAGGCAATTAACAATCCGTTCATATGCAATTCCGACCATATATGTTGCCGGATTCATTCGTAAATATTCAGGTCTTCCTTCTATATGTTCTATTTCTAATAGATCAAAACCTGTTTTCTCGGCTGTCCTTCTTTGATCATTTTCCGTATTCAATTTATAAAGGGTGGGGAATGTGTCATCATCATTTCTTCCCCTTTTCCTATTTATATACTTGTGAAAGCTGTCCGGAGTTAATGACGCGATTAATGGCACGTAATGGTACTTGTTTGGTGTTTTGGCGATGAAGAGGCCTCCGCTCTTCAGTATCCTGGCCACCTCAGAAAAAACCTTTTCTGGAGCCGCTATGTGTTCAAAGACATTGTTGCAGACAACAACATCGCAGGAGTGATCCGGAATAAATGGCATGTTTTCAATGGAGGAAACATGGGCTTCGTCAAGGAATGGATTGTTTTTAACTCTTTCATCAAGATCCACGCCTATGACCTTTTTGGCGACTCCTTTGAAATTCATAAAGCCGATGATTCCAGCACCCGCCCCGAGGTCCAGAAGGACTGTGTCCTTATTTATATTCTTTCTTACTTTCTGGGAAACGAGCAAATTATCCCAGTTCTTCTCAAAGTCCTTATAAAATATCTTATCTAATCTTTCTGTGAGCTTCATAATATTTCTCCAAAACAATCCAGAAGTTGCAGACACGCGATTATTTACCTGATTCTACCGGTGTTTTACGCCATCCTCCAGAGGCTTCAGTGAAATCCCTAGCGGAAAGACACCAGACTATTACCTTGACATGGTTTAGCCATCCTGCCTGCTTGGACTTACGATACAGATTTATCCTAACAGAGGTGGCTCCGGAACCACGTACAGCTAGTAAGTCAACAGGAAATCCCATCTCATAAGCGAGCTGATCGACTAGTCCAGACTTTTCCGCCAGCATATCCCCTCCTGCATGAAATACCAGAGCGTGACTGTCTCCGATTAATAATACAGGACTGCCGGCGTCAATGGTTTCTGTACCGGTTATCAGGCGAGACAAGATTTTCTCCTTTGGTATGGTCTTGTCACCTAACGATTCCCATAGATCGCCAGTCAACTCGAGCTCTTTATTTTCAGACTGAAATTGTTTTTTAGGAATAGCTTGCACCCATGGTTCAAGGAGTATGACGGCGGCAATGGCTTTGGCTGCAATCTCACAGGCATATGGGCTCCAATGAGAATCCTGACGACAATAAAGCTCCTGTCCCGGCTTTTTAGCAGCTATAAAAATCCCGTGGAGATCCAGTGTTTCTACCCCTTTGTCCTTTAATATGCCGTAGAACTCGCGGAGAGCAGCATAAGCAGCGTCGGGACTGAACTTGGAGGAGATCCCTTCGGGATAGACCGTAGCCTTAGGCGGCACAGGAACGAAAATGAGTTTCACTCCAAGTTTTTTCAACTGGTCGTTAAAATCTACTATTGCCGGGATAGGGTTTGTTTGTGGGTCCTTGGGAGGAGATGCGAAAAACCGACCGGATGCGAGATGCCGCAGTTCCGAACCTGAATACATCCAGCCGTCTTGTCCCTTGTAGGTGATACTTTCCGAAGGGACGCCTTTGGCTGCGGCCTCACAGGTCTGTTGGAAATCATCGCCGCAGACTACTTTTGCTGAGCTTGCCGTCAAAACTAGTCCGACAAGGCATTCAAATAGAAAAATTTTACTTTTCATGAATTATTTCTCCCCAACATGGTTCTTCCAAGGCAGCGGCCTCGTTTTTTATTTCAGAGCGGTTGATACCGCTAAACTTGTTTTCAACATCCCTCCAACTGTACAGCTTGACCTTTATCCTGTTTCCCGTTTTGATTTTGGCAGCATCGGTCCAACAGTTGTTTTTCATGCTGACAACGTAAACCAATGCCTGTCGGTTCGCCCCTGCCGGAGAGCTTAGATCGTCTAGAAGCATTGACACTACGTGATCTTTGTAGGGCACAGTTCCCGGACGTGGCACAGAAGCTATTTCCATCACAGTGGCGGTGATGACCAGGTTTTGTCCCGACTCGAGGGATAGGAAATCAGCCTGCCGTTCCTTACCCAGATCCATTTCGACAATTCTCCAGTCGCCGCAGGCCAGTTCGCGATTGGCGAATTCCCAGATCACAACTTTTTTGCCGGTCAGACGGTCATGCCCTTTCTTCAGCTCGGTGGAGAGAAGTTCCCGTGTCGCACATGATCCCGCATCGTTTCGCAAAATGGTATCCACAGGCCGCTGCAGATGGAAGCTGAGCTGCTCTGCGAAACCTGCTGATTCTCCCCATCCCATCTGACCTAGAGAAAAAATGTTACTGAAACTGTCTCCTAAAAAAAGAATGTCCGAACCGCCCTCTGATATCCACGGAATGCCATCTGGCTGGAACACTTTTTGGATTGTAACAGTTTCCTCATGGAAAATTTGCTGAGTCTCAGGTAATTTGAGCATCATGGCAATATCTCCGAGATTGCTTATCTGTACGGGTTTCCTGAAATATACCGTTGGCCCATTGACTAGTAGATTATCATTGACCAACATGGATGAGAGCTCTCTTGCAACGAAGTCCATTGCTTCCGGCGTCCAATGAGTGTCAGTCTTAAGATACTGAGGCCGACTCTCCGATTTCTTCCTGTTGAAAAGCATGGAAGCGCAATCGAAAACCTGTATCCCGTTGTTGCGCATCTCATTGAAAAATGACTCTTCAGATGGGTTGCGTATGGGACATTTCAAGAGCCTTTCATTTAATTCAGCGAAATGTTCAGCCTCCAGCATTGGTTTTACTGGAATTGGCATCAGCACAAGCTTGATTCCTCGCGATTTCAGTTGTTCAGCAAATTTCAGAATCGCCTTGCGCGGATCCGGCTGTGGAGAATTGGCTGAAAGTTTTCTCAGCTGCAGTTCTCTCCGGTCAAGAAACGGCCGGCCAGTAACATAATCGACATCAGGCCTGTAGAAAAGCCATCCGTCCCGACCGATATAGGCCTTCTCGTTTCCAAGTCCGAAATTTGACGCAAAAAATTGCTGGACTGAAGGCAATAATGTTTTAATGACGACAGATTCGCGTTCAAGTGTCTCATCATAATCCTTTATGTTCGTGGTAGATGGAAGGAGATTGGCTGCATCGGAAAAACTACGGACTCCGCATATCTTTTTCCAGCTTGGCAGAAGTGAAAACACTTTGAAGACCGACCATTTGGGAGAGGAACTCCCCACTTCTGCATTTTCAGCTTTGACAGAGGGAATTCTTTCCATAACCAGCTGGATTGATGGAACAATTGCAATTGCCGCAAGGAATACGATTGTCAATGTGATTTGCACACCTTTTGAGAAGCAAGTATGTCCGAGTTCGGCGGAAGCCTGCTGTTCGCGGGTTATTTTTGCGTGTATTCCTGCAGTTGAATGTGCTTCAAAAATCTTTTTCATGTCTTCAGAAGATAAAATAGATGAAAGGGTTATAGGTTTGTGTGAAAAGAACGACCATTGAAACAATCATCACACCTACGCACCAGGCTGTGCGGGGCCAGGTTAATTTTCGCGTGATGTCCCAGGATTGCGGCATCCGCCATACGGCAAATGCAGCTACTGCGAAAGTTAGCAGATAGTATGGCTTGTATATGAGTCCCGATACGAGTTCGGCGCCACCCTGTACGTAACCAACACCAAACATGTTTTGAAGGTATAGAATTGCTGCCGGCAGATCTGCGGCACGGAAAAAGACCCAGCCAAGGCAGACTATTCCAAATGTTATCGCCATCCGGATGATTGCAGGCATTTTACTGTATAGGCTCTGATTGCCCAGACGGCGTTCAAGTGCCAGCCAGCTTCCGTGTATTCCGCCCCATATCACAAAATTCCAGCTTGCTCCATGCCAAAGTCCTCCAAGTAGCATCACAAGGAAGAGATTGATATAAGTTCTTATTGGACCTTTTCTGCTTCCTCCCAGGGGGACATAGAGGTAATCACGCAACCAGCTTGAAAGGGATATGTGCCAACGTCGCCAGAATTCTGTTATTGACAGGCTGATATAAGGAGAATCAAAGTTTTTAGCAAAAATGAAGCCAAGCATCAGGCCGAGACCAATAGCCATGTCGGAATAACCTGAGAAGTCGAAATATATCTGAAAGGAATATGCCACAGTGCCATACCATGCGTCGAGTGCATGTACGCTGCCGGCGTTGAACACAGTATCGGCTATCTTGCCGCATCCGTTTGCAAGCAGGATCTTCTTGCCAAGTCCCAGAGAAAATATTGCCACCCCTCTTGCAAATCTTTCAAGCTTCAGTTTGCGGTTCTCAAGTTGATCAGCAAGGAACGAAAACTGAAGGATGGGTCCCGCTACCAAGTGGGGATACATTGAGACAAAGCAGGAGAAATCTATCAAGTTCTTCATAGCCTTCGCATCGCCGCGATATACATCTATCGTATATGAAAGAGACTGGAAGGTGTAGAAGCTGATACCGAGCGGCAGAATTACGCGGAACGCTGTATCCCACTGCGCCGAGGACCATCCCATTGCCATGAATAGCGAATTGTAACTGTCTATGCCAAAATTGAAATATTTGAAAAATCCCAAGGATAGGAGGTTGGAAACAACCGACGCAACTATAGCCCACTTCTGGAGGCGTGTCCGCGTACCGTCCTTGACCAAAGGCTCCACCGGTTCGTGCCAGACCCGCCATACTCTCCAATCGTTATGAGCAATGATTATGCTGACAATCCAGTCAACAAGCGTGGTTCCCAGCATAAGGAAAATGAATTTTGGATTCGCCCATCCATAGAAAATATATCCGGCAATTATCAGTGAGAGATTGCGGATTCGGTTGCTACTTCTGAAAAGGGCAAAATATGATGCAAGCGCAACAGGGAGAAAATAAAAAAGAAACAGATACGAACTGAAAACCATATTATCAATCCTAAAGAATCATTTTTCCTTGTTCAGCGCAGATTCTCCTGTTTTTTGTAAATACTCATATCCTCCCTGATTTCGATTGATTTGATACCGATCACAGGTTTCTTCTTAGACCGTGTGGTGTTGATGGCTATTTCCACGATGCCGTCCTTAGTCATGTTGTTATCATAGGCAAAGGTTACCAAAGGATTCACATCCGAACAATCATGTCTTGTCAACCTGCTCTTGTTCGAATTGAGTATTAGGTATATCTGGATTGGGTTGTATAACGATAGGCGGACTAAAATGTTTTTCTCAGAACAGGTTGTCGGCAGCTTCAACTTCAACTTGAAACTGTCGTTGGTCTCGTCATAAACAATGGGAAAACACTGGGAGATTGGATCGCTAAGGCATTTGTGCTGAAGCACTATGTTGTCCGCTGGGATTTTGGAAGGGATTGACTCTATGGCCGTAAAAAGATCTTTGTTTTCGTATAATGCCACTGGTTTTGAGTTCACCCATCTTTTTTCTTCAGAAATAATGTTGTCAATGTTAAGCCATACTGGGCTTTCATTGGAGATATGGTAACTCCCGACGATTAAGACTACAGCTTTCCCGTCTTTCATTAGGACATCGGCATTTCGCAGCAGAAGCCGCGATATCAGATTGGCGGCTCCTGGGCACTCGTAGAGCTGGGGGATGATTCCAGTCTTCAGGGAGAAGAAAGCGGAAATATTGCCAGAAGCGTATGGTGTCCCGCAGAAGCTATTGCCGGTAAAAAGGAAAGGGGATCCTGAGACAGGATAGGTTAACCGCTGGCTATTAACGAGCACCTCTTTGAACTTTATGGGTTCGTCCTGCTTATAGCGTCCTGAGTTTTCATGCCAGCGCAGTTTATGGTGTTCCTGATCGCGGGTGGAAAACACGTTCCCTTTCTGTTGCGGCACATTATAGCGGTCTAGGCGGGAAGCGATCATCTTGGCGGCTATCTCCGCCACTCCGGTATGAGGATGACTGTCATAATAGTCATGGTAGTAGTAAAGCAACTGGTAATCAAATAGGGAATCCTTGATTGCATCAGTCAGATCAATAGTCTCTATATCGTTTTTCAACAGCTGGTCTACAATCTCCGTGAGTTGGGGAGAATGAAATTTGCGAAACTCAGGACAGAATACTCCTGCCGATATGTCGAAGAGGTAGGGGATTGGTACGACAATCAAGTCGATGTTTCTAGCGGCCAAATATTTATTAAGCGATATCAAGGCAGGGAGGTTGTTCTCCTTCCATTTAGTCTGCGGTTCATAGAATGGGTTGTACGTCGAGTCCAAGGTGAAAAAAGAGTTGTTTTCCCAACGCATGAAGGTTTCTTTTCCGGAAAGCTTCCCAGTGGTATCCCATGCCATACTGACATAGTTTCCTTTGACTGAAAGACATTTTTTCTTCTCAGAGTCAAAGGCAACCTCGAAATCTGCATATAGCTTTTTCCTGATCGGGGTTTCAATACGAATGATTTCTTTGATCCTGGCAATATCTTTCTCTATGGCTTCTTTTCTAGCTGCTTTTGCTTTCTCATCGGGCTCAGGGATTTTGTCGGCAACCTGTGGTGGAGGCTGAGAGAAGGTGGTTGGCATCTCTTGGCTATAGATATTAATTATCTCTGATTTGACGATAAAATATACTGGAAGATCGATTTCATCGATGTCGTCAGATTGCTGTATGGAACGTTTTCCCTGTGGCAAGGACATGAAGGGTATAATCTCAAGCTTTAGACGGTCTCCCTGTCGGAATTTTGATTCTGCTTGAAGTTTGCGTTTAAAGAAACACGGAAACACGGCAATAAATTTCTGTGGAACAGCATTGGAAAGAGAGTTGTGGCTATCAAATATGGAGGTATAATAACAATCCGAGTAATCAGACTTAAGGGGATCGGGGATTTTTGAGCATTTACCCAATTGACCTTCGACAACTATAATTTTTGACTTGTCGTAGTCCTTATATCCGATTTGTGGCGAAGAACAGCCTAGCAAGTACGCCAGACCCAGGAAGGTGTATGGTCTTATGAGCTTATTTAAATTTCGCAGTGTTAGCGCGGGTAAGTTTAGTTTCATTTTAAATTGTCCTCTGAAAATATTGGATGTGTTTTAACAATCTTGAATTCAAAGCCGAAGCTGAAAAGTCATCTGATGGGCAGAACGGTAGTTCAGACGTTTGTCAAAATCTGTTCGTTTGCAAATTGATTCTTTCTCTGGCTTATTGTTTCTTTTCACTCAGTCATCGAACTGCCTCAAGATATGGGGTTTTTTGACCTGTGGACAAAGGAATATTCTTCTCCCGAGCTGGAAACGGAAAACAGCAAATATCCCATTCCTTTAAGTTTCGCAATGGCGTCTTTTGTTTTCTGTATTCCGATTCCCGGGAAGCGATGATGGAACTCAACTAAGATCTGCTGGGGGAATACGCCAGATGCAGAGAGATTGTCAATAACAGCATATTCTCCTCCTTCTATATCCATCTTCAGGATATCTATATAAGAATGTCTAAGATCTTTCATTATGCTTGCTAGGGACTTAACTTTAAGCACAACTTTTTCAGCCTCTGTGTCAGGACGCTCCAGGATTGAATACGATACATGGTTTTTGTTTTTAGGTGGGAAGAATGCCATTTCCCCATCACATACGCCAAGCCCATATTCATGGACAATAAATTCATGAGGGAAATTTTGCTTCTCAACCCAGCGCATCGCTCTGGGAGTCGGATCAAAGGCATGGACCATACACCCGTATTCTTCAATCAAGCCAATGTCGAAGGATGCGTCTTCACCGATGCCAAATGAATAGATTACAGAATTCCGGCTCACCGATCCTTCGACAATATTCCATCCGCCATATTCCGTCCCGAACCTTCGCATGGCACAGGCTCGATCCGGACTGATGGAAAAGTCCTTTCCAATTGCCGTCCAGACAATTCGCCGTACCCTCCTGAAAACTTTTAACAGTATTTTTTTCATGGACATCCTACTCCCTGAAGGAAACTCTTCACGCATGATTGAATGGGGAACAATGCTTAATCCAGTATTTCCATTTCCGACAACACCGTGATCATTTGAGTTGAACCAATGTTTCAATATGTACTGTGAGTTCCACAGCGATCTCATCCCAGGAGCGGAAAAGGGAGATTAAGCGTTTCTTTCCTGATTCGGTCAGTTTTTTCCTCAATTCTCCATTCTCTTGCAATCTCAATATCTCCGACTTTATACTTTCAGCATTCCAGGGATCGAAATATATGGCCGCATCCCCGCAGACATCATGGGCGAAATCCAGATCGCTGGTTATTATTGGCCTGCCAAAGCGCATTGCCTCTAGGTATGTTCCACTAAATGACTCCAGCAGGGTCGGAAGGAACAGGGCGTCGCAGTTCTGATAGTAAGCCGCCAGCTCCGTCTGGGGCAGGGGGCCGACGTTGATGACGCAGTCCTCCAGGCCTCTCCTCTTGATATCGAGGAGGAGCCGGGCCGCCAAAGGATGTTGATCTGCAGTGATGGTCAGGATTACCACTGTATTCTCTAGCTCATCACGGAACCGGGAAAACATTTCCGTGATAATTTCCAGATTCTTATGAGTATAATATCGTGTCAGGCAAAAGAGTTTGCGTTTATCTTTAAATGGAAGCAGTGCCTGGGGCATTTCTGTTTTTCCGGAAGTATTTTCGACAGCCTGTGAAACGGCGTTTGGACAGATTGCCAATGCCCCAGTATAACCCAATGAATCTCTTGCTCTGGCTGCAGCAGTCTCTGTCTGGAACAGCATCAGTGCGGCACGGCGCGACTCCCGGACCAAAGCCCATTTATTATACCGTTTGACAGCCTTGTTAAACCAGGTCTCGTTTGCGTAATGTTTTTCCGGATAGAACAGATGCGGATCATGGCAGAGGATGACGATTGGGCATCGGTCATAACGAACGCCTCGGTTTCCAAGACACAGCACAAGGTCGGGATGGAAATCGGAGATCATTCTAGGAAGCTGAAATGTGTCAAAACACCAACGTCCCAAAGTTCCGCCTTTCCTGTCATAATAGAATTTTCTGGTGGATGGCAGACAGGTAATGGCCTCGTAACCGACACCACTGGGCATGGTGAGGAGATATTCATTCCCCGGCCTGACTTTCTGCAATGACGAGATTAGGTTCGTTCCGACGGAAATTCCACCGCCACCCCTGAGCGCATGTGCGATTACGGCAATCCTCATTTTCCCGTTTCCTCGGCTGGGAGCCGGTTACGCAGTGTTCTTTCGATGCAACGGCAAACCTGGGCAACCATGTTCTCAGATGAGTACCGGTTTAGGATCATTTCCTGCCCTTCCTTTCCCATTCTCCTGGCAGTATCTGGTGAATCGAGCAGGGATTTGATCGCTCTTGCAATGTCATCAGCATCACCTGCGGGCAGGCGAATTCCTGTCTTGCCATCGATAACCAGGTCATATTCGGTTCCGTCTGCCTGGAAGACTATTACCGGTAACCCATACGCCATCGCCTCCGAAATTACCATGCCACCGCGTCCGGGTAAAATTAGAACATCTCCGCTTTTATAATACAGAGGTAGCTTTGATGACTCAATCTTGCCGGTGAACGCGACATTGGTAAGAGACAATTCCCTGGACATCTGCTGCAAATTATCAATATGATGGCCGTCACCGATAATGATGAAGGAACACTCCGCCATGGCGGATGTTTGAGCGGCGGCGAGTAGCTGTTCCAGTCGTTTGTTGGGTTCCACTGTTCCAACATAGAGGACGGTGAATCGTTCTGGCAGGCCCAAACGATGCCGCGCCTCGGACGGGGAGTCGGGAATCGCCGCCGCGCGATCCAGGTGGGATGTTGTGTCGGACACGTTCACAGCCACGTACATCTTGTCAACTGGGACGCCTTCCTGAAGCAGGGCATCCCTTCCAAAACTTGAGTATAGAAGGAATCCATCTACTCCAGACCGCAGTTGCCGGTTGATGATTGATTTCGAGTTGAACCTAGAGGGTTCTATCCTTCCTGGTAACCCTCCCAGTGACCATTGGATTAAAACTGCTTCAGGATGGCGTCGCCGATAATATTTAGCCTGGAGAAAACTCAGAAGATTGCTGTTCCCCTCGCACAACAGCACATCGGGTTTAAAGCGTTCCAGTTCTTTAAGAAGGCCATGGTGCCAAAGCAACGCCCACTGTCCCACCTTAAACTGTGAGGTGGATAGCTTCACAAGATCGATACCCTCTAAGTCCTTTGTATTTTTAACCTTGCTATTTGCAACATCATCCCCTATAAAAACCTTGACTTGATACTGATCAAGCGCAGAAAGGTCTGCGAACAATATTTTCCGGTAGCTTGTGCAGACTCGCTGAAGAATGGCGACTTTGATTTTCATATTAATTTCTAGGATTTGCAAGTGCCTGGTGGTCACACTGGAATGCCACGGCATATGAATTTCGGAGCGGAAGACACTCTTTCTCGTGCAAGGTCTATGTTCTTGATATAAATTGTGTTCTGGGCCTTGAGGTTCTTACGTTCCAGAAGGGAGAGCTCCCTGCTTATAGGATCATAAATATAGGGGCGGTACTTGAGATCGTAGAGCATGTCGATGATCGCAGACTCGTCGAACCCGTAGCGGCGACCGTGACCTGCTAATTCAACAATTATCGAATTAAGAGATTCCTTGTGCAACAGATTTTGCGCTCCGCGCAAAACCAATGTTTCATATCCTTCGACATCAACTTTCAGCAATTCCGGATTCTCGGCCTCCAGGATCTTGTCGAGACTTACAATGGTGACAAGAGCGGTCTTTTCGGATAAAACATTCTCGTTGTCGGCAAGCACGTGATTGATTGTGTTTGTTTGGTTGGTGAAACGCACAGATTTATTTTCATCGCCAACACCGACATTCATGCATTTGACACGACTGTCTAGACGGTTGAGATGGATGTTGGTCTCCAATCGGTCGAATGTTGATTTTATAGGTTCGAAGCAATAAGCTTTCGCACCAACAGCCCCTGCGGCCAGGAGGGTGTAGGATCCTACATTGGCACCGACATCAATGAAAAGCTCGTCCCGTCTTAGGGCATGCAGGGTGTATCCCATGCCTTCATAGTCGTACAGACCACAATATACATTGCCAGTCATCCCAGTTTCTCCGCGGAATACAACGAACTTCACATCGTTGACCCAATGATATATCACTTCCCCCGGAACCAGCCTGCTGCTCAGCTGCCATTTGAAAAAATCCTTTACAGCCGCACACTTACGGTGACGGTTCAAAGGGTGTGAAGTTATGAACTTGAGAATATCAAGAATGACCATTAATGGTTTCTCCTCTGCTAGTTAAGTTGCTTGCTCTTTTTACGAAACGGAAAACAGTTCGGGTGCGAAAACAGGAAAACTAATGCAGGGTGGCATCATTGCTGCTTGAAAAAAAACGAGGTGTCGAATACCCCATTGCTAGTGTGGTACCGGCGCCAGCTATGGACTGAAGCCTGGAACACCTGCCAGGCAGGCTCCATGTCCGAAAGCTTCCTCAACGGCGACGGCGTTGAGGTGGGGTGATAGAAATAAAGATCCGAGTTGTCGAGAATCAACAGTCCGCCGGGTTTGATTTTCCTGAGAGCCACTTCCGCACACTCAACCCGGTATCTCCCATCAACCAATACAAAATCCAGGGAGTTGTCTGCGAAGCGCTCCAATACCGCGGGATAGTCAGGCTCTCCATTGGTTTTATTGTCGAGGGAGACGTGAAGATATTCGACGTTATTCAGTTGATTTATTTTCTCCTTGACGATAGCATGCCATCCCGGGTCATGTTCGATGCTGGTAAGTTGAGCAATCCTAGCCGCGAACCACATAGTGCTCCGGCCAGAGCCGAACTCCACGCCTACATCTGACTTTTTCAGCCAATTGTCCAGGAAAGCTATCCCATCGGCAGTTAACCAAGGTGCATCCGGATTTTGGCGTTGCCACCATAGAAGCTTGAGTTTGTCGATCAAGTATTTCCGATTCCAGTGTTTCTTCCAAATCATAATCAGCCTTGTTTATATAAATTAGTTTGCGTTCATCCGAGTTAGCACGGGTTATTTCTTAATCATCTTTTGGAAAACCTTCAGATATTCTTCAGCCATGTTTTCTAGCCCGAATCGTTGTTCAGCTGTTTTTCTGGCCATGATGGAATAATTTAGCCAATTATGAGAAATTTTCTCAAATGCAAGAACTAGGGCACCTATATCAGGAAATTCCAAAAGCCAAGGGTCAGAGCCGTATGGAACAACTTCGCCAGCACCAGAAGGCACCAATTCTTTTAGAGCTCCAGTGTCAAATCCTATGACAGGAATACCACTGGCAAGAGCTTCAATGACGGTGTTTGGACATGCAGCATTGACATCCAAAGATAGGAAAACTCCGTCGCGGTATACTTCGGGCATGTTATTCCGTGGTACTCTACCTCGAAATTCGATACCTCGAGTTAATCTGTCGGCATTGCCCTTGTCTATGAAGTCGCCGTAGAGGATGATGCCTCCATAATTTGATTTTCCTTCCATTCTTTCCGCTAAAGTATTGAGCAAGGCTACTGCGTATGGAGAATAATCAATTACACCTTCAACGCAGATGATCTTAAGTGGCGCATCTGACATCATTTTCGCCGGATAAAAAAGTGACAGGTCAACTGCGTTGTAAATAATCCGTTCACACGCCACAGTGTTACCGCCTTTTTGCCGCCATATCTTCTCCACGAAATCACTTTGGTAGACGACCTCGTCCGCCAAGCTGTTTCTAATAATCCGCATAAGAAAGTTGGCAATCTCGGCATATGAAAACGCCTTGATACCCTTTCGCTGGCGGTGCATCCAATTCAATCCGGCCAGCCGATGGACAATGGGTACCCCTTTATGTCTATTGTACCAAAGCCACCAAAGTTTACGCGTTCCACCGACCACTAGGATCACGTCGGGGGTGATATCGGAATTGGGATAAACCACCGTCCAGCCCCTCTCTTTCACGGCTTTTTCCAAACGTATTTGGAAACTGCCAGGTCCCCCATTTGCGGGAGGATGCGGGAAACCAATTATTATATCTTTGCTTGTCACTAGATTTTATCTTCATAGTCAGTACGGTTAATATAATCTTTGGAGCCATTGAATGAAATAACCTTGCCAGGAACTCCAACCACTACAGCATTATCGGGGATGTCTTTAGTAACCACGCAATTTGCTCCTATGGCGACATTGTTCCCTATCTTTATTCCACCGACAATTTTTGCACCGGGACCAATATATACATAATTCCCGAGGGAGGGGAAGCCTGGATGTTTGCCTCTATTGGATTTCCCCAATGTTACCCCATGAGAAATGTTGCAATTCTTACCTATTTTTGAATTGCCACTCACTACTATCCCCCCGAAGTGGCCAATAAAGAAACCACTGTCGATCTCAGTGCGATATGGGATGGAGATGCCTAATTTATAGACATAATGCCGTAAAATAAGACGAAGCAGTGGATATAGTAGTAACTTTAACACAGTGCCGTTGCTGGAATATCGGCAGGTTCGCATCCAGAAATTGTATTTATAGGATTCTCCGAACAATACATGCCTCAAGAGGGTTGCCAGTCGGGTATTGCCAGCAACCCGGTACAGATCTGAGAGTAAAAAGTACTTGTATTCTTTGAACGTCATCTTTTTTTCCTCCTAATCTGTTCCTCAATGAAATTGAGGATGTTATTGGCACGGTTATCCCATGAAAGACCTTCAGCCCTTTTGAAGGCATTGTCGGCTAATGTTCTGGCAAACCCCGGAGATTCTTTGAGTTTCCGCAAAGCGGCAACAAAAGCATCAGGATCGTCCTTTCGGAAATATAGGCAGTCCCGACCTGGCTCCAAAACTTCCCGGAAGACAGGGAAATCGGAGAGCACGATTGGTTTCCGCATGGCCATGTATTCCGGTATTTTCAGGGATGAGCAGAATTCGATGGTTGGTGTATCGCTTCGATACGGCGACATCAGGACATCCGCCATTCGCAGATATTTGGGTATATCTACATGGTCTATAAACCCCATGACTTTCAAATTTCCCAACTCATCTATTTCTCTCCTGTACTTTATAAAGTCCTCAGATTTTGCCCCGATCATCAGAAATTTCATGTCAGGCAAATTTCCGGCGGCATAAAAGATATCCTTAATGCCCCTGCAGTCTTCAAACTTTCCTGTGTAAACGGCGAGATAATCATCAGCTTTGTATCCGGCATCAAGTTTTAAAGCTGTTGGGTCATAGGAGTCAGCCGTTTTAAATAAATCCAGTTCGGCGGCATCATGTGCAACCAATATCTTTTCCTTATGAACTCCGCCTTTATCGACCAGCATCTTTTCCAAGGCGTGAGAAATAGTGATAATTCCACCGAAACTCCGCCATCCAAACAATCTTTTGACTATAGGCCAGAAATTGCTGTTGATCGAAGTACCGAGGTCATGTATTTCCCAGAATGACGGCATGCCTAGCAGTATACTCCAGAAAAACGTATAGCCGTCGCGTGTACAAAGGACGTTTTTTCTTTTTCTTTTTAAGGCCGACACTGCTTTGAGTTGATAAATGCAACGACCGGAAACTACTTTCCCTGGAGTTATGGCGATGATGTCATTGAATTCCCGTAAGTGGTATTTCGCAGCGATCTCTTCGCGGGTTGTAAGAATATCCGGGACTGTCAGGGTTGTGTGACATCCAGCGTGTGTGAAAGCCTCGCACATCTGCAAGATCTGCAGGCAATTTGCATTTTTTCTGGGGAATGAGGCATGTCCGACATATCCCAGAGACAATTGATGCCTGTCGTTCATCAGGAGGCGTCCTCCCTATGGTGAAGACTGGTCACGGGACGCGAGATGCTTCCAATGAATAGGAAGGCACAAATGAACGTTGCAGCCACAATGGCTACACAGGTATATTTGAAGAAGTCAATCCCGATTCCTCGCCAGGCAACAAAAGCAGTCACTGATGCCACCATAGCCGATATGAACAGCAACTTGAACCTTGAGCGTTCTCCGGCTATGACGGCCGCCACAGCCAGAAAGACCATTGGTGAAAGCATCTTGCCGATTGATTCAGGCATCCTAGCCGGCAATGCCGCGACAAAGAACTCAAACAGGACTATAAGCGCATAGATGTAGACGTATGGATTCTGTCGCTGGATGCAGGGCCACAGCATGATACCACCAAAGAGAATCCCGTATATGAACGGGAAGCAAAGAATCGCACCAATACCTCCCCACGAATAGAACTCCGCTGCATTGGGAAAGGAATACATCCCCCTTCCCGCCATGCCGCCTGCAAAGTAGAGGTCACGCATTTCAGAAATAAGTGACTGAGCATTCGTCGTTATGCCGGGAAGCATGTTGTTGAAGGATACCACGCAGTTTCCTAAGCCTGCATATGGAACCTCATTTGGGAAAAGGTTTATTATCCATGCCGTCTGGTGTACTCGCATTTCGCGCATGGTCAGCGAAGAAGTGAACTTTTCAACTAGTTCCGTGAATTCAAGTTGGTTGTAGCGCAGCGCAGTTATCAGGAACAGAGGAACAATGACGAATAGGGCCCAGCGTATTCTCAGCCTGAATCCCTTGTTCTCACGGGTGAACAGAAGTAGCAGGAATATGAATTCACAAGTGAACATGAGCAGGTTGAACCTTCCTCCATAGAGGATAAGGACACCGGCGAAGAGCAGGTATAGGATGACGCACAACCGCTTCCTGTCGGTTTCAAACGCCAATATGAAAAGCGCGTACTGGGGCAGTGGAACGAAATAGAACGCCAGATAGCAGAAAAATGGATTGGCCATGATTGCATTACTTGTTGCCATCGCCCTGGTTGAGGCGATTTCAAAAAAACTGACCTCCTGGAGCAGAATCTTTATTATTACGAGATTGCATGCCATACCTATGATGAAAAGGAGGATTCCGGCTTGAACACGATGCTTGCCGAATTCGAATAGCCCTACGGATGCGACCTGAGACTCGGGTCTGGGACGGTAAAGGATGAGATATGCAATTCCAAGGCCGATGAACAAGCCAACATATGTCAGAAGCGTCAACAACCATCCTGAGGACAGATCCGCCTCTGAGGCGTTCAGCCATGGCTTGCCGTTAATTGAGGATAGATCGGACACCTGTGAAAAACTCAGTGGCGTAACAGCAAGATCATAAACGGCGAAAAGTGCTGTAAAGCATAAGGCCAATGTGATAAATAGTAGTTCCGAGCGCTTTGACCTAAAGCGCCAGAGCGTGACAAGCAAAACTCCTCCAAGAACAAGAGTGACAATGAAAACTGGAATACTGTATAACATTTAGACGTGTCCTGTCGTTTTGTCTAAAGGCCATGGATTTTCGATTTCTTTGAGCCATCTGAGTCTCTGACGATAGAATTCCCGCAATTCATTGAATCCCTTGTCAAGATCAAATTCATTCCTGATCTTGTCTTTGGCGGCAATGCTCATACACTTTAGCATATTCTTGTCGGTCAGCAACTTCTCAATGGCGTTCGCGAACGCTTCAGCGCTCATGTCGACAATAAACCCGTCAACTCCGTCATCAATGATCTTCTCAGCCCCTTCAGCATGGGCGACTATCGGGACCAGTCCCTGTTCCATTGCCTCCAGCAATGTGTAATTTAAAAAGAGTAAAGTGGTCGGCAATGTGAAGATCGCATAGGTCTCCAGTAATTCGCCGGGATTATCAACCCAGCCCATCAGATGGATGTTAGTCAAACCGGCAGCATTGACTTTTGCCTCGCAGACTTGCATTGTCAACTTTCCCTCGGAGTCCAGTGGCTCGTATTGGTTCCGCGCCCCGGCGATAGTGAATTTGACATTAGGGAATCGCGTTGCTAGGAGCATAGCCGCTTCAAATACGATGTCCGGACGTCGGAAATTCCTCCAGGAGTTGAGGAACAGCACGCCACTGTCCTCTGTTGTTTTCTTCGTGGTAACAGGGACGCGATTGTAGAAGAAAATGCGTTTTTGTTTTGTGATGTGCAACTGATCCAGTTGCGTCGGCATGTGAAGTTGCTTATATACGACGACGTTGGCCATCATTAGCCCAACCCATACGGCAAAATTTGCTACTGGCCCGCGCTTATCCAGGTAATACAGCTCTCCGCCCCGACATACAGCCACGAACTGTGTCCTTGTAAGCAGCAGTGTTAGGTAATATCCGAAATAGACAAAGAATGACTGGGCCCCGTAAAGATACATCTCCACATGCCTGGGACGGTATTGCCTTAGTAGTTTCCAGAATAACGCAATGTCGGCGAGTTTGCTGCCTTCCGGGACTTCGTGCCATTCGATGCCATATTTGGAGGCAAATCTTTCTGAACTTTTGTTGGCATTTCGAGAGTAAACTATCATCGAACATCCAAGCTTTGTTCCCAGTAGCTGATAATGCCTGCCAATCTTGTCGAGAGTTTGTTCTAGCCCGCATACAAGAATGTATTTTTCTCTTTTGCCATTAAATATGGAATTTTGTGAAGGGATATTTTTCATTTCTTGTCATTCTCCATGTATGAGATTGCCACGTAATAAGTATGGATTAAATACCCTGTATTTTTGAGAAACGCATGCAATAAAAGGTTGTTACGAGGGGATTAAATAGCCGGGTGCTGACGATGGGTGTGAAGTGCCGCAATGTATATGGCACATATGGACGCAATTCGTCTAGTTTGAAGCCCGCCGCCTCCATAAGCCTGATCCAGCCCTCTGGCTCCTGTTTTTCATTGTATTTCACTTGCGTCCTGAAGCGTGGGAATGCCTCTCCCAGATAACGTTTAAAGCAATGCCTATAGGTGTCCCTGACTAGGACAATTCCATCAGGAGCCAATAGTTCGTCCCAATGTTTCAGGCTTTTCGCCATACATTTCACATCATCATCTCTTATCTGCCGGAAATCCTGGGAGCAATCGAAAAAATGATGAAGAGCCTGCGAAGCAATGATAATATCGATAGAACCTTTCTTTAACGGTATGTCAAATGCGTCAGCCTGCATTACTTCTACGCATTTGTTGCCTGTTTTCTTGATGTTTTCGAGAAAACGGGACTGATTTTCCGGAACCCCTCCATCGCAACCGTAATTGTCCACGCCTATGATGCGCTTGGGATGCCAGTAACAACCTAAAAACAATGTCTCGGAGCCCCAGCTGCATCCAACGTCCACGACCGTTTTTCCACGGATTATTTTACCGAAGTAGCTGTTGTAGTGTATCACTCGTTCCAGTGGTTTTTTCAGCCAGAAATAATCGGATTTTGTCTTGTCGGGAGGTGGAGGTAGCGTATTTTTTATCATTGTAAAACTTCTCTAATATGATTTTTTATTAATGCTAATTGGGCGAATCACATAATAGATTCTTTATAGTAGCGACATCCTTGAAAATTATAATTCTATTGCTGAAACCTTCAGTGTCCTAGGGCTTTTACCTTCCAACTGTACAAGCTGATCAGACACGGTTTAAGGCTCCGCGTTAGGGTATTGGTGTCGGCCAACTTTTCCAGCGATACCAGATCGGGGGCATTGTACGGATGGAAAAAAAATAGCATAACTACATAGCAAACCCCAAATGCCGCAGAAATTCCGATCAGAGAGTAGATGTTTTCAATCTGTGCGGCTGGGACGTAAAACAGGCAGAACAGGATGATGAAGCTCAACAATAAGTTCCGGTACTCACCAAAACGGTATACAATTGGAGCTTTCCGTCTTACTAGTAGAAACATTATTGTATTTTTTAACAAATCGCCGATGGCAGTGACTAGCACTACTCCCAGTATTCCATAATATTTCATGGCAAGTATGCCTCCAACTATGCTGAACACCACTACTATCTTGCTGTACAAGGCATATTCCATCTTTTCAATAAGCAGCATTGTAAGTCCGACTGGATAGAATATGGCGATGATTATATTGCTGAACATGATGACGCACGTTATGATATAAGCATCAATATATTTAGGATCGAAAATTATATTTATCACCGGTTTGCCGAAAAGCCATATGTACAGCACAGGGAGGCAATAAACCGCAAGCATGAACTTGACAATGAAATTGTAAACCTGAATAAAATCATCCTTTTTGTGAACTTGTGTAAATTTCTGGAAGAAAACTGGGCGCAGGACAGAGAGAAAGTCTTTCATCGGCAAGGCCTGTTGGGTCATATTGAATATTCTGAATGCAAAAGAATAGAGGCCGGTGAAGTAGGCGTTCGACATGGCCGAGATAATATAATAGTCTGACATTTTACCGACGACTCCAGCCCCAATCTCGTTGGCGCTTGAAAATAACCCTAGCCGGACAGTTCGCCGCCACTGAAAATTAATATTTTCTTCGCCGTCAAACTTGTCGATGACCTTCGCCTTGTACCATAGATATACAATGATTCCTGCGGTAAGTGTAATAATGACGCTGCCGATTTCAATGAATAACATAGTCTCCAGTGAAAGCCAAGGGATGGAAATCAAATATGCCAGAGTCCTCAGCAGCGACTTGGTTATGTTAACATGGGCAAGTATTTTATGGAGCAAGAGCGAAGCCAGAACTGAATTCATCAGAGAGTTAAGAAGGCTGAACATCAGGTATACGACAAACATCATGGCATATGTCTCCATCGCCTTCATGTGAAGAAAGTCACTCAGAGGAGACTTGAAAATGTAGAAGAGAACGCAGATCGTTCCAACTACACCCACGCTGACCAAGGCGCCGTAATTGATGAGCGCGATGAGTTCTCGCTTTGCCTTCTTTTCGAATAACTCAGGGATATAACGGTTGAAAACTGTGCAGACGGCCGATGTGCCGCAGAGGCTGAAGATCATTACATTGGCGACAAGGAAATTGAAAGAACCGAAATCATCCACAGAAAGCTTACGGATGATGAGGATAGTTACAACGACCTGAAGCAACTCGGTGACGAGTTTATTCAGGTAAATCCAGAAGGTGTTTTTTACTAGTATTTTAGCTTTAGACATAAAATAAAATGGAAATGGATGGGGGAGGTGTTAATAAGGGCTCAGCAAAACGGACAGTCGGACGGTTGGATTACGGTATGACACTCTCACCGTTAACTATCATTAAAATGATTATCTCGCGCAGCGGGGCCGGGATATAACCACGAAATACACGAATCACACGAAAATAAGATTTTTATAACCACTAACATACACTAACAATATATTTGCGTTGAATGCTATTTTTTGAAACAAGAAAACATCATTCGACGCATGGTCTGTTTATTAATCCTGAGTCCCGAAAACTCTCGCACTTTAGAACTCCAGAACTTTCGAACTTCCGTTCGGTGTTTCTGTTAGTGCCGATCCTCCGTCGCCAAGGCTATGGGGGACGCGTTAGTGGTGAAATCTCTTCTTTATTCTGCGGTTGGGAAAAAATACGCACGCTGTGAACTCCAACGTAATTCGCTGATCAAAAACTACCGACCTCTGATTACCGTCCCACCGTCCCACCGTCCCACCGGCTTCTTCTCCATGACTCACTTGATTCGCCAGAATCCAGTTTTATGGCCGCCAATTCATTCAAGGATTCCATCTTTCTTCAGTTTCAGAATATGCTGCTTCACTCCATTAATGCCGATACCAAGCTGCTGCGCTAGTTCTTTTCGCGTAACGCGACTGTTCAGCCCGATTATTTCCAATAGACGTTCACGAGTCTTAGGGGTAGTCTTAGGGGTAGTCTTAGTCTTCTGTTCTTGATAATTCAAGCTGGCGAGATACCCATCGCCACTCTCCTCATTCAAACGAAAAAATAAGATCTTTTAACCACTAATATTCACTAACAAAGAGACACTAACAAGACTAGGGACACTGACCAATATTTGCTGCGAGTTTGTTTTGAAGCAAAATCAAAATCACAGTAAGGTGTTCATGTTAATTCTGAATCATTGCTTTTGGCTGAGGTTTAGGCTGCCAATTCAGTTTGACGGCTAATCCAGACTCCATTCCTCCGCATGTGTTCGATCGAGGTTGCCATGTCAATTTCTGTGCAAAACCCTAGAGATTTCGCTTTCAGGATAATTCCGATGGAACCTGTAACATTGAGTCCGTGTAACCGTGCAATGCGACGTCCAGCAGACTCGTCAATGCAGACTGTTGCTATCTTTTCATTCAAAGCCGTTTGAATCACAGCAGCTTCGCCAAGATCAAGAATATTAGACAAGTAGGAATTGATATGAATTCCGCGATTCTTCTTGGAAAGGAAAGATGCTCCATGATACTCAAGAACTCCCAATGCATCTGGCCCTCAAGCCAAAACTTCATTAGCAACTTCCTCTGGTACAATGACATGCCTGTAAAGATTGGTAAGTATGTCAAGACTTCCAAGGGCAGCCGCCAAAGCTAAGATTGGGCCAGTGTTGATTACAATATCTGTGTTTTTACGCATGAGTCAAGTCAGATTTCAGTTCCGATTCAGTAATGTCTATTATGGAAACATTATAATTTTTTAGCATCATTAAAAAATTGACCCGCTCGATGCCGAGCAGTGAGGCAGCTTGTCCGGACGACAGGCGCTTCAATTCGAAAAGTTTCACTGCCATCGCCACCTTTGCTTCATGCTCGAACTGTTCCCGAGTTTCATGTAGAGCGTCAGGCAGTGTATCCGGAAACTCCAGTGTTATTGTGCATGGCATTTTATATTCCTCCAGTTAACATGTTTTCTAATTTGTTGAATTTTCCGTTTTCTCGCAGTCTATCGTAGAAAGTTACGATGCTCATCTTTTGTATATTTTAACATTAGCGTATGCTAACGCTAAAACAACAGTATGTCAAGATGCGTATGATGGGAAATCCGGGGCCGGGATATAAACACGAAATACACGAAAATAAGATTTTTATAACCACTAACAAGAGCACTGACGAATATTTGCTGCGAGTTTTATTCTCAGATGAGAATAAAATTCACAGCAAGGTGTTCATGTTAATTCCTGTTAGTGTTTCCGTTAGTGTCCATTAGTGGTGAAGTCTTCGGTTTTCCGGAACTTTTCCTTATACATCTTTAGAAACTGCATCAGAAAAATATATCCGCCGGCAATTAGGAGCCCGATAAGTCCACCCATTACGGATTTTTTAGCTCCACCACGCGGCAAAGGACGGTCCGCTGGCTGGGGCTTTTCAAGGACGGTCAACAATGTCAAATCGTATTCCCCTTTGAGCTTTAAGGAGTTATATCTTTCAAAAAGCCCTTTGTAGAGCTGTTCCTTCTCGTTGACCTGCATCAGTAATTTATCTTCCAGGTATTTCAGGTTTGGAGGTGGACTGGATTCCGCAATCAGTTTATTGGTCTGTCTGAATTTTAGCAGAGCCTGTTTCGCATCGTCAAGCTGAATCTTAGCTTTTTCCATGTCAATGTTTATTTTATTGATATCTGTCTGGGAATTCGAGCTTAGCTGGGAAGTATAAAATGCGTTTAGCTTAGTTATTAATTCATTTACAATCAACGGCGAGATTTTTGGTTCTGAGGTCGTAGCTGAAATTTTGAGCACAAAGGTATTCTTATTGAAATTCAGCTTAAGGGATTTTTTCAATTTGCGTATTCCATCAGGCATGTCTTTGCAGCCAAAATATTCCATCAGCGAACTCTTCTTCTCCACCCCGTCCTTCTGATAGGCTACTTCCATCATCAGTATGCTTTTCAGAGTGTCGTTGGAGAATATCACGGCCTCATAGGTGCTTGCTATGACATTGCCGGATTTGCCAGTGCCGGATAAATCAAAATCAGCTTTCGCAGAGTAAGACATGGGGTTGCCCAGCAGTATCACGCCTGTTGACTCATAATTTTTGGTATAGAACGCTACTGCGTAACCTGCACCAAGGACAAATCCAATTATAAAGAGGCTTACTATAAGCATCTTATAGCGGAGGATTATTGACAGGATATCGAAAATACTTATTTCGTTTTCCTGCATATTGTCAGGATATTGTGGAAGAGGATTATTCATTTTGTTTTCCCATTACTATTACAGGTTCCTATAGCAGTTCACGCGACAACCAGAACATGTGCCCACAGATAACACAGATAAAAACATTTTTAACCACCAGTCTTCGCCAAAGCGCTAAGCCTTAACAAGCTAATCCATTACACGCAAATGCTTCTTTACCACTAATCTACACTAAAAAGAGACACTAACGAATATTTGCTGCGAGTTTGATTCTCCGAGGAGAATAAAAATCACAGCAAGGTGTTCCTGTTAATTCTTGTTAGTGTTCCCGTTAGTGTCGATTAGTGGTGAAAGCTCTTCTTTATTCTGCGGTCGTCTGCCGTCTGCTTACTGGCAACTGGTGGTCACCAACCTCTGTTACCGCCCTTCTAATTACTAATCTCGGATTACAATTTTCCCTCGTGCAGCGGCGCAAGAACACAGAGATTATACTCACCACGATGAAACGAAGGGATTATAATTTCAGGCTTTCAAGCCATTCCGTAAGTAGGGGGATATGGTTTTGCACAGCATCCCACACAATATTATCATCAACGCTATCATATCCATGTATGATTCGGTTGCGCATGCCGATGATGCTTCCAATTGAGGGGATTTGACTTCGGAACGATGTGTCTATGCGATCTATCCGACTAAACGCTTCGCCAAGAATTTCAAATTGTCGTTCTACAGCTGAGCGCAAAAGCAAGCTGGCAGAGTATTCACTCAACGACTTCTCAGCAGTGAACAATGTGATTGCCTTGCATGCCGTCAGGGCATCAAGCAGATACTTTGCCAGTTCGATCTTCATAAATTAAAGCTCTAGACTCATCTACTTTCTTTTGAAAATAAGAATTGCGGATTGATTTTGGGGTTAGCAGATCCACTTCTCTTCCCAGCAGTCTTTCAAGCTGTGTGGCTAGAGCAAGATAACGATCCAAAAGGCCCAAGCTTGAAGCCGAATTGTCAAATTCGACTATAAAATCTATGTCGCTATGAGAGGAGTCAAATCTGCCATCGGAGGCAGAGCCAAAAACCTCCAAACGGTGAATTTGAAGATTTTTACAGATGGTCGCAATTTTAGGTTTGTTGGCAACAAGCAAATCTATCATATACAACATACCCGAATTTGTTGAATCATACACATTGGGATACTCTATCATGTATCAACCGTTTCTGCAAGAGGTGCCTGCTAGTGGCGAAGTATTTTTTCCTTTCTTCGGATTACGGCTTGCCAAACCACTGTCCATCCGATACAGGATCTTCGCCGAGACGGCGAACTCTACATTTTTACCGACCGACGTCTGTCCTCCGCTGCCTACTGTATATCAATCGTGCTGTCCATCGGGACTTCGGGATTGAACCAGAGAAGTCTCTTGCCGTTCAGGATGTTTCCGGCGTACGTTTTAATCAGGATTTCCCTAGGAGTAAAGCCGTGTGTGTATCCGCCGGCCATATTTACGTAATACATATAATCTTCGCCTTCCTTATACACATACCGGCCTGGCTTGACAACAGAGCCTGAAATGAAAACCCAGGGCTGTATTTCCATAACCTCAATTTCATCGCCGGGCTTCACAACTATATTCTGCGCGCTGTCATGATTCTCTATTGCTTCATTGATATACACATCTGAAAGCATCCCGTCCCTTTTTAGAACCGCCTTGCCGATCATTACATTATTTTTAAAACCTCCCGCCCTCTCGACAAGCGATGATAATTTCTCATTATCCATATAGTTATATTTGCCTGGATAGTTGACCTTTCCTGACAATTCGACATCAGCCTCGTTTAAATTAAAGTACGGATTCTTTGGGATGATTACCAGATCCTTCTCCTTCAGCAGGAAGAGCCTGTTCTCTTTGGAATTATAGTTCAAAAGTATAGCTTCCTTTTTCTCAATATCGGCTTCTCTTTTTAATCGCCCGATATCCACTCTTTCGGGATTTGCGGATTCAGTAAATCCTCCAGAGGCTTTTATGAGGTCGGCAATATTCATGTTTTCTGTAAACTCATATTTCCCAGGCTTTTTAACTTCACCTCTGATTTCAATATGTTTTTTAGGTATGATCTCGTCTACCGAGTAAATCCTTACGCTGTCTCCGCTTGACAGCTTTATGCTTGTCTTGTTGCCCAGGACCTCGTAAATATTAAAAGGAATGATCTCAAATTCCCCCAGGCTTTTCTTCCTGAAAAGGTCAGCTCTCTCCATGTATATCTTCTTGTCCCTGTCCGGATCGTCAAAACCTCCGGCCATGAAAAGTAGATCCTGGAGGGTCATATCCTTGTTGAGCATATATTTTCCGGGATTGCTGACAATGCCTGATATGCTGACGAATTTATCCTGCCCCTTCATTTCAAACTGGGAATAGATGATTATCTTGTCCATAGGGTTAAGAACAAATGGCTTGTCATTAGTATCAGCAAAGTTCAACCTGACGATTTCCTTCGTCAGATCCGCATTAGTACGGAGGATGATTATATTGTCCAGATAAGCATCTTTATAGAGTCCGCCGGCCTCTGCAACAAGGTCCTTGAGGGTCGAGCCTTTTTTGTATTCATAGGTCCCAGGCTTTTTTACCCCGCTTCCACTGACAGTCAGGATGTCTCTGATTTTTTTAATTGGCATCACTGTGAAGCATATAGAATCCCTCGGATATAATTCTACATCTTTGCCGTCAACTAAGTCAATGTCAAGGAATTGCTCGCCTTTTACAGGATCATATCTTTCTATTTTTACTTTATCCTTGATTGCCTCAACGGAATAGCCTCCGGCGATTTCAAGAAGCTTGTTCAGGTTTTCATCTTTTTTAAGCTCGTATATGCCGGGTTTGGCGACGGCCCCTTGAAGCGCAACAGTTTTTCCTCTGATCGGTACGTATATGATATCGCCGTCATTGAGATACTTGTCCTCTGACTTTAAGTTTCCTTTCAGAAGAAAGCTGTATAGGTCGAAAGTGTTGACTTTTCCGTCTTTCATCTTTCTGATTTCAATGTTCCTCAAAGACCCTATGGGATTTACACCGCCCCCTTGTTTCAGCGCGTTCATTACTGAGGCCGATGCAGCGTCAAGGTTAATCTCGCCAGGCTTAGCAACTTCGCCTGTTACAAACAACTTAACTCCGATGTTCTTCCCGAGCGTTATATCGACTATGGAACTGCCGGAACCGGGATTTTCTGGATTGATGAACGCGGCATATGTCTGGCTGAGGGCTTTAAGGATCTTTGCTTTGGCGGTGATGAGTTCCATCCCATGGACGTAGACGCGCCCGACTTTCAGTATGTCAATAAATCCATCCTGTTGTATAGGAAGCTTATAATGGAGATTGACGTCACCCCAGATGTCAATTATGATTTCATCACCGGATTTCAAGATATAGTCGCCGAGGATTGCATTTGACGCACCCTGTGCAGGTCCTCCGGTTTTCAGGAACTCATAGCCAAATTCCTTTAAGGCGCCTTCAGCAGTTATCTTGTCGGTATCAGGAGAATTTGGACCGCCTGCAACTTTCGCAGTAGCGCTGCCTGCTGGAACTGCCGCCCCAGTTGTAGAAGCGGAGGCAGTTCCTGGAGCAGTCGCTGTGCCGACCGAAGAAGAAGCCCCGGGGTTGCTTGATACAGCGGGCGGTGCAACGACAGCTGGAGCGGTCGCAGTTGCCCCGGCAGTTGAAGTTTCCGCTGCAATTACTGCAGCCGCGATAGCTGCGGTTGTTAAAACCGCAAACACAAGAAATACGATTGTCTTCTTACTGAATATTTTCATGGGTTATCTCCTTGATGCAAAGTTAAGTCTGAAAAAATAAAAAAAACACTTGTTAACCACTAATCTACACTAAAAAGAGACACTAACAATACATATGCGTTGAATGCTGTTTTTCAAAACAAAAATATCATCCGACGCATGGTCTGTTTATAATTAAACTTTCATCCTGGTTAGTGTAAAATCAGTGTGGATTAGTGGTGAAATCTTCAGTTTTCTTTACGGAACGCCGGCACCCCTGCCGGCATGTTTCTTTTCTTCTTATATAACTATGCCACCAGGTCTCAAGATCCCGGCCACGAAGTGCGTCGGGATTGGTGGCGTTCCATGATTCGCTGATTACCGACCCCGGATTACCGATTACGCCATCCGTCGTCCGTCCTCCGTCCCCTGCCGACTGCCCACTGCCCACTGCCCACCGATTCCCTGCCTCTCACTCCAGAAGCCATTTCCAAGCCGGGACAGCTCGTATTTTAACGCCTTCACTGCTGAAATATTGTTCTTCATTGCGGGTTACAATGAAGTTTTCCTTGACACCGAAATATTTTGCAGTTGAAACCAGAGGGTCAACCTCCCTCTTAAGGGTTTCCTTGTCTGAAATGTCAATACAGACCTGTATGGTGGACGAAGGCCTTCCGCTGTTCCCGGTAACTATGAAATCCACTTCCTGCCTATGGGACTTCGTCAGATAGTAGTTCAATCTGGAGTGCCTTCTTTTGAGATGGACGAAGACCATGTTTTCAAAAGCGCGTGAAAGACTTCCATCCCATACAGGACTGTTATGGTTGGCAAGAGCCCAGTCAATACAGTAGTTCTTCTTGCTGTTCCTGTCGATCTCCTTTTGTGAGGAGCTGTAAATCGGGATCGGAAAGAAAAGCCAGGAATCTTCGGAGTGCTGGAGTAGTTTTAATACGGTATCCCTTCCTATGTGAAAACCGCATTGCCTGAGATATCCGTATGTGCTCTTATGGGATACTCCCTTCCCCATGCATGAGAGCAGGTACCTGTATAGATGGATGCATTCCCTGGGCTGGGTGACACCAAATCTCTGTATCACATCCCTGAGTATCATGGTGTCAAAATATTCCCTCAGCAATTTCGCCTTTGAGCTCTCCTGGGTTTCCGTAAGGGCGGGAAACCCTCCCCAGAGAAGATAGCTTTCTAGAAGGGAGTCCAGTCTTGCCTGTCCCACCGTCGAACCGACATCGGCATGAACGCGGTTGAAATCCAGAAATTCGCGGAAAGAAAGAGGATATATCTCGGTGCCTATTGATTTTCCGCGGAGTTCCTTTGCTGCGTCGTCCCTGAGAAGTTTGGACGAGGAGCCGGTGACGAGCACCTTCCAGTTCCTGTTTCTTGAGAGTTCGATAACTGCGTTTTCCCAGCCATCTATCCTATATATCTCATCGAATATGAAAAGGGACGGCGTTTTCATGTCGAAGCTGGGATTGAGCTTGAGATATGATTTCTGTATGTCTAGAAGATCCTTCGCATTCATGGATGAAAGGACAGGATTGTCAAAGTCCAGGAAGCATATGTTCCGTATTGAGGCGACCTGCCGTTGCCTCAGAAATTCATCGGCGACCTGCAGGGCTCTGAAGCTTTTTCCGGCACGCCTCGACCCTATGAGCGAGGATATCATGTTGGGAACGATATCGACCGGATCCAGCCTTGGCACGAATTCGGGAATGCCGTTTTTCCAGAAGTCCTCGAGTTTTCGGCCTATCTCGTTTGAAATCACTTTTACTCCACAATTATGACTTGTTACAAGGCATAATATGATATAATTGACACTTTTAGCAAGGCATAAATTAAAAAAGTAACTATACTAAACACGTGGAAAACATGAAAAAGATCTTTTAACCACTAACGTCCACTAAAAAGAGACACTAACAGTACATATGCGTTGAATGCTATTTTTCAAAACAAAAATATCATCCGACGCATGGTCTGTTTATAATTAAACTTTCATCCTGGTTAGTGTAAAATTAGTGTGGATTAGTGGTGAAGTCTTCAGTTTTCTTTACGGAACGCCGGCACCCCTGCCGGCATGTTTCTTTTCTTCTTATATAACTATGCCACCAGGTCTCAAGATCCCGGCCACGAAGTGCGTCGGGATTGGTGGCGTTCCATGATTCGCTGATTACCGACCCCGGATTACCGATTACGCCATCCGTCGTCCGTCCTCCGTCCCCTGCCGGCTGCCCACTGCCCACTGATTCATGACATGCAGGCAAGCTTCGCCCCGTCAATTATGCGGATTGCTAACTCATAAAATAGCTCTAAAATGGGGATTTTACCACCTGAATTATAAAACTCCAGAATGCAAATCCATTACATGCAAACGCTTATTCACCACTAACGTACACTAAAAAGAGACACTAACGGTACGTATTAATTAAACTATATCGTTTACTTAATCCGTACTAATAGAGGTAATTTCAAAACTCAAGGAATGGTCATGGCAAGCATGACCCTCCACGCCCGAAACGGGCGTAAGAATGGAGGGACGCGGTTTTGCCTTCGGCAAGCATCGCTTCGCTAAGCTAAGCCGCGTCCGAAGTTTTGAAATTACCTCAATAATCAAATTCACAGCAAGGCCTGGTTTATAAATTCCGAGTCATAAAAACTCCAGCACTCCATAACTTTAGAACTTTAGAACTCCCCTTCAGTGTCCATTAGTGGTGAAGTCTTCTCGTTCCGAACTTTCGAACTTCCGCATTCCCTCTTTCTCAGACCACGGATCACCGTCCTCCTGCCCACTGCCCACTGCCCACTGCCCACCGCCCACTGCCCACTGCTCACTGCCCACCGCCCACTGCCCACTGCCCACTGTCTGCCAGCCACTTTCCGATCTTTCAGGAGTATTTCCCTTGATTTTACCTAGTGCCTGATTATCTTCAAGGTGCGAGACAATTGCAAAAACGGATCTTTCGTTGAAATATATGATCTATGCTGTGCCGCCACCCTGCGGGGGCTGGAAAATTTATTTAATGAATTATCATCCCCACGCTTACGCATGAGGCTACAATATGACACCCTCTGTGAGGGTTGAATATAAAAAAGGCATTTTTAAATAGCCTCCGCAGGAGGTGAAATCCTGTAGCCCAAAGGCGTAAGCCTTGGGAGATATGGATTATATAAAAGACAACAAGCCCCCGCAGGGCGGCGACACTTAAAGAAAAATACAGATATAAAGTGATAGGAGTTGACAAATAAGTCTTTATGGCAATTAAGGGAAAAATACTATACTGCGGAACGACGTTGCTTAATTTATTCAAAGATTTTGCCTCTAATGCAAAGGGGAATATCACAGCGGCTGTTATTGCAGCTATAGCAGCGTTCATACCGCTGATAGTGCATCTGAGGATTGTCCCCCTCCCACCGGACACAGCCATGTATTGGCCCACCGGCACAAATTACGATTTTTTCTCCTACTACAAGATGGTATGGTTTTTGGTTTTAACATTGTTTGCACTTATTATTTTTATCATTGGCCTGAAATATAAAAAAATAGCTCTCACGAAGACCTGGATATACGTGCCTGTCGGGATATATGCTTTGACAGCCATCCTCTCAACTGTATTCGCAAAACACAAGGACGCTGCCCTTTTCGGCTTCCCGGACAGATACGAAGGGCTGTTTGTCATCCTCGGATATATCCTTGTCTTCATCATAACCTTGAATGTCGCCCAGAACAGAGGAGCCTTGAAGCTGATTCTGACTGGGCTTTTCTTCTCGGCATTTTTTGCCTCCCTGATAGGACTCTTCCAATTCATCGGCACGATTCAGTTGTTTGGGAAGACATACGTGCTTGATTTATTCAAGACCAGCCTGGGGCAGTGGTTGATTGTCCCAGGGGCCTACAGGGATGCGCTGACCCTTGATTTCCGCTTCGCCGTCCATCAGGTCTACACAACCCTGTATAACACCAATTTTGTTGGAAGCTTCATGGAGATGACGCTTCTACTCTCGATTGTTCTCTTCATCTATGATCCCAACAAGAAAAGAAAGCTGATTTACTGCATATTGGCTATGCTTATCTTCACCAACTGGCTTGGCTGTCTTTCAAGGGCAGGGTACCTCGGAGCTGCCGCCTCGATCCTGATCTTATTCATCGTCGCTGTCTTCCGGTATAATCCGCTGAAGAAGGAATCAAAAGGCAGTTCCGTTCGCTCCTTATGCATAAATTCAATCCTCATCATCTGCTTGTTCACTGTATTGTTCCTCTTTTTGAACTTCTTCTCGAAAAGCACTATTACCATGCAGTTCTCAAGACTTTTGGATACGGCTGACAGGATAATAACCGCTTCCGACTCAGACGCGCAGCCAACAAAGACTCAGGATATCTTTCAGACCAAGCCAAAGGACGAGATAAAGGATATCAGGATCACCCCTGACACGATCTATTACTCAACAACAGATGCAGACATGAAGATCAGGTTAATCGGAAATGATCTGCAATTTTCCACAGGGGATGGGAATCAGCTCGTTCCAACCTTTGATAAAAAGAAGAATGGATACGTATTTAATTATCCGAAGTATTCAAAATTCATGTTTAACCTTGCAAAGAACAATGTTCTTTTCCTGTATTATAGAAAACTCATCATTCAGGTCGCTATCACAAACCAAGGATTCAAGAATTATGATGAGCGGTTTGGAATTACGGATGTAAAGGAGATCCCTTCCTGGGGGTTCGAAGGCATGGAAAGGAAGGCGACCCGCTTTTATGGATGGTCCAGGTCCATCCCCATGCTGAAAGATACTGTTGTCCTAGGCAACGGACCGGATACCTTTGCCCTCCATTTTCCCCAGCTTGACTATGTCGCCAAAATGAAATATTACGCCGATCCATATCTGATAATCGACAAGCCCCACAACATGTACCTGCAGATTGCATTAAACACAGGAGTTGTCTCCCTTATATGCGTCCTAATTATTTTCGTCTCGTATATAGCCACGAGCATCAAGATAATATTGACAAATATGACGCGCTCCATCTACACGACCATCTCGCTGGGAGTCTTTCTCGGCACTACCGCCTATATGATAACCGCCTTCTTCAACGATTCCCTTATATCCGTAGCGCCTGTCTTCTGGATCATGCTGGGACTCGGATATGCGGTGAATTTTGTGGTGCTTGGTGAAAGACAGCAGGGGACAGTGAACTGATGACAGAAGTTCGAAAGTTCGGGAATGCGTAGGTGCGTCAGTCTTTATTTCTAAAGGTAGGGACGCCTTAAAGTTTATCCCGATCCTGTAAGGCATCGGGAAGGCGTCCACGGCGCTCTCGGCGAGAGCGCCGTACCTGGATTCATCCCATGCAATAGAAACTGATGTGTTACGTGCCCCCGTTAATCTAATTCCAGAATATCTTGCGAATAACCAAAATGACTGTATTGTATATGCCGGAGTCTTGGGGATACGCATTGTGTTTTCGTGCAATCCCTGATCTGGGCTCGTCTGGAAAAATCATGGGTCAGGACAACTAATCTATGGGGGAACATCATTATGGGCATTGTTTTCAGGATTTTATTCATACTTTCCACGCTGGCATTTCCGTTTCTGGCGGGATGCATGTCGACATACAACAGGGAGGCCGTGGAAGACAGGCTTGAGAAAGTCACGCTTGACAATGAAGTAGCCCAGCAGATGTCGATCATATATATGCCTATCAAGGTCGCTGTATTCATCGACATGGAGACTATGGATTCAGATGGGGGCTTCGAGGAGAACTGGGACTGGAGCAAGAGCGACAAGAAGCTGATAATGTCGTATCTGGACAATCTCCAGGATCTTGGGTACATCTCGGAATATTTCTTATTGCCGGACAATGCGGACTTCACGATGCAGGACATCAATTACCTGATCGACGAAGCCGGGAAGCGGGAAGCGGACGTCCTGCTGACGCTCCGGGGCATCATATGGATAAACAGCTACTTGAACCCTTCCTCGATTTTCAATCTGACAATCCTGGGCGCCTGGCTCGTGCCCGGATCAAACCGCGATGCGATTCTACAGGTCAACATGGATTTATGGAATGTAAAGGACAACAACTGCGTCCTGACTGTCAAGGGTGAAGGTGTGACCAGGCTGAGCAGGCCGACTTTCCTGATAGAGACGGAAGAAGCAGTCGATACGGTGAAGAGAGATACCCTGCGAAAGATCCTGCCTGAGTTCAAAAAGCGATGCCGTGAGATAAAGCCTGCCAAAGGGGATCGGTGAGGTTCCCTGAATTCAAACCCGTTAATCCATTAATCAGTCATCCCTTGGGATGACTGTGGAATCCCGTCTTTCGCTCTTTCACCTCAAAAGCTTTGCTTTTTCTGAATTTAAAACTATATTATAGACTGGATTCAAGAGGGCTTTTCATGCAATGTAACCGTTTGCAAAAAAGGGAGTTGCCAATTGTTCGGGAACCATAGCTGCACAGCAATATACTGGGACAAGGATGGGAATATCTTTGGCGCCTCCGTCTCCAAGGGGGAGGGCGGGAGGATTGTTGTCCTTAAGGCGGTATTTTCAGATCCGAAAATAACGGATTTCTCCGACAGTCTCCTTGACGTGTACAACAGGCTTGCACCCGGAGAAAGCCATACAATAATACTTGCCTCCCGTTTTGAGGGCGCGATCTGCATGGATTTGAATCTTCCGAATCTGCCCCATGCTGAAATGGAGAAGGCGCTTTCCTTTGAGCTTCCAAGACACATCCCCGTACCGGTCGAAGAGATAACATGGTCATACAGGATAATCGGAAATGTCCGGGAGGAAGGCAAACCCTCCTCCCTTGTCAAGGTCAGGATCATGGCTGTCAGCCGCAAGTCCTGGGATTCGTCTGTCGCGGGGATCGTCGACTCCGGCATAAAGGCCGATTCTGCAACCCATCCTTTCATGGTCTTCAATGTGCTTCCGGACAATCCCGAATTCATCCTTGAGGATCCGAACGAGCTGCTGAAGCTTTTCCCGGGGATGCCGGAAGATGTATCCCACGACAAGGTGCACCTGTCGCAGAAGTTCTCCGGGCTGGAGGGATTCCTCAACTATACGCCTGTCCAGAAGACCGGCCTCCTGGTCTGCCTGCTTATCGGCGAGTCCATCCTGGACGGGACAGTATCCCCGGACAATATCAAGATCTCGTCTCTTCCCGACATTGTAAGGCCGCAGAGGTTCAGGCTTGTAAGATATTCGGCGGCGGCTTTGCTGATCGTAGTACTGCTGCTGGGTGCTGTCCTGCTTGCGAGGAACTGGTGGGACGTCCGTACAAGGTACGGGCAGATCACCGCTGAGAAGCAGAGGATCAGCGCGAAGATCAATGAGTTCAAGCAGGAGAGGCTTAAAAACAAGAAGATAGACGAGCTGATAAAGAAGATAGACGAGACTGAGCCGGGCAATTACGAGCTGATCCAATGCCTTTCCGCCCTTTCGCAGAAGCTTCCATCGAGCATGTGGATTACCATGTTCAGCACGAGGGATGATGAGATGGACCTGACAATATGCACTACAAAGGACCAGTCGGCGCAGACCGATCTCGCAGCCCTGAACAATATTCCGATTTTCTCGAATTTCAGCATCAGGAGCACGAGAAGGGACAGCGACGGCACGTTGACCATATTCGTACATATCGTCTACCAGAGCAAATTCAAAAGGCAGAAGGGCAAGAATGGATAGGATTGCATCGCTCATAAGCACCAACAGGAAGGCCGTGGCCGGCATTGCCGTCGTCTGCGTGCTTTTCCTGGTCGTCGTTGCCCTCTACTGGAAGGAGATCGTCAACTTCTGGCCCAGCGGCGAGAAGATACGCAATGAGTTATCCGGCCTGGAAAAGCTGCACCAGGAGCTCCAGAAGGAGATAATCGAAGTCCAGAACATCCGCCAGGTAAGGCAGGCTTTCATAAAGCAGGGCAAGGATTTCTGGGTTCCGAAAAGGGACGGGGACATTGAAAGCAACATCATAAAGAAGGTCGAGGAGGTCGCGAAATCGTCCGGACTCAAGCTTCAGAACATTGGAAACGCCAGGCCTACCAAGGTAAACGAGGACATCTCATTCCTGGAGATAAACATAGAGGCGAAGGCTTCAATGGAGGAGATATCCAGGTTCATCGCCGAACTATACAAGACAAACCCATGCTTCTACTGGAGGAAATGCGTGCTCAGGCCTTTCAATCCGCGAGACGCGAAGGACATAGTGCTCAGCGGGACGCTCAACGTCGTCTCCCTGACCAGCGACAATGTGGCAAAAGTCCTGATGGGGGAGGAGAAATGAAGATTTTCTACATATTCCTGAACATGTTCCTGTTCATTCTGGCGGTGCTTCTGCTCGTGCTCAACCTGACTTTCAAACCCCATGTCCAGGACAAGATACTCTCGATGGCTCCCGACTTGAAGAAAAGTGCTTTTGTTGTCAGCAAGATAAAAGGTGAAAGAGAGGAGGTTCCCGGAGTCTCCGCTTTATGGGAAAATAATTTGTTCAGTCCGTACAGATCCGGTGACGGAGGCCCCCTCCTGGGAACCGCCAGACCGGTGGGGATGGAGCTTCTTGGAGTGAGCCGCCTCGGAGATATCGCCGGGGCCGTCATAATCGACAAGACCCCGTCGATTTCCCCTTCAGCCCCGCCTACGAGGATCCGTGGAAGCAGAGGGGTGGCGCCTGCTGCTTCCTCATCTCAGGCGAGCGCACCCAAGTTCTGGAAGCTTGGAGAACAGTTGCCGAACGGTTTCTTCCTGAGCGAGGTGAACAATGATTCTGTTGTTCTGTCGAGAGGCCGGGAACAGATCGTCCTCAAGCTTGACTATTCCAGCCAGGAATCCCTGTCAAGAAATGCTTCCGCGGCTGAAGCGGCCGCTGCCGCAAGCGCGAAGCTTGAAGTCAAGCCTCCAGTTGTTCCGCCAGTGCCTGGAAAGGGTGGCAGGCAGATACCTGCGCCTCCGGCTCCTCCGGGCGTACAGCAGGATCAGGACAATGATTCCCCGTCTCCGGCGGTGGTGAAGCCGGAGTGAGGGAGGCAGGAAGTGCGGAAGTGCGGAAGTGCGGAAGTTGCGAATTACGTTGGAGTCCAAGCTTCAGATTGCGTATTGGATGTAGAGTTCGCCGTCTCGGCGAAGATCTTGGGACGGTGTGCAGTAGAGAAGACAGAATTTGAATTTAAAAAATACAAAAAAATATGGATGTATGTGGATTATGAAAAAAATCATTGTATCAATTGCAGCGTCCTCGTGCGCGCTGTTCTTCCTCTTTTCGTGTACCATGTTCAAGGAGGACAAGCCTGCGGACCAGGGCATAGTCAAGGACTCCACGCTCAACAAGAAGACAGGTCTTGTTAAGCAGGAATTTACCGGCAACATGAAGGACGATGCAATCGAAACCCTTCCACCTCCAAAGACAGATGACAGGATACAGGAGATCATAAAGATCCAGGAGAGGAAGGCCGCGGCGGACGCCAAGCTGAACGAACCGTTCTACGTGAAATGGCTTGCAGGCACGGAAAACGAGGAGATTCCCGTGATGTTCAACAGCGACGTAGTTCCGATTGGAGCTTTCCTGCAGCAGTTTTCAAATTCCCTTAAATTCAATTATCTTGTGGATCCCCAGGTCACTGGAAACGTTACGATCTTCATGAGCAGCACGAAAATTACAAAGAAGGAGGCATGGGTGCTCCTGGAACAGGTGCTCTGGCTCTGCGGAGCCTACTGTTCCCCGGAAGGAAACGTCCTGCACATACTTCCATTCTCCAAAATGCCCCAGGAAAGAAAGCTCCTAATCGGACATGATCCCCAGGTGAATGTCGAAGTCATACTGCTCTCGATCAAAAATGCCGCATCAAAGGACATGCTTGAGAAGATCAAGCCCTTCATAACTCCAGGAGCGACCGTCACCGACATCTCCCACCAGAATGCGATCCTGCTTGTGGAGACGCCTGCGAACGTCGAGAAGATACAGGCGCTGGTAAGGCTTCTCGACCAGAAGAACAAGAACAACTGGCCGCAGACCGTGATCCAATGCATAAACGTCTCTTCGGCGAGAGTAAAGAATGAGCTTGCCGCGATACTGCCGGTGCTTGGTTTCCCTGTTTCAACCGACAACATCCAGGCCGAACCCGGCTCGATAACCCTCATCAGTCTTGACAGGCTGCAGGTGGTCGTAGCCACCGCCGCGAATGAAGAGGCCCTCGGGGAGCTTAAGAAATGGGCGGCGATCCTCGACAGGACCGATGTCGGCGAGCAGGAACAGGTTTTCATCTACAAGGTCGTGAATTCCAGGGCCGATCAGCTTCTGAGCGCGATATCGGTCATCTTCCCGGTTGAAAGCACGGTCCTTTCGGCGCCATCCGGAGGAGGAGGAGACGCGTCTACTTCTACTTCGACGTCCACATCAGGCACCGGATCAAAATCGTCGAGCGCCAGTTCGCCGTCAGGCAGCGGGGCGTCGAAATTCTCAGCGGCTTCCGGATCTGGTAATAAGGCCGGCAGTGCAACTGCGACCTCAAGCAGCAGCGCCAAGGGGCAGGATGACAAAGGGCCTGCAAGCGTCTTTGATGTGCCTGTCAAGGTATTTGCGGATGGAGTCCACAACAGGATGGTCATAAGGACGACTCCGAGGACCTACGCCATGCTGAGGGCCGTGCTTGAAAGGCTTGATACGGTTGCCGCACAGGTGCTGCTGCAGGTGCTGGTGTCGGAGGTGACGCTCACGGATGACACGGCGTACGGCCTCGAATTCTCCCAGAAAAAGTCGGATGGCAATACCGAGAGCCTTTTCGGGACAAGCTGGGCGTCTCTGGCCAGGGGGACGACGGGGAAGCCCTCGGACGGATTCAAGTACCTGCTTACAGACAAGGGCAATCCTGATGAGAAATTCGCCTATATCAAAGCCATTGCAGGGAAAGGAAGGGTGAAGGTTCTTTCAAGCCCGCAGATCCTGGTGGCCAGCCATTCCGAGGCCAAGATATCGGTGGGAGACCGGGTTCCCATCATCACCAATCAGATCACCGATACATCCTCGGTTACGACAACCAGCACGGTGCTCAACAGCGCAGTCGAGTATGTCGACACCGGAATAATCCTCATAATCACTCCGCATGTCACCGAAGGGGGCCTTATAACGATGGAGCTTGATCAGACAGTTTCGGATGCAATTAAAACCACTTCCTCCACGATTGACTCCCCGACCATTTCGGAACGTATCCTGCAGACCACCCTTTCAATCCGCGATGGGGGAACTGTCATAGTCGGTGGAATCATCAAGGAAAGGGACGAGGAAAACAACCAGTCAGTTCCCTTTGTCTCCGAAATAAACCTGCTGAGCAAGCTTTTTGGCAATACCACCAGTACTTCCGTAAGGACGGAAATGGTTGTCCTCATTACTGGCAGGATCATCGACGAGCACAGCAATCTCGATGAGATCACCGCAAGATATAAGCAGGCGTTGAAGGCTATAAGCGACATGGAAAAACAGAATATCAGGGAAGAAAATGTCAAGTGAAGCTAAAAACATCCTCGATACCGCAGAGAGGGAGCTGTCGTCCCTCTATCCTGAATATCCCGAGAAGATGAAGACTAATCCCGACCGCAAGAAGCTTGACTGGGAGCTCTGCAACCAGGGCGCAATTTCCGAGGCCGACCTTATTTCCATTTATGCGAGGGCCTCTGGATTGGAAGCCAAGGACGAGGAGGAGGTAAGGGACAGGGAGGTCGTGCAGTTCCCGGGGATTTCAGCCGATTACCTGATAAACTCAGTCTGTCTTCCAGTATCGTGGACCGACGATGCGATGGAGCTTTTTGTCAGCGAGCCGTACACTCTCGGAAAGATGTCGTATTTCATAAAGAGCCTCTATGGCAGGAAGGTAAGCTTCTCCCTCGCCAGAAGAAGCATCCTCGAACGCAAGATCCATACGGTCTACGAGAAGCCGGTCGACGAAAAGGTCAATGAGTCCAGCCAGTTCCTGCAGTCCGGAGACAGCGAGGAGGCGCTGAGGAACCTGGCGAGCGAGGCCGCCATCGTGAGGCTTGTCAATGAACTGTTCACCAGGGCGATCGAATCGGGAGCGAGCGATATCCATATCGAACCCGAGGAGACCAGGCTCATCGTCCGTTTCAGGATCGACGGAGTGCTCCACCTGATCCTGACAACTCCGCTCTCCCAGTATCCAGCCATCGTTTCGAGGATCAAGCTCATCGGCGGACTGAACATAGCCGAACGCAGGCTCCCCCAGGACGGCAGGACCAATCTCAAGCTCGGAAGATACGACGTCGATGTCCGCATAAGCACCATCCCCACGATGAATGGTGAAAGCGTCGTGCTCAGGCTCCTCAGGAAGGATACTTCCTACGATCTGAAGAACATTGGCATGAACGACAATATACGCGGAGAATTCGAGAAGCTCATCAGCCTGCCTTATGGAATAATACTTGTCGTCGGCCCTACTGGAAGTGGAAAGACAACGACCCTGTACGGTGCAATGTCCATGCTCAACACCATGGAAAGAAAGATAATAACCATCGAGGATCCTGTAGAATATAAGATGTCGGGGCTTTCCCAGATGCAGGTCAACCCTAAGATAGGGCTCGACTTCGCAAGCGGCCTGAGGCATATCGTGCGCCAGGATCCGGATGTCATCCTCGTCGGTGAGATCCGCGACAAGGAGACTGCGGAAATCGCAATTCATGCCTCCCTTACTGGGCATCTTGTCCTGAGCACCCTGCATACGAATGACGCCGCCGGCGCGATCAGCAGGCTTATCGACATCGGTGTCGAGGGCTTTCTGATCTCGTCCTCGCTGAAGGCGGTAATTTCGCAGAGGCTCATAAGGAAGATCTGCGTCAAATGCCATGGAAAGGGAACTGAGCATGAGACTGGGAAATGCAAGGTGTGTTCGGGAACCGGGTTCAAGGGAAGGACGGGCATCTACGAACTGCTGTCGATAAGCGATGAGATTGCTTCGGCCATCTCGAAGAGCAGCGACAGCAGCACGGTCTTCAACCTCGCCAGGAAGCAGGGGATGAAGACCATCATCGAGGACGGCAATGAAAAAGTCGCCGCCGGCATAACCACGGAATCTGAAATCGCACGCGTCACGATAAATGTGTAGATGGGAATCGACAGGTAGGAAGTAGAAATTAGAAATTAGAAAGTAGAAAACAGTAGAAAGTTTAAAACGGGAATGTTTTCTAAATCATACTTTCTAAATTCTAAATATCTTTAATGACTGAAATCAGCAATCGGAAATGCGCCCATGCCCCTGTTCAAATACAAAGCGGCCAGTCCTGACGGCAAGGTTTCGGAACTCCTCATAGAAGGCGATTCCGAACCCGACTCCCTCGTCAGACTGAGGCAGAGGGGGTTCATGCCCCTCGAATCATACGGGCAGGTGCAGAGCTTCCCGCAGGAGAAGAACTGGCGTTTCTGGCAGGGCGGCGGATTTGACGCCTGCGATTTCACGAACCGTCTCGCGCCTCTCCTCAAAGCCCACATACCGCTCGAAAGGGCCCTTGGAATAATCGCGCAGGGGGCGGACAACCAGAACTACACCAGGACCGTGAACGACATAAGGAAAGGGCTTCATGAAGGCAAGAAGTTCTCCGCCCTTATCCGCGACCATGGCGCAAGGTTCCCCAGGATTTATGCGAACCTTGTCGAAGCAGGCGAGGAAACCGGCTCCCTGACTGAAATCATTGCGGAACTGCAGCGCTTCCTCAACGAACGAAAGGACATGAGGAACTTCCTCCTGACAAGTTCCATCTATCCGGCGTTTGTCATTGCCGTCACCGGCACGGTCGTGATCCTCCTTTTCACGGTTTTCATCCCCAGGTTCTCGAAGATTTTCGTCGATATGGGCAAGCCGCTGCCGTTCATCACGAAGGTCATGGTGGAGATCAGCAATGCCATGATTGGCCTCTGGTGGCTGTGGATTATCCTTGCGGGGGTGCTGGCATTCCTTGTTTCCCGAATCAGGAAGGGCGGCAGGATTGCCGACTGGTGGAATGAAACCGTCCTCAAGATCCCCATCTTCGGAGAGCTCCTGATACTCACCGAGATCAGCAGGTTCCTGAGGACTATTGCCGTGCTCATCCAGAACCATGTCCATCTGCTGAGCACCATGCAGATCGCCGTGAACGTCCTTGTAAACCCGAGGATAGCCAGGACTTTTGCGGACGTCCCGCCGGAACTGAAGGGCGGCGCGAAACTGTCTACCGCGCTCAGCAAGAGCGGCTACGTTCCCAAGCATGCCCTGCAGATGCTCTCCATCGGCGAGGAGTCGGGCAACATGGGCGGCATGCTCAACCAGGTCGCAGATCATTACGAGGAGATGCTGAGGACGAAGATAAAAAGGCTCCTAGCGCTTTTCGAACCTGTGGTCATCCTCTTCCTCGCAGCCGTGATCATGGCGGTCGTGCTCTCAATATTCCTGGCGATACTGGAAATGCAGAACATATAGGGGGCAGGGGGTGGGGATTGGGAGATTGGGAGAGTGTGAGATTGGATAGGGTTGGAACGATTAATGCTTTCCTTTTGGATGTTGAAATAATGGTAACATGAAACAAATGGAGGATCAGATATGAAACGGAGATACTGCGAAGCAAGGTTTTTCACCCTGATGGAAATGGCCGTGGTTGTCGCGATAATCGCGCTTACCGCCGCAATTGTCATGCCCGTCTATTTCAACCATGTGAAAAAGGCGAAGATAGGCACGGCAAAGACCCAGATATCCCTGCTCGAACAGGCGATAATGGATTTCAGGCTGGATACGGGGAATCTGCCGGGTTCACTGGAAGACCTCAATAAGAATCCCGGCAACGACAAATGGAACGGACCGTATCTGCAGAAGGCGGTTCCCAAGGATCCCTGGAACAATCCCTATATTTATACCGTTCCCGGCACACACGGCGACTACGACCTTGTCAGCTATGGAAGCGATAACCAGCCGGGTGGTACGGGAGAATCTGCGGATCTCGCAAACTGGGATGCCCAGCCATAGGCGAACAATTCAACTTCGAACATTGAACATCCAACGTCGTGGAACAATCGAATATCGAACAGCCGAACAATCGAATTACGAATATCGAAGTGCAGGAATGGAAGACGGGGGAAAGCCAGCCAGAGTTCGGATGAATCTGATGTAGAGTTCGCCGTCCCGGCGAAGAGAATTGCGGAGTTCTGGGATGGAACTAAGGAAGTGCGGAAATCTTGTTGGAGTTCAAACTTTAGTTTGTCTTAGTATTCAATTCAAGGCGGGTTTTTCCATGAACTCAAATCCGAAACAATTAAGGCGGAAGATTCAAATATCTGAAATTTCAAAACTTAGAATTTCGAATTTTGCATATGCTTAATACATGGAAATCTAAAAAAAAGACCGTCCGTTCCGGATTCACGCTGATTGAACTCATAGCCGTACTGGCGATAGCTCTCCTCATCACAGGCGTCGTCGTGGTTAATGTTGGAAGGATGCCGGCTTTCATATCCCTTGACAATACAGCCCACAGGATACAATACCTGTTCTCAAAGGCTGCAATGATGGCGGCCGCGCAGGGCAAAGTCGTAAATGTGTCATATTCAGGTAACTCTTTCACAATCGACCAGGCGGATAACTCCGAAGCCGGAATAGGCCTCTCGGCCGGCGGAACAGCGGTTTCAGAAAGAATTCCGGAATCAGTGGAACTGGTGTTCGACGACGAGGAGCCGAAATATATCTTCTTCCCCGACGGAACAGGTTCGGGTACAGCATTCAAAATGACTCTCAAAGGGCATTCCTGCAGGATACGGATATCGCCGCTTACAGGCGCCGCCGTGCTGGAATATCCCGGGGAGGGGGAGCAATGAAATTAATTACTTTTAAATATGATGCAAGTTCCAGGATGCAGGATCCAGGATTTCTAAAACAAGCATCGAGTGTCCGGCATCCGGCATCAAGCATCCGGCATCCGGCATCAAGCATCCGGCATCCGGCATCAAGCATCCGGCATATGAAATTCACCCTCATCGAAGTGGTAGTGGCGCTGGCGGTCCTCGGACTGGCGGTCATTTCGGCCATGGAAATGTGCTCGAGCGCCGTCAACAGGATGGAAAAGGCCAAGGCCAGATGGACGAACCAGCACAGGATTTCACAGGCCGCCGAGTTTTTCCTGCTTGCAGGTCCCAGCGGCCAGCTCCCACATGAGATATTCCCCTACCAGGACGCAAGAGCCTCGTGCAGTATCGACAATGCCATGGGGCTGCCCGACGACGTCGAAGCGGTTTCCGGACAATGGTGTCTGGCGACCTACCACATCCAGCTTTACGATTCTTCAGGCAGGCAGACCAGTTTCCTGAAGGTGGACAAGATAATACAGGTGTCGGACCAATGAGGATCAGGAACTCATACACGCTGATTGAAATGGTGATTGCCGTCGGAATCTTCGGCATGGTGATGCTGCTCGCCTCGATGGGGCTTGTCGTTATCCAGAAGACCTGGAATTCCATTGCGAACCAGAACCAGAAGATGAGGAACTGCCAGCTTATAGATGCCGTGGTCGACTCGGCCTTCAGGAATGCCATCCCTTTCCTATGGACCAATGCCAAAACCAAGAAGAACAGCGTTGTCTTCTCCGGCGAGCCCGGCAGGGTGGCTCTAGCCTACCAGCACCGGATAAACAATGTGGACGAGGGGGGCATCAGGTTCATCGCCCTCTTCCTTGAAAATGAAAAACTCGTCGCGGAATACAAGAAGACCCCGATCCTCCCCTGGGATGGAAAAGGTGGAGGCAGAGACTCGTTCAAGGACGTCCTGGCGGAAAATGTCAGGGCCATATCATTCACGTACGCCGATATGCAGAAACAGAATATCGTCTGGACGAACAGCTGGGACAAGAACTACAACAGCATTCCCGTAGCAATACAGATAAAGGTCGAATGGATGAACGGCGACAGCGAGGTCTGGATGAGGCGGACCGCCGGCGCCGGACTCAGGGAGACATATGGAGCAAGAGTTGACAACTTCAAATAAAAAACCCGCAGGATGGCTTGGAACGCCCGTGATTTTGAAGAGCCTGCGCGATGAGAGGGGGGCGGCCCTGATTGCAGTGCTCTGCTTCGTCGTGCTTGTCGCGCTTCTGACAGCCTCCGCGGTGACACTCTCGCAGGTCGGCAGCTATACTTCCAGGACTTTCGCCGACCGTTCAATCTCAGCCTACATTTCAGAAGGCGCCGCCGCAAGGGTCCAGTGGCTTGTCATTGCCGACAAAAAGAAGTTCACCAGCAGGATCCTGGGAGAAACGGAGTATGCGGCCGAGGTCCAGGAACGCTTCATGGCGGATGGCGTCCAGCACAAGATAGACTATTATGGAATCGAGATTGACGTGATGATCAACGACATGGCGTCAGGCTATGATATTTCCGACGACAATCCTTCAAGACAGCTGGAGTCGTTCAAGAACATGTTCTACGACAATGATGAGATGCAGAAGGATTTCAATGTTTTCATCGACTGCCTGAAGGATTACACGGATGCGGACGATTTCCCGCAGTTGAACGGAAAGGAGCGGACGGATTATGAAAGACTGGGCCTCTACCCGCTTCCCAGGAACGGAAAGATGCAGTTCAGGGAGGAGATCATGCTGATCCCCGATTTCGACAAGTTCTTCCAGCCTGACATGTTTGGAAGGCTTACCTCGTTCAAGATCATATCTCCTCCGACCATGCCGAGGATAGGGCAGGGCAACTCGTTCTTCTCCGCATCGAAGGATGTAATAATGAGCAAATGTTCCTTTTCTTCGGTGCAGGCCGACAAGGTAATGGAGGCCAGGAACCAGTGGATAAACGAAAGGATCCCGCTCAACCAGACCCTCGATCTGGGCATCCTCGGCACTCTCAAGGGAGCATTTTCATTCAATGAGTCAGGATTTTTCACGATCATAGTCAACGCATCCCCGGGGCAGGGCCGCGCGAAGCGCGTGCTCGCCGTCTCAATGCAGATCCCCACGAACATCACCCTTCCCGGCATCCGCTACTACGAATGGATCCTGTATTGACATCGACCAGCAAATGCGGAAATCCGAAACAAGCTCCAAATCCGGATTTCGAATTTGGTTGCGGCATAAGGGCTCTGGAAATTACTACTGTACCGTTTGCCGCCAGAGATTTTGGTGGTTTCCAAGGAACGGGAGATGAGGATGAAGAGACACCGGAAACAGCCGCATGTACGCGATTTTCCTTCTTCTGGGGAATGCCCGCTACGCAAGGCGTAAAAATAGCGGCAGCAGCATGAAAGTTGAAAAGCAGAATTTAAAGGGGGCTACGGTACCTGTCAGCAAGTTTTGACAGCCGCTCTTAAATAAACCAAAAGGAGCACCAAGCGTAATTTCCAGCAAGCCTACCGGAAGCATGAAGATATCAACCATGCTCGTGAAGATAGGCGCTACTCCGTCGGATGCGTTGACAAGGCCTTTCAGGGTCCATATTCCCGCCGCTTCCGCGTATGGGAGGGCGTATGGCGCGAGAATGGCTATTGTAATCGGATCCATTGCCTTGGCTTTTGGCAGGCCGGCCACGCCGAACACGGCCAAAGTCAGAAGAACAAGGAAGATTTTTCTCATTATAACCACCACGTTTGTCCAGCGCTATGAATACAAAATAATGACACCGGAGAACTTACCTTAATCCGTCGCCACTTCAAATATTATTATAAATAAATCCACTGCCGTCCCATGGATTATTGGATTGCTGGATTATTGGATTGTTGCAAATCAAAGAGTTATGCCATAATCACAATATAGGAAAAATCCGAAATGCCTATTCTGAATTTTTTCTTAAAATCCAGCATCTTTGGTTTTTCTGGAACTCAAACCCAATAATCCAGGAATCCATAAATCCATTAATCCGTCATCCTGTGGGATGACGGACGGATGGATGTTTGCACTTGTGGTCGCAGCAGTTTAACGTGCTTATGATAGGGCGTTAAGAATCTACCGTGCCTTGCGTATCTTGCTTGGCGCTACGCCAAATCTGGAACGGAATGTCCTGGAGAAATGGGCTGCGCTTACGAATCCGCAGGTGTCGGCTATCTCCTTGATGCTGGCAGTGCTCATGTGCAGGAGCTGGCGCGCACGGGACAGGCGGACCTCCCGTATATATTCGCTCGGGGGAATTCCGACATTCTTCCTGAACTGGCGGACAAAATGGTATTGGCTGAAGCCGGAGGCCTTTGCCAGCTCCCCGACGGAAATCGGACGTTCGGCATGGGCTGCGCAGTGTTCGAAGGCCCTTTCGATGAAGGGAGGATGCTGCCTCCTGTTGGAAGATATTGAAAGTTCCCTGGCAGTATTCATTATCAGGTCGTAGGCAAGCATCGAGGCTGTCCAGCGGCATGAAATCCTCTGATCCCTGGCATGCGCCAAAAGTTCATGTGCTGACGCCAAAGACAGGGAGCCCGCCGGCAGCTGGTTGACCGGCCCATGGAATTTTATAAGTCTGCGGCATAGGCTCAGAGCAGTATTCCCGTTCATGCAGACGAAAAGGAAATCCCATTCCCCCGACGACTTCGCAGGATAGTAACGGTACCTGTGCGGGGAGGTCAGCAGCATCAGCGAACCAGGAGCGATCGCAATACCACGCCTGTCCTCGAAATCCAGGACGCCCTCTCCGGCCAAGGTGTACTGCCAGACGACAAAGGGGAGGATTGCAGGATGCTGCCCGTCGCAGAGGTAGCCGGGATAATGTGCCGCCTGGCTGTGCCCGCAGGAAAGCAGCATGGCCGGCAATGGCATATCGTCCCCGCCTCCCGCCTTTCCGAAGGAGAACATTTCCGAGAAATATGATATGTCTTTATATTTGAATAGCATGATTAGTCAAATCATAGCAAGATATGATATTCTGATTTTATTATTATCATATGGAAAATGGTCAATTATTTCTATATAATAAAGCATGAAAAATCATTTACAAGACAAAAGGACTGGCGGTTTGAAACAGAAGAAGATAAATACTGGGGTCGGAAGCCAGGAGCCAGAAGCCAGGAGTCAGGAGGCTGGATATTTGCATCCAGCATCGCTGTTTACTTTAATAGAACTCCTGGTCGTAATCGCGATCATCGCGATTCTGGCGGCCATGCTGCTGCCGGCATTGAAGAGCGCGAAGGATGCCGCCAAGCGTCTCACCTGCCTGGCCAACCTCAAGCAGATTGGTCTTGCGCAGATGACCTATGCCGAAGACAACTCAAGCACTCTTCCATACCCTGTCCCCGGCGACCGCGGGGCATGGGACAATGGACGTGGAATGAGGCTGGAAAGGCTTGTTGCGGACTATGTCGGATTCAAATGGCCTTCCAACAATTCAAAGGTGATAGGCGGTATTTTCATCTGCCCCAGCTCGAACATGACCACCTACATGGATGGCGGCAACCTGAGATACAAGCACGGCAGCAATACAAACCAGCGCGAGCTGAATTCCTATACCGGTTCCAGGATCTACCAGGAAAGCGAACCGGATATTTCTCCGGCGCTCAAGCTTTTCTATTATGGCAATCCATCCGCAAAGCCAATCCACTACTGCTCCCGGGGAAGATCCGGAAATCCAGATGACTTCATATCGCCCGGTGATTTTTCATCCGGCTGGATCATCGACTGGTCGCCGGCTTCAAGCTGGCATAGGGCGCTTGGCCCGCGTCCGACAGTCTTTCTCGACGGGCATGGCATGGTTCTCACGACCTTGAAATACCGCCAGCATCTGACATCGGAAAGCCTCGATACGGATCCGGCAGGCAACTCATTTTACTGGGGACATCCTGGTGCATCCGATCCATGGAAGCCGTTTGAGACGAGAATCAGCGAATACTGAACGCCGGTTCCGGTGGTTGTACTGCCGGCATAACTTTTCAACCCAGGAACGAGTTTAATTTTTAAAGGAGTGCTTATGAGAGTGAATATTGCATTGGCGGCTTTCCTGTTGCTGTTTATTTCTGTTTTCGCCGATGATCCGGGAAAGGGTGCCGCCGCGCCAGGAGGCAGAGCCGTCTATCGCATAATTGTCAATCTGCCGGATGCTTCAAGGGCGGAAAAGATACAGCTCTCGGTCGCCCCGCTGAAATACAACAAGGACTGGGCCATCGCTTTCACAGGGGACGACGGACATGTCGGATTCTATTCTTATCTGCAGCGGTATGCGAACAACAGGTTCACATCCATCCGCAAGACGGTGTTCCTGTATGGAAACGACAAGGGGTATTATTACCACGATGACACCGACGCCCAGTACAGGCAGGGCATCTATGCGGGCGAGTACAAGGGAGCTACCGACGGATGCGGAAATATAGTGCCGTTCAAGTTCGGTGTAGCCCCCATGAATGTCTGGGTGAAGAAGGAGGGAGGCGCCCTGAACCCGTATTTTTCCGAAGCGGAGCTGCAGACATTCTCCGACTTTGGAGGAGGAGTGTATTGCCATGAATCCGGAACCTCCAGGGATCCCTATATGTCCATCCGGGAGAATCTTGATTTCCTCAAGGGGAAATTAGGCGTCTCTCCGACAGTTGAAGTACGCCCCAATGGAGACAATCGCTATCTTGAAGCGATCTATGCCCTGCCGGAAATCAAGTGCGGAGTTAGCGGCGGGGCATATAAGACATATCAGCAGGAGGCCCTCGACCTTAGGAAGAACGATCTGAAATTGGAAAAAATAGTTTTCCCCCGGTCTTTCGGGATGGATAAGGCGCAGGCGGATACGGTGGCGATGAAGCGCAGCGGCGCGCTGGTGCATTTCGGAACGCATGAAGTCTTCGCGGATTCCGTCCCATCCTTCTGCCAGGGCTACCTCGAATGGCTGCACAAGACATATGGCGCAAAAGGCGATGACAGTGTCTGGCCGGCCACGATAGACGAAATATGGCAGTACAATTACATGAGGCAGAACACAGCCATAAACAGATGGATTTCCAATGTGGAAGATGGGCCCGGGGCGAAAGCGGGTACGAAAGTTGTTTTCGATATTTCCATAGGAGACGATCCTGCTTTCAGGTTCAAGGAACTGTCGTTCCTGATTGCAGGTGCGACAGTGTCCGACGACATAAGGATTTATGGCAGGGCTGTGACAAAGTCGACCGCAAACAACGGTTCATCCGTGCTGCTTAATATTGGCTGGAATGACAATGACATTAGGCTGGCGGAAAAATATACCGCGATCGCCGAGGCCCACATGAAGGACACATACGCATCCGACTATGCCTCCGACGCCAGGTACTTCATAAACAGGCTTAATCCGGCGCTGAGGCAGTCTTTCCTCAACAGGCTGGGTAATCCTCCTGCTAAAAGCGAACCGAAGAATCCCGGGAAGTGAAAGAAGGGATAGGTTTTAGGATGATGGCAACTGGATTCTGAATTCCGATTCCTGGATACGGAAGACAAATCATTTGCCCTGTACGGGTGGTTGCTCAGGCTGCTGGTCGCCTGTCAGCAGGCTGAATATTGCTGCAAATAAGAATCTCATAGCTGCTAAAGATAATATGGAGGGATTGGAAATCAAGATGCTCATAACTGGACGTTGCTCGAAAAGGTAAGTTCAAGATGAAATTTGTCTGAAAAGTAGCACAGGCATTCTTGTCTGTGGACTCGAATTTCATTTTCACAGGATATTAAATAGGAGTCTGCAGATATGAAAGTCATGGCAATCAACGGCAGTCCCAGAAAGAAATGGAACGCCGCAAACGCCGCAAGACCATTTGGAAAAGGATTAGATGCACTTCGGCCTGTTTGACCAGGGCGGAAGCCTGGCTGCCTGTGCCATCGCCGTTGCTCTTTCACCGGCGGAAGCGAAGATCCGCCAGATGGCGGTCAGCCTTGAGCATCAAGGGATATGATGCCGGGGACAAGAAGGATGCCTTGCCTTGGAGGCATTGAAATTAAAAACGTACTGTATACTGTAACAGCATGAAAAAACTGATTCTGTTTTTTTCGATATCCTTGATTTTAAGCTGTTCCGGCGAGGAGCGGATCCTGCCTGATGCGTCCTGGGACAAGCTGCCAAGATGGAGGGGCTTCAACCTCCTGGAGAAATACCATCTCGAATGGTCGAACAAGCCGTTCAAGGAGGAGGATTTCAGGATGATCTCGGAGCTTGGCTTCAATTTCGCACGGCTGCCGATGGATTACAGGACATGGATCGTGGACGGAGACTGGAGGAAGCTCGATGAAAAGGCCCTGAAGGAAATTGATCAGGCTGTTGAATGGGGAGGGAAATACGGGATCCATGTATGCATCAACTTCCACCGCGCCCCAGGATATTCCGTCGCGAAACCTTCAGAGAACATGAATCTCTGGAGCGATGACGAGGCGCTTGAGGCGTGCATTTTCCACTGGTCCACATTCGCGAAAAGATACAAGGGGATCCCCAGCAGCAGGCTCAGCTTCAATCTTTTCAACGAGCCGGGCGGAGTTTCGGACGAGGTTTATTTCAAGGTTTTCAAGACCGTATGCGAAGCGATCAGGAAGGAGGATCCTTCCAGGCTTATAATTTCCGACGGGCTTCAATACGGAAGCAGTCCCTGTCCTGATCTCAAGGAATTGAAAGTTGCCCAGTCCACCAGGGGATATTCTCCGGCTGAGCTTACCCATTACAAGGCAGAGTGGTCTTCAATAGGTGAAAATACAGGTCTTCCAAGCTGGCCAAAAACAAGGCTGACAGGATGTCTTTATGGCCCGGACAAGGAGGAATTGCAGGCGCCTTTCATAATTGAGAATTCTATGCCCGGCAAGATGAAGCTCAGGCTCAGGATAGGGACTGTGTCCGACAAGTCAACTCTTGTCGTCAAGTCCGATGAAAAGACATTGCTCAGCAGGAAATTTGAATGCGGACCGGGGCAGGGCGAATGGAAGGAATCCGTATACAAGCCGGAATGGGAGAAATATCAGAACGTCTACGATTTGGATGTTTCCGTGGAAATTCCTGCTGGCACGAAGAACATTTCACTGGATATTTCCGAGGGCGACTGGATGGCGGTGACTGAAATTGGACTGACACCGGAAAATGAAAAGGAATATAAATTATATGCTGATCCCATATGGGGCCGCAATCCTGTCAAGCTGGAATTTTCACCTTCAAGCGCGGTTCCATTCAGGTCGGGAAGCATGATGGACCGCAGGTGGCTCTGGGAGCAGAATATTGCGCCATGGAAGAAGCTTGAAGAAGATGGAGTCGGCATAATGGTCGGAGAATTCGGCTCGTACAACAAGACTCCGCATGATGTCGTGCTGAGATGGATGGAGGACTGCCTTGCGAACTGGAAGGAGGCGGGGTGGGGCTGGGCGCTCTGGAATTTCAGGGGAGACTTCGGGATTCTCGACAGTAAAAGGAAGGATGTTAAATACGAGGACTTCAAAGGCCACAAGCTCGACCGCAAAATGCTGGAACTGCTCCAGAAATATTAGGACTGCGTTAACCATATGATGATTGGTCGGCCTATCCCAACTTCCGCACTCAAAAAAAACGAAAAATAATTTTCACCTATGAAGATTATTTTTCTGGTTTTTTGTACAAGTTGCAAATCCCTTATTATCAACATGTGATTTTTTAAACTGTTTTTGTTGTGCCAGCTGATATTTTGACTTTGGCTTGTCTTTGTTTCCTCATTGCCATATAATGCAGGATTCAAAATTTTACGGAGCCATTTAAAAATGTATATCAGGGAAAAGAAAACCAGGACCACCCCGGCGCTGCAGTTGGTCAGTGGGGCACGCGGGCAAGACGGCAAGGTCCGGCAGAAGATTATTTTATCGCTGGGCAATGTGCCTATCCCGGATGAACTGCGCAAGACGATCGCGCACGAGGTTGAAAACCGGATGAACGGATATCAGCGGTTGATGGCACTTGATCTGGAGGTGGCTAAATGGGTGGATCATATCCTTGAAAAACTGGAGGATGAAGGCAGCCTGCCTCCGGTTCGGCATCATGAGTTGAAACGGGTTTCGAAAACGTCCATCGATGGTGTCATGTTCGACAAGATAGAGCATTTAAGTCTTAAGTCGGTGTCGTTAGCACTTAAAGTCTTAAGTCGGTGTCGTTAGCACTTAAAGTCTTAAGTCGGTGTCGTTAGCACTTAAGTTATTTATTATAAATATAATATGATAATATTTAGATGGTTTTAGTGGCTTAGGATGATTATTAAG
>MHBI01000012.1 GCA_001804815.1 Lentisphaerae bacterium GWF2_50_93
GCAGTTACGTTCAGATACAGACCGGAGATCGTATGTCTGGAGAGGACTTTCACCTCCCAGTGATGTGCGCCTCACAGGCGCACGAGTTCAAACTTTAGTTTGCTCTTCTCTTATCTTAGCGGTATTCGGGTCTGACCCGAATGGCGTACAGTCGACTAAAGCCTGGAAAAAGCTTATGGAGGATTGGCGCAAGCAATCAGTGAAAGACAAATCCGACAGGAAAGCCTTCAAGCGCTTGCTTCGTCCGAATGCAAAGCAAAAGAAAAAGTGTTCTTAAAGCAATATTTCAGGCCCTAATTCGTAAGCGTTAAGCTGGGTGAAGTGAGGCTGTTTTTCCAAGAAAGTATGTCGGGTTTTAACCCGACACTTAGTTGGCGGTTTAAAAACCGCCCTACTTATGAGGCTACGTTACCAGATTAACGCTTACCCTAATTCTGCGTCTAAGGCTATATTTAACGCCGGATTTCATCATATCTACTTAATCTTCATTATCTTAAATGCTAACGACACCGGACAATGGCAGACTGCGCGATTTGGCGTAATACCCTATTAATCTGCGAATTACGCATTTCTAAAAGGGTCAGACCCTTTTGCCCAGACCCTTTTGCCCCAAGATGGTAAAATATGTTTGCCTGACCGACCTCCAGAACTCCAGAACTTTAGAACTCTCTCTATCCATTTCCGACTTTGTGCGAGAACATGCCTTGCTTTGTTTTAGTCAGTGCAAGTCTGTTGCTTGTCAATATAAGAATCCGAAAAGATATAATGGAATTTTATTTTTGAATCCCACTTCTATGCCATCGGCTGCAATATATGAATCTTCAACACCCCTGATCTGTGAATCGTCTTTCCCCGGTCCTCCGATTTCAAAGACATACCTGTCATTGACCTTGAAATCACCTTCATCGGAGAGTGTTGTCTTAAATCTGTTTCCGGTCTGGCTGACAAAGAAAGTCTCCCGTACCGTCCCCCTCTCTGACTCGGACATCATTGAGCTGTTTACCGCAAACAGGATATTGCTGTTCGCCATAAGTATTTTCGAAGGCTTGCGCACAAGCCTGTATCCCCTGCCCTCCGAGGCGATTGAATTTATCATTCCCGCCCGGTCGAGATACTCAAGATAGTTGTAGACGTATTCCTTTGATATACCCAGCTCCCTGCTCATCTTGTCTATGTTCACCTGGAAGGGGACGGAGCTTGCGATGAGCCAGAGGATCTTTTTGAGTACCGGGATATTGGACTGTTTCATGTCGCCCGCCACAGCGATATCCTCGTATATGACTTTTTCGATCACGTTCAGGAGTCTTGAGAGATATGTTGATTCTCCTTCCATTATGAAGGGATAGGCTCCTGTCGCCAGATAGTTCCTGAAATATTTCAATATAGGCCTGCCTTTTGCAAGCTCCCCGGAGATTTTCACATGGTGCCTGAGGATCTCGTCGATGGAAAGGACCGGAAAGACCAGCCCCTCCTTAAGTTCAAGATATTCCCTGAAGGAGAGCTCCTTCAGATTGTAATATGCAACTCTTCTTGAAAGATCAGCCTTCCCTTTTTTAAGTTCGAGGGATGAGCTTCCGGACACCAGGACGCGCTTTCCCTTGAAAGTGTCGATTATGTTTTTCAGCTCGCGCTCCCATTCCGGGTACTTGTGGATCTCGTCAATGATGATCGCCTCGCCGCCGAACTTGAAATATTCGCTGGCGATCCTGAAAATACCGATTGCCGAAACCTCCACATTGTCCGCTGACATGTAGAGGCATTTCTCAACATCGTTGTATTTCTCCGCATAATACTGAAGGAGCATCGTGGTCTTGCCAGTGCCACGGTATCCCGTTATGCAGACATGGAACGAATTCCAGTCTATTTCGCCATGGAGATACCTCTTGAACTTCAAGGGGACATCCTCGATGGTCTTCCTATGGATGTAAAACAGCTCCTCAAGCATGTGCATTCCTCCTTCACCTGACATTAGACAACTGCACATTACTATATTACAGCATATATGTCAAGTTCACTTTGCTATTTTATTGCATCAGGCTTCGTTTAGGAATAGCTACGCCCGACAGGCAGAGGCACTCCGCCACCAAGCTAAGATATTATTGACAGGATAACCCATCTACGCTAAGAAGCTTCGCCGTGGCATGCATGATTTGCTGGATAAGGAACATGTCAGGGAGATCGAAATACATCCTTAGAACTGTTTTTTATGCGGGCACAATTGCTTCTAATGGCCATTTTAGAGTTCGCGATTTGGCGTAATACCCTATTAATCTGCGAATTACGCATTTCCAAAAGGGTCAGACCCTTTTGGCCTTTTGTTTAAGGTCATGAAATTGATTGGGCCAAGGAATATATTTGTGCGGCAGGCACGACCTCGATGTTTTTCTCAAGACGATAGCCTTTATTTCCAGGATAAATGACAAAAAGTCTGTCAAGCTTCAAATCGGCCATGGCTGTGCGCATTGAACTGCTGCCCTCAGGAGCGTCTTTCCATTTGATTTCAACTCCATATCGTCTGCCATTGAGGATAAAAAACAGGTCAAGTTCGGCTACGCTATGAACAGCCCAGAAGAAAACCGCCGGCGGATTGAATGCCCTTATGGCTTCCTCAAGCATGAATCCCTCCCATGATGCGCCGAGTTTCGGGCTCTTCATGATGGAATCTCTGTTCTGGAGTTCCATCAGGCTATGGAATATGCCGCTGTCCCTGAAATAGATTTTAGGCGACTTGACCTGTCTTTTGCCAATGTTCTCGTGCCATGGCTGCAGCTGCCTTATCATATATGTCGCTGACAGCAGATCAAGATAATGTCTTGCGGTGTGGTCTGAAACCCCCAGGGATCGCCCGATTTCAGATGCGTTCCATACCTGACCATGATAATGCGCCAGCATCATCCAAAATCTCCTTATCGAAGCCGAGGGGATGGTGATCCCCAGGGATGGCAGATCTCTTTCAAGAAATGTCTGTATGAAGTTCTCCCGCCAACTGCGGCTGTCCGTTTCGTTTCTGGCAAGGAAGGAGCGGGGGAAACCTCCCCTTATCCAGAGAGGCTCAACTTTGCCGATACCGGTTTCAGCAAGGCTGAATCCGCCCATCTCAATGAACTCAATCCTTCCTGCAAGAGTTTCGGACGAGCTCCTGATAAGTTCGGGCGATGAACTCCCAAGTATCAGGAATCTGGCTGGAAGAGGTTTGCGGTCCGACAAAACCCTGAGCGCAGGGAAAAGCTCCGGCATCCTCTGTATCTCGTCTATGACGACCAGGCCTTTCAAGTTTTCCAAGGCCAGCTGCGGCTGTTCTAGGCTTCTCAGGTCAGCCTGCACCTCAAGATCGAAATATCTTGCCTTGGTCTTCCCGGCTATCAACCTGGCGAGCGTGCTTTTCCCACACTGCCGGGGTCCCAGCAACGCAGTCACCTGGCTTCTGCCAAGAGCCTTATTGATCTTGCCTATGAGTTCTTTCCTTGGTATCATGACAAGAACATAGCCTTGAAATCTCGAATGTCAACTTCTAATTTTCAATATCAATGAATTTCTGCCCACGAATCATCCTCCTTCGCCCTAGTGGAGAAACTACGGAGGACAGGCACGGATAAGAGATTCTCTCACAAAGGCATCCCGATGTCACTCGCGGAATCGGGATAAACTCCGGCACCAGGCCAAGATATTGTCGACAGGATAACATGATTTCAAGGATTAAGAAATTCTCCTTATTATGCGTGGCGGTTTTGTGAGAAAATAATCCTCGCGAACTTCGTACCCTTCGTGGTGATAAGCAGATATGTGGTTTTAGCCTTGCCTGTCCTCCGCAGCCTTGGCATAGGAGGATGAAAGTCTGTGGCAAATTGTTGATTATGTATACGCTCAAGAAGAAATCAAAATCAGCGATCTCGAAGGCGAAATCCGGAAAACTGGTTCACCAGCTCTGCGGAATTTTGAAATCCCGCGACGGCAGCCCCGCCACCGGCGAACTCCTCAAGGAACATGCCAGGGAACTCACGCCAGCTCAGAAACGATGGGCTTCTAAGAGATTTCTAAAAGGGTCAGACCCTTTTGGCTTTTGAATTATCATTCGTCGGCTGAATAGTTTTCATCAGGCGGGGCTTCTCTGAAAATGTTTTTATAATCTATAATAAATTTAGCCTTTGCGGAAGGCAAATCCTTTTCATAGGCCCAATATGCAACTATTTGTTTTACCATCTTCATGTCAATACGCTTGTTATCCACCATCAACTTCATTAATTCCAATGAGCTCATTATCTTTATACTATATACGCCTGCAAGTTCAACCATTCCTCCATCATCGCTAACCAGGTCGATTTTAAGAATATATGCAGTTGCCAGCACTCTTGCATCAACTTTCGAAATAGATATATCCATATTCCTCGCCTGTGCAAGCATAAAAGAATATGCGTTATCAATTAACGATTTACATCGGGAGTCATATTTCAGTAAATTTCTACGATCTATTACATATTTAACTTCAGATACCCAATGAAATTTGCTGTGCAACCTGGAACTCCTATTGTATTCCTCGTCTAACTCACACAATACAAAAAGACAACAGGGCTCTATTCCAAAGCTTGTTTCAAGAAGAGGGTGGACGCTTACTGCAAGCCTGAAATAAGAATTGCTATCTAGTAATATTGATCTCTGCGGCATTGGATTCAAAGCTCCCTAATAAGAGCTTTGGTATCCATGATTGGCATTTGTAATATATTCTGTATAAATGCATCTGATGAATTTATTTTAATATATTCTCCTAATGCTGAAAAAAATGGGGTTTTAAATATTTTTTCTGACATCATCAGATAATCCTTAGCTGAAGGCATTGAAGTCTTAAATAACGATACATATACAGGCTTGTATTGTTTATTGAATCTTGTAATTGCAGCATAATAATTTGCACCGAACTCTATCTCTAAAAGTTCTTTGTTTCTTGCAAATGCGTTTGTTGCAGTTACCACTGTGTATGGAGATATAATATGTTTTTTAGCTAGATGGATCGCCTTTTCAATTCTGCCGGAACTTGACTTAATCTGTTTAAATTCATCATACGCCTCCTCTGCTAATCTTGGAGGAAACAAGAGAACTTGCGCAAACAAATCAGCAAATTCTTCAGCTTCATCCTCTCTTAGCTCTGGTGAATACACGTGCCCAAGTTCGTGCGCCATCCAGAATTTAAAATCATGAAGATTTGTATCAAGGTTAATATAAATCCAAGCGGTCATTGACTCTGGCAAATAGATATGAAGGGCATTTTCGTGATGTTTCTTTTCCCCCCAGAGGACAGGGATTAATATTGCATTTAATTTATTAATCTTATTGATTATTTGCTCGAACTCGATTCCGTCATTATCTTTAACCCCCATATCATGCCTTATATATGCACAAAGCTCGTTCATGTAATTATAATTGACAACGGGCCTTTTCAGAGTGGCGGGCCTTTCAAATTTACTTATCTTGTTACAAGGGATAAACGGAACAAGTTTTTCGAGAAGCAAACCCATATCCTTTGCTCTCTTAACATGTTCAGGCTTGGTTATTCTATTGCCTTTCTTACGAAAGGCAATAACTGGTGCGTTTAGCGATTCATCCTCGACAACAAGTCTATCATAACTCAATCCCAACTGAATGCCCAGCATTAAAAGCTTGTCTGGACGGGGAAATTTTAATCCCTTAAGCCATTGAGATACAATTTCCCTCGATACGCTTAGCTGCTCGGCAAGCTTTGCTTGATTTAAGCCCGAACATGTCATTGCAGAATTCAACTCATCAATATTCAACTTACTCATCTTGCTCCTATGGGGCGGGTAATAAAATGTCAACTTTTGTCAACTATTATATATTTATTTTAAATAATTGCAAGAGTAAACTGAATATTTAATTTGCCTTATGCGTTAAGAACCGAGGGAAAATATCACCAACCCCAATCCTTGAGTAATGAGGCAATAGATTTATCGGTTCGAGACTTTCTTCCACTTGGCAAGTGCAATTTCACACTCCCTTTCGGAAGGCCGAAAACAGATTCAATTATTTTCTGGCCTGATCCCACAGATGAGTCAGTCCTGAGTGAAAACTTGCGCCTCGATGGATAACTTCTTGATTTCTTCATTTTACTTATCCCACTGTTATGGTTAATCGTTAAATCATCCAAGCAATCTCTTGCTCCATAGGTTTTATTTTTTGTTTTTAATCAACCTCTTAATATATTATGAACAACTTCAGAAAGCTGGTATGCGAGAAGTGGGGGTACTGCATTTCCAACCTGGTGATACTGCTGCGTTCTATTGCCTTCAAAATAATAATTGTCAGGAAAAGTCTGCAATCTCGCAGCCTCCCTAACCGTAAGACTACGACACTGGAGTGGGTCAGGATGAATAAAATAATGACCATCTTTGGCAATATGGGACGTTACAGTAGTTGACGGTAAGTGCCAAACTTGCACTTTAAAACGGTCTCCAAATGTTTTTCCTTCCACTCCCTCCATCACGTTTTTATGATTTGGAAGTAAAGACAACGGGAAGTCTGAAAGATCGGGTGATTCTTCGTTCACTTTAGCAAATATCGAAGCAAACAGATATCGATGAAGGTCGGTTTTCATATGACTTCTGGTACTATGATTTGGCAAACACCGCAAACATTCATCCTTAAACCACCCCGATATATTAGCTTTGTATTTTTTCTTATTTATTCTTTCTTTTATCGGATTTTGTTTTATCGAATCTAGTATTACGCCTATTTCTTTTTCAACCATAGAATCCAATTCTTTAAACCATTTCTCTTTAACCGCCTCTGCAAGCACTTCACTCCACCTATCGCAAGAATCTTTATCTTTCGAAATTCCACTTCTTAATGCAGGAATATCTCCAAGCACATTCTTAAGTGATAGAGAATCCTTCTTCTTGAGCGCTGTAATATTACTTTTCCGTTTGTCATAAATATCTTCGCGAATTCCTAATAAAATAACCCTATGTCGTGCTTGAGGAATACCATACTGTTCACTTTTTATCATGAAATCCCTATAATCATCAGGTTCTTTTCCTGTTGCAAATGACAGTATGCGATAACCGGATTTTTGGTAGCCTTTTCCATAATCATAACGGGTAGCCGCCTGCCATGGTTCTTTTAAATCTTTGATTATTTCAGGAAAAATAGGTTTGTCATCAAGCTTTGATGAGAGGATGCCTTTTACATTCTCCATAACAAAAACCGCAGGGGAATGTTCAGCAATAATTCTTAGATATTGTCGATATAGTATATGCCTGTGATCTTGTTCAAACTTAGAGATATCACCATTATTGGCATTCCTCTGACCACCAATCATACGACTCCTACCCACAAGCGAGTAAGCTTGGCACGGGGGACCACCTATTAGAACAAAATCCTTGTTTCCCCTTAAAGCCATTCGAATCCTATTATAAATGAGATTATTCGGATATTTTTCACTTCCAAGTTCACAAAGCCATGATTCATCCTCTGCTGACTGCGCTTCACTTTTATATAAACTAAAGAGTTCCTTTCTTGTAATTTCACCTTCTAAATAATCATAGTATTCAGGAGGAACTTCTTTATTTCTGCAAATAAATTGTCTGTAAAAACTTCTTAACTGTAGGGTTTTATGTGCATAGGGATCTTTTTCTATAGAAAGGACAATCTTGAACGCGCTCAAGCTATTAATTCTTAAAGCAGAGAAGCCTTCTCCAAGACCACCTGGACCTGCAAATAAATCGATTATAGGTAATTTATTCAAAAAGTATCCTTCAATATTTTATCTTTTTTTAGATCACATTAATTTCTTATTACTTATTTCTTTAACCATTCACTAAACTCTTTTGGCAATAGCTTAATGAAACCATCACAAGAAATACCAGGCAAATCATAAGTGCGAGAAAGCTGAGGATATATAGTATAAAATCTACGTATAGTGCCTGGCGCAGGAAGTTTCTTGTTAATCCCCCTGTACTTTTTACTGCTCGTATATCCAGATAATATATCATCAGCACCATTCTTTATATATAAATTCTTTATTACTTGCAATGCTGTTGGATTTCCTGCAATCTCCTGTCTTGATCCTATCTGCTCTTCATACTCACCAAGCACATATGGTTCTTTCTGAAAGAAAGGTCTAACATGCTCTTTAGCTGATCTATACAATGTTAAAGGACCATATATTCTATGGCGATGACGATATCTGTAATCTGAACTATAAATATAATGTTCAATTCTATTAGGAAGCCATTTCCCATCTTCATCAACAGGACAGATTGATTTGAAATAAAAGAGTGCTAATGAATCCCATATTCCTGACCATGACTCATGATTAATAGACAAATTCTCTAATTCAATAATTTTAGGCAACAAATATTCGGACAATTCATATTTTTTGGGGAAATTAATATCTGAAATATTAGGACTTCCTATTATTTCATATGAAAACTCATCTGAAGATAACAAATAATTAGGTATTGACGACGAAGGATTATCGCCCAGACTAATTATCCAGTTTTCAAATTCAGTTTGACCTATTCTTAATAGAGCTCTCATAAATTACGCCTCATCTTTAAATTTAATATATCGAGGCATTAGATTTATCCTATCTCCAAAGTTTTGAATTACATCATCAATCCATGTATCTCGTAATATTTTGGTATCATCGACATTATCAGAATCTTCAAATTTATATCCAGCAAGCCTCTCTCCAAATATCATCCATTCATTTTCATCATCCTCATCAATTTCTGGTTCTTGATCTATTAGCCTTGAAAGAACATCGCGTAATACTTCAGGGAACACCAATGCAGCAAAGTCGGGATCATTTTTTACAATGCTTGTAACATCTCGCACTGTATTAATCCTGCTATTAACTTGCAACACTGGTCGAGTTGGTTCGCTCCAATCAATTTTCCAAGCAAGATTTTTAAGATCGCACGGATAAACAGGAAGAATACATTTATTCCTTTTTTCGCTTTCCAAAAGCGACACTGGTCGAATTTTATCACGCCATGCTTTTATAGGATGAAGCTCGTCTTTTTCATCAATTATCTTTAAACGAAAAAGTATCGGCTCCATAGGTCCAAAATCTGATAATATAAATTTACATATACAAGTTTGCTTAGATAATTGACCAAGCCCAAACCTCATAATCCTTGGCCCCCTGTATGCTTCGAGCCAGACAGTTGAGTGGTCGGAAATATCGGATATTTTATCCTTGTGGAGTTTTACTTGAATTGAAGAAGGATTATCAAGAGTCTCCTGTATCTTCAAATCAAAAGTGTCGTTATTTAATTTTCTTCTTCCTGTATAATTGAAAGAGGCCTTCATTAGTTGTCCTCCGCGTTAATATCATCAAACTCATGATTAACAACTGTGTGAAGATCCCTTTTTGGATCAAACCCAGTAATATTAATTGTAAAAGCTTTCTCTCTAATATTAACTAAAAGCTTATTAGGTTCACGCAGTATTTCTTCACAGCCTACCATCTCAACATTAACATTCCCTTTATCATCAGTAAGATCAAAATCTGCTGGATGAAATGCAGAAAAAGGATTGCCTGCAACAAGTTCATATGCAATACGAATAGAAACACGGTCGGGAATCTTAGATGCTTCTGGCAAAAGCGATATTTTAAAACCCGTCTTTGACAACATTTTTTCCGTTTTCAAATATCTAGTTTTTGAAGGTCCTGGTCCAGGACCTAGTGGAGGTTTGCTTTTGCCTCTTCTATTTGATAACTCCTTAGTTATTGAATTATCATCATGAGGATCGGGAAGACCAAATATATCATTCAGTAAATTCTCTAGAACTTCATTCTCAACTTTCCCAAGTACATTTGCTAATCTAAACGCAGAGCGTTTTATATAATCTAACAAGGAATTGCCGGGAGAATATTTCTTATGAAAATGCTTTGTTGTTGAAAGCCATTTTGTATGAGCAGGATTCTCTGCATCACCAAGAAATTCAGTCAAAACCGAATCCTCTGCTAAAACCAAAGCCCTGATTCCAGGTTCACGGATATAACTTTCTCCAATTATAGTTAATCCATCTCGTATAAACGTTTCATCAGGACGATCAAGATCAATATCTTTCTGAAGATATACTAAGAAGGAAGTAGATATAGCTTTCCCTTCCTTTCTTTTTCTTATTGAAACCGGTACTTTCAGTACTATTATTTTTCCTGAACGAAACAATTCGCTGGCTTTCTTCAGCTCTTCAGGAGAGCTAAATAATTGAGATACAAGTGGATTACCGTATGATTGCGGTTCTAATAAATTGAAACAAACCGCCGTTTCTTCGGTTTTAATATTCCTTAATTCTCTGCAAAATTCGATGCGATGCAGCGTAGACTTAACTTCATTTTCCGGAAGCCATGATATTTTAGATGCAACATCACTAATGGTTTCTCTGGAAATAAGAACCTTTTCATTTTTGCTAGATACTTCAACCTCAAGTGCGCCTCTCAATATCTCCCAAAAGTAATGAACAATTACACTATAAACTAATTTCCCATTGGTTATAGATTCTTCCGGAAAAGGAACAACTAATGATAAGCCAGGCTCATTAACAGTTCTTTTAATATTAAAACAGTTTATGAAATCTGAAATGACATCTTTATCAACTTCTGGCATCGCTAAATACTTATATTCACTATCAGGATAATTTGCAAAATATCCTTCTGATTGATATTCACATCCTTTTATAGAGTGTATCGCTAGGACAGAACGCCCAATAAGTGCCGGAATAAAGGTTTTTTCTTGTATGCTATAACAAAAAAAGGACCGAATACCTGAAGATGCTGGATAAACTATCTTTCCTAAACCCCATCGACCTCTATCGCCTGCTTTTTTACCAGTCCTTCCAACATTTCTTATGAACCAATAAAAATCATTGCGATTTTCTGGCGTACTTATTCCCTCCGGATCTTTTGTAACAGCGGGATCTCCTTTAAGGCCTGTTGTATTAAAATCTTCTATTGTTAAGTATGACATAGGAACGTTTAGAGGTATTGCGTCTTTGCTTAATTCCTCAAGAGTTTTAGTCGCATTTAAATGAAGATCCAATCCCTTCAGCCACACACTCGCCTTAGAATGAACAAGCATATCTTTATCACTGGACAAATAATAACGTACTTTTACAGGTCCAACTACCCCCTTTCTTTTAGCATCAAGTCGATTTTGAATATCCTCTCTAACAAGAGCATCAACAACATCTGCCAACGCTTCGCTTCTGAAAAATTCTAGATGAGAGGGGTCAACCTTTGTCATTTCTGGTGTTATCTGGTTAAACTTCCATTCCATATACAAACTCCTGTATTTAGGTTAAATACAATATATAGAGAATATTTTCATAAAACTGATGGCGACATTAGATCCATTTAATACTTAATTCTTTTTCGAGTTCATTAAATTCCGGATCCCCAGTCAGAAGTTCAGCTTTTTTTGCCTTTGAGAGAGATGCCACGAATGCGCTGGCTAGGGAAAACCTGTATTTGAACTTGAATTCAGCCGCAAGGTTCGCAAGTTCGATGTCGGCAGGAACTAACTCAATCGGAAGTCGTCTAATGGAAGAGGATGCAGTCTCCCATCCACCGACCCCGCTCTTCCTCTTTGAAATATATGCAACTTCGGCCCAACTAACCATACTTATGAATATTTCGGCCTTGCCATTGAGTGCATGGACAAGAACTTCCTTCACCTTTTCAGCTCCAGGCTCGTTATATAGATATGCCAAAACTGCATAGCTGTCGAGAACGTATTTTTTCATTTTCATTTCCCCTTTTCTACTTCTTCCTTGCGGTCCTTGAGAAGTTCCTCGGTGGCCGAACCATCCTTGGACTTGAGAATACCACACAGGGAATTAACAAATGTTTCAGTAACCGGCTGAATTGTTATCTTTCCGTCCAGTTCCTCAAATACTATTTTTGTTCCAGTGGTTATAGAATATTTCTTGCGGAGCTTGGAAGGGATTACCAACTGTCCTTTTGATGTAACCTGTGAAATCATCATAATATCACCTCTTGTTGTATTATATCATACACTGTTTTATTAATAAGTCAAGTTATAACAGTTGGATTATTTTTAAACGTAAGACATTTCGCGATAAACGACCTACCCATTATACAGTGCGAGGCTACCTAGGCGAGCGATTTCCGGGCTCAAGGATAAAGATGCCGCCTGGCAGAAATTTGCATTCAGCAATTGTCGTATTATTTTTTAACCTTTTACACCTCTAAAATTGGAGAAACAATTGTGAAGAGAATTATTTCATCTGCCGTTCTGGTTTATTTCCTTCTGGTGGTTTCATCGTTGATGGCCGCGGAAATTGCCGTCGAGCCGGGGAATCAGACCGGAGTCTATAAGAGCGGAGAAGAGGCTTCATGGAATATCAGCATCAAGAACAGTGAAAACGGAGCCAATGGCCAGGTGTCCTATACTGTTTCTGATGGAGGATCTACGAAAGTAGCCGAAGGAAAGGTCGACGTCAAGGACGGTAAGGCTGTCGTCAAAGCCACCAAGAAGGAACCTGGGACTCTGCTGCTCAGCGTGAACTATGGAAAAGATAAGGGACTCGGTGGCGCAGTGTTCGACTGGACTGGAATAAAGCCGTCGGCCGAAGAACCGGCTGACTTTGACAAGTTCTGGCAGGACAAGATCGCCGGGCTTGAGGCTGTGCCGATGAATGTCCAGCTGGAAAAACTGGACGAGCCCGGAGATGTGGATTACTGGAAGATCACCATGGACAACGTCAATGGTTCCAAAATCTACGGACAGCTCGCCAAATCCAAGAACAAGGAAGGGAAACTGCCTGCCATCCTCCAGGTCCAGTGGGCCGGAGTATATCCTTTGAAAAGGGAATGGGTGACCGGGTTCGCCAAACAAGGCTGGTTGGCGATGAACATCATCGCCCACGATATCCCGATTGACAAGGACGAGGCATTCTACAAGGAACAGAACGATGGTGCGTTGAAGGATTATTCCCACCAGGGAAATGACGACAGGGACAAGAGTTATTTCCTGCGGATGTATCTGTCCTGCTACCGGGCTGTTGAATACTTGAGCCAGCGTCCCGACTGGGATGGCAGGACCCTGTTCGTCACCGGTGGCAGCCAGGGCGGCCTGCAGGCCGTGATGGTTGCCGGGCTGAACCATAAGGTTACCGCAATAGCGGCAAGTGTCCCTGCGGGCTGTGACCATACCGGCGATCTGGTCGGGCGGGCGTCCGGCTGGCCCAAATGGATCCGCAGTGTGGATGGAAAAGACAAGGACAAGGTTATTGCCGCCAGCAAGTATTATGATGTCGTGAATTTCGCGCGCCGGGTCAAATGTCCGGCACTGGTCGGTATTGGACTCATTGACAACACATGCCCTCCCGCAGGGACGATAGCGATGTTCAACCAGATTCCGGGCACCGAAAAGCGCCTGGTCATCTGTCCGCTGGCCGAACACCAGAACAAGAACAACTCCCATACCCCCTACTACCAGGTCTATGGCAAGTGGACCGACGCATTGAGCCGGGGGAAACCGCTGGATATGGGGAAGTGATCAGTAAGCAGTGAGCAGACGGCAGACGGCAGAGGACAGAAGTCGGTAATCAGTGGACCGAGGTCGGATTACGGATTACGGTCTTAAGAGCTCCTCAGGCAAACATATTTTACCCATCGTGAGGCAATCGGGAAGCTAATTATTCCTACTTGGCGGCGGAGTTTATCCCGATTCTGCAAGTGACATCGGGATGCCTTTGTGCGAGAATATTCTTATCCCTGTCATCTGCGGGTAAGACATACAGGAAAAGCTAGATATCTGAAAAGATTACCCTTGTATTATTACATCTTTAATGATATTATAGCCTTGTACTATTACATCAAATGAGGTTGAACCTATGAAACGCAAAATCGACAAGTATCTACTGGAATGGAAATCGCGTCAGGGGCACAAACCCCTCGTACTGCGTGGAGCCAGGCAGGTCGGCAAGACCTTTTCCATATCGGAATTCGGTCGCCAGGATTTTGAGAACTTCATACATGTCGACTTCGAACTTGACCGGGGATTCCGGAAAATATTCGACGGCGAGCTGTCACCTTCAAACATTCTTTTCCAGATCGAGGCATATACTGGCAGGACCTGCATCCCGGGCAAGACGCTTCTTTTCCTTGATGAGATACAATCATGCCCCCGCGCCATGATGTCACTGCGCTATTTCCATGAGATGATGCCGGAACTGCACGTGATCGCGGCCGGCTCAATGCTTGAATTCGCGCTTGAGGACAGTTCATTTCCAGTCGGCCGCGTCGAATTTGCGTGGCTGAGGCCGCTCTGCCTTGAGGAATTCCTATGGGCACTCGGTCACGAAAAACTGGCATCCCAGCTGCCGGGCATTGATTCCGAAAAACCGCTGCCGGACGCGCTATACGCGAAATTCATGGAGAACCTTAAGCTGTATTTACTCGTAGGAGGAATGCCCGAGGCAGTGAAGAACTTCGCGTCCGGCAGATCATTGTCCCCTGTGACTGAAATTCACCGCTCCCTGTGCCACGCCTATTTCCAGGATTTCGCGAAATACTCCTCACGCATCGACCGCGACTGCCTTGAACACGTCTTTGAACAGCTCCCTCCGTCCGTCGGGAACAACATAAAATACACCACCCTCTATCCGGAGAAGCGCATAGAGAAGATCAAGGCCGCGCTGCTCACGCTCGAAAAAGCCCTGATAATCCAGAAGATATATTCCAGTTCCGCGAATGGCCTTCCTCTTGGCGCGGATTCCTCAGCAAAGACATTCAAGGCGCTCTTCCTCGACATCGGCCTCATGCAGCATCTCTGCGGAGTGGCGGCACGGGATATCATTGACAGCGCAGACCTCCTGGACGTGTATCGCGGCGCTCTCGCGGAACAGTTTGTCGGGCAGGAACTGCTTGCCCATGCCGGCGGCTCCGAGAACGGGAAGATGTACTACTGGTCAAGACCCCAGAAAAGCAGTTCGGCGGAGGTCGATTATCTGCTCGTCAGGAATGGTGAAATAATTCCCGTGGAAGTCAAGAGCGGCTCGCTTGGAAGACTGAAGAGCCTCCAGGTCTTCATGGACGAGCATCCATCCGTAAGGCATGGTGTTGTCATGTCTTCTTCAAACGTCAGGACAATCCCCGGGAACCCGGTGAAGATACTTCCTCTTTTCGCAAAACTCGGTTGAAGTCCTAGAGCAAGGATAACATGCTCACCACGAAGGTCATGAAAATGTTCTCGCACAAAGCCACTAAGCACACAAAGAAACATTAAGCTTCACGATACCTTCAAGATAAAATGAAAATATGGGCTGCGGAAAAGGATTGTCCGAAGCGGCCTTCCAAAGGAGTGCCTGGAAACGGAATCCAAAAGTATCTGCCCACAGATAACACAGATAAATACTTCATATGGAGATTCCGGGAGAAACCGAGATTCCAACTGAATCGGCTCAGGCAAACTTGTTTGCCCTGGTGCTGATTGGGGACGTTCCCACTTATGGGAACCTCTAAAAATTCGCATTTGGCGCGTTGCGGAAGATTTTTGAAAGCTCAAAAAGAATTTCTGATGGTAGGCGTATCCAAGGCGATACGCCGACTGAAGAACATTCTTTCTTGAGCCAAAAAGATCCGCAACCCAAAGGGCAACAAGTTCTTATGGATTCTGGCTTCGTCTGGAACTCAGTCACAGCCCGTTTCAGGGCTGCTCCTGAATTCCGTTCCTCGCCATAAGTCCATAATTTATTGTTGCGCGCCATATGCCAATTTTTAGAGGTTCCCTTATGTTGTTTGAATCTAGCCAGATGCGGATTATAATTGCGGTTTTTAACGCCTTAAATGCGATTTTATGGGCATAAATTGATTTTAACAGAGAATTCCGGATGCTGGGGAAATACATGTTTGCCAGGGACTTGCACTGACTAAAACCGAAACAATACATGTTCTCTCGCACAAAGGCACAGGGGCGCAAAGTAAGAACATTAAAATTCCTATCCCTCTGCATCGCTGCCTGCAGCGAGTTTGTCGAACCTGCGCGAGAACTTCTTCTGCGGCTGTGCTGCATATAGCATTCGGAAAAATTTTTAATTCTTGGAGATTGTAGTCAAGCAGGGCCTGCTTCTTGGACGTAGAGGAATTGTTTGCGTTTATTTTCCATTGGATGGCGTGCCGAGACGAAGCAAGGAGCGACAAAGTCCGTCTCCGCCTGCAAGTTTTTTTGGCTTCGACGCGGCAGCCTTCGTTATGCGCTCTGCTCCTAACGAAGAATGGTAGCGGGGGTTGGAATCGAACCAACTGCCTCCAGGTTATGAGCCTGACGAGCTACCAATGCTCTACCCCGCAATATCGGTAAGACAGTAAATAGTATACCCCATTGCGCCGAAAATTTCAAGCGCAATGGGGCATATAAATCAACAATCATCTGTTTTTATAGATTAAAGAGCGGGAAATTTAACCCATTTCTCCGTGCTCTTGCTGCTTTTGACTACAGTCTCGATGAACGCCATTCCCCTGACACCGTCCGCGACTTTCGGGAAGTCGTTCTCGATTTCAGTGGGTTTCTGCTTGTTCATGATCTTTGTAATAGTATCCGCGAAATTGCAGTAGTTGTTGGCGAACGCCTCGAGGAACGCTTCCGGATGTCCGGAGGGAATCCTTGACGCACGGGCGGCGGCAGGGCTCTTCTCGGCGACATATGGATTGCCGCGTTTCCATACCTGTGTCGGACCGCTCATCGGTTTCACGTACAGGTAGTTCGGATGCTCCTGATGCCATTCGAGGCTCATCTTGCTTCCATAAACCCATATGGCTAGGTTGTTCTCTTCACCGATGGATATCTGGCTGCAATGCAGGAGTCCCCTTGCACCGTTGTTGAACCTTAGGAGGCAGTTGCCATCGTCATCAAGGAGCCTGCCTTTGACGAACGTGGTGAGATCAGCGCAGATCTCGGAAATCTTGAGGCCCGAGATGTATTCCGCGAGATTTTCACAATGAGTGCCGATGTCGCCGATGCATCCTGCGGCACCGCTCTGCTTAGGATCAGTACGCCAGGCGGCCTGCTGCTGTCCATCGCGCTCGATGGGCTTGATGAGCCAGCCCTGGGGGTACTGCACGACAATCTTGTAGATCTCTCCGATGTCGCCCTGTTTGACAAGATCCCTGGCAAGCTTGACCATCGGATAGCCGGTGTAGTTGTGCATGAGTCCGAATACTTTTCCGGATTTATCGACTATCTTCTGGAGTTCCTTGGCCTCTTCGAGGGTCATGGTCATGGGCTTTTCGCACATTACGTTGAATCCTGCCTCGAGTAAATCCTTGGCTATCGGGAAATGCCAGTTGTTGGGGGTCGTCACTGCTACAAAATCGACCTTCTTATCGCCGAGTTTGAGTTCCTTCTCGATCATTTCCTTGTAGGTATTGTAGGTCCTTGAAGGATCGACGCAGAGTTCCTCGCCCATCTGCCTGCTTTTTTCCGGATTGATGTCGAACGCGCCTGCGACTATGTCTATTTTCCCGTCCATTCTCGCGGCCTTGCGGTGGACTTCCCCGATGAACGCGCCTGGACCACCGCCAACCATTCCCATTCTCAACTTCCTGCCCATAAAACCTCCGGTTTTTTTTAGTAAACAAGTATTAAAATTAAGTGACCTAATGTCCAATATCCAACAAGGAATATCCAATGTCCAATTTAATATTTCCGACAATCCAAAATGGCTTCAGGATCTCATCGCCTTCGGGGAGAACTGGAACATCAGCTGGCCGCTGAGCCTGCCATTGACATTCTGTACTATCACGCCGAAAATGGAACCCGAATCAACAGGGAGGTTGAACTGGTTTGACGGTTCAAGCAGCTCCTTCAATGTCATTCCGATATCAGGCTGGTGCCCGACAGCCACGACCCATTCGTCGCTCGAGGCGTCGGAATTGGATATTACAGCCCTCATCAGTTCTTCGACGCCTGATCCGGGCATGATCGATGTGGCAGTGACAACCGGCGGGTGGTTTGTCAGGTGCTCTGAAAGGATATCGGCGGTCTGCTTTGTGCGCTTGAAAGGACTGGAGAGTATCATCTTTGGATCAAGTCCGAGGGAATTCACGAATATCGCCGACGATATGACATCGCCGAACCCTGAATCAGTAAGGGCCCTCTCGGAATCACGCTGCCCATCCTCGAGCGGAACGCATTCAGCAGATCTCATGAGAATCAAGAGCATTTTAGTTCAATCCTTTTTATTCAAGAGGCCCATGGCGCTGGGAACAGTATCGCCAGGACTTACTTTATACCACGATTGCATAATTTTCCCGTCCCCATCGATTAAAAATGACGATCTTAATATTCCCATGAACTTTTTACCCATGAATGACTTCTCAGTCCAGACACCGTATAATCCGGCGACTTTGTGCTCAGTATCGCAGAGCAGAGGGAATCCAAGCCTGAACAACTTGTCGAACCGCTTCTGGCCCGATGGCTTGTCGGGACTTATTCCGACGACATCCACTCCGAGCGATTTGAAATCATCCTTCGCCCTGCTAACGGAACAGGACTGGATCGTGCAGCCGGGAGTGTTGGCCTTCGGATAGAAATAAACCAGAAGCTTCCTGCCTTTGAAATCGGAAAGCTTCACAGATTTGCCATTCTGATCCGGAAGATCGAATCCAGGGGCAGTGTCGCCCGGCTTCAAATTATCCATGATACATTCTCCCTCATTGTATTCCGCCAGCAGCTTGAGTCTGCTCGAAAAGGAGGTAGAACAGACATTCCTGTCTGTGACGGAAAATGAAATTTGAACACACAGACAGGAATGTCTGTGCTACTTTTCAAGACAAATTTCATTTTGAGACTACCTTTTCGAGCAATGTCTATTTAGAGACTATTGGGAACTGCAAACAATCCCATCTCTCCGTTTCTTTCTTACTTCTTCTGCGCTGGCGCATCCGACCTGAAAGGCACTGCAGGAAGGCCTTCCTTATTATACAGGTTGCATCCTTCGGGATTATCAGCCCACGCATACCTGACTATCGAAGGATTCTTGACCTCATCGCTCCAGACAAGCACGGAATCTCCGGAAATTTCGGCTTTCGCCCAGGCGAATTTCTTATCCTCTCCGGCAATCGCAAACGTCTTAAGCTCACCGCCTTTAGCCTCGAGCCCGCCACCTACGCTGTTGAATTTCACCCTGATCTTGCCGTCCTCTACTTTCATTGAATCATATACCGGCCCGGAAGCGACAAGATCCTTTTCACCGTAGACTGACTGTCTCGCGATCAGTGAAAGGCGGAGTCCAACATCCTGCTTGTTCTTCGGATGAATGTCTTTTGCATCTCCAATGTCGATAATGACCGCCATGCCTGAGGCTGGTATATTCTTTGAGGTCAGATATTGCGCCTCCCTAAGCTCGGCCCATTGAGACTCCAGCGGCGCCTGGGACACCTGCTTGAAATTTGCAAGCTGGACAATAAGGAAGGGGAAGTCGCCCTGCCCCCAGTTTGTCCGCCAGTCCTTGATCATGGAAGGGAGCAATGTCCTGTACTGGGGAGCCCGGGTCGCGTTGGATTCGCCCTGGTACCAGATGGCGCCTTTTATCGCAAACGGGATGAGAGGATTGATCATCCCATTGTAGAGCCTTGCCGGAGCGTTCTGGCCGTCGGGACCAAGTGGCGGAGCCGGTTTTCTAGGAACTTTCTTGCCGTCAGCCAGTTCATCGCCATCCTTCTTGCCTGCGTAGAGCTTGGTCCAGTTCGCCAGGGACTCCTCATATTTCTTCTTTGTTTCAGGGAAAACCTTCATCTGCTCGTTGAACTTCTCAGTTATGGTCGAAAGCTCAGGAGTGGATTCCAAGGTCTTCCAAGTCGTCCAGGCTTCAGCTACTGTTCCTCCCCATGAAGAATTGATCAGGCCTATCGGGATATTCAATTTCCTGTAGAGCTCCCTGCCGAAGAAATATCCGACCGCGGAAAATCCCGAAACTGTCTTTGGAGAACACAGATCCCATTTGCCAGTGAGTTCGCCCGTCGGTTCCTGGCTGGTCTTGCCGGTGACCTTGAAAGAACGGATGTTCGGATAATCAGCCCCGGATATCTCCTTCTGTGAATCTTTGGAACCGGAGACTGTAAATGCCATATTGGACTGGCCGGAACAGATCCACACGTCGCCTACTAGAATATTTTTGATTTGGAGATTGGGTGATTTGGCGGTTTTGGAGGAGGAGACTGTCATGATCTGCGCCTCCGCAGAAGCCTTCAACGGGTCGAGCTTGATGATCCATTTGCCGTCCTTGCCGGCAACCGCTTCCTTCGTCTGTCCGGAGAACGTGACAGTGACCTTGTCACCCGCCTCCGACGTACCCCATACCGGTGCAGGCATATCCCTCTGCAAGACCATGTTGTCAGAGAAAAGCGGATTGAGTTTCATCCCCTTGTTTTCCGGGGTATCCGCAGCAGACAGCGTGCCGGCGGCGATAAATGCGGACAGGAACAATGCGGCAAGGGCTCTTGATTTCATCTTTCCTCCTGTGATAAAAATGCCGAAATAAAATTGAATTACATGTATATTGTCATAATATTATTTAGATAATCGAAAAAACACGGAAAAAACTAAAATGACTTTCAAAAAAATCATCGGGCTGTTCAAGAACAAGACGGTGCTCTCAATTATCATCTGCATCGTCCTTTCAATAAACCTCATGGTCGGCTACAGCGTCTATTCGGCGGCAAACATCGAGTCGCCTGACGACAGCTACACGACAATATACAGATTCATGTATGTCCTGCAGAAAGTCAGGAAGGAATATGTGGATGCCGACAAGGTATCGTACCAGTCCCTGATAAAGGGCGCGATGAAGGGAATGCTCCGGGAGCTGGACCCTTTCTCATCCTATATGGAACCGGAGGGCTACAAGGAACTTGTCGACGACACCGAAGGCAGGGAGTTCGGAGGCATCGGGATAGTCGTCACATTCAGGAACCACGTACTGGAAGTCATCGCCCCGATGGAGGACACTCCCGGATTCAAGGCCGGCATCAAGCCAGGCGACATCATTCTTTCAATAGACGGGCTGCCAACGAGCCAGATGACCCTGGACGACTGCGTGAAGCACCTCAAGGGCGCCCCCGGCACTTCCGTCATAGTCTCCATATACAGGGAATCTGAAGATCTCAAGAAGGATATTGCCATAGAAAGGGCCAACATCGAGGTCTCAACGATAAAGGGCGTCAAAATGCTCGAGGATGGGATCGCCTTCCTGAGAATCACCCAGTTCAACCTCCCCACCGCCGCAAAACTTGACGAAAGCCTGAAGAAGCTCAAGGAACAGGGGATGAAGGCCCTGATAATCGACCTGCGCGGAAATCCAGGAGGTCTGCTCTCATCGGCGATCGAGGTCTGCAGCCGTTTCCTGGACACCGGCGAACTCGTAGTATCAACTGAAGGACGCCTTCCCAACCAGAAGCTTGAATACCGCTCGCTCCGCTGCGACAAATATCCTGAAATCAAGATCGGGATACTGGTCGACGCCAACAGCGCGAGCGCCTCCGAAATCTTTTCCGCATGCCTGCAGGACTACAAGAAAGCCATCCTGATCGGCGACAAGACCTTTGGAAAAGGATCAGTCCAGACGGTCTTCGCGCTGCCGGAAAACGGCGGAGCGATAAGGCTCACTACCGCCAAGTACTATACTCCCAGCCATCGCGTCATCCATGAAAACGGAATTGAACCTGACATCAAGGTTCCGCTCAGCCCGAAAACTATGGACAAGATCTACACACAGAGGCTTTCTTATTCCGGCGTAGTCAAACCTGAAGGCCCCAACACCATCAAGGATGTCCAGCTCGAACGCGCCATCGAAGTCATGAAAGGCGTCTGCCTCTTCAGCAAGGCGAACGGGGAATAATTTTTCCGGACGGAAAAATTATAACCTTGAAATTATTTTACAGCCAATGCCTTTTTCAGGGTCTCGATGAATTGCTTTTCCTCGTCTGAAAGTTTTCCATCGGCTTCAGCAAGCGCCTTGCATGCTTTTAACGCCTTGTTTTTCACGTCAGGGCAGTCAAGTCTTTTGGATATGGACGCGAGGAGTTCGCTGGACTTGGCAGGATTTGCAACCGCATTCCTTACCCGTGCAATCGCCGATTTCAGAAAGTCCTCTGAAGTTATTCCCGACTTCCAGCCGCTCTTGTCGATATACTGGTTGATTTTATCATCCTCGGCAATCATAAGGGATTTGTCGACATACATGGTCCAGACAAGCAACTCAATGATTGCCTCGTTTTGGTTCTGCTCCATGTCCTGGCTCTTGAAACTGTCTAAAAACTTCTTGACGTTGTCCACATGCCCCTCCCCTGTTGTTTTAATATTCATACGAAAACAAGTACGGAATTCAATATAACCGGCCTGCAAATCTAAACAATCCGGCAAATGCAAAATACCCGCTGACTGACACACATTTGCCGGGAGGAAGAATTCTGCATGCAACCGGTTTCCTATTGCATTTCCATCTTCCACCTATATATTTTACGTTTTCGTCTTTAAACAACATAGGAGTTTCATATGGCCCGCATTGCTTTCATTGGTGCCGGAAGCTTCGGATTCACCAGGACCCTTGTAAAGGACATCCTGACATTTCCGCTGCTGAAGGACTCGACAATCGTCCTCATGGACATCCACGCAGAAAGACTCGCCTACATAACGAAGGCCGTAAAAAAGATCATCGCCGCAGGCAACTATCCTGCTACTGTGGTCGCCACGAACAACAGGGCCGAAGCCCTCAAGGGCGCCGACGCCGTCATCTGCACGATCCTCAGCGGCGACGTCGATGTCTGGCGCTATGACATCGAGATTCCGAAGAAATACGGTGTCGACACCAACGTCGGAGACACACGCGGACCATCCGGAATCTTCAGGGCCCTCAGGACCCTTCCCGTAATGCTCAGCATCTGCAAGGACATCGAGAAATACTGTCCGAACGCGATATTCCTCAACTATACCAACCCGATGGCGATGCTCTGCCATGCGATGCAGAAGACTTCAAGCGTAACCGTCTCCGGCCTCTGCCACAGCGTCCAGGGCACAGCCGAGATGCTCGCAAAATGGGCTGGCGTCCCATACAGCGAAGTCGACTATGTCTGCGCAGGAATCAACCACCAGGCATGGTATCTCGAATTCAAGCACAAGAACAAGTGCCTTTATCCCAAGCTGAACAAGGCCGTGCGCGAAAACAAGAAGATATACAACGAGGAACAGGTCAGGAACGAGATGTTCATCAACCTCGGATATTATGTGACCGAGTCCAGCGGACACAACTCCGAGTACAATCCCTGGTTCCGCAAGCGCGCTGATCTCATCAAGAAATACTGCACGAGCGGCACAGGCTGGAATCCCGGACTCTATGCCTACATCCTGAAGGAATACCAGAAACGCGGCGTAAACAGGAAATGGCAGAAGGACATCGAGGAATGGCTGGCGAAGCCGGAGATCGACATCAAGCGCGGACATGAATATGCCGCATACATCATCAACGCATGGATGGGCGGGGATCTCTTCAAGTTCAACGGAAACGTTCCGAACAAGGGGCTGATCACGAATCTTCCCTATGACGCCTGCGTAGAAGTTCCTGTCATAGCCGGCAGGAACAAGCTTGACTCCGTGTTTGTCGGAGAACTTCCTCCCCAGCTCGCAGCCCTCAACAACCTGAGCGTCGCGATCGAGAACATGGCTGTCGACGCATCCCTGACAGGCAACGCTGAAATGGTGTATCATGCGATCGCGTATGATCCGCTCACATCGGCAGTCCTCTCTCTTGCGGAAATCCGCAAGATGGTCCAGGAGATGCTCTACAAGAACAAGGAGTATCTGCCCCAGTTCAAGAATTTGAAGATCACATAAAAATCAGTCAGTCCTGATTTTTATAAATTGGATCTAAGAAATGCACGGCGGCCCTGAAAAGCCGCCGTGTTTTTTTATTGAAGTAGGGACGGCCTTTAGCCTGTCCCATTCTTACGCATTAAGATGGTACATGCTAAAGCACGTACCTACTTCCTAGCCTTTTCCAGCCAGTCCCTGCCTTCGAATCCGCGGATGGAGCCATCGCTGTAGAGAACATTCCCGAAATCCTTATGGTTTCCCGGCTTGTCCCACATCAGAATCTGAATTGGAGAAGATTCTGCCAGTGTCAAGTCCTGTTTTAAATTTGTCACTTTGCGCATCTGCTTACCACGGCGAAACCAGTATGCCAGTTTCGCCGAAACTGGCTCGGAGGCGGTTTCGGCGAAACCGCCATACCTAATCCGATGTTCGAAGTTCATGTTGGTGCGGACTTCAGCCTGCACCATGATTTTCCGCACTCACAGAATGGTACATGCTAAAGCACGTACCTATTTATCCATCAGCGCGCCGGGCCAGACGTAGTAGAAGCCGGTCTTCATGTTGCCGAGGGAGCTCAGGACGCCAAGATTCACCAGAGAGTAATTTCCGCTGGCGCTTGTCCGCGAAGTATTGTAGATATTGTCATTTGGATACTGCTTGCGCCTGTATACGATGACCCTTGAAGACTTGTCCAGGCCCGCATCCTGGATGCAGCCAGTAATTGCGTCGTCGGCATAGCAGATACCATCAATCAGACCAACCTTGAGGGCCTCGTCCGCGAGGAAAACCCTGGCAGTCCTTATCTTATTGAGGTTTTCCGGACTTATCTTCCTGTGTTTCTGGACAAGGGAGTAGAAATGGTCGTTGAGTCCGTTTATGATCGACTGGAAAATCTCCTCCTCCTCCTTGCTCTCCTTCCTGAAAGGCGAACCCATGTCCTTGTTCTCGCCGGATTTGCTCACATACACTGAAACTCCAATCTTCTCGCAGAGTCCGTCGAGCTTGGGCCTCAGGAAAAATACCCCGAGCGAGCCAGTTACTGTCGTCGGCTGCGCGGTTATCCTGTCGGCCGGAAGCGAAATCATGTATCCGCCTGAGGCCGCGATATCCATCATGTGGACATACACCCTGCATCCGGTCTTCTGCTTGTAGTTCATGATCTCATGGTAGATGATGTCCGAGGCGGTCGCTGTCCCTCCGGGGGAATTGACCTTCAGCAGCACGGCCTTGATCCTTCTGTCATTGGCGGCCAGACTTAGCTGTGAGACGGCATCTTCAACCATGCTTGAAGTATCCCTGATAATGCCCATGCCCCCCTCCTGTGAAATAAAGCCATCAATGTCTATCAGGAGGATTTTCGAGCTGGACGTGCCGGGCATGACCGTCTGTTCCTCGAGCGGATCCAGCTTGTCCACGAGGAAATCCATCTTGATCGTGGCGCACCCTGAGCATACAAGCAGGCATATTGCGGAAACAAATGCAGTTTTCAATGTATTCATGTTTACTCCTTTTATAATTTTAGCCCGCTAAAATTATTTTTCAAATTCATGGGGTTCCCATCTTTCCACCCTTGATGATTCGTGCTATACTAGGCGCTCGGATTTATTTTTATCGAGGTAATTGCAAAATTGCCGAATACAGGTAGGGATGGTTCGCTGAACCGTCCGTCCTAAATCGGCGCTCTCGACGAGAGCGCCCTACCTTCGACAATTATTCAATTAGCTCAAATATTAACATTATTTCACGGAGGAAGGAATGATTGTAACAACGGCACAACTGTTTAAGGCGGCCTACGGCAAGTACGCCATCGGCGCCTACAACATCAACAATCTGGAACAGACCATGGGTCTTTTCCGCGGCTGCCTCGACTCGCAGGCGCCGTTCATCATCCAGATTTCAAAGGGCGCACGCGACTACACCAACAAGCTCATGCTCGAAGGCATCATCCGTTCAGCTGAGAAAGTATTCCCGGAAGCAGTCTTCGCGGTACATCTCGACCACGGCGACGAAGCCACATGCATCGACTGTATCAACAGCGGTTTCTACAGCTCTGTCATGATCGACGCCAGCCATGATCCCCTGAAGGAAAACGCCGCTGCCACACGCAGGGTCGTAGACCTCGCCCACAAAAAGGGCATCTCAGTCGAAGCGGAACTCGGACAGCTCGGCGGCGTTGAAGAACACGTCCAGGTGGACGAGGCGAACGCCAAGCTTACCAATCCCGCTGAAGCCCAGGAATTCGTGAAGCTTTCCGGCTGCGACAGCCTCGCATGCGCCATCGGCACAAGCCACGGGGCGTTCAAGTTCACAGGCTCACAGGGACTTCATTTCGACGTACTCGAAAAGATCCAGAAGCTCCTCCCCGACTTCCCGCTAGTAATGCACGGATCCAGCTCGGTTCCGCAGGAGGAAGTCGAGAGGATCAACAAGGCCGGCGGAAAAATCAGCGGTGCAAAGGGCGTAGACGAGAACCAGTTCGCGAAAGCCGCAAAGCTCGGCGTGACCAAGATCAACATCGACACCGACGGACGTCTCGTCTGGACACGCGTCCACCGCGAATACTTCCGCGACAACGCCGAGAAATTCGATCTCCGTCCTCCGGGTAAGATCTTCATGGCGGAATATGCCAAGTTCATCGCCCACAAGAACGGGAAACTCGGTTCAGCGGGAACCCTTCCTGAAGTGAAGAAGGCCCTGGGAATCAAGTAGGAATGAATCGGCGAAACGGCGATTGGGTGAACCGGCGATAAATATTGTTGTTCAACCCAGTTACCGATTTTAGGATGATCAAAATCCCGGCTGCGAAATCCGCAGCCGGGATTTTTTTATTTGGAGCTATTCCCTAAGAATCCATCTTGTTTTACTTTTTATGGATTGTATTTTTGTTGGTAGTTAACGCAATTTTGCGTGTTCTTTTGAATATATAATTAACAGCCAATAATGGCTTAACTACAAACAATAAACTAGAACTCACCCAAACTCTGAAAAACTTTTACTTATGTATAATTACCGTAAAATGACTCAAGAGCAGAAGAAAGATGTCGTAAGAACAAGAAAGATTAACAGACTCCCCCTCCATCAACCTTTTCATCATATGGATGGGATAACAAAAACATACCTGATCACATCAGCCAACTACGAGCACAACCATATAATGGCGAATGAATCAAGACGTAATGAATTCCAAGAAAAGATTTTTTCACTATGCAAAAAAACTAGTACTGAAATTCACTGCTGGTGTATTTTAAGCAATCACTATCATCTTCTTATAAAGACCGAACTACAGCAATTCTCGAATTCATTATCCAAGCTTCATTGGGGAACATCCTTTCAATGGAACAAAGAAGATTCAACACCGGGAAGAAAAGTCTGGCATAGTTTTTCTGATAGGGTTATAAGAAACGAATCACATTTCTGGGCAACAGTCAACTATATCAATTCAAATCCAGTAAAACATGGATATGTAAAGAAGGCAGATCAATGGAGCTGTTCCAGCATTCATGACTATCTCGTAAACTTTGGAAGAGAAAAGCTGATTGAAATATGGAACAATCATCCTCTTGATGATTATGGGAAAGGATGGGATTGGTAGTTATATTGCTTGTACTCAAGCCATTATTGGCTGTCATCTCGCAAGATAAACACACACGCAATATTGCGTTAACTACGAACAAGAGCTGTATCATTCAACAGGTAGTCTTCTAATGATATGCCACTCAGGAAATAATCTTCCCGGTCTCTTCTGCGAGTTTCGCAGCCAGGTCTTCGGCGGTCTTCTCGGACTTCGCTTCGGCGGTAATCCTTATGACAGGTTCGGTGTTTGAAGGCCTGACGAGCACCCAGCGGTCATCCCAGTCGATGCGGATGCCGTCGCTGGTGTTCGGTTTCTGTGCGGCATATTTTTCGCGGAGTTCGCGGATTACCTTCTGGGAGGCGCGCGAGCCGGAAGTGGCGATCTTCCTGTTGACTGTGAAATATTTCGGCAGGGATTTCACGATGGCATCGATGCTCTCATTCCGTGACGCCATCATTTCCAGAATGAGCGCCATCCCGGTAAAACTGTCGCGGCAATGGTGGACGACGGGCCAGATGACCCCGCCGCTCCCGCCCTCGCCTCCGACGATCGCCTTTTTAGCTATCATCTCGGAAGTGACATTTATTTCGCCTATTTTCGAATACGAAATTGTCGAACCGGCAGCTGTGACAACATCTTCAGCCGCCTTGGTGGTGGCGAGATTCACAACCACATTTCCGTGCTTCTTCGTCTTTTCCAGGACATGTGAGATCGCCAGGACAAGGGTAAGCTGTTCTCCAAGCGCTTCACCCTTGGTATTCAGGAGGACAAGCCTGTCGGCATCGGGATCCTGCGCAAATCCTATGTCGAATGTCCCTTCCCTCACAAGTTTGCTGAGCGCCCCGAGATTTTTCGCTACCGGCTCAGGAGGTCTTTCAAAACCATTTTCAATGTCGGTGAATATCGCTGTAACCTCGCATCCAAGATCTTCCAGGAAGCTCTTCGCATAGGGTGCGCCTGCGCCGTTGCAGCAGTCGATCGCGACCTTGAACTTGGACTTGCGGACAAGCTCGACATCGATCTGGCTGAATATCTTGTCCTTGTGTATGCCAAACGGGTTTTCCGCGACATGGGCGTTCCTGTATTCGCTCTCGGCTACATAATTGGTGTATGGCTGGTTATAGATGTCGAGAAGCTCGTCCGCCTCGTTGTGGTTCAGGAATATTCCTGATGAATTGACGAATTTCAGGGCATTCCACTCCTCTGGATTATGGCTGGCGCTGATGATTATTCCTCCGTTTGCCCGGAGTTTGACGACAGCCATCTGGAGGGTCGGAGTTGGCACGACGCCAAGTATGACCGGCTGGCATCCCACCGACAGGAGTCCGGAGACCACGGCGTTCTCGAACATTGTGCCGGTAGGCCTGGTATCGCGTGCGACAAGCACACGCCCTGCCCCGACATATTCGCCGAAGGACGCTGCGAAATACGCAACAAGCGAAGGAGTCAGGGATTCCCCGACGACTCCACGGACGCCGCTCACGCTGATTTTAAGGCTTGTCGACATCTTCATTTAAAAATTTTCTCCGAAAATTTTTATCAAGGAACAAAATCATCCATACTTAAGAACAGCCCTTGCGGGCTTGACTACCAACGAATTCAGAATCTGTGTATTCTTGTTTTGTTCGTAGTCAATGCCGCAAGGCATGTTCTTCATTTTTTATTTTACTTCGTTATTGGACATTCCTTGTTCGATATTGGATATTCAATTTTTCTTTTCATCCCACGAGCCTTTCCAGAAGGCTCCTTACCTGGAGGGCCTTTTCTTCGGCCTCCTCTTTTGTGCGCCACTCTACTATCATTCTTATAATCGGCTCTGTCATGGCGGCGCGCAGATGCACCCATCCGTCATGCCAGTCGAAGCGGAATCCATCGTGCTCCGTAAGCTTCGCGCCATGGAACTGGCTCTTCAGATTTCTCAAAAGAGTATAGGCATGCGATGACTGGCATTGTACCTTCCTCTTGATGATATGGTATCTTGGAATCGAGCCCGCGAGTTCGGAGGAACGCGCATTCCGCACTGCCATGGATTCAAGGATGATCCCCATGGTGAGATAGCTGTCGAATGCCGGGATTGAATCCCTGAGCGCAACGCTGCCACTGCCGTCGCCTGCGAGTTTCGCATCGAGCTCCAGCATGTCGTCGATGACAGGAGCCTGCCCCACTTTAGTCTTCTCGACTTTTCCCTTGTAGCTGGCGACGACATCATCGAGGGTCCTTGTCGTGCACCAGTTTGTGACGACAGTGCACGGTTCCTCGTTCTTAAGGAGTACGTGCGACGCCACGAGCGGGAATGTGTATTCCTCGGAGAGCGTCTCACCTGTATCGGTGGTGATGGCGGTCCTGCTCATGTCGCTGTTGAATACGAACCCGATGTCGGCCTTGAGATGGCTCATGAACGATTTGACCTGGAAGCTGCTTCTCGGACGCGGCTCCGGATCATGCGGAAGGATGCCTGTTGGAGTGTCGTTGAGCGGGATCAGTTCGATACCGAGGCGTTCGGCGAACCCCCTGGCGAGGCATGAACCCGAGCCTCCGCAGAAATCTGCAATTACCTTGAACTTGCGGGATGAAATCAGGTTGGTGTCGATCAGGGCGCAGATCCTGTCGAGATATTTGTCATGGGCCTTCTCGGGCATGAATTCAACTTTCCCCATCTTGTTCCAGACGCAGTTCCTGAAATGTCCGTTGTGATAGACGTCGAGGAGCTCCTGCATTCTTGTGTTATTGAGATAGGCTCCATTTTCGCCGATGGGAACGATGGCATTCCATTCTGCTGGATGGTGTCCGGCACCGATCAGAAGTCCGCCGTCGGCCTTCAGGAACGGGACCAGGAACTGCAGGAACGGCGCGGAGCAGAGTCCGGCGTCGATGATCTTGCAGCCACAGCTCTGGAGGGCTGAAATCACGGCGATATGGATCATCGGCGATGAATTCCGGCTGTCGCGCCCGATGACGACCTTCCCGCCTTCGACATACGTGCCGAACGCGGACGCGAAGTTGATGATGAGCGTCGGCGTCAGCGCCGACCCCACCTTGCCTCTTATACCCGCGGATCCTAGCCTTAATGACTGCATATGCGAACATTCTTTCTATTTATCATGAATTTACGCCGGATTTTCTGTTTTGCAAAATTGATTATCTGCTAATGACTAATGGGGGCTTGTGGTTTGCAATAAACTAATTCCATTATAATTTATATCATGAAAAGAATTAGTTATCCCATAGAGGAAGAACTGCTCAACTGGTATTCCCTGACCCCAAAAGAAAGATGGGAAGAAAGCCGGAAACTGTGGGATTTTTACATTTCAATGGGAGGTTCCCTTGATCCCGAACCCGATACACAAAGTCCTTTCCACGCTGCGTTTGAGAAAAGTAAAACATCTTCTCATGGGCGGTCAGGCATGCGTGTTCTACGGCGCAGCGGAGTTTAGCAGAGACACAGACATAGTAGTACTCGCCGGGAAAGCGAATCTTGACCTTATATCCCTGGCCATGGATGACTTATCCGCAGAAGTCATCGCCGTTCCCCAATTCAAGGCTGAGTTTTTGAAGAAAGGGCATGCCGTCCACTTCAGATGCAACCATCCAGACGCCTTGGGGATGAGAGTCGATATAATGTCAGTAATGCGGAACGTAGAACCTTTTGATGAACTCTGGAAAAGAAGAACTTCCATAAAGACGGAAGAAGGCACTTACGATTTAATATCCCTTCCCGATCTTGTCAATGCAAAGAAAACGCAATGTGACAAGGACTGGCCTATGATAAGAAGACTCGTCGAGGCAAACTATTTTGAAAATAAAAACGCTCCGGACCGAAGCCATGTGGATTTCTGGCTGCGCGAGCTCAGGACTCCCGAACTCCTTGTAGAAGTTTCTGTCAACCATAATAAACAGGCCGCTGGCCTCATAAAGGCAAGACATCTGCTGGAATACGCCATTTCCTCCTCCATCAAGGAGATTGAAAAGGCATTGTTAAAGGAAGAACTTGCAGAGCGTGAAAAGGACAGGAAATATTGGGAACCTCTGAAAAAAGAGCTTGAAAAGCTCAGACGGGGAAATTCTTCTTCCATATGAATTCAATCCCCATAGTGAGTTTTAGCACGGTGGATGAAAACAACCTTGTTTTTCTCGTCAACAGTATAAACAATTCTGTCTTTGAATGTCAGCCTGAACGAATAAAAGCCATCAAGGTCTCCGACAAGCTTTTTCCCTGAATACGGATTCTGCCCAATGGTATTGACGCAGATTTCCCTGAGCTTGGTCTTTAGCTTGGGTGTAAGCTTGTCAACATCCTTGGCAGCTGTCTTTGTGAAGCGGATTTCGTAACTGCTCACTTATTGGCTCCAAGGACTTGATCAATTGAAAAAGTCTCGCCTTTCTTCATTTCCTGTATGGATTTCTTTATGCTTTCCTTGAATCCCGGGGTGGACATCAGTTCCAGTGTCTCAAGAAGAGATTCATAATCATCTCCAGACATGAGCACGGCCGTTCCGGCACGATGCTGGATGCGATATGTCTTATGTCCGTTCGCGGCGCCTTTGACAAGGTCGAAAAAACCTTTTCTTGCGACTGTCGCAGATAATGTGGTCATAGTTAATTGCTCCTATATGTACGTCTTAATGTACGTTAATCCGGAGAAAAACAAATGCAAGCTAATACACAGCCAAAAATGGCTTGACTACGAACGAGTTGCCCCGAGCACATAGTGTCTCGGGGCGCTCAGGTCATATATAATTTTCCTTCTGCGAAGGAAAATTATTTCAGTTCCTCGCCGACGGCTTTTAGCATCGTCTGTGCGACGAGTTTGTTGCCGGCCGCGTTGAGATGGACCCTGTCGCCTGTGAGGATGCCTTTTTCCTTGTCTTCGGGATTGTTCGCCGTTATGTAGTCCTGGAAAGCCTTGCGGAGATCGCAGAGCTGGGTCTTGGTGTCGGCGGCGACCTTGCGGCTGATCTCGCTGTACTCGTCGAGCATGGCGTCGAGCTTGTTCGCTCCAGCCTTCTTCTCGCCGATCACGGTAGGCGTGCAGAGGATCACACGTGCGCCGGCAGCGTTGATCTTTGTAATGAGCTCTTTAAGGCCGGCTTCATATTTCTCCTTTGAAGTCCCGTGCCCTTTTTCACTGTGCCAGACATCGTTGATGCCGATGTATATATAGACGATAGTGGGCTTTTTGGCGATGACGTCCTTGTCGATGCGCGCCTGGAGATTGGGTACCTTGTGCCCGCTGATCCCGGCATTGACGGTGGTCAGGGCGAAATCAGGATGGGCGGCCTGAGCTGCCTTAGTATAAAGGGTAATATATCCGTTGGCTCCGCTTCCACCCTGGGTGATTGAATCGCCGAAGAAGACGATGTTGTCGCCTTTGACCAGGGGCTTGACGGCATCGTCGGCTGCAAAGCACAGTGTGCCTGCGGCAAGCACAAAGCATGCGATCATTGATTTTGACAGGCGGGATAAGTTCATCTGGACCTCCTTAAAGTGAGCAGGTTAATATTTTCAGGAACTCCTAAAATAGCATTCATGAGAGGCAATTTCAAAATTGCTTTTAAAAGGAGCGCAGGTCTCCAGACCGGCGCTTATGCCGACCTGGGGGTTTACCCGCCTGAGGAGCCTGTCGGACTTAAGGTTTTCGCTTGTAGCCTGTCGCGCCGTAGCGAAGGCGGATAGCTCGTGTTCGAGCGTTCTTAACGGAATCTCAAAATACTGAAGAACGCGCAAACATGCGCTACGAACGAATTCAGCTATTCCTGAACTCATTTCTAAATCCAAAAGGTAGGGACGCCTCGCCGAGGCGTCCACGGCGCTCTCGGCGAGAGCGCCCTACCTGAATTCATCGCATGCAATAGAAACTGACGTGTTACAAACTGGCATACTTCTAATAAAACAAATATTCAGACCTTATTGGATTTATATGGTTTTGAATTTAAATTACGCTAATGATAAACAGGGGGAACGCATCTATGCGTCGAGGATTCAGGACATATTTGCCTTTCATGCTCTTCCTTCTGTCTATTTGCACCTGCACTCCTCTTTTCTCACAGTCCGCGACACTCAGCGTAACTGTCCTGGATGACGCCGAAAGCTCTCTTCTGGATGGCGCGTCCGTGATCATTGAAGGCCCCTCGCCCCAGAACGGCACAGCGCAAAACGGCAAAATCAAATTCACAGGACTTGCAGACGGCAGCTACAAGATAACGGCAAGCTGCCCTGGCTATGAGGCGAACAGCGGGAAAATAATAGTGTCTTCGGCTGACAAGACCGAATATACCGGGCTTTTCAGGGTCAAGAGGACTGGTGCCGTTCCGGTAAAAAAGGAATTCAAGGCCGAATCGAAACCCAGGGAAAAACCGGCAGCCACGGAAAAGAAGCCTGAACAGGTTGAGAAACCTCGTGAACCTGTGAAAACAGCAACTCCACCAGTCCAGACTAAACCTGAAGTCAAAAAAGACCAAGAACCAGTAAAATCCGAAGAACCTCCAGTTCTGGCAGAAAGAAAACCTCTTTTCGACGGGCTTCACGCTCCATCATGGAAATCCCTTCTTGGCGCAGTGGCAGTTTTCTCAGGACTTATAGCTTTCTTCTCCCTGATACTCCTCGCCATGAGGTGGAAGAAATCAGGCAGGACAGGAAAGATAATCCTTTCGATCGGTACCTTCGGATGTGGATGCCTGACTCTCATCATAATCGTAATTCTGGCAGTGGCCGTCCTTCTTTACGCCAGGAAAGCATCGACTGAGAAAGGAGAATCGTCCAAGGCTTCCCCCGAACAGGCAAAATATCCTGAATACAAGGAATTAGCAGTAAAAGCTGATGTGCTGTCAAAGTCAGCACATGATGCTGGAGCAGCGTTGCTCATTGAATCCTTCAATGAACCCGGCAAAGCCGACAAGAAGGAAAAGGCATTTGCGCTGCTTGCACAGGCGGCCGAGGAAAATCCCGGCAACGATGCGTATGCCGTCGATCTCGCCGATGCATATGTCCTATGCAGCGACCAGTATGCAATAAGGGTGGCGGCTGACATTTATGAGGATGTACTAACGAGGCGTCCAAACGACGAGGCGATCCTTGCAAGGGCTGCCGACGCATATATTCAGCTGGATGAGTTTGAAAAGGCAAATGCTTTCATAAAAAGGCGAATCGCGCTGCCCAAGTCCGACCTCTACGGTGCGGCGCTCCAGACATCGCTGATCTGCGTCGAGACCGGTGATTTTAATTCCGGCATTGACCGCCTTTCCCAAATTGTCTCAAAGCATCCCGAGCGCGACGATGTAAAAATGCTCCTTGCCGCGATGCAGATACAGAACGGTCTTCCGGAGATGGCGAAGCTAACCCTTGACGAGGCAATTTCTAAACTTCCAAAGGGAAGCCCCCTTTTGGCACAGGCCACCAAGATGAGGAGGAGCCTGGAAAAATGAAAACGTCAACAAGATTAACATTGATGCTCATATGTCTTGCGGTCTTTTCATTCAATTCATTTTCCCAGGACGATGATGCGCGCCTTAAAGCCCTGGGCGAACGCGTCAAGGAAGGAGAAAGACTCGAACTCGCCAACAGGAAGGAATTCAACGACAAGGTCAGCGAGATACGTTCCGACAACAGTCTTTCGACTTCAGAAAAACAGGCAAGGATTAACAAGGAATATTCCACCTACCGTGAAAAGAGCCAGAAACTGACCGTCGAGTACAGGAAGCCGGCACAGGACGAACTTGCGAGGATCGCAAATGCTGCGGAAGGGGCCGGGACAACTGAGACTTCCAAGAAGTTCAAGGAAACTGCTGGAACAAAGATGGGGGACGCTGAGCATCGTGGATGGACCGGAGACACTGACGCCGGTGCAGGCGCCAGGACAACTGACAAGCTAATAAAAGCCGCTGAGAAAATGGGGCTTCCCGTGAACAAGTCGCCCAAGGGGCCGGGTTATGTGAACATAGGCGGACTGGATCTTACGGTCCATACAGAAGGAGCGATGGGGCGTCCTGGAACGGAAGCCCATTACGTGCAGATTTCGGCTGATGCGCGTTCTAAGGAGACCTATGTTTCGGCTGGGATGAAGGATAAACAGGCAGGAAAGGCCCTTGTTGAAACAAACGATCACATAAAGAAGGCCATGGAGGGCGTTGAACTGCCGCACCAGGAACTCCTGACCAATCCTGAGAAGCTGCAGATAATGGCGAAGGGAACGACGAAGGCCGTCAAATCCTCAGGTCTCACAAACGCTAGGATCGAGAAGATACTCAAGAACAACGGAATCCAGGGCACCCCTGAAGATTTCATGAGGATGCTGGGCGAAACGAAGGCCGGAAAGGCCATCGCACCTGACGCCGTCGGGTTGAATTCCAAGAATATCAACAAGGCGCAGGACGCCTGCCGGGAAATACTTGCCGAGTCGCAGTTCATGGCCGAAAGAAAGGCTAAAATTGAATTCGCAGCAAAACAGCAGCAGATAAAGGATCTCATCGGCAGAGGAGAGCACCAGAAGGCCCAGGCGATCAAGGACGATCTGTTCGACAGCTATGTCCGCATCAAGGAGACCAACAAGGTTGTCGGCGGGAAGCTGCCTCCTTCTACGTCCGGAATTCCCGACCAGCCGTCCGGCATAAGCCAGGCGGCGAAAGCGAAGATCCTGTTCGGAGTCGGAACGGCTTTTACAGGATATGCCTCCTGGAATGAAGAAGCTGAGGCGGCGAAAGCCGAGAAGAGGACTTTCTCGCAGGCGAACGTGGTTAAGAATTTCGCCGGGAACATGACAGGGATAACGAACGCGGTCAACCAGTCAAAGGCCGTCTACAACGAGCTTGCCGTAAAAAATTACGAATATCTCGACAGCCAGTTCGATGCGCTTGGCGACACGCCGAATGTCAGCACCGCCAGGATATTGATGATAACCGCGAAGTCGACGCTCCGCACTGCGACAAAGGCGACATGGGAAGGTGTAAAGGGCCTGCCGCTGTTCATCGGGGACATCGCAAGCGCAGCCGAGAACACGGTCATGCTCGGCACAGCCTCGACAGGACTGCTCTACGACTCGATCAACGCGCAGATGACGGTACAGGACAACAAGGAATGGCAGGCCGTCACCCTGGAGCGGGGGCTGATAGCGATAAAGAAATGGAAGATCTTCCTGTTCCAGGCGGCAGATGAAATAAAAAGGAAGGAGGCCTTCCTGCGGAGTTCCGAGGGCATGCTGAACTCAAGGGATCAGATCATCGACATAAAATACAATACCGAGGGCAATATAAAGAATCTCGAGGCCCTGTGCATCCAGGCGGACAGCCTCAGGACCGATCGGGAGAAATTCATAAAGGGCAATGCAGAGTCCAGGCTTGTGAAGCTTTTCGGGGAAGTGAAGAAGAAGGCCGATTCGAATTTTGAAGCGGCCGGAAAGATGCTCCAGCAGATCCAGCTGGGGAAAATAACGCCTGACGAAGTCAGGAAGCAGGGAGGCGCGCTCAAGGAGGAATTCCTGAAGAACGAGGATGCCTACGTGAAAGGTGCCGAAGAGCTGGTGGATCTGGGCAAGTTCGCCGACGCCTCGGAACTGCTGAAGACCATCGATTCGTTCAGGACCGGGATTGAGAAGAGCCTGGCGGACGCAAACAGGTTAGCATCGGCCACGAAGGACATTGTCCCTTCCTACAAAAAGGTCGGCAGCGAGATCATAAAGGATTTTGAGGCGTACCAGGGATTCAAGAACGAGCTCAACAGGAAGATTGATTTCTTCATGGACAAATATGCGAAGGTCGACTCGCCGCACTACAAGGATCTCGACGAAATAAAGAACAAGATTGCAGGCCTTGATGTCAAGAAGCCGGACAAGGAGGCAATCGACAGTAGCTGCGAGCAGCTTTCAAAGATGTCGAAGACGCTCGCCGACATTGAAAAGATAAAAATTCCAGATGTGAAAACACAGCTGAAGGCGGACGAAGCCGATCTGATGGGGCAGATGCTGGCGAACATGGAGAAGGCTGCGAACGACGCCGAAGCCTCGATCAGGAAGGCGCGCGACGAGATTGCGAAGCTCAACCTCGATTTCGAGGGGATAAAGATAATGATAGCGGTAGTGGATTCCGCGACTGGGACGCAGATCGACGGGGCGACGGTATCGGTTTCATCTAAAAAGTACAATGCAAAAAATCCGGTGCGGGACGGTGTCGCGGAATTCGGCGATGTCCCGGCAGGCGAATACCAGGTGCAGGCAAGCGCCGACGGCTACGATTCAAAGGGCATCACGCTGACAGTGGATTCCGTTTCAGGCAAGGATATTTCCGGATCCGTAAAACTGACGGCGAACAAGCAGTCGGCAGTCAGGGCCGCAGAACAGAAGAAGGAGGACAAGGAGCTTGAGAGGAAGGTCGAGCAGGTAAGGGATGCCGATCTTGAAAAGGCGAAAGACATTATCGGCAATGTAAGTTCAATGGCGACGCAGGGGAAGTACCTGACGAGGCATACGCTGTTCACCGACAATTCGACAAGCATAGCCTACAGCCTGGAGAAGATGGCCGGCTTGAAAAGCAAAAGCGATTCCATCCAGATAATACTGCTTCTCGGCGACGTATCGGAGTTCTACAAGCGCGGCTCCGACCTGGGACTCGCATATGTAATTGAGAAAGTATCGTACTGGCTGAAGAACCAGGATTATGATGAATACCAGTCCCTTGCCAGAATGAAATGCGGGATCAAGGGAACGTTCACAAGTCCTACGGAGATGTCCAAGACCGCGCTCGCGTTCGTGGATTTCGACTTGAAGATGACCGAGGAATTCACGCTCAACGTATCCAACATGCTCTGGTATATGAACTACAAGGAGTACCAGGACAGGAAAATAAAATCCGCCGTAAAGGAAGGAAAACCATCCCAGTTGGGTGCGGTCGAGTTCTGGAGCTCGCTTATCGTATCGGGCGGATATCAGGCGGTTTCCGCTGAGCTTGACAAGTTCTGGGCAGGTCCTGCAAAGGATTGCATAAAAGGCGATGCCGCAAAGGACTTTGACAAGAAGAACCCATACATAGTCAAGGACTACAGGGACAGGTACATTGTCATGGAAATAGCACCGCTTCTTGAAAAGTGGTCCGCTGAAAAAAGGCTTGCCAGGGAGAAGGAATTCGTGGTCGCTGCAAACGAGGTCGCGGGCAGGCTGGCGCAGGCGGCTGTCAATATCAGGGGCACGATCAAGACCGCGCCTGAAAGCCTGCCATGCAAGGTGAGGATAGCGAACGGCAAGCAGGAGTACAAGCAGGATTCCGTGAACTTCAACAAGTCCCTCAAGGAGCTTGAGAGCGAAAGCTTCGAAATATCGGCTGATCCTGTAAAGGACTCCAATATCTACAACGCCTCGGGGAAAAGATTCTCGTTCAATCTCAATCCCAGATACACGAGCATCTCCCAGGTGGCATTGAAGGTCAATGGATATGCAATCGACATTGAAGTCCCGGCCATCAACGTTCCGGCATACAAGATAAGGAAGGACGAGTTCGATTCGAACGACAAGAATCTTGTAAAAGTGCCGCCGCCGCCGGTTGAGAAGAACCAGGAATATTCCGGGAACTTCAATGCCGCCTTATCCGGATTCTCCTCGAATACCGTCTCACTGCAGGAATCTGAACGCAGGCACTACATTGTCTCCAGCGCATTTGACGCATACAAATATGATCTCAGCAACGGCTACAGCAGGACCCTGAGCGCCATGCGGCACAACTATGACGTGGAAAACAGGAAGGACATTCCATACGAGCAGAAGAAACAGGTCGTCGATGCATTGAATGGGAGAATAAAGGCAGTAGAAGCGGAAGCCGCAAAACTCTCTAAGCAGTGCGACGAGATCGGGAAGCTGGCGAACGACAGTCTCAACAAGTCAAGGACTGAGTTAAGCAGGAAGGAGACCGAGCTCACCAAGAAGACCCAGGCAATAAACAAGGACAAGATGGAGCTATTCAAGACCTGGTACAACGCCACCAGCAAGTTCAGCAAGGTCTTTGACGAGGTCAAGTACATTTCCTCCTATTCCCAGAGTTCCAGGGAAAGTGTTATAAAGGACTATATGAATCCTGAGGCGCTATCTCCCGACTTCGACGGGAAATTCCAAAAGCTGAAAGGCGGGACCATCCAGAACTTCACGGTTGCTCTCAACGAAATTTATTCATATGAAGCCAAGTTCGAGGCCCTCAAGGGAAGGCTTGACGCGGCAATAAAGGAAGCCGACGCCCTGCAGCTGCAGAGATACGGAAAGGATCCGCTGGAACTCAGCGATGGCAGCAGGCATTATTCATACAACACATCCGGTCCCGGCTATGATGTCAGGCAGGTCGAAGAGGCATTGGATTTCATCAGGACGGTCAAGGAGATCCATCTCGAGAATAAATTGAAGAACGACCTTTCCAGGATCGACTGGTATCTGGGCAAGCGCGGAGGCGCCATCCAGAACCTCGAAGCCATGATCGTCGAAATGGAAAAGCTCGCCACCCAGCTTCCCGACCAGTCAAAGATCGCCGAAGCCGAGGCCGAGATCAAGCCCGTCGCCGGAAAACTCGAGGAATATGCCAAGGCCATAACCAGCGCGGTGATGTCGAGGAACGTCAGGAACTTCAAAGTCCCGCAGGGGTGCTTGACACCAAAGGCAGCGACGAGGCTTTTGTGAACGACTGTGCGAGGATAATGAGGGCATTCAAGGGCAAGCACCGCGAAGTGGTAGCCGACTGGATGCCTTCTTCGGAAAAGATGGAGAGCGCCTACACCAGGATTGATGAGATCAGGTTCAGGCTTCCATATTCGGAACTGACAGAAGATCAGAGGAAAAGGAATGAGGAGATCGTAAATAAATTGAAGCCGATGTTCGAGCGATACAAGAGCAAGGCGCTGATGGAGACATGGTTCATTCCGGTGATCGCCTCCCTCGAAGGGCTCGGGAAGACGCCCAGGGAAAGGGTTGAAGCCCTGATCGCAAAGAATGACAATGCCCTGAAGCGGATGAAGAACAAGGAGGACGAAGCCAGTTCGCTCAGCAGCATCGATCAGGCGCAGAACTTCATGAAGGACTCACTTGACTGGTTCGGGCTCATGCCGGACATACCGACGCTTGACTGCATAAAGGAAAGGTGCGAACTGAACAGGCGCGCCGTGAAATCCGGCGTATTCGCCAGCTACCGCAAGACTAACGGCCTTCCTCCACCGCCTGAATCAGTGAAGATCAACGGTACGGACGTCCCATACGACGGCGGCTGCTATGTAATGCGATATTCGCAGCTTGGCGCGACTTCGCCGGAACTGGCGAAGGCCTATGATAACACCGAATGGAAGGGGAAGTTCCTGAAGTCCTTCTTCTACGGCTTCAAGAAGAATCCCGACTACATCCTCGAAGTTTCGATGTGGCAGGAGAAGATGTTCAGTCCGTGGTATGACACCACCAGGGACTACGAATGGCCTATCTCGACGGAGTACCTGCCGATGTACTGGACCTTCTACGTAAGGAACGCGACCCGCGACAACAAGTTCTCCAGGGTCAAGTACGAACCCGGCGTAACAATCGTAGTCCTGCCGTAGGAACAGTCGAATATCGAACAGATGAATCCTCCGCAGGAGCCTGACGGGCTCAAGGTTTTTCGCTTGAAGCAGCTCGTATTCGAGCTTTCTTAACGGAATTTCAAGAGACCGAAGAGCGCGCAAACATGCGCTACTACAAACAAATTCAGCCATTCCTGAACACATTTGCAAGTCCGACAGGAAACAATCGAATTATGAAGTAAGACGGAGATCTTCGAGGCCTGAGCGCTCGGGGTGATTACGTAGCGCTGGCGTCCCGCCGGCAATTAGTTTTGGCTTTCCGTTCGTAGCCTGTCGCGCCGTCTTGTCGCGGCGCAGCCTTTGCGAAAGCTGATTAAGCGCGCAAGAGCTTTCCAACCACTAACCTAGATATTGCATTTGATTGTTGAGTTCAGCAATATCTACCTTGGTGGCATAGGATTATGCCGCCAAGGCCGAGCACACTTTCGTGTCTCGGGGTTAACCCTCCCGAGCGCCTTTCGGCCTCGGGACAAGCTGGTTTTTCGAGGCTTTTGCCTCGAAAACATCGGCCTCCCGGTAAATTTTGCCACCTTAAACGCAAAATTTAGGCTAATCTTCTCTTATCTTTGTTTTCATCTTCCCCTATTCTACGTTGAACGTACGATGTTGGATGTTCGACGTTCATGGATTACCGATTACTGCCCCGAATGGCGCTAAGAAATAAGAGAAGAACAAACTAAAGTTTGAACTCCAACATTTGTCGGTATGCTGAGGTTGGAGTCCAAACTTCTTACATTCCAGGTTGAAATCTTTCAGAGGCTCCCTTGATACTGTGTTAATGAATTGTAGATTCTACGTTTCTCGAAATCAAGAACATGGGGGATATAATGCTTGCAAGGACTTTTTCCGCCGCGATAAACGGCGTCGACGCATATACCGTGGAAGTTGAAGTAAACGCTACAGGACAGGGGGAGAACACAACCGTGTCTGTTGTCGGACTTCCCGATGCGGCAATCAAGGAGAGCCGGGACCGTGTAAGGTCTGCGCTGCTGAGCTGCGGGTACACGCATCCATTCGGGAACACTGTTGTCGGACTCGCCCCGGCGGACATCCGCAAGGAGGGCGCGGCATTCGATCTGCCAATTGCCTTGAGCATGATCGCAACGACAGGCAAGCTCGACCGTGAAAAGCTTTCACGGACCATGATAATAGGCGAACTGGCTCTGACCGGGAGCATAAGGCCGGTGAAGGGAGTGCTTCCGATAGCCGTCCATGCCAGGAACCTCAAGGATATAGATTCGCTGATGGTGCCTGTCCAGAATGCGGCTGAAGCTGCAGTGGCATCCGGGAAGATCCCGGTATATCCTGTGGAAAACCTCGTGGACGCAGTGAACTTCTTCTCTGCTAATGATTGCAGGGAACCGTACAAGGAGACTATCGATGCCGCCGTCGCAGTTTCAAAGAACAGGCCTGATCCGGACTTCAACGAGGTCAAAGGCCAGGGTTATGCAAAGCGTGCCATCGAAATAGCGGCCGCAGGTGGACATAATGTCCTCATGATCGGACCGCCGGGCTAAATAGGCTTAAATATATGCTATGTTTGATGCAGAGGGGAATTAGTCTCAATCCATCTTGGGAATTTTACTCTCACCCTTGGGGCTCTGGTGCATCTCAAGAGGCAAGTTCAGCTCTGTTCCAGTTCCATAGAAGTCAACCATGTTCCCTGAAGCCTTGACCTCTCCACCTTTCTTGAGATAGACAGGATGCTTAACCCACTTGCCAAGCTTCTTGTCCTTGATTTCAGCCATCCATGATATCTGCTTCTCCTTGGAGTCCACAGTAACGAAGACACATTCCTTTCTGTCCTTGCTCTGAGAAGGAGCCTCCAGCTTGTCGCCAAGCGGGAATCCGAGATACCAAGCTTCAGTTATGATGGCCACAGCAAGAGGATTGTGCTTCTTCACCAGTTCACTGACCACGGCATTGAACTTTTCCTTGTCGGAGAGCATCAGGTCAGTCAGGTTTCTTGGCAGCGGGCTCAGTGTCCCGTTGATGATGAGGAACGCCACAGGCTGAACAAACCCGTGCTTCTCGTAGTTTTTCCTGGCTCCATCACTGAGGTCAAGAGCTATTTTGTCGAACACATCCATTGTATTTTTCCGTTATTACTTGATATAAATCTGCACTCTAAATCAGCCTTTTCCAGTAAACCCAGATGAGAAGGGGAGTTTTCAGTTTTATTCAGCTATTTGCCCTTTCTATTCATCTTTATTCCAATCACCAGGACAATCCCCCCGATGACTAGGAAGATGCCGAGAATCACAATGGCGTATAGCATCAGCTTGTCCGTGTCCATACTCGGTTGAACTTTGCCTGACTCATTGGCTTGCTTGCTGACAGGCTTTCCTTGCGTTGTTTCAACGTTTTTCGGCACATATCGGCTTGATGCCTCCCTCAACCCCCATTTCTTCAAATCTATGCTTGATTCCAGCTTCTCCTGGATATCTTTCGGGATTGTCGGGAAGAAATCAAATCCAGTCACCTGTTCAACTTCGTCCACAGTAACCGCAAAGGCTCCAATGTCATCCAACCCGCCCCTATGCGGCATTATGAATGCAATCGCCTTTAACTCGGGCTCCTTGTAGTCTAAAACTACCTTGTAAAATCGCTTAGGAATGGCAACCCTGTTCTTTTTGCCGATATAATCAAAAGGTTCATCCTTCAGTATCGGGCCGGTCACAATATAGAGTTCATCGTTCTCCTTAGCCCATATTCTTTCGTGGTCCTCAAGGTCTTCCCAGTTACCAGCATTAAAATCATGCTCCATGGGGGACATATTGCTCATATAAAATGTCTCGTCCATGAACTCCTGATTGGTTTTGAAATCAGCACTTGGGCAAAGATGTCCTCTGTCATAGCCACTTCCTGAATAGTCCGTAGTGCTTGCGCTCTTTGTCGGCACTAACGGGTCAGCCTTGAAGTTGTTCTTCCTCTCGGCTGGCATTGTGGTTATCAGCATAGATTTGGTCAGCTTGTATGCCACCCAGTCGGCTTGCTCGTATTTTTCATTGTATTGGAGCGTGTAGTTCATATGCCTTACTATCTCATCAGAGGATGAATAGGCAGGGAGTTCCACTTGGCCGTATGAAGTGAACGCCAGCAAAGAGAACAGTATGACCAGAATTTTGCTCATAATCGTTTTCGGACCTATTATTTTTGAAGCTGAAATATAGATTAAAGGCCATGCAAATTAAAGAGATATACTGAAACAATTACCTGAAAGCATTATTGAGGAAAATATTTTGAGTGGAAAAATGCCTCTGATTGAATTTGATGACAGATATAGAAGAATGTGGATGTTCCCACGGAATATCCGCAGAATCTCTCCTTGGAAAATTGCTCAAATTGTCTCTTTGATAAACGAATTGAAAGGGGAATCATATTGGTCCGGCAATCAAGAACTTCAAAATATATTTTGCAAGGCATTAGAATCAGCCGGACTAAAAGATGAAGGAGAACAATATGACCCTCGTAGCGGAGGGCCAAGGACATACTTTTCTCAACTAAAATGCTTAGGGTTAATTTTTCAGAGAGAAGATGGACGTATTTTTACTACCCAAGCCGGTGAAGATTTAATTAGCGGTGAACCTCCACTACCAATTCTTCAATCCCTCATATTAAGACATCAATATCCAAGCCTTTACGGGACACTCTCAAATGTGGGCATGGACCCCCGCTTACGGGTGAAGCCCTTTCTCTTCATACTGAAACTGCTACTTCATCCTGACATCAGATATTTAACAAATGAAGAATTATGTGTCCCTATAGTATATGGGCACAACCATGACTGCCTGAGCTTGTGTATAGACAAAATATTAAAAATGCGCAAAGGACTTTCCTTCATAGATGTTGTCGATAATCCGAACAAGGATATTTACACTCGGCGAATTGAAGGCAACCCTCTTGCTAAAAGAGTTGCTGCGGCAAGAGACATTGCCAATACTTTCAAAAACTGCCTTCAGGCCGTATGCTTGATTGATGTTGAAAAGATAGATTGCATTGAACAGTGCAGGGTAAACAAGGGATTTCTTCCTTTAATAAAAAATGAATTTGAAAACATTGAAAATTATATCCCTCTAAAAACAGAGGAATCTTTTCAAAGAAACTATGGTTCTTGGCGTAGCGAAAAGGATACCCGTTCACTAATTGAAAAGCCAAAACACACTTCTCCAGAAAAAGCAATCATTCTTGGGCTATTCTATGAATATGCAGGACAAACAATCTTGGATAGTTATCCAGAAGCGTTCACAATCAGAATGAAAGATGATTTCGGTTTTTCACAAAAGCTTGTTGATGATGTAATCACTCCTCATTTATCAACAAGTCTATCTTACTTCGAGTCAACTTATCTGAACCTTGCAAGCGGAGGAATAAAAGCCGCACTTGATTTTGAAAAGTCAACCAGCGAGATATTTTCAAGTCGCCTGAAATTCAAAACAAAGCTTACTGGGCAACTGAAGCGCACTGGGAAAGGTGCCTTTTCTGATATCTTTGCAATAGCACTTGACGATATTCATTGTGCAATCATTGATGCCAAGGCTTCTTCATCATATTCTTTATCTTCCGATGATTATTACAAAATGCACTCCAATTACATACCCAATTATTTAGAGCTTTCAAATGGAAAGCCTTTATTGCTTGAATTCTGCGCCTATGTAGCAGGTGGCTTTAATGCTATCGAACCAAGCCTTAAAAAACTTACTAAAGATACAGGAATTGGTGTTTCTGCTATTACAGCATTCGACTTACTAAGGCTTGCTCAAGGCAGTATTAACAGCGGGAATCAACCTGCCCTGAGAAAAGTTTTTATGTCAAACAAGATTCTGAAATACAATGATTTCCAATGAATAATACTTCAACAAATCAGGAATAGAGCATGTCATTACCGACGACTTATAAGCTTGCAGAACTGTTCTGCGGACCTGGAGGTTTAGCAACGGGAGCCCTGCTGTCAAATATTGAAATCAATGGCACGATTCATACCATACAACCAGCCTGGGCTAACGACATAGATGAGGACACATGCAAGACCTATGCCGCCAATATCAAACATGCACAGCTCAGTGAAGTCGGCTCAAGCGTTGTATGTGGAGACGTAACCAAGATTACGAGCTTCAGAAAAATCAAGTTTGATGCATTGGCTTTCGGATTCCCTTGCAATGATTTCAGCGCAGTAGGAGAAACAAAGGGATTTGAGGGCAAATATGGTCCACTTTACACCCATGGTGTTCGAGCCATTGATTCTCAGAATCCATATTGGTTCCTTGCAGAAAACGTCGGGGGTCTTAGAAATGCAAACGAGGGCAAAGCTTTCGAGACGATACTTCATGATATGGAACACTGCGGCAAACATGGTTATTTTTTAACAGCTCACCTCTATCGATTCGAGGAATACGGTGTTCCGCAAGCACGGCATAGGATAATTATTGTCGGCATCAGAAATGACCTTGGTGTCAGGTATAAGGTTCCCGCCCCCATAACATCTGAATTAAAAAAACAGACATCCTGCAAGAAAGCAATAGAGACACCCCCTATTTCTCCAGATGCCTCAAACAATGAAAGAACAAAACAATCCAAAACTGTCGAAGATAGGCTAATGTGCATTCCTCCAGGAGAAAATGCCTGGTTCCTAGACAAGGTATTGGCATTATCCGATGCAGATTTGACCAAAACAATGCTCAGGATTGACACTTTCAAACAACATTTCCCCAGTGCAAAAACATCAGAATCTATCAGAAGGATTATTAAAGATATTCGACTTAACGTTAAATCTGCAAGAATGAGTCAAATATACAAGCGACTGAACCCATCCAAACCATCCTATACGATTACCGGTAGTGGTGGCGGCGGAACTCACGTTTATCATTGGAGTGACCCAAGAGCCCTGACAAATCGAGAGAGGGCAAGACTGCAAACATTTGATGACAGCTTTATATTTATCGGCAACAAAGAATCTGTGAGGAAGCAAATAGGTATGGCCGTTCCCCCGCAAGGAGCAAAACACATTTTCAAAGCAATTCTCATGACATTGGCAGGTATAAAATACAAAACCGTCAAGGCCAATTTATATGAAACAGGATTAAAACCTATTGAATTAACAGCGATACTGAACGATAAAGAAGAATAATCAGAAGAAGTGAATATCATCTTTATCTCAACTTCATAAATAAAGGAGGATGCCGTGACAGTTGAAATTTCGAAATTAAAATTAGTCTTAGATAATTTGAGATTAGCAGACTTGAAACATTTGGTTGACAAGTATGAACTTATAGACGTTAGAATATCACTTGCAAAAGAGCCTCTTATTGATGAAATATGCAAATCTCCAACGCTTAGGGATGATAATATAGCCTATAAGCTTTATCGTGCTGGGGAGTATTTCTATGCTGGAGGTCAAAACACCCTTTCACTCTTTAGAGTAAACGAAAGACTTCCATTCAATAATATTGAAGAATTGAAAGGCATTCTTGGCTCACAAGGAACAATTTACACTTTTGACGGAGCCAAATTCAGATATAAGGATGCTATTGAAATTACATTTCAAGAGCAAGCCTATTACATTGCAACTTTTGAGTATCCAGGAAGAGAAAGAGAAATATTTGATTTCAAAAAAGGGATTATGAAATATCGTCCAACTTCAGAAGCTATATGCTTTTTTAGAACTAAAAACGGTAGAGCGATTCTTGATATAAGATGCCCTTCTGCTGAATCTTCTCATTTTTCAAAATGTATCTCAATGTTAGTGTGGGGTAAAGGCAAAGATGGGCACTTGAATCATACACCTGCCAGAGTTTCTCTGACCCCAACAATAACAGAAACGTTGCGTGATAAATTTAATGCTAAATCCTTCTTGATAAAGATTTCTGAAGCAGATGAAATTGACACGAATGGAAAACTACATCCTTCAACTACCGAATATCTTTCTAAAACCCATGATTTAACAATACAAAGAGAAAGTGGAGGGTTAGAAATTGCGACCTCCGCAGATGATTTAGCGCATGGACTTGTTTTTGATGATAAGTATGATGATATTGTTTTACATGATGGATGCAAGATAACTTTGAATTACCCTAAGGGGCAAATCTGTTTCAGAAACTCAACAACGCTTGGGGCTTACGATAAAGTAATTAACACAATACTTGGGTGAATTTATGAATTCAATAAATGACATCTTAAAATTAAACGCAAAAGTTGACCCACTAAAATTTCTCGGATTGCTTTTCAACATAGGGGAAAGGATAAAGAGAGGTGAATCGCAATCTCTAAGTATTAGAGAATGTAAAAATTGGGGTTTCCAAGAACAGGCAGAAGTTCTCCCATATTTATTTTTATTGGTTGAAGCTGGAGTCCTTGAAAAGCACTTGCAGGTCTATGATGAAAATGATGATGCATTTGAAGACTATTCGGATAATGTTAATCTTGAGTCAATCCCAGACGACCAGATAAAGCTATGGTTCCGCCCTGCTTTGAAAAGTGAGGATTTCTCCCGTTTTTTTCAATGTGCCCCTGATACACACAGCGTAAAGGGGGCTAATAATGAAACATTTACTGATTCTACTGACAATAACTTTTTGCCAGGATTAAAAACCATAATTAACGTTAATGGAGGAACAGTCTACACTGGAGAACACACAACCGTGACACAGAATAAAATCAATACTGGAAATGTCACAAACAGCAATATCGCTGGAGATGCAAATAGGGTTAAGGTGTCATATACAGAAAACAACCCAAAAGCGGCAGAGCCATGGGACTATTCTTTATGGCTCATGCTTTTGGGAATATTCGTTTTGATAGGCTTTGCTGTGTTTTCTATTCTCGGATATGCGTTAGATAAAAGCGTGATATCTCTGGTTAGACTCGCAATCTCCATTTGTGTTACTCCATATTTGGGGACAATGGCGGGAAAAGCAGCTTTTTCTTTCAAACCAACAAGTGGTGATTTACCATTTTCCTTCAAGGCTACAGGGGGATTGGCTGTTTTTCTAATTATCCTTTACACTCTCCACTTTCTCAACATTCCCTGCGCCTGATACAACTCGTTTCCAAGAAGCACATTCCCTTGCTCTACTATTTTTCAATAAAGATTATCCCACCATCCTCATCTCCTGAAAAGTCTGTTCGATGTGCTTCAGCCCAAGCTCTCTTATCTGTCTGCCCTGGGGACCTGACAATTAGCCTGAACCTGATGAGAGCTAGGACTCGGCAATGTCCTCCAAATGAATTACAATTGTGTTGGTTCAGTCAGTGCTTGCCTTGGCAATTAAATCCCCTACAATCATGTCTTCGTCTGCTGGCAGTTTGCCATAGGGTGAGTCAAAGTCGGGTAGATTCCGGCAGTATTCAATGAATCTCCTCCTTACATTGTTGTCCTCGAAGTCATAGCGGTTTGATTCGCCCTGCCCATTGTTGCAGACAGTAGCAACAAATGTCCCATCAATTTCCAACTCTGCTGAGAAGCAAAGTGTTTCATCGCATAGTTTTTCATAAATCTCTATGTTCCTAAGTTCAATTTTCATAATCTCCTATCCCTTTCTTTATATATGCATTAGGCTATTAACCGAATCCCCGAATTCTCTTCTAATGAATGCCCCATGTGTTTCAAACCAAGCTCGGTTATCTGTCTGCCCTGAGAAGTCCTGACCATGAGCCGTAGTTTCAGAAGCCAAGGTTCCACGATGTTCTCTATAGTTCCATCGTCTTCCCCGACAGCCTGAGCGACTGAAGACAAGCCGAGAGGCCTTATGACCTCTCCAAGGTATTCGAGAACCCTGCGGTCAAGTTTGGTCAGCCCGAGTTCATCTATCTGCTGTATGTCGAACATCTCCATGACACATTTGGAATCAATCCCCTGATTGCCGGAATAGATTGCAACATCCCTTGCCCTCAGTAGGAAGCGGTTCAGAATTCTCGGGACTCCACGGCTCTTGGCTGCGATATCCGCAATTGCCTCTTCTGTTATGTTCAGACCTATAGCCTTTGATGAGTTACGGGCTATCAAGACCATTTCCTCCTCTGTGTATGTTTCGAACGAAGCCTGAATCATGAACCTGTCAACAAATGGCTTTGGCAGGTCTCCAAGGTAGTTGGTTGCTCCTATCAGAGTGAATTTAGGAATCCAATAGAGACCAGTATTGCTCCTGCCCGTCAATGGATTTTTCATCTTCATTGAAATCTTGAAGTCCTCAAGAGCCGTATGCAGGAGTTCAGTGACAGGCTTCTTCATCCTGTGGATTTCATCTATGAATATGATTGCTGGCCTTATCTTATCCAAGTCCTCGATTTCCCCTGTAGCCATGTTGTAGCCATCAGATGGAAGCTTCGCAAGAAGATTCTTCAGAGTCCCTTCATCCCTGACGCTTGCTCCGAGAACTGGGAAGAACGGGACTTTCATCTCATTTGCAATGACTTCCGCCAAGGAAGTTTTCCCGAGTCCGGGAGCACCGCTGAGTATTGCATGGGGAAAAGCGTCCCGTCTTAACGTAGCGGATGTGAGGGCTATCCTTATTTCCCTCGCAAGGTTCCGCTGTCCGATGAAGTCTTCCAAGGTCTTAGGTCTTACGTTTTCGGTTTCGTGTCTCATGGTTCTATTCCTTTCATTTTTCTACGTTCTGTAATGGGCATTATCGAACGTAGGGATTTAATTTAGGTTGAATGCCTCATAGTATTTCGGGAGGGTGTCCCTCCTTGAAATATTGTCGTTGTAGACCTGCAAAGTCTCAACGCTTCTGTGTCTGGTGTATTTTTGGACTGTGAGCAGGTCGTTCGAGAAATGCTGGATGAGCTTCGTCGTGTAAAAATTGCGGAATCCGTGAGTGGTATTTACAATCTGGAGTTCCTTCAAAAATCCCTTTACAATCTCCCTCAAAGATTTTGTCGTCAGCCTGTGGTTCAGGCTGTTGTTGCTCCAGCTTACGAAGAGGGCTCCACTGCGAATTTCGCAATAGTCCATGTATGAGCCTAAAGCATGAGCAGTTCTCGGGTGAAGGTCTATAGGTTCCTTGTCATCCCTTCCCTTGCCAAGGATTAGAGCCGTCTTTCTTCCAAGGTCTATGTCCTCGACATCAAGCCTGACAATCTCAATCTGGCGTAGACCTTGGAAAATCAAGAGGGCGATTATAGCCTTGAGTCTGGCATTCTCGGGAGACGGGGGCTTCCCCTCCAGCCTCTCCAGTAGAAGGGATATTTCCTCCTGATTAAGACCGAAACGCTTATGTCTGTTGCTCTGATGGAACGACTTAACGTTCACTGTCACATCAACGGGGGCTATGCCCTGACGATGCAATTCCCTGAGGAAAACCCTTGCCACAGTGAGATACTTCGCCTTGCTTGGAATTGATAAATCTTTCCTCGATGCCAGACAGCGTTTGAAGTTCAGGAATGAATCCTTGTTGAATCCGTGCTCTCCGACATATTCAAGGAAAAGCGGAATCCTCGACTTATAGTCGCTCCTCGTGGAGTCTCCGACATCAAGCCCGTCAAGAATCTGGAATGCCTTGTCCTGCAAGGTTGTTTCACTGGTATAATTGCCGATGTATGTCTGGATTTCATTCATGATGCTCCTCCTTCTTTTCTTCCTCCTCCTCCATCTCTTCCCAGCGTTCTTCAACTTCAATCTTCACAAGCTCTACCACGAGTCCAGCCCTCTTGGTGTCCCTGCTTTGGACGCTCCAGAAAATCTCCCTCATGTAATCGTCAAGGTTGCTGGTGTCGGTCTCGCCGTTCTCCTTCATCAGCTTGATGGTATATTCTCCAATTTTCTCTATGTCCCAGTCCATAATCCATCTCCTTTCATTTGAGTTATAGAATCCCTCTTTCACAGAAGCTGAAATACTGGTTTTCACCGACGACAACATGGTCAAGGACTCTGATATCAAGAGTCTTACATGCATCTTTGATTGTTGCAGTCAGCCTGATATCATCTGCTGAAGGCTCGACATGTCCGCTTGGATGATTATGTATGACGATGACAGAGCTTGAATCCGTCATGAGAAGCCGTTTCAGTATGACCCTTGGATAAACCACGGCGGAGTCAATTCCGCCCAGAGATACCATTTCCTTGCACATGACCCTGTTTTTCGCATTGAGCCCCAGTATCCAGAGGCTCTCTTGGTCAGCATCAGCCAAATTCTTGAACTCCTGAAAAACTTGCTCGGGACTGCTGGCGTAGACGGTGAAACTGCATTTTTCCTTTATGAATAATTTCATTTTGAATCTCCTTGTCTGGAATTTTCGGATTTCGGTTAGATTGAAAGCCCATGAGGGCGCATAAAAAAAAGGAGCCCGAGGGGCTCCTTGAAGTCACCAGTTCAAAGCCTTTGCCAGTCTGTAGACTTCTATCATCTCAATTTTGTGACAACCAATCTGTAAAATTGTATCGGTCATGCTTATGACTGTGAAATTGTCTACTTGAATTCCCCTGACTGGTTCCCCTGCTTTGATTTTATCCCACAGCATACGGGCTGATTCAAGCCTGACTCTTGCCCCCCTTGAGCTCTCAATAATCCCGTCTCTGATTCTCAGATAGACATAATCCAAGGCAGGAATATGATTTATTTTGAATGAAAGCCAGTCCTGAATCTTCTGTTTGCATTCCCTGATTTTCTCTTGACGCTCTTTTTCCTGCTGTTCTCTGATTGCCTTTACAGTCTCTTCTGAAAGTAAATTATCCTTTGTGGCTCTGAATGAATCAATCAGCTTTATATGAGATTCCGAAAGCTCTGATTTGCAGTGAAATATTTCCAGATATTTTTCAATCTTGGCTATCAGGTTTTTGCACTCCATGAGATAGAAGTTTTTGTGAAGTCTTGCTCTACAGGCTTTAGCCCTTAAATCCGTGACCTTGTCAAGAAGCTGTTTGATGTTTTCGCTGTGGCTGTTGTCGAATCCGTCAATCTGGAAGACTTCCACGTTTGCAGGGATTGCATGTCTCACAAGGGACTGATGCTGGCATGTCGTAGAAGAATACCGTCTTGGATTAAAGAAAACGGCATTCGAATTTGCGAATCTCGCAATCTCGAAATGTCTTCCATAGGAAAAGATGCTTTTCCCCTCAAAGAAGATATGGTTTGCTCTTCCTTCGCTCTGGATTTGATTTCCCCAATAGTGCGCAACTTCCGACTGGTTTCTGAGTGACGTTCTCATTTTATCCTCCATTTGGTAGATTATTTGTCTTGATTTACTTTTTTTGGATGGCAAATCCCCTGTTCGATTAGATTAGAAGCAGTCCTGCCGAACCACCCCTGCAACTGCCAGCAAAGCCCTGTGTCAATAAGAGTCTGCCAAGCAGTAATGATTTCATCTTCTTCAGATTCGTAAACGCCTTCTGCAATCATTACGGCTTTGAAAGTGTCCATGGATATCCTCCTTTTTGCATTGGTAAATTTTGGTTGCGGGTAACAGGGCAATCCATGCCCGAAGGAAAAAAAAGAGCCCTGAACGGGCTCCTTGGTTCATATGAAAAACAAGTCGCCGTCAACTTCGATTGCAACGGCATCCTGCTTGCATGCAGTCTTCATCTCGACAGCATGCTGATAGATTGAGTCTATCGCAACATCCGTGAGCTCTTCCGCATAGGAGAAAACCAGACGGACTGATTCCTTCTGGAGCTTTCCAGTCTTGGAAAGTATCCAATACCCGACAGCATCCGTGGATGTTGAGCCCCCGAAAAGACTTGCCAGCAAAGACGCTGTCTTGTCCGCCCAGTTGTCACATGCTTCCCCGTCCACCTGTAGCGTCGGGCAATACACGCTGACCTTGTGCGAGAGCTTGAAGAGATTCTTGAGTGCCTTGGCAGTCATAGTGCCACCTCCATTTGGTAAGAGTTTGGGTTCTGCTTACCTTTTTGTCCTAGGGGGCTTCTATTTTTCAGCCAGAATGAGGCTAAAAATGGCAGTGGGGTGGTCATCTCACTGAAGGAGGAAATTTCCAGAGAGTTGAACAACTGGAGGGGGAATTATCGGGGGGAAAGGGAAATTCTGGAGGAATGCTACTCAGCTATTTGGCTTTACCGTGCTGCCTGTTCCATTCCTTATACTTGGCTTCTTTCTCAAGGGTGTCTGCAATCAGGTTTTGCATTTCGATTCCAAGATTGCGGAGCTTTTCTACATCATCGAGTCCCTTCTTCAGATTATCCTTCATTTCTTTCAAATCCGAGTCGGTGACAGAACGTTCATTGACGCTTGATGTCTTCGCATCCCGTAATTCTCTGCGCTTGTCGGCAATCCGCTGAAACTCCTCTATCTCCCTGTTTTTATCCGCACACTTTCTGGCTGACTGGAGATAGTCTTCATAATATGGGTTCCCATCCTTTTCACCTTGCGACACGTTCTGAATATTTGAGCTTGGAGCTTTATATATTCTTTTCCGGACATCATTTCCAATATAAAGTATAACAAGCACAATAACAGCGTATTGATACCATGCTGGCATTGATGATAATGTAATAGGTTCCTTTTCTTTCCCCATACCCATTTTCCTTTTTACAAACTACCTGAAGATGTCAAGATGGCAGCGATAACAATGATAATAGTGAAAGCAACAACTGTTCCGAGAAGTCCTGCGCCTGTCGCACCCCAGGATGAGGCTATTTCTCCGCCTCTGCTGATGTGCTCTTCAACTGTCCGCCCCTGAAGAGAGGATGAGAACCAATACATTATCCCCGCCTGGATGCAGCCCATAATGAAAGTGGAGGGTATAGCCATGTTGGGACTTACCATTGCAACGATGCACCAGACGGCGAAGCCAATTACTGTTATCACTATTATCTTCGAGAATTCGGAGTCCCTTTTCAGACGTTGCGCATTCAATGCCATAAGAATTGCTCCTCCCAACACCGAGCCGAGACAGGAGGCCCATGCCACCTGTCCGGGGGTGTAGAGCTTAGGCATGGATGAATTTCCTCCAACTGGATAGACGGGAATGCTGTCAACAGTCGCAATAGGGCTTCGTGAATTTCCCGCTGGAATGTTTCTCATTTGGGCAGGAAATCCGGACTTCATGGAAGAAGCAGGCACAACCTCATTGCTTGAGATGTGGATAATCTCTCCGCAGTGAGGACAATTTATATTCCCGTTCCTGAGATTTCCGCTGTTAATCTCGATATATGTCCTGCATTTTTCACACTGGATGTCGAAGGGGCTGAAATCATAGCCAGACCGACTGCCGGAAGGAGAAGCGGTCCCCTGTTGGTCCGACTTGCAGAACCTGCAAACCTTGGCCTCTCCCTTGATAATCTCCGCACAGAAAGGGCATTTTTTCACTTCCTGGACGATGAAGGCATTGTCGCATCCCTCGCACTTCAGGGATTTCCCTGCAAGAGAACGCATTATCTCATACTCATGATTACAATGTGGACATATCGTTTTCATCCAAATGGGTCCTGCCTTGTATGCGTAAATAATATCAACACATTCCCGTCTTCTTATTTAACGGAGCTTTCATATTCATTGATAAATGAATCTATGTCACTACGGAGACTTCCCAATTCCTTCTTGACATATCCCTCTGTGAAAAGTGGAGCTGGACCTCCAGCACTCTCGATGATTTTCTGCTTGACGTAGGTGCCCCAATAAGAATCCAAACTCTTTGCCTGACTGTATATTGCAGTAGCCCTGGCATAGTAAGTCTTAGCACTTTCATCCTGACTGTCAATCAAGGCATATCCATCCCTTAGTTCAATCATTTTCTGACTGTAATCAGGATAAGATATACCTTCCATGATTCCAGTTCTGATTTTCTTGGACACCGACAGGAATTCACCATAACTTTTTAACGCCCTGTTTATTTTCTCCTTTGCTTCTCCCTCCTGCAAAGCAAGTCCCTTGTCTCCTTTTGAACCAGTCTTTCCTGTTTCTACTTTTCTCTGGAATATTTTTTTCAGCCCCATCCCTTTCACAAGATGTGTCACATATTTATTCATCCACCCTAACTCGGTATGCTTACCTCCAATAAGGCATTCATAGTTGAAATCATCAAGTATCCATCTTCCCGACTCCTTGGAAAAACTGAGATGGAGATAAATTGAAGAGCCTGTTTTTTCGCCGCCGTGCAAATTCTCAACAATCATAGTCAATGATGCCCTATCTGCTGAAAGCTTGATGGCTGACGGTGTTCCTGTTATGGAATTTGTCTTACCCGAATAAGAGTTCTTCATGCAATACGCTTCACTGCCTCTTGCAAAGAAGTAACTTGCAAATTCCTTATCTGACGAAAATACGTCGGGTGCGGTCATATACTTATATAATTGGCCTATTCCTATAATCAGGACTGCAATTGCAATAGCCCAATAGGTTACGGGCTTGAGCTTTTGACTCCTGAAAATGCATAGGAATAGATTTTTAATGGCGGAATAGCTGGTGAAGTATAGCGGGAGCAATAAAATAATCCAGATTATGGAAGACTTAACATCTGCACTCATGCCTTCCCATGGCTGGCCGGAATCTGTCCATATTGAAACAAGAAGCGCAAGCAGCCAGGCAATAAACACACAGCTGAAGACAAAAGCCAGAGACACAAAAATCAACAAAAATGGTTTTATGATTTTACTGGCAAGATTTGACCTCTGTTTAAGATTCGGGGTAAATTTCGCAGAATAGGATTTTGTTTCCGGCGGCGATTCCTTTTTCCCGGAATCAAGTTCAGGGAATGGGATATATATTTTCGCCTTGCATTTCGGGCACTCTATTTCCTCTCCGAAAAGGCTTTCATCATCGGCTTCAAGATAGGTCAGGCATTCCTTGCATCGGACAGTTACCTTGCTGGCCACCTTTTCTTCCTCAAGCACTTCTCCACAGGACTTGCATACGCTTACATCGGGAGCAAGGGATTTTCCGCATTTTCTGCAAGACTTTGCAGACTTGGCTTCCCTTTCAGGTTCTATTTCCTTCTGGCAATATCTGCATAGTTTAGCTTCGCCTTTTATCGTTTCGGCGCAGAACGGACACAGCCTCAGGTTCTCGGCCTTGAACTCATTCCCGCATTCCGTGCATGGAATCTTCTTGCCGATAGATGAAGCCTGAACATCAAATTCCTTGTTACATGAGGGGCATACTGTCTTCATGATATAATCCTTTTTTTATCTGCCCCCGAAAAAAAAAGAGGGAGCAGTTACCTGCGCCCTGACAGAACCGCCACCACAGCGGTAAAACAGAAGCAACAAGCAACGCTCCCAAGTGGGAGCGTAGCTTTCAGCGTCTTCTGTTTTTCAAGTCAAAGTGGTGGTTTTTCTGTCAGCGACATGCCGAACGCTACGGCATAAATAATTTTAAGTTATCTTGTCTTTTAAGCCTCCTGATATTACAACATCTCGAACAAACAGTTTAATATACTGCCACGTTCAATGAAAAAAAGAACAATAATTGAGAAAAATCCGGAGATAACCCAGGGAAGAACTTGAACAGCTCATAAGAACCAGGATTGTCCACACAATGACAAGACGGGCTCATTTCAACGAATGATGGACAATTATTTGAGGCTAATTACTCCGCATCCTTATTCCCGACGGCTCCGAAATCGTGCCCGAAAAATGGGGCTAATTTTCATGAAAGGTCTTACAGTCAATGGAAATCTCCGAAATTTCCCCGAAATGTTCCAGAAGACATCCTTCTTGGCTATCCAGCTGTTCAGATTCTCTTTTCCCCTGATTAGAGGTTGTAACATTTCTTTGCCTAATATTAGAGGGCTCCATAACTGTAACATTTCTTTGCCTAATAAGGAGAGCGAGCGAAGGGAGCGGAGCGACTGAGAGAGCTCTATTTCTTTATCTTCTTCTTTCTTCACTCTTTTTCTGAGAAGGATATAAATGGATTTGCTTATTGCCTACAGAGGAAATAGCTCAGGAGATTTTTTCTTCAGTTCCCTCAAATCACGCATGACAGTCATTCGAGTGGCTTTTATCCCATGTTTCTCAGACAGGTCTTTCGAGATGTCCGCATATGAAGATTCCGCCGCACCCCTTAAAATTTCGATTATTGCGCCCTTCCTGTCGCTTTTCCTGGCCGCCAGTGGTTTCTTTGGGGGGCAATGGGGAATGGGCCTTATCGTGCGCAAGCTCAGTTTTTCAGACAGCTGTTCATCAACCTCGAAGAACTCGGCAAGGTAATCATGCCTAAGGTTCAGCGGAATCCCGCTTTTTCCAGAATACTCCTGTTTTATAATGTCGCATACCGGAATATCATTCTCTTCTCCTTTGCTTGGATAAGAGGGATTGCATCCTCGGGAAAGCTCTGTCACCTGTTCAAGTATCTCTTCCCTGTTGTGCATACTCAACCGCATGAACCTTATAATGTATTTCAACGAGGTGTAGCGTTTGCCCTTCCTAAAGCCGCCATTGTGCCCGAATAGCTTGAGAGCATCTTCAAGCCGTTGAGCGTTTACACTTATACCTCCTTTTGCCCGATTCGGCATTGCTTGACTGCCCGATGACTTCTCGATAAACTTCTCTGCCTTCCGCAATTTTACATCTGGTTCTTCTACAAGGATGTTTTCCAATTCATCCAGAGAATAGGTTTTAAGACCTTCGCATTCATTGTCATCTAAATAATATGAAACTGCTTCTTTTGCCACCCTGTTGATACTCCCATCCACACGAAGCACTCTTGCCGCATCTCCTGGGGTATCAACAAAAATTCCAGGCAAAATTAGTTTTTGTATTGCCTTGTTGATTTTCTTGTATCTGGCAACTTTCTCTGGGAATGCTTCAGTTCCCTCTTCAAGGAGCCAAAAGAGGTAGAGCCCACGCCCGCTCTTCGCATATATTGAAACTCTCGGAATAACATCGTCTTCCTGCAGCATGATTGAATAAAAAAGAGCCTGCCGCCAGTCAAAGTGCTTCAGAATTTCCTCATCTTCAAACCTTCCGACATCAATGTCCACATAACAGGCATTCAGGTATGACAGATTTGATTCTTTGCGGTGGATTCCATTTAATCCGGTCTGATACTTCCACTTGTGCGCTCTGTAATAGCTGTTTACAGTGAAATAAAAGTCATTTTTTAGTTCCGGGCGAACCTCCAGCAAATCATCAACCATATAAGTGTCCTTCGCCCGGATGGAGCCCAACCCTTTCATCTCATACTCGTTCTCCTTGCCAGCGACTGGCAATTTGCCTTGAAGAGAAAAATATGAATCTCCATTGCGGTGAAAGATTCGGAAAAAATCAGAATCAACATAGCCACGCCCTCCTTCAAGCGAATCTCTTATCCTTTTATACTTGCGATAGGGCTCTTCAAGGGGATTGAATTTGATGTCATGCTCTTTGTCATATTCCCAGTGTTCCTTGAAATACTCCTCTGGAGTTTCTCCGGGAAGGATAAAGGTATGCCAATACCGGGGAAGGGAATCATCATATAATCGTTTCATCGGACACCTCCGTAAAGCGTCAATCCCGTAAAATCAATATGACTGGCGAAACTGATACGGTTTCAGCTTTCGTCTCAGAGAGCTACTCTTCGACTATCGCCAGTCATTTATATTATACTCTGTTCACATTGCTTCTCACTTTTTGTCACCTGCTACAATGTTTGCCGCAAGCATCTCCTGATAATTTCTATTTGGCTTACGATGTCTGACTTTAAGTGCATATTCATGAGGCTTAGGATTGATGCCATATGAATATATCTTTAGGTGGGGGGATGTATAAATGCGGTTCTTTTTGTATTTCCTGTCAATTTCACTAATTGATATTTCTCCCTTCCCGATATCGGAAGCAATGCTCTTATAGATATACCTTATGGAAGAAATGTCTTGATTGGACATGTCTATATGCATTCCGAAATCTGGAATCATCCTTGAATTTCTCTCTGGAATTCTTTCAACAGAGAAAGAAGACTTGTCCTTGAATGTCACCTTAATTGAGTAAGGATGAATCTCTATTTTTTCAAGGGAAGCAAGAACCACATCACGATAAATATTGGCATCCACCCTGTTATGCATAATATCGCCCAATATCTTTACTATCTCATCACTTTCATACGGGACTTTAGATTTTTGAATCTTCTCTTTCAGGATTCCAATCTCTTCCTCACTCTTTTTGATATCCACCATAAAACCTTTGCTGACCTCCTCGAAAGCCTCAGGTGTATATTTCCCATCTTTTAGTAGCATACCGAGCTTAACAAGATTTTCGTTAATTCTGCTTCTCTCGTTTTCTTTCTCAAGCAACTTAGCCTCTGCCTCATCAACCTTGTCTTCTCCGGACAATGCCTCAATCAACGCCTTTGCACACAATGGCAATGCAAATTCAACAAGTCCCTTGTGTGCCAAAAGTTTTGGACTGGACGGCAAAGGATTTGCTGAACGTTCAAGAATCCGAGCCATTCTGCAAGCTTTGTTGTCCGTAGACTTCAGATGTATATGGTCATAGCAGACATAGTAATATGCCGCCTTGCCTTCAAAAGACTTCGCCTTGCTAACCTTCATGCGCCTTCCGCAAGTGCCGCAATATACAAGACCAGATAAAGGATGGATGACATCGCTATCCTTGATTCTCGTCTTACCAGCATTTCTGTTGGTTCTTAAACGGTGGAGAGCACTATGAAATTCCTTTGCACTTATGATTTCTTTACCCTTGAAAGGTATGCATTCAATAAGTTTGCCCTCAATATTTCTTCTTAAACCCGCATAGGCTTCTCGTTTCAAAACTTTCAGGATGGCATTATGATGCCAAGTATGCCCCTTCTTTGTTCCAATCTGTTTTGAGTTAAGATGCTTTGCTATCTGATTGATGGACTTTTTCTCCCGGGCATACATCTTGAAGATAAGCTTCACGTTTTTTGCTTCTTCCTCAACCTGCTCGACTGTTTGATGGCCTGTTGACCTATATCCATAGCAGCAGACTCCTGAAGTCAGAAATCCAGTATTCCTCTTTACATTGAGCGATTCTTTTGATTTCTGCCTTGTCTTGATTATTATATCGTCCTCAACCTGCTGGCTAATGGTTGATACAAGTCTGTCGGAGAATTTCCCATAGTCAATTATACCGTTCTTGACGGTTAGCACCTGGATGCTGGATTTCTTCAGTCTCTGAATCAGGTATTGCCCGAGAAAGCTGTTCTGGTAAGGACGCATAAGGCGAGTTTCATCATAAACAATTATAAATTCGATATCTGAACAGGCAAGACATGCACCGAGTTCAGGGCGATATTTCTTTCTCTGGAATTTTATAACCTCAGAGAAATATGAGTTGAATGAATCATCTGAATTGCTGAGAAGCCGAGCATCCTCAAGGTCTGGATAGGTTCTTCCGCTTAAATCCTGGTCAACAAATGGGGGATGGATGACAGACAGTCCATGTTTCTCAGCGAGAGCTCTGCACTCTTTAACCTGCGATGTGATGGACACGCTTCTTTTGCCCGACTCATCCTTATCGTCAGAGCTGGTTCTGGCATAAATCACAGCCTTCTTCATTGTCATTCTCTCCTATCCGATGTAAAGTAAACTTGCATATCAATTGTCACAGGAGCAATATATCAGTCAGAATGAAAAAGCGCAAGCATACACTTAAACATAGCAAGCCTCCGGGAACCGGAAAATCGATGCTCGCGAAGAGAGTTTCGGGAATTCTTCCGCCGATGCACATCGACGAAGCCCTGGACGTCAGCAAGATCCACAGCATCATGGGGCTTCTTCCGACCGACAGTCCCATACTGACACAGAGACCTTTCCGAGCGCCCCACCATACGATAAGCGATGCCGGACTTTTCGGAGGGCAGAGCATGCCTACGCCGGGAGAGCTCAGCCTGGCGCACAATGGAGTTTTATTTCTCGACGAGCTTCCGGAATTCAAAAGGAACGTGCTTGAAGTGATGCGGCAGCCTCTTGAGAATGGTTCGGTCACAGTGTCACGCGCCTCCGGGACATTCGTGTTCCCGGCGAGGATAATGCTTATTGCCGCGATGAACCCCTGCCCGTGCGGGCATTATGGGAATGTGCAGAGGGTGTGCCGGTGCACGCCGCCGCAGATCCAGCGGTACAGGAGCAAGATATCGGGACCGCTTCTGGACAGGATCGACATCCATGTCGAACTTCTACCCCTGAACGACGATGAGATGCTGAAGGTTCCGGCGGGCGAGCTTTCCTGCGAGATCCGCAAAAGGGTGACAACTGCTCGCAAAACCCAGGAGAAACGCTACGAAAAGGCCGGGATCTTCTGCAATTCCCAGATGGAACAGCAGCAGCTGCAGGAATACTGTGAACTGGACAGGGAGAGCCAGTCCTACCTCAGGCATTCGATAAAGGAGCTGCAGCTGAGCGCCAGGGCATACGACAAGATTTTGCGGGTTGCACGGACAATTGCTGATCTTGACGCTTCCGAAATCGTAAAACAGGACTATATTTTCGAAGCGGTGCAATATCGCACCCTCGACAAACGGCTCTGGTAAAAAATCCGGAGACGGATTTTCAAAATGAGAAAAGATACAACAGGAGAATTGTCATGACACATCTGTTTATGAAATTGACTGGATATTTTCAGAAAATATCAACAATAACCGCTGTCGCCTCCTTATGCGTTCTCGTGGCCGGCTGTTCAGGATTCCCACTTGGGAAGAAGGAAGATCCTTCAATAGTCGAAAAGGTCGATCCGGTCCTTTTCAACAAGGAGATCTTCGGCGAAGAGGTCAGCAAGCCCATAACCAGCGGATATCTCATCTTCAAGGGCAGATACATCCCGCCGCCGTATGTGATCAAGCGCAGCGGGCTTTCGCTTTTCATCAACGACCTCATGGTGGTGGGTCCGATGAAGTGGAGGAATCCAAATGCGGAAAAGCCTAGGAATCCGCCTGAGCCGCTTAAGATAAGCATGTGGTGCGGTTCAGCCATAATAACCGAATACATCAATGCCACGTTCACCTATTATGAGGCCTTGTACAAGGAGCCGAATCCTCCGCAGGACAAGACAATGCTCGCGGCCATCGCCGCCCATATCAAGAAACTTCCGAATGTCTGGGATGCCGAAGTCGACGAGGAACGGCAGCTCATCAGGATAACCCTGTGCAACTTCTCCAATTTCAACGTCAGTTCAAGCTCCGTATTCGGCGAGAATTCCATGGAAATATCCGAGGAGTCGCTGCGCGACATGTATCACAGGGGGTTTGAGAAGCATGTGTCATATTTCAAGGAGAATAAAATCGTCTACCGCGGCATTACCATAAGCGAGATAGAATGGCGCGAGAACACGAAGACCTTCTACGACGCGGTGAAAATACTCAATTCCAGCTCCTGGAACTCCACCAAGAAAAACAGGCTGGCTGAGATCGATTTCGGAAGCAGCAAGATCATAAGCGACATCGCCTCATGCTTCAAGCCCTCAAAGGAGCTCGAAAAGCGCCTGTACGAGGAATATATCAGGGGCCTCGATTCATTGAACAAGCAGGACACCATCACACCATACGACAAATTCAAGTAAATCTGATGAATCTCGCTTGTATTTCGGCACTTACAAAGTATGGTATGCCAGGCAGAGAAGAGTAAAATCGACGGACTCAATGAATGCACAAACTCCGTGGTGCCGGCCCAGAAACGGGCCAGGGCATAACGGACATGCCGGAGCATAAATGCCTGACGCCTGCATCCCTCCAGCCCGCCTTAATCCAAGGAGCTGTCAAAATGAATATCCTGCTTGTCTACCCTGAATTTCCAGACACTTTCTGGAGTTTCAAGCATGCGCTGAAATTCGTACATAAGAAATCCGCATTCCCTCCCCTCGGTCTTCTGACCGTTGCGGCCATGCTGCCGGAGGAATGGAATGTCCGGCTTGCCGACATGAACACAGGAAAGCTCAAAAGCAAAGATCTTGAATGGGCGGACCTTGCATTCATAAGTGGAATGATCGTCCAGAAGGAATCTGCGGTCGAGGCGGTCAGGATCTGCAAAAGCGCGGGACTCAAGATTGTCGCCGGCGGCCCCCTTTTCATAAGTGAACACGAGCTGTTCCCCGAAGTCGATCATTTTGTCCTGAACGAGGCTGAGATCACGCTGCCGCTCTTCCTGGATGATTTGAGCAATGGAACCCCGCAGAGGATGTATGCTTCCACGGAATTCCCGGATATCACATGCACGCCGGTTCCGCGCTGGGAGCTTGCAAACATGAAGAAATATGTGACCATGAACGTACAGTACTCCCGCGGATGTCCGTTCAACTGCGAGTTCTGCAATGTAACCGCCCTTTTCGGGCACCGGTGCAGGACCAAGTCGACAGTACAGATACTCGCCGAGCTTGACCGGATATACGATCAGGGCTGGCGCGCGGGGATTTTCTTCGTCGACGACAATTTCATAGGCAACAAGATGAAGCTCAAGACTGATCTTCTTCCCGCCCTCATCGAATGGCAGAAAGACAAGAAGGGAATTTCATTCCTCACGGAAGTCTCGATCAACCTCGCGGACGACGATGAACTCATGAAGATGATGGTTGACGCCGGATTCGACATGGTCTTCATAGGCATAGAGACGCCTGACGACAGCGGCCTCGCGGAATGCAGCAAGAAACAGAACAGGAACCGGGACATGCTCGCAGACATCAAGAAAATGCAGCGGGCCGGGTTCCAGGTGCAGGGAGGCTTCATTGTAGGTTTCGACAGCGACACGGCCAGCATTTTCCAGCGCCAGATAGATTTCATCCAGAAAAGCGGAATAACCACTGCGATGGTCGGGATGCTTCAGGCAATGCCAGGGACAAGGCTGTATGAAAGAATGAAGAAGGAAGGGCGCCTAGTCGGATTGACGACCGGGGACAATGTCGACGGGACGACGAATATCATTCCCAGCAAGATGAACCCGAAGACGCTGCACGACGGCTACAGGAAGATTCTCAACGAGATATATTCGCACAAGGGATATTACCAGAGGGTCAAGACCTTCCTAAAGGAATACAAGCAGTCGCCCAAGATCAAATCAAGGCTGAGTTTTTCGCATTTCATGGCATTCCTGAAATCAATCTATCATCTCGGTATCATTAGCAACGGGCGCTACTACTACTGGAAGCTTGTGCTATGGACGCAGTTCAGGAAGCCAAAGCTGTTCCCTCTTGCCATAACTCTTGCGATCTACGGATATCATTTCCGCAAGGTGTCAAAGCAGAATGTGGCATGATTCAGGATTTAAGTCATCCCAGAGGATGACGGATGGATGGATTGCTGGATTAATGGATTGTTGCAAATCAAAGAGTTATACAAAAATTAGAACATGAGAGAAATCCAAAATGCCTGTCTTATAATTTTACTCAAAATCCAGAATCTATAATTTTTCTTGAACTCAAACCAATAATCCAGTAATCCAAAAATCCATTAATCCATGGGACGGCAGTAATTCAGGATGCGAAGGAGCGCTGGAGCCCTATGACTTTCCCCTGTATCTGGACATCGTCGGGGCCGTAGACCTGGGTCTTGTACTTCGGATTCGCAGGCTTCAGCGTGATCTTCCCCTTTTTAGGGTAATAGCTCTTCACGGTCGTCTCATCTCCGGCAAGCGCGACTACAATGTCTCCCGTGCGGGCCGTAGTGCAGTGCCTGACAATGACACAGTCACCGTCGAGGATTCCAAGGTCCTTCATGCTGTCGCCGTTTATCCGCAGGGCATATATCTTGCTTGTGTCCTCTCCCTTGAGCATCGAGGAATCGCAGTAGACTTCGCCTTCCTTCATCTCGGCCGAGTTGAGGGGAAGACCGGCGCTGATCCTGCCCAGGAGCGGGATTGCAAGGACAAACGAGGTGTGCCTGGTATGCTTCCTCTTGCCGAAGAGCGTGATGCTTCTCGCCTTTGAAGAGCGTGATATGAAACCCTTCTTCTGGAGGGAGCTCAGATGCGCGAAGACGGTCGAGGTCTTGATCCTGAAGTAGTCGGCGATCTCATAGACCGTCGGCGACATACTCTCGGAATTGGAAAACTTCTCAATGAAATCGAGCATCCCTCTCTGCTTGTCTGTAAGACCTCTCATTATAGGACTCCTTTTTTAATATTGCCCGGCACCGGATGATAAGCCTATCTTATTATAGACTATTATATGTTAGCATCGCATGGAAAATAGTCAAGAAGGCATATTGTTTTTAAGTTTTTTTCCCGATATTTTCCATTCGCCCTTGCAATCATCCGGATAATTTTGTATTATATGGATGAGGGGCGCACGGGTCAACCTCTGAACAAATAAGTTACGGAGCTGCAAAGCTTCAATTTTACAAGTAGCGGAGTCATTCCCTGCCCCCTCGTTCCTCTTCCAATGCCCAAACACCTTATAAGACTAAGGAATTTAATGTCTTATCCCGAAACCAGCGGGTTTTTAAGCAAACTGAGCCCCTTAAAGAAGAAACTTGTGGTCTTAACATGTCTTTCACTGGCTCTTTCCGTGTCCTACCTAGGCTATCTTTTATTCCTCGATTCAGTACTTGAAAGCAAACTTGGGAAGATAAGGAAGGCTGGATATCCGACCAATACGGAAGAACTTGATAAGTTTTATACGAAAATCCCAGACAACGAGAATGCCGCCATCATTTATGGGGAAGCGTTCGCGAACTATCAGGACAACCCACCGGGCATAGATAAGAATCTGCTTGTCATTTGCGGGTTCGCCCAGATGCCTTCTGACACGGAACCGCTCGATCAGGAGAAAAAGGACACTTCCGTACGTTATCTCGCAAAAAACGCAAAGGCATTGGAACTGCTTCACAAGGCCGCAAAATTTCAAAAGACCAGATTCAATTTTGATTTTTATAATTGGACAAATGTCAAACTTTTTTCAAGCTTGAGGCAAGGCGCACGCCTTTTAGAAATGGAGGGTTTTATCGCGTTGGAAAACTCAGATTCCGAGAAATTCCTGGAATCTGTCAAGGACTCCGTGGCTCTGAGCTGTTCATTAGATGAAATGCCTATTATAATTTCAGTTCTGGTGCAATATTCAGCTCAATCCTTATCCTTAGAGGAAATCCAGAGGGCTCTGATAAGAAACACTTTCACAGATGAACAGCTTCACGCGATGTATGACGCCTTCGGCAGATACGAGGAATCTAGGACTTTGCGGAGGGCTTTCATTGGAGAAAGATCTTTTGCAATAAAATGGGAACAACTCTTTTATTCTCGTATTTTCGGTCTGGATAGGACAAACTGCATCGGCTATCTGGATATCCTCAGCGAGAGCGTTGACATATGCGGTCTTCCTCCAGAGGAAATGCTAAGGAGATCAAAGGAATTAAAAAAGAAAATAAAAGATCTTCCTTTTTACATGTATGAATGTAAGAATACTTCTTCAGGATTGATGAATGTCTTCGACAAGAAATGCCTGGCATTGGCGAATGTCGCATGCAACAGGGCTGGGCTAGCGGTGGAAAGGTACAGGCTCAAATATGGGAAGCTGCCGGAAAAGCTTTTCGATCTCAAGGCTGAATTCATTGAAAACGTGCCTCTTGATCCATTTGACGGGAAGGAACTCCGGTACAAGAAGCTTCCGAAAGGCTATATGATCTACAGTATTGGTTCGGACTGTGTTGACAATGGAGGTACGCCTGAAAGTTTAAAGAGATACGGCTACCAGTCAGGCACAGACACGACTATCATGATCGGGAAATAGCCAGTCACAAATTCACAGCATAATATCAGGCACATGACTCAAGCCAAAGCGGAACAAGAGCTGCCACAGTCCTAAGTTTTCCCAGCGATAGAACTCAACGCTGGAGCAATCCATCCGAGCCTGCGGCTCTTCAACTGGCAATGCATATCCGAATTGCAGACATTTTCCATGTAGAGCGTACCTTTTTCTTTTCTTAACCCCTTGTCAAACATACGAATGCATTATATTTTCATTGTCTATAAATATAACCTGAGGATATACCTCCAATGCATAATCCGAAAACCTTGTCCTTTTTTCAATCCACCGGCCATCTGAAGCAAAACCTACTTCCGAGCCTCCTGCTGGAACATCTGCTTTCACGCATGCCAGGAATGCTTCTGTTTCTTTTCACGATCATGGCATGTTCATGCGGCACATATGCCGCCGAGCAATTCACCATGACCATGCAGCAGCCGACCAACAACGAGGGCACGCTTGCTCCTCCTGGGAACACCATATACTCAGGCACTGATCTGAACATAACATGCACGCCCAAAAGCGGCTGGGCCTTCGTAGAGTGGTATTCTATTCCTGATGGCAGCGTGGTCTTTGACAACGCCAACACCCAAAACACCAAAATAACTAATATGACAGCCAATGCCACTGTATCCGCCAATTTCAGCAGAGTCTATAACCTGACAATGGCAAGCAACCCTGGCAGCGTCGGGAACCTCAGTCCCGACAAGGGATCTGTCACTCCAGAACCGCCGAACACTGACATTGCCATTACCGCTTCGACAGATCAGGGTTCGGTAGGCAAATACATTTTCACAGGATGGACCGCCGCGCCAACGGCAAACGCCACGTTCGCAGATTCAACAAACCCGAATACAACCGTGAAACTGACCGGGAATGTAACCGTGACTGCAAATTATGTGGAAGGCGCTTTCCTCACTACCAGCATCCTTCCATCATTTGAAGGCAACGCATGGGGCAGCGTCACGCCGGTCACTCCGCCGCCGAAGGCCGTAATGAAGAATACGCCTGTTGCAATCAAGGCCACTCCTTCCGGCAGCAACCATGCCTTCCAGAAATGGACCACTGATTCAAACACCGCAACCTTTGCGAATTCCGCAATTGCAGAAACTACAGTGACGCTGACAGGAGATGCCACCATCTATGCGCAGTTCACAGCAAGCTATACCCTGACGTTTGACAACCTTTCAGGCTTGGATACGGACAAATTCACTGTCTATGCGCTCGGATTCAGCACTGATTCAAAGAAAATGCTGAACGTGGCCGGAGGTGGCACCGTGGGTGTTTTCGAACCCATGTCAGGGGGCAATGTCCCGTCCTTCAAGGTCGGCTCGGAGATCACCAGCATAACGGTCAGCAACACCAACGAACTTGTCGGCACCCGCATATATTTCTTCTTCAAGGACAAGGATATCACTGACTACGCAGACAATCCCGGGACCAACGGGGGGCCCCGGTTCGCATACGCGAAGAGCGGAGCTGAAGTGACGCAGTGCAAGAACCCGCCACAGAAGGAATACCCTATATTCAACTATGTCGAGCTTACCTTCAAGGAAAAGCAGGACATGTATATGGATGTCTCAAGCGTGGACGGTTTCTTCTTCCCTGTCACCGTCACCGCCACCAACGCCGATGGAAGCCAGGAGTACCGCCAGGTTGGCCAGCCGCTGATTCCCGGCATGACCGGCGAGAACATAGTGGACACCTACCAGCCTTTCATGGATGCCCTGACGGCTGGCGGTGAAGATGCGAGCGCCTATCTGGATCTGTATACGGATCCGCGTGAAGCCACTTTCAAAGGGCTGCTCAATCCCGGCCTTTATCTCCAGGAAACTGCCTCGATGGGGAATACTCTCCATACTGTTTTTGATGACGCCCTGGACAAAATCTTCACTGACGCGGCATTCTACAGTAAAATCAGCCTGTGGCAGAACGGCACTGATAAATACAGCGACTACTTTACAGCCACTGGGGTAACAACTGCATTTCCAGGAACCACCAACACGCATCCCGCCCTCAAGTTCACCGGCGTAAACACCAGGAATGTCTACAACGTGTTCAATCCCGTGGGTTTTTCCGTGGTGAACTACAAGGGAGCCGACGCGAAATACCATCCGATCTTGGGAACGATAAAAAGCAACGTCCTGACGTTCGACAACCCGATACCTGTGGCCAATTCAAAACTCACCGTGGGCATGTATGTCAGCAGCGGAGGCGGGTCGACGGATAAAACAACAAGGATCACCAAAATCAACACGTTGGCAGGTAATGTCGTATCGGTGAATCTCAACAGCGGCGAAGACTACAGCACGTCTTTCCAATATAAATTCTCCAAGGCGCCCACCAACTATTATTTTTCCTCGGGTTGCATGGTTTTTGCCGGACTTGCACTGATGGCGGATGGAGGCACCAGGTCGGACATGACAGCCGACAACGACAAGACTGTCATCAACGGACTGGAGAACCAGATCGTGTCAGCCTTGAACCGCGGGGTCGCAGTTGTCGACTATGCCGGCGTCAACCAGGGGCACACGACTGACAACTGGGCGACTGAGACAAACTGGTATCCCAAAAGCCAGCCCCAGAACTTGTTCTCCCTGTTCATGCATACCTCGAAGATCGTCGACGATCACATCTTCACGCTCCCCACAGGAGCCGTGGACGCGGCACGCGGTGGCAAGATGGCCATGGCCTATGGATTCTGCTATGACGAGAATCCGGTCCACAGCATTGTAGGGCCACAGGTCCCTTCAGAATTCCCTGTACCGCTCCCCGCAGGCACCACCAACCTAAAGATAAGCCTGGGCAAATGGTCCGACACCAAAGCAGATGCGAAACTCACCATGGCGCTGAACGAAGCCCTTGGAGGCACGGTCGATCCGGCCGTAGGCGAGCATGACCATAAGGTGAATGACAATGTGCCTGTCACCGCGACCCCCAACGCGGGCTACCAGTTCGGAAGATGGAACGTGTCCGGCAACTGCACGGTCGACAAACCCGGCGCCGCCACAGGCGCCAGCCTGACTGTCAAAGGCGCCACCGCAGGGGCGTCTGCGAACTTCGCAAAGATTGTGGACATATCCGGCATTGTCGGAGGCGGCAAGGTTTCCATCACAGATCTGGCCGATTCAAAGGCCGGAATGAAGAACATCCTGGTGTTCAATGTGACAACGGAAAAGAACTTCGCGCTGACGACATCCGGAGGCACCGGCGACTGCGACATATACCTCAAGCAGGGAATGGCGCCGAACCTGACTGACTACCAGTACAAGAGCACCAAGGATGGCGCTTCAGAAGTCGTTACGGTCAAGAATCCGGCAGCCGGCGACTGGCATGTCCTGCTTTATTCCGCCGCGGACTTCGCTAGCGTGAAACTTGATATCGAGGTCAAGACAAACGTTCCAGACAAACCGGTCCTCACCGGTTCGATCTCGGGCACGAAGATAAATCTGTCATGGACGGCAACCGGGGACAAATACGACCTCTACCGCTGTGAGACAGATTCTACTTCCACCGCAACTGTCATACAGTCGGATATTGCCGTGCTTTCATATCAGACAGCGTTCACCGGAACCTACTACTACTACTGGGTGAAGGCGAAGAAAGATGACTCCGGCACCATCATCGAGAGCGACTTCAGCAATGTGGCGCATCCGACCGGGCCTGATGTGATCACCAAGGTCCTGAAGAACGGAACGCCGGTAACTGGAATAGCCGGAGCCGCCGCCTCGACAAAGACATACCAGATTGACGTCCCCGCCGGACAGGCGCTGCTTGAAATCAAGGCATATGGCGGCAGCGGCACATACGACATGGATGCCGGGCTTGACGGCAGTCCGGAAAGATTTCATGCGCTGGTTGACAGTTCTCCCGAAATCATCCGCATAGTAAATCCTGCCAAAGGCTCCTACCTGATACACCTCTATGGAAAAACCGCATACAGCGGAGTCTCAATAGTCGCGAAGTACTACGGAACGGCGCCATTGGCAGTCACCGGCCTGACTGCAAGCCAGGGAACCTATTCCAACATCGTCCTGCTATGGAAGGATTCGCCCGGAGCAACTTACTACGAGATATGGAGAAGCAGGACAAAGCGACTGGCAGAAGCCTCCAGGATAGGGAACGCAACGGACAGTTCATATGAGGACAATGCGAATCTGGAAGCGGATGTCAAATATTACTACTGGGTCAAGGCCGCCAATTACGTAGGCGTTTCAAAGGAGAGCATAGGCGTTTCAGGTTTCATATTGAAAAAGCCCACGACTGTCCCTGCAGGAGTAAAGGCCAGCAATTCGAATTTTGACAGGATTGCAGTCTCCTGGTCGAAATGCACAAACGCGACAAGCTATCTTGTCTACAGGAATACTGTCAACAATTCCGCTACCGCCGCCCTTGTCACCGAAGTGGCTGGCGGAAGTTCGACGACATATTCGTATGACAACATGGGCGACACACTGACCACCGGAACAACCTATTATTATTTCATAAAGGGCAAGAATGGAAGCGGCACAGGAGGGTTCAGCCTGGGCGCGGCAGGAATCCTGAACAACAAGGGGCCGGGATCAATCGACGCGAGCCAGGGCACATATTACGGGAAAGTCAGAATCACCTGGTCTGAAGTTCCGGGAGCTACAGGATACGAAGTCTACCGATATGCGAACAAGGACATGTCGGATATTCCACAGACATTCGACGCCGCCGGAAACCTCTTCTACGATGATGCGGCAGCAGTCAAGGCGACGACCTACTATTACAGGGTAAAGGCGAAATACAAGGCGGTCTATACGAGCCTTTTCAGCCCTTCCGACTCGGGATATCATAACGACAACATCGCATCGCTTAAAGCTCCGGTCATGAAGAGCGCCACAAAGGGGGACTTCGGATTTGTGAGAGTCGCATGGTCCATGGTGACCCTTGCCGGGAACTACAAGGTCTACAGGAACACCGTGAATACGTTCGGAAGCTCTCAATTGCTTACAACCACCGCAGACATATCCTGCGATGATGCGACGGCAGTTCCCGATACCACATACTGGTACTGGGTGAAGGCGAACAACGACGATGCCGACGCGACCAGCGTGCCGAGCAATTCGATGTCGGGATTTGCGAAATCCGCAAGCACGGCCATAACCGACGGTGAAACAGTGAGCGCAGGCGCCGCCAGGGGAAGCTACAAATTTTATTCCTTCGAGGTTCCGGACGCGGCAACAAGGCTTGTTGTAAATCTCACCGGGACTTCTTCCTCGAACAACTGCGACCTCTACGTGAAACTGGCCTCATATCCTAAGCTCTCGTCATACAATGCCAAGGGCGCTGCCATTGCCGGAGGCAAGACCCTGACAGTCAGCAACCCGGCACAAGGCACATGGTACGTGCTGCTCTATGGGACCACGGATTACGCCAACGTCACGCTTTCAGCGCAGTGCTATTCGGTCAGCAATATTGTCCTGACGGAAGTTCCCGCCAACAACCTCACGCCTCCCTTCACGGTTAAGTTCAAAGGCAAGGTCGTAGACAAGTCCGGCGCGGGCATTGCCGGGCTCAACCTGCAGGCGAGAAATCCTATCACCGGCCTCAGCACATGGCTCAAGGCAAAAACTGATGCCGGCGGGTTCTGGACCTTCTCTTCGAACATTGACAGGGAAGGCGCGCACGAATTCGATTTCTTCTTCACAACGCTGCCAGACGTGGCCAAGGGAACCGCAACGCATACCGTCTTCACGAGGAAGGACAGCTGGGAACCCGAGGGCTTCTTCGATTTCTCGTCGTATCTGCCTGGTTTGACGAGTCCGCTGACGCCCGAAGAGACAATCAACATGCAGAACTACCTCAACATCCGCCAGGGATGGGAGGACGGCGCCATTGACCCTGACTCCGAAGTTCTCTGGATTGAGGGCACGCTTGGGAAGACCTCCCTGGACACTGACATCCTCAGCAAGCTGGACGACGGGCTCTACCTGTTTTTCTATGGTTTCGACGGAGCAGGCTGCGGAAATGACCTTGTCGCTTCACCGGCGCTCAGGCCCTACCCTCTGCTTGTCCATGTATCGCCCGGCAAAAAGAGCACAGTGCTCAACAACCTAAACGCGCTCGGGATCGTAGGAGACGCGCAGAGATCCGATATCCTAGCCGGAAAAACCGGAATAGTCTCATTTGCCGCATTGAGCAATCCCGGCGAAGACATATCGGGGATAAGGGGAGTCTCCCTCATTGCACGCGAACAGCTGGAGGCGCTTGCGAATCTCGCAGACAACAATTCATCGGTCTCATTCGTGGAGGACAGGAAATTCGGCTACGTCGCATCAAAAATAATCAAGGTCAAGGTCGACGGAGGCGCCCGTGAATTCAACCTGGCCGCAGACTGCATCGCCGTTGACCGGCAAATCACGGCTGAATTGAATTCCATGGTGTCCAGATACTGGCAGAACTACTGGTCGGGGAAACCCGGATGGAACGGCGGCCTCGCATTGTATGTCATATGCCCGAAAGGGACTTTTTATGTGTCCAACAATATGCCGGGAGGAACAGAAAGCTCGCATTTCCGCTGCGCGAGCGTGACCAAGACCTTCACCGCCGCCTCAATCATGCTCCTGCAGCAGGAAGGGCTGTTGAACATCGACGATCTCATCACTGCTCCTATTCCCGGTTCGGCTGAACCTTATGTTCCAGATACCGCCGAGTACAATATCCCCAACAAGGGAAGCATCACGATTAGAATGCTGCTCAAGCACCGCGCCGGAGTCTTTGACATCACCAACAGCGACATACCGGCCGACAAGCCAGTTCCATATGCAGGCCAGAACTATCTCGATTATGTCAAGGGCACTCCAGGCGGAATGGAACACACTTTCACATTCGATGAATTGCTCGGGGTGGTGTCCACAAACCAGCTGAGCTATTTTGCGCCGGGCACTTCCTTTACATACAGCGACACCGGCTATTCCCTGCTGGGCAAAATAATTGAAAGGGTTTCAGGGGAAAGCTACGGCGAGTTTGTCAGCCATTATCTGATTGAGCCAAACCACATGGACCAGACAACGCTTCCACATCTGGGTACGGACCGCAGCATACCAGCAGCATTTGAGACCGGATATGATTATTCCTCAAATACGCTGAAAGAAGCCACCCTCGACAATATGTCACCGCACGTTGCGGAAGGGAATATGATCACGACTCCGACCGACCTGGGCAACTGGATGAGGCGTCTCATCGAGGGCAAAGCGGGCCTTTCTTCCGGCACCGTCAGCCAGATGACTGCAGGAACGGCAGTTGCTTATGGCCTGGGAATCTTCTGTACGGACGGACTTGGCTACGGACACACAGGCGGACACAATGGATACCTGACAGCTGCATTCTGCGATCCAATACAGGACGTGACAGTCATCATATCAGCCTCAGGCGTCAACTGGGATGATACCGAAAATGAAATGAATATGATATACCAGGTCGGACGGGAAGCCAAGACCATCCTCGGCTATTCGATAACAGAACCGTATTGACCCGGCAAGACTGCGAATTCCTTGGACCATCACTTCTTTGAGTAGTCGGAGAGCATAGCCTTGAGCTGCCTTGTGTCGATCCCCTGCGAGTCCAGCTTCTGGATGTACGCCTCGGCTTTTCCAAGCTGCATGGTCTGGATGATGACCTGCGCAGTGGCGACCTTCTCCTGCGAAGTCCTGTTCTTGTCGGAATCCGAGTATGAGAACGCAAAAACAAGTACGACGATCACGGCTGTCAATATGACACCGCCCTTCCTGATATTCCGGATGATATATCCAAGAGACGCCCCGGCAAGCACGCATATCAGCGGCACGCACGGAATCCTGAACCTGTAGAACATCTCGAAATAAATCATCGTCATGAGATACGCCAGGACGAAAATAGAAACACAGAGCACCCCCTTGTTCCGCCTGTAAAGCCACAGCACCGCAACGGCCAGCGCAAGAATAAGATTGAACGTCAGGGGAAAAATCCACAGGATGTCCACCACGTCCCTGTGCGCATAGAATGACAGGCTGTTTGGGATTTCGTAGGACGAACAGAACTTCACGATCTGGGAAGGCATGTTCTTGACAACCACCTCAACGGCGAAGGAATTGTCCTCCTTCACCCGTTCCCCGTAATAGAAGCTGAGAACGTTCTTCAGGTTTCCCGGAATGATGGTCGGACTGTTGAACCTCACGAGATTATACATGATGACCGGAGATATCAGCAACGCAAAGGCGAGAAGATATGCAAGTACCTGCTTCATCCTGATCCTCGCCCGGAACTTGCTGAACATGAAGACAGCCGCGGGCAGAAAGACTATTGGAATGAAATTCTCCCTTCCCAGGACGCATAATCCGGCAAAGACTCCGGCAAGCGCAAAATAAAAAGTCCTTCTGGAAGTGGCAGCCCTGAGCAGGAAATACACATAGCTTATGAAGCAGAGTGCAAGTGGAGCCTCCCGCAGGAAATCGAGCGTTATCAGGGACGCAGGTCCGTAAAAGCAATATATCAGTGCCCCAATCTGCGCCTTCTCCCTTCCGATCCTAAGCCTGAGTCCGAGCCAGTAGATCATGACCGGAATCATTGCGCAGAGCGCGGCCTGGAGTACGCGCATAATAACCAGGTTCCCCTGGGCGACTGCAACTAGGCCGGCAAGGAACACAGTGTATCCAGGCGAAAAACGGTATACGCCCTCAGGCAGTTTCATCTTGTAGAGGTCTGCCGCCGTAAAAAGCATGGTCTTCTGATCGGTGCCTTCGATCGGCAGCGGAAGAAGTCCGAACGAACGGATGTTGTAGAGGAGCATCAAAGACAGGGTCAGAGCAAAACAATATACGAGCACTGCAAAATGCTTTTCTACGAATTTCTGGATTTCAACGTTCATTTATCCTCCACCATCTAATTAGATGAGCTGATTTCAAAACTCGAAGTAGAACAAGCCTCTGGCTTGTTTTTACGCAAGCCGGAGGCTTGCGCTACTCTCCGGAATCGAACTTTTGAAAATACCTCATATGAGAAATTCATGACTATAGCCATATGTATTGCTGAAGCAAAGACACAACTAAAGTTGTGAACTCCTACAAGTTTTATCTCCATAAAAAGACTTTCCTGCGTTTTGCAATCAACTTAAATATAGGCCCAATACATTATGATTCAGTTTCCGTTCACTTTCCCTGTTCTTAAAAATGCGAGACTGGCGGAAATATTCTTCTCCGGGATGTTCAAGAGCAATGCAAGCGCCTTCCTGTAGAGTTCAAGCTGTGGTGCATACGACTCCAGAGAATTTTCCATATCCTCCTCTGAACTCACGTGATCCGTTTTGTAATCAAGTATCACGGCACCAGTGATGCCGTTCTGATCCCTCAATATCGTCACCCTGTCAAACTGGCCGCTTATCCATCTGCCTTCAAGAATCAGTTCAAACCTCTTTTCCCGCCACAGCTCCGGATTTCCTGCGGGCTTCTCCAGCGAACTTCGCAATTCCTTTGACCCGATGGAACTGTTGAAGATGTCGATCGCGGCCGCGGCAGTCTTATCGGAAAAACCATTGCTCCTCCTCCATTCACTGCATATCCCCTTCAAGTCAGCGTCCTCAAGCCATCCGATATTTTCAAAGAGCTCATGAACTGCAATCCCCAGTTCCCTGGCGTCTTCGGCACCTTTCTCAAAAAGCCCGCCTGCCGAAACTGTCCTCTTCTCGGAACCGGAAGGCGTCTGCGTCTCCAGCACATCATCGAACTTGATGTTGACAGCTGGTCTTGCATCATGAGTTTCTCCGGAAACATGTTTCATCGGATATTTTCCGTACCAGCCATCCTTTCCAATTTCATATGCGGTCCTGAATTCAGCATCAGGCTGATCGTTCCTGTTTGAAAGTGTTCTCATCAGGACGTCCTGATGGTAGAAGGATTCGGACTTGGTCTTCGGAGGAGGATCGGCAATCATGTAGAGGGCCTCGGCCGCACGGGTCATGGCGACATAGAGCACACAGAGCGACTCATAGCATGAATCCTCGTCAATATCCTTCGCCAGCTCTCCGAGAACCGGATCAAGCTCGGTTATCCTCCGGTTCGGCATGAACATGAGCCATTCGGGCGAAAGGTCCTGCCTTTTCTTGACCTTGATGCCGCTCATGTCCGCCCTGCCTATGGACTTCGACTTCAGCTCAGGAAGAAACACAAGATCATATTCCAGCCCCTTCGCCTTGTAGACCGTCATTATCTGCACCGCGTCCTCCGCCGTCTCTCCGGGTATCTCGTATGCCTCTATGTATTCAATGAAATCAATGCACCCTTTCCCTCCTCCGTGATCGAATATGCCGGCGGCGGACATGAACTGGTCCATCCTGCGTCTTGTGAATTCATCGAACTGTATCTTTGCCTCCTTTTCCAGCCTAATGCTCCATTTCTGAATCGTCTCCGCGAATCCTGACTGGTAGACATCGTCCAGCACCTGCATGGAAACATCCGGCTGAGAGCCCATAATTCCTGCAAATGGAGTCATGCAAAGATGCTGCCATGCAAAATTGTCCTCGGGGTGTTCAGCAAACTTGAACAGCGACAGGAACGCCGGCACCACGGGATTATCGGTCAGTTTGAACTGGCCCTCTATCGAAACTTTTATCCCCTCAGCCTGCAGGTATTCGGCGATCAGTCGGCCTGTATTGTTCTGAAGCACAAGCACAGCCGTCGAAAGTCCGCGCTCAAAAGGCGAGATCTCCTTGATCTTGCCGACGATGATCCTGGTCTTCCTCGCGATCAAATCATCCTTCTGGACCCTGCCCTCGTCCTGGATCCTGTTCAGCTGCATCAACGTGGCATAGCCATCCAGCAACGGACTTCCATCCTTGTTCCTTGTCTTCGGCGAATGCTCCTCCCAGACCCAGCGATTCTTCACGTCACCTGGAACTTCATCAATCTTATCAAGATTGCAGAAGACATTATTGACAGTCTGGATTACCTCCCTGCCGGAACGGAATGACCTGCTGAGAGTCTTCAGGCCTATGTCCGAGATCCCGCTGTATTCATCATAAATCGCCTTGAAGAGACTTGCCTCGCCCTCGCGCCATCCATAGATCGCCTGCTTAGTATCGCCGACATAGAAGAAGCTCCTCCTGCCCGACCCATCCTGTATTATCTCGTCGATGAGGTTCTTTATTATCTTCCACTGCGGATAGCTGGTGTCCTGGAATTCATCGATGAGCCAGTGATCGTATTTCGAATCAAGCCTGTAGTCGATGTAGAGCCTGTCATCAGGGGAAGGCGTCCTGGATGTAAGGGCATAATGATTGTCACCGTATCCTGTTTCCGGGGAAAGGATGAATGGGATGTCCCCGAAGGTCAGCATGCCCGACTGCCTTATCATCATGTTGTAGAAATCCTCATACCTTTTGACCAGCCTGAATATGCCTTCCGTCTTGTGCAGCTGTGCGCTTATCTGGCATTTCATGATATGCCTCGCGAGGTTCAGCAGGCATTCGCACTCCGCTTCGCTGAGACGGATCTTAGTGCCGACAGTCAGTTCCGCATTGCCTCCTTCAAGGTCGGGGACTATTGAAAAGAGATTCTTGTTAAAGGAATTGTCGAAGTCCAACTGCGACTCAGGCCGGAAGTTCCCTGCCATTTCCATGAATTCAAGGAACTTGTCCCGCTGCTTGCCTGTCAAGGGCCTGGCTTCAATGAGCCCCCTCAGCTTTTCCACTTCTTCCTCGGGATTCACACGGGAACTGAGGACTGCAGATCCATCCGGCCAGATGTTCTCCGGAATCCCCCACATCTCCTCTTCAGGCGCACACAGATATTTGTAATGATATGAATCGACAAAGTCGCCGAGAATGTCGGCAAGCCGCTTCTCCTCCTTGCCGAAAGTCGCCTTCTTGAACTCCTCCAGGAACGAACTCCTCGTATCCTTGTCTGTGAATTCAATGTTCCACAGGATGTTCTTCAGGACTCTTCTTTTCGACTGCTCGACCATCTTCTCGTCTATGACCTCGAAATCACCGGAAAGCCCGAACTCAAATGAGAAAGTCTTTATGATCCTTACAAAGAAACTGTCCAGAGTCCCAATCTGCAGAAGATGCATGTTCAGCAGTACGCGCCTCAGGATCGCCAGCATCTCGTCGCCCGTCATCCCGGACAATCCCATCTCCTCGTACTCCGGTGTCTTCATCCTTTCAGGTTCCTTGACAAGCAGCGACATGCGGCTGATGATCCTGTCGAATATCTCCCCGGCCGCATTTCTCGTGAATGTGAGCGCGACAATCGTCTCCGGCTTCATCCCGGCGGCAAGAAGGCTTATATACCTGTTGACAAGCTGGTATGTCTTGCCCGTCCCGGCAGACGCCGAAATGACTTCGTTTTTGATTTCAACCGCCATGTTCTTCCTTACATTCATGCAAACAACTGACTTCCCTGTTAATTTTTCCGGAACGGAAAAATTTTCTTCGTCCAGTTTTTACGAGCGTGTGAACGCTCCCTGATAGGGGTAGGGAAAGCGCATTGATTTGCGCTTCCCCTCCCTCCGAACCGGACTGGCGGATTTCCCGCATCCGGCTCTCCAGTTGGCGATA
>MHBI01000013.1 GCA_001804815.1 Lentisphaerae bacterium GWF2_50_93
GAGGATTTTTGTCCTCCTGTCAATAAAAAAACATGGAAAAATAAAAGAAATGGGGCGGAGGCGGCTTGACTGTTTACATAACAGCCGTGAACTCCAACAATTGAAACATTAGCCTGTAGGAGTACCTCACAACTTTAGTTGTGTCTTATCCTAACCCAGCAGCAATCGAGATTGACTCCGGTTTTCTATTAATAGCAAGTCTCATCCGGTTTTTCGGTCTGAAGCATGACGAAAAGTTTTCTCATTATATAATCCTGACCAGTAATCAAGCTTTTCATCATATATAATTTTACCATCAACCAGATTGACCTTTTGCCGTGAAATATCATCAAGTTTTTGGAAATATGCATAAGTTTTTGGTTTCATTTTTCTACTTTTTTAATTGCATTTTATTGTTTCGACAGCAGCTTGACCAGTTCGGTGTTTAGGTAGACGGTCTCCTTGCCGCATTTCTGGGATTTGAGCACGCCTATCTCCTCGAGGTCCTTGAGGTATTTCGAAGCGGTCTGGCGGACGGCGATATCCTTGCTGACAAGTGATTCTATTTTCGTGTAGGGTTTCTCAAAGAGGGTTTCGACAAGTTCCTTGGAATAGATGATGGGAAGCTCCTGCTTCACCTTCTCGCAGGTGACGTCCATGAGCTGCCTGATCTCTACGATCCGGTCGATCGTCTGGAGCGCGGTCTCCTCGACTCCCTGGAGCATGTAGAGCACCCAGCTTTCCCAGTCGTTTTTCTCGGTCACGCCCCTCAGCAGGAAATAATACGCGGCCTTCTTACGGATGATGTAGCTGCTCAGGTAGAGGACGGGAAGATCAAGCAGGCCCTTGCTCGCAAGGAAAAGGACATTTATTATCCTGCCGGTCCTGCCGTTGCCATCGAAGAAAGGATGTATCGCCTCGAACTGGTAATGCGCTACCGCCATCTTGACCAGCGGATCGAAATCGCTGAAGCTGTCGTCGTTGAGGAACGTCTCGAGGTTCTTCAGCTTCCCGCGTATGACTGCTTCACCTTCTGGAGGCGTGTAGACGGTCTCTCCGCTCTTCCTGCTCTGGACCTTTGTTCCCGGCTCGTTGCGGATTGCGGTGTCGGACTCCTTGAGCTGCTGTGCGATCTTTATGAAAAGCGCTGTCGTGAACTTCTTCGATTCCTGGAGTTCGGTATGGGCGGCCCAGAGGGCTTCGCGGTAGCTCAGGACCTCCTTCGTTGCCGGATCGGTGTTCTTCATGTTAGCGGAAAACGCCCTGAACAGATTGTCGCTGGTCGTAAAGACATTTTCAATCTCCGAACTGTCCTTGGCTTCCTGGAGAGTGATGTTGTTGATGAGGATGTCCTGGTTCGGAATGATGAGGGCCTTGCCGTTGAGCTCGGCCAGGGCGGCCCTTGATTTTATGACCTGCTTGAGGATGGTCCTGGTCTCCACCTCCGCTTTTGGCGGAAGCAGAGGCAGCTCGTTGTACGGTTTTTCAGGATTGAAACTCATAAAAAATCTCCAGTCGTCAGTCTTCGGCAGTCGGTCTTCAATTCCATAAAATTAACCGCAAAGGGCGCAAAGTAAAGAACGCGAAGTTCGCAAAGGCAGCAAATAAGCAACGGATAAAGATAGGACACCCCCTGCCGGCTTGTCCGGCAGGAGTAACAGATTATTCGGGCTAAAACAGAAGAATCAAACCTTCCCCTTCGCATCCGGCAGTGAACATCGCCGGATGCGAAGGGGGAAGTACGTGTGGCAGACAGCAACAATAGCTGATAATCTCTATTTTCTCCCAGACAAGCTGGCAGGGGAAATGGGTATCCGTCCTAACTATCGCAAGAATACTGGCTTATAATACGTTTATGGGGTATATTATATGTTTGAAGAAAAGGGTATTTATCCAATAATTGAAAATCGGACTATTACAACCATGAAACCACCTAGACTTGGAATAGCGATGATCCTCTCCGGACCCAGCGGCGCCGGAAAGTCGACCGTCTGCAATCTGCTCAGACAGAGGAATCCCGGGCTGTGCTTTTCCGTCTCATGCACCACCCGCGAACCCCGCAACGGCGAAGTCGACGGCAGGGACTATTATTTCATCGACCAGAAGAATTTCCAGCGCAAGATCAAGAACAACGAGTTCGTTGAATACGCCGAGGTCCACGGCAACTTCTATGGCACTCTGAAATCTGAAATCATCGAACGTGTCCGTGCGGGCAAGGATGTCCTCCTCGATATCGACATCCAGGGCGCGTTCCATATAAGGGAGTCTTCAAAACAATATTCCCTCCTGGAGAAATGCACCGAATTCGTATTCCTGGGGCCTCCAAGCTTCGGCGAACTCGAAAAGCGCCTGCGCGGAAGAGGGACTGAAAAAGAGGAAGTCATTATGAAAAGGCTCGAGACCGCCAAATCCGAACTCGACCACTGGCGCGACTACGACTATCTTGTGATAAACAAGGAAGTAGAACAGACTGTGAAGGATCTTGAAACGTTGTTCGACATTCTCCACAAAAGCACCAAGAGACTCGAGGATTCGGGGTTCTATACTTAATAAATTTCGAAGCGGAATTTATAACTTAGGAAAATTTTATGAAAAGCACAGTTGTGATTGGAGTCACTGGTTCGATAGCCGCGTACAAGGCGGCCGATCTGACAAGCCAGCTTGTCAAAAAGGGCAAGGACGTCGTTGTCATCATGACAGCCTCCGCACAGAAGCTCGTGGGACCGCAGACCTTCCTGACGCTCTCCCGCAATCCTGTCATCACGGACCTGTGGGCAATGCCGGACTGGCAGCCAGGACACATAGAGCTTGCCGATCGTGCGAAGCTCCTCGCAGTCGTCCCCTGCACCGCGAATTTCATCGGCAAGCTTGCAAACGGTATCGCCGACGATGCTCTTTCAACCTATGCGCTTTCCCATACCGGCAAAGTTGTTGTTGTTCCTGCAATGAACCCGAAGATGTGGAAGCATCCGGCCGTCCAGAAGAATGTGAAAATATTGAAAAGCAGGGGTGTGGAATTCATCGGACCAGTAGCAGGCAGGGTCGCCTGCGGCGACAATGGCGAAGGCCGCATGGAGGAAGTCCCTGCGATCCTCGCAAGAATTCTGGAAGAACTAAAATAGGATTTCAAACCACAGAACACACAGAACACACAGAATTTTTATCATAAGCCTAAAAAACAAATTCATATTTTCTGTGTAGTCTGTGTGTTCTGTGGTTAATATTTAAGGTCTTATGAAAATTCTAATTACAGCCGGGCAGACCCGCGAGAAGATCGATCCGGTCAGATACATATCGAACTATTCCAGCGGCAAGATGGGCTACGCCCTGGCGGAAGCCGCAGCTAATAAAGGCAACAAGGTGACGCTTGTCAGCGGCCCCGTATCGCTTACACCTCCCAAATCCGTCAAGACCGTCAGTGTTGAAAGCGCCGCTGAGATGGCGTGTGAAGTCCGCAGGCTTGCGAAATCCGCAGACCTCATCATCATGGCTGCCGCGGTAGCCGACTACACGCCTGCGAAGTTCGCAAAGGACAAGATTAAAAAGAAAAATCCATCGATGTCGATAAAGCTGAAAAAGACCGAGGACATCCTGGCCGGGCTAGGAAAGACAAAGAAGAAGGGACAGACCCTCGTCGGTTTCGCCGCGGAGACTTCGGATCTGATCAGGAACGCTAAATCAAAGCTGGAAAAGAAGAATCTTGACTGGATAGTTGCAAACGAAGTCGGAAAAAAGGACAGGGGCTTTACGTCGGACAACAATGCCGCGACACTGATCTCGAGGGATGGAAGGAAGATCACGCTACCGCTGCAGAGCAAGAAATCGCTTGCGGAAAAGATCTTGAATATAATAGTAAGACAGGCTTTCGAGCCTGTTAAAAATTAAAAAAGCAACGGGCTGAAAAGCCCGTCCTACTTAATCAAAGAAAGGGGAGTTATGAGAAAGAGTCTGCTGGGGCTTCTATTTGGAGCCGCGTTATTGACGTTCAACTGTCTTGCCGCCGATGAGGCCGCAGCGCCTGCCGGGCTGAAAGTGCATACGATGTTCTCGAACAACATGGTGCTGCAGCGCGGAATTCCAGTGAAGATCTGGGGCGTGGCGAAACCGGGTTCCGAAGTGACAGCGAAGTTCGCTGGCCAGGAAAAGAAAGCCAAGGCGGATGCGAAGGGCGACTGGATGGCGATTCTTGACACCATGAAAGAGAACTCGACTTCCAGTATTCTTGAAGTTTCATCCGACAACGGCAACGCTAAGTTCGAGAATGTCCTCGTGGGTGATGTCTGGATCTGCTCCGGACAGTCGAACATGGAATGGGTGGTCTCCAACACGAACAACGCGCAGCAGGAGATCGCGGACGCGAAATATCCGGAGATCAGGCTTTTCACGGTCGCAAAGAAGCCAGCTGGCACTCCAATAAAGACTCTTCAGGGCGAATGGAAAGTATGCTCGCCGGAGACTGTCGGCGGATTCTCGGCCGTAGGTTACTATTTTGGACGTGAATTGAACAAGGATTTGAAAGTTCCGATTGGCCTGATAAACACTTCCTGGGGTGGGACGCCTGCGGAGACCTGGACAACCTTCAAGACGCTTGAAAGCGATCCTGACCTTTCACCGATAACCGAGAGATATGCCTCCTCCCTCACCAGCGCATCGATGGAAAACTACAAGAAGGAGCTGGCTGAATGGGAGAAGAACAAAGGTTCAAGGAAGGATGATGAAAGGATAAAGGATACCGGCAACAAGGGTTTTGAGCAAGGCTGGGCGAAACAGGATTTCGGTGATGCGGACTGGAAGACGATGAAGCTCCCGTGCATGTGGGAGAGCATCATGAACATAGACGGAGCGGTATGGTTCAGGAGGGATGTTGAAATTCCTGGGAAATGGGCCGGCAAGGATCTTTCGCTGTCACTCGGTTCTATCGATGATTTCGATGTGACCTATTTCAATGGTACGCAGGTCGGAACAACTGGGGAGGAAACTCCAAATTTCTGGCAGGCCCCGCGCAAGTACACCATTCCCGGAAATCTTGTGAAGGAAGGGAAGAACTGTCTTGCAGTAAGGGTGTTTGATCATTTCGGCGGTGGCGGATTCGGAGGCCAGTCCAAGGATATGACGATACGGCTCGGAGATGAGAACAGCGTGATTTCCGGTCCATGGAAGTACAAGGTTGAATATTCTGTAGTTTCAAACATGAGGCCGCAGGCCCCGATGGGACCCGACAATCCAAATGCTCCAGCGACTCTTTTCAATGGAATGATAAATCCAATAATCCCATACGCCATAAAAGGCGCAATCTGGTACCAGGGATGCTCCAATACCGGGCGTTCATACCAGTACAGGAAGCTCCTTCCTGCAATGATCAACGACTGGAGGAGGGAATGGGCCCAGGCTGAACCAGGAAGGGATTTCCCGTTCCTCATAGTCCAGCTTGCAAACTTCCTGGCTCCAGCCGCAAAGCCGGAGGAATCGGGATGGGCGGAACTCCGCGAGGCGCAGTCAATGACAGCATCAGGAGTCAAGGACTGCGGACTCGCCCTGGCGATAGACATCGGCGACGCGAAGGACATCCATCCACGCAACAAGCAGGATGTCGGCAAACGCCTCGAGCTCTCGGCGTTGAAAGTCGCCTACGGCCAGGATGTGGTTTTTTCGGGACCGACATATGATTCAATGAAGGTCGACGGGGACAAGATCGTCCTGAGCTTCAAGAACATTGGAGGCGGGCTTGTCGCCAAGGACGGCGATCTCAAGCAGTTCGCAATTGCCGGTGATGACCCGTCTTCGCCAGAAGGCTCCGCCACGGCGAGCAAGGTCTTTGTATGGGCGAAGGCGAAGATAGACGGAGACAAGGTCATTGTATGGAGCGAAGAGGTGAAAAAACCTGTCGCTGCAAGGTATGCCTGGGCGAACAATCCTGAAGGCTGCAACCTATATAACAAGGAAGGTCTGCCGGCGGTTCCTTTCCGGACCGACGACTGGCCTGGCACTACGATAAATAACCGCTGATATGAAGAAATAGATGTATAACGGGAAAATAATCGATTCGCATTTCCATGCTTATGCCGGCAAGGACTGCGAGGACTTCCTGCAAGACCTGATGATGAAATCCGGTCTTGACGGAATCTGCATAGCATCTATTCCGAAGGGGCTTGCGCACGGCGAGCATTTCTACAATGAAGAGGCCTTGAAGCTCAAGATGGAGAATCCCGGCAAGATATATTTCTTCGGGGGTCTGGACTATTCAGACAAGTCCTACCTCAAAGGCAAAGTTGATTTTGCGAAACAGGCGAAGAAGCTTTTCGATGCCGGAGCTGACGGGATAAAGATGCTTGAAGGCAAGCCGAATGCAAGGAAGACACTCGGATTACCAATCGATTCGTCAATATTCGATTCATATTACTCGTACATGCAGGAGAATTCCTTTCCAATCATATTGCACGTGGCGGATCCGGAGGAATTCTGGGATCCTGATAAAGCTTCTGATTTTGCGAAAGAGCACGGCTGGTTCTGGGGTGATGGAAGTTTTCCATCGAAGGAACAGCTTTATGCAGAGACAGAAGGAGTGCTGAAGAAATTCCCGAAGCTGAAGCTGATCCTCGCCCATTTCTATTTCATGTCGGCTGATGTCGGGAAAGCATCAGAGTTCATGGACAAATGGAAAAATGTCTCCTTCGATATCACACCCGGCTACGAGATGTACCATAATTTTTCAAAACATCCCTCCGCATGGAAATCCTTTTTCATGAAATATTCTGGCAGGATATTTTTCGGAACGGACAACACCGCTCCATCGGACGGCAACTCGCGGGAGCATTTGAACTGCAGCGCAGCAAGAATAGCTGAAATGAGAAAATTCCTTGAGACCGACAACGAAGTATTCTCTGGCAGAGGGCTCAAGTTGGACAGGGATTCATTAAAGAAGATTTACTCAGGGAATTTCCTCAGGGCAATTTCACATTAACAATCAGCCTTAAGCGGTGTCGTTTCAGCCTTAAGCGGTGTCGTTAGCACTTATGATGTTTAATGTCAGCATTATGCTATTTAAGCGGCTATTTAAGCGGTGTCGTTAGCACTTATGATGTTTAATGTCAGCATTATGCGATGAGTTAAATCCCAAATATCAGCCTTAAACGCTTCGGCTATTTAAGCGGTGTCGTTAGCACTTATGATGTTTAATGTCAGCATTATGCGATGAGTTAAATCCCAAATATCAGCCTTAAACGCTTAAAATAGCGCCAAATAGTGCGTTTAAGGCTTGTCTTTACTGATATTCCGACCAAATTAAACCCAATTGGATATATTCAACATTACGGAGAATAAAGTTTGGGGCATCCTCGTAAAAACCGGAATGAGCCGTGCTGCTACCACGTGACTCATCGCTGCCAGGAGCGACGTCTCCTCCTGAAGTTCCAGAAGGACCGCAGACGCTATCTGCGCAGGCTCAGGGAGGCGGCAGGGAAGTACGATGTCTCCGTACTGGACTATATTGTGACAAGCAACCACGTGCATCTTCTTTTCCATGCTGGGTCGGCCACGGAGGTTTCCGGGGCGATGAGGTACATCCAGGGGAATTCAGCAAGGGACTATAATCTCAGGAAAAGAAGGGAGGGGGCATTCTGGAGGGGACGCTACCATCCGACGATGATCCAGGATGGCGGTCACCTGTCGCGGTGCATCTTCTATATCGACATGAACATGGTGAGGGCCAGGAAATGCACCCATCCTTCCGGATGGGCGGAATCCGCTTATCACGAACTGACCGGAAAAAGACACAGATATCGGATCGTCGACATGGGCCAGCTCCTGAAATGCCTCGGGCACAAGGGGGAGACCGAGGAATTCAGGAAATGGTACGAGAGGACTCTCGAGGATTATATAAGGAGCAATTATCACGCCAGGGAAGCCATATGGTCGGAGTCGCTTGCCATAGGCAGCA
>MHBI01000014.1 GCA_001804815.1 Lentisphaerae bacterium GWF2_50_93
AACCCACTATGAAGTCTGGAACGAACCTGATCTGCTGAGCTTCTGGAAATGCCAGCCGAAAGCGGCTGATTATGTAGACCTGGTGCGGCTTACCGCCGGCCCCTTGCGCGAGGAGCAGCCTGATGCCAAGCTCATAGGCGGCGCCATTGCCTGGGGCATGACCGCATGGAGTCTCAAGTATCTCGAAGATTGCATGAAGGCCGGACTTCATGAATTGATTGACATTATCACATACCATGGCTACAAATCGATCCCCGAGAGGCACAGCACTCAGGAAATTGCCGCCTTCCGCCATCTTCTGGAGAAGTACAAGCCTTCGCTTGAGTACTGGCAGGGAGAGGCGGGCGTGCAGTCTTTTGTTCCTGAGAAGGCGCGCGGTGTCGGTGCCCTGTCAACAATGAAATTCAGCGAGGATATCCAGGCCCGCATGCTTTTGCGCCGGACTTTGCTCGAACTGCACAACGGCTGTTCCATGAGCAGCTATTTCCACATGGCGGACTTCGCGCACTATGCGGCTTTCAAGGAGACCTTCCATTACGGACTTGTCCGCCTCAAGGATGGATCTCCCAAACCTTCATATTACGCCCTGCAGACATTATGCACTTTGCTCTGTGATCCCATGGAACCGGCAAACGGCCGGACAGCGGCCCACATGAGCGTGCTTGATGACACTGCCGATCCACGCGCCACTAAGGCCACTACCTGGCATGCGAATTTTATAAGAGGAAATGTTCCAGTCCATGCCTGGTGGATTCCCGAGTCGCTGGAAAATGATCCTGTAGTAAGGCAGGCTGAAATGATGTTCTGGATGGATAATGATCTTTGTCTGGAAAATCCCGTCCTGATCGAGCCGGTTTCGCAGGAGGTCTATGCCGTGAAATATGATTTTGACAAACGCACATGCGGTGAAACATGGATGGATCCGGATCCGAATGCGGAAGGGATCAGGCATTTCAAGCCGCTTCCGTTCAGTACTGATCCTCTGATAATTACAGATCGTTCAATAGTTAAAATCAATTAGGAAGGGGAATATGAAAAAGATAAATCAGATAAAGCATGTGAAGAGCCTATTGCCTTCTGGAAAGAAATGGGAACTGATCTGGAGCGACGAGTTCGACGGTGATGCGCTTGACCGTTCAAAATGGGATTTCCGCCTTCATCTCATGCAGCAGAGGCACAAGACATTTGCCGAGGACGGCGCCGAACTGGATGGGAAGGGAAATCTTCTCCTCAAACTCTATGAAAAGGACGGACAATTTTATTCTCCTCATCTTCAGACGGGCAGTAATTTCATGGATCGCCCCGGCGAGGCGTATGGCAAGTTCAAATGGCCTATCGCCAAGATTGAACAGCCGAAGTTCATGCATAAATACGGATATTATGAATGCCGCTGCAAACTACCGACACAGCCCGGCTGGTGGGCCGCCTTCTGGCTCCAGTCGCCCACCATCGGATCAACGCTCAACCCGGTGCAGTCCGGAGTGGAAGTTGACATAATGGAAAACTTCACCCGTGACGGAATTGTCTACCACAACAACCATTGGAACGGCTATGGGCTCGACCACCAGCAGGCGGCTTCGGGCGAACGCAAGCTGGAGGATACGCCGGATGGATTCCATGTGTTTGGTCTGGACTGGTCCCGCAACGGTTACATCTACTATGTCGACGGCAAGGAATCGTGGCGCGTGGACGGTCCGGTTTCAGATTGCGAGCAGTTTGTCCTGATCTCTACCGAATGCAATGGTTATCGTGAAGGGGACACGCCTTCCGAGGAACTGAAAAAGGCGGTTCTGCCTGACTGTTTTATAGTCGATTACGTACGTGTTTTTGACGAAATTGTATAAGATTTAGAATAGGTTGAGTTAAAAGAACACATGAATATATTTTTTCATGGGACAGGAAAAAATAAAGCTGGGAGGGTTACATGAAGATCACTGGAATAAAAACTTTTATTTGTGATGTCTATCGGACAAACTGGGTGCTGGTGAAGGTGCTGACCGACGAGGGCATTTACGGAATCGGGGAAGCGACGCTTGAACACCGTGAACTTGCTGTAGAAGCTGCGGTCCGTGAGCTTGAAAGATACATCATCGGCAAGGATCCCCACAATATCGAGGGTTTCTGGTCGGAGAACCATCGGGACGCATATTGGCGCGGTGGACCTGTCCTCACCACGGCATTGTCCGGAATTGAAATGGCGTTGTGGGACATCAAGGGAAAGGCATTGGGCGTTCCCGTCTATCAGCTCCTTGGCGGGAAGATGCGCGATGAGGTGCCATGCTATGCAAATGCCTGGTTTGCCGGCTCGCGCACGCCTGCGGATTTCGCAGCAAAGGCGAAAGAGACGGTGAAGCTTGGGTTCAAGGCTCTCAAATGGGATCCTTTCGGTTCCGCCTACCTGAACCTGACTTCTGAAGAATTCGATACTGCCATGACATGTGTCGCGGCTGTCCGCGAAGCGGTCGGGCCTGGCATCCAGCTCCTGATTGAAGGGCATGGCAGATTCAATGTTCCAACAGCCGTACGTGTAGGGCTGGCTCTTGAGAAATTTGACATCACATGGTTTGAAGAACCGTTACCGCCGTGTGATCTCGATGGACTGGCGGATGTCAAGAGTAGGATAAACATTCCCATTGCTGCGGGGGAGAGGCTGTATACGCGCTGGGATTTCAAGGAGCTCCTCACAAAAAGGGCCGCTGACTATCTCCAGCCGGATCTTTCACATTGCGGCGGAATACTGGAAGTAAGGAAGATTGCGGCCATGGCGGAATGTTATTTCCTGCCGTTCTGTCCGCACAACCCGATCGGAGCTGTCACAAACGCCGCAACCCTGCAGATTGCCGCGTGCACTCCTAATTTCCACATGTTGGAGACTATGTCCAATGATGTGCCATACAGGCATCTGCTTACAACGGAGAAGATAGGATTTTCGAATGGCATGATGCGCATACCGGATCTGCCAGGGCTGGGCATTGATATAAATGAGGAGGAAATTTTAAAACATCCGTATAAGCCTCACAATCTGCGTCATTTCAACGGTGATCTGACCATGATCCGTCCGAATGACAGCCAGGGCTGGTATGGAAAAAATAAATAAAGGAATAATTACATGAGTTACAAGGACAAGGTTGTTCTAGTTACCGGCGCGGTGCGCAATACCGGATTGGCGATAGCCGAAGCTTTTGCCAGGGAAGGGGCAGTAGTTGCGTTGAACGGACGCAAGGAGGAGGATGTGTCACGGGAGGCCAAGCGGCTCAGGGATGCTTACGGTGTCAAAGTAGTTGAAGTAACGGCCGATATTTCCATTCCGGAACAGGTTGATGCGATGTTCGCAAAGATCAGGAGGGAATGCGGACGCCTGGACGTGCTCGTGAACAATGCCATAATACAAGGCGTCGGATATTCGCTTGTGGACACTCCGCTAAGCATGCTCGAGGAAGTTTTCCGGACCAATGTGTTCGGGACATTTCACTGCTCGCAGTGCGCCGCCAGGATGATGCTCAAGCAGGGGGCAGGCGCAATTGTCAATATCGGTTCGAATACTGCGGAGCGTGCGATCCTGAAACGTACCGCGTATGTCGCAAGCAAGGGGGCGATCAATTCGCTTACACGGGCGATGGCGCTGGAACTGGGTCCGAAAGGGATCAGGGTGAACTGCGTTGTTGCCGGCTACATAAATACTGACCGTTGGGCGAAACTCACGACCGAAGCAGTAAGGCGCCGTGCCAACATTCCACTTGGGAAGGAAGCATCCGGAAGCGATATTGCCGATGCAGTTCTTTTCCTTGCCTCCGAGAAGGCAGCCAGGATCAATGGCGTAGGGCTGCTGGTCGACGGTGGAATTTCAGTCCAGCTGGTTCCTCCAGACTGTGAATAAGCATTGGTGCCATTCCATGCAAAATATTGAATGGCAAATAAGCATTGGTGCCATTCCATGCAAAATATTGAATGGCAATGTGATGCTTTGATAATATATAGTGAATTCTAAAAACAAGTGCAACACTTTCTGAAAGAGTCTCTGAGGTAACGCATCTGCAATTTGCAAAGAATTGCTCCACATTCCAGTGCTAGCCGTAGCAGCCCGCGGTCATCTCCATAAAGGCGTTCTCTGCTAAGGGGCTGTCCCTCTCTTATCGTTATCAGGAATTACATAGGTTGAATTGAGAACGGTTCTCCAAGAAGGGAATTTTTTTGCGGAACTGTCCATAAGCTTGGCGACCAATGGAATTAAGGATGGATCAAATGCAGATGCCCTCTCCAAAAGTCCAGTTGCATCTTTTGGATCAAAGAAACGTCCAGGTCGGTATTCTTCCAGGCCTGCCTCAGCCCTGCGCCGGTCAAGTTCAACCTTTGAATTTTTCCATTCCTGTCGGAGTTTTGTCCCATCTGCGTAAGGTATTACATACTCGACGGAACGACGGATCGATGCCCCCTCAGGAGATTCCCAGTTATATAAGTCATTGCCGTCTTGAATGGAAAGAAGAGACAAGTCAACAAGCGGACGTAGTGCGCTGATATGATATGTGAGCGTATCGCGTTGGTGTAAATCATAACTCGTACCGTCAGGATAGAGTCCTTTTGAAACAAACACCCGAATATCATCCCATGCCTTTGAAATCCATTCCTTATGCTGGAGTGCAATTCCGATGGATACAATGATGCGAATCCTTTTAGTGTGCCGGTTGTTCTGCCATTTATTGGAATCATTTTTCCATTCAGCCATATGCTTTCCTGCAATATCGTTGAGCCAATCATCTACAAGTTTTTTGTTATAGGCGTCAAAATCCTTACGAAGAGCAGCATATGCAACAATAAGAGGCATGAGCTTGTTTTCATTCACGTCGTTGCCGGTCGGCTTATAGGTCTTCGCCCAAGCCAAAATATATTCTCGGCATTTCTCGTAATATTTCCTGTCGCCTTTTACCTGCCATATCTCAAACAGTCCTGCAACACAATCCATATCCTTCAGATGATCAACCGTGCGAATTCGCCTTGAATCAGTATTGACAAGCCCTTCGTAGCAGATGACCCCAATTGGCCTGGGAGATAACTCGAGCAAATTCTTTGCAGCTTTAAGTTTGGCATCAAAAAGAGCTCCTGCCTCCGGCTCCTGCTCCACAATCCGCAGAAGTTTTTCGCGTTGCATGTCATCGAGAATGAGGACATCGCGGATATTAACCTCACCGATCTTGATATCGTCGGCACAGGAGGATTGATTTATAAATGTTCCAAGCATGATTGCAGTAAAAATAAATAGAAGAGAAATCTTATTCATAAGTTTATGACCCGACCCCGCAGTTCTTGGAACCGTAGAAAAGCAATGAAAATGGGCATGTATTGTCGATTCCTGTCATTCTTTCCCATATCTTTCAATTTCGGATAGGGTTTCCCCATTCTGGACGTCTTCTACTTTTGAGTCCAATCGCCAAGGGAGGCGATGACGGAATTTATTTGCAAATTTCCTGGTCAATATCCCTTTTTCTTCCAGATGGATAAGGCATTCGCGCATACAGCCACGTGCTCCTTCCAATGCGGCATTGTGTTCAAAAAGCTTCGGATAGCCGCAATATTCGTCCAGTTTCGGACGTCCGCAATAATTATCTTTGTATTCTGCTTCATTTGCTTCCGGCCGCATAAAAGGATTGTATTCCGCTTTCCCTCCCCGGTAGGCGACGGAACAGGCGGTACAGTCGAGTTTCCCCCATTCCTGTTTATGTCCGGCAACAGTAATTGATTCGGTTTCCGTGGCGGAAATTGCGTTGCCAGAACAGGCTTTTACACAAAGTTTACAGCGGTCACATATCTTTCCGGTGAAAATCGGATCCGGTTCCAAGGGTGCATCCGTAAGCAAAGCGACAAAACGTTGGGCAGGCCCGAATTCGGGGGTGAGAAACATCTTGCTCCACCCGAACTCACCCAGACCGGCGGCATAAGCGGCTATCCGCATATCGATCATCACATCCGGCATGGGCAGACCGGAACGAACCGGCCGGCTACGGTTTGGTATTACATTCTGGGTGGCAAAAGAGATAGTGGCGCCGGGATACATATTTGGAATAGGTGCGCTCTCATAACCATGATCTTCAATGAAACAGGTAAGTTGACGTAGGACTATCGGCGTATAGATTATATTTAATCCTCCGTATCCCATTGCTGAATATGCGGTAAAATATGTTCCTTCTTCAATTCCCCTCAGATATCCCCGGGGTATGCGGAAAGCCAGCACCACACATGCTCTGGAATCTGGAAATATGTATCGTGGATCTTGCTGTTTAGGGGCGCCTTCAAAACGGTCCATGGAGGCAATTCCACAGAGATCTGCTCCACAGGCCTTGGCCATTTTCTTTACATCAGCTGAGGTAAGCATGATTTAATTCCTTTAGCTATCTTTCAAAACTTAGATGACGGTATGTTAATTGGGAATATGAACTTCCGTAACAAACATAGATTGTTCAATCGGCTTCAATCCGGATGCATTATGCCTTTGTACTCGACGCTCGCAAGCTACTTGAGGCAATTTCAAAATTGCCTCTTTTTGAGCTGATTTCAAAGTTGGAGTGCGCTGCTTTAGCGTGTGTAACCCGTTGAATACAAAGACACACTAAAGTTGCCACGTGAGTCTCGTTCTACGTGTCAACGTGGTCACGTGATGAACTTCAACGGGCTTATTTCCGCAACCACCGTTTTTCGTATTTTTGAAATCAGCTCACTTGTATAAAAGCAAAAGAAAGATTAAAGAAATATTTACTTCATAAGCCTCTCCAGTTCCGGACGGAGCAGGTCAGCCCAGAGGTCGTAGCCTGGGGAGGCAAGATGCAGCTGGTCCTTGCTGTAAAGTTCTGCCTTCATCTTGCCGAGTGACTCCTGGAACTTGTCTGTGAATTCCACATATGCCACCTTGTTGCCGTCGGCCAGCTTTTTTACCATCTCATTTATTTTCAGGATGCGTTTCGTGAAATAATCGTTCTGACGGGGAAGGATGCCTATCAGCAATATCTTCGTCTCCGGTTTCATTGTCTGGACGGTTTTGATTATCTCAGCGATACCCTTGGCTATCTCCTCGTCAGTACCGGCATTTGTGTCTCCATAAAGGTTGTTGGTGCCAATGCAGATCACCACCGCTTTTGGAGAGAGAGGTTCAAGTTCTCCATTCTTGATGCGATATAGAACCTGGCTGGTACCATCTCCACCGATGCCGAAATTGAGGGCCTTCCAGCCGCTGTTGAGTTTCTCCCACCCCTTCTGTCCGCCCCAGCCCTGGGTGATTGAATCACCGAAAAACACGGCTTTTGCATCAGAATTCTTTTTTGCCTCGGCAACTTTTCCATTGTGTGTATTCATCCATGCGCCGACAGCACCAGGCCACTGGCCCCACTTCGGCTCCCATGGCTTTCCTGCAGGTATCGGGTCTTTTTCGGAATTGCTCGCCGGAGTCCCAGCAACTTCACCATCTCCGACACGGACATCGTCAAGCCAGCCTTTTGCATTTCCATCGGTTTTCAGGGCGATGCGAAAGCGGCCGGCCCATGAAGGGATTTCCACATCTTTAGAAAATTCCTGCCAGTCGGTGTCTCCGCTCACATATACGAGTTGTTTCCATTCGTTCTTTGACCAGTCTGCATTAAAAGACTGGACCACAACCTGCACTCCTCCTCCCGCCGCCGATTTGAGCCATCCCTTGAGGGTGAACTTCTCCCCTCCCTTGCAGTCGAACATCTGGAAAGCGTCGCATTTGCCCTCGACACGCAATGAGGCTGGCGCGCTTTTGAAGACAGTGGTGTCGCGTACTCCTCCATTTCCTTCCCATTTTTCAGTCCAGTATTTCGGAACAGCGTCTCCATCGGTTATGGCCCCATTTATGACCTTGTTCTCCCATTGTCCTGCCAATATTGTCCAGTCAACAGCGAAAACAAAAGCAAACGTACTAGCAAGCAGAAACCTGTTATTCATCCTGATCATATTCACAGCTCCTTTGATTTATCATTTTGCCTGTAACGGCGTCATTTTGACATCATCAATCCAGGCGGATCCGGTCCCCTCAACCAGGAGAAGCACGTTGAAACGCGCCGACCATTCCGGAATTTTGACAGTCTTCTCAAATCCAGTCCAGTCAGCAGCCCCTTGGACATACTTGACCTGTTCGAAATTGTTCTTCTTCCAGTCGTTGTCGAAGGACTGGACTGCGACATTGACTTTTACATTGCCTTCGCTTTTAACGAATCCGCTGACGATGAAGCTCTTCCCGGGATATCCGCTGATCTGCTGGAACGCCTGTCCGCTTTTTCCATCCTTGACTTCGACGCGGAGTGATGCCGGCGCGCTTTTGAAAACTTTGAGATCCCGGGCGCATACAAGGTCACCCCAGGTCCCTCCCCAGCCTTCCGGCTTGTCGCCACCGTCCGTCATTGATCCATTTGCCAGAAGGCTTCCGTTGAGGGCTGCCGCGTTCGCATCCTCCTCGTTTGATACGTAACGGCGGGTACCTTCCGGTTTGAAGTCCTTTGGCCAGGTCGCCTTGAAAAAGCCCATCCCATAGGTGCCTGCTATTATCTCCTCAGGAGCAAACGGGTTGAATGCACAGGCATTTGCACGGAGCATCCCGAGTCCGGAATTTGCCTGGCTCCAGCTTCTGCCGTCATCACAGCTTATCCAGACACCGTTGCCGCTGGCCTGTTCATGATACGGGTCCATGGAAGTCACCAGAATAAGCCGGGCCGGATCAGAAGGATCGGCGTTGCACTCGAAAGCCTGAGGTTCGTCCAGGAGCCGTTCCCATTTCTTGGTTTCCGGAGCATAACGCCATAGACCGCCGCGTCCTTCGCGCCATTGGCATACCAGGACCCTCCCCTTTGAATCACAGTTGATGCGGCTGCGGCTGCTTATCCGCGGAAGTCCGATATTGGCAAAAGATTTCCCGTCGTCTGATACAAGTATGCCTCCTCCAGTCTTGACATAGAACCGTCCTGCCTTCGTCGGATCTCCTGCAAGGTAGCTTGCTCCGCTGACATCAGGGACTTCAGCCCATTTTTCCCCGCCGTCTTCGGTGTGTATGAGCTTTCCTTTCAGAACCGCCCAGGCATTTTTACCGGTTTCAGGATGAACAAACACTCCTGCATATTCCTTCTTGTTTCCCCAGCCTGCCTTGGGCAGACCGTATTTTTCGCCTGAAAGTACAGACCATGTTTTTCCCCAGTCCATACTGCGGATTATGCCGTTGCCGTCACCAAACTGTCCAGTTGTTATGTAAATGAATCCGTCCTTGCTGAACCCAACGTCCTGTCCGCCAAGCCATGGATTAGGGTCAGCGCTGACATAGCGCCAGCTCTTAAGCCCGTCATCGCTGATCCAGCCGCGTGCCGCGTCCATGCCCTGCAGGATTGACTGGTCCTTGCGATATGGGTTGAAGGCGAAATTGGTGCTGCACCAACCATTCCAGCCACGTCCGCGCCAGCTGTCCTTTATCGCGGGATCTGGACGGTAGGACGTTGCATCATCCCAGGTGGCGCCTCCATCAGTGCTTCTCAGGATGAATTCCGTATTGAAGCCGTATACGCGATCTGCGCTGGATGGATCTGCTACGAGATGCATCGCGATCCCGGCGAAACATGCTGTCTGGATCTGGAAGACACCTTTCCCATTTTCAGCCTGTACTACACCTATTCCACCCCTTGATGCCACCGGTTTCCAGCTTGCACCTCCATCAACGCTCTTGTAGATCACCGCTGAGTTCCATGCTTGGTCATTGGCATAAAGGACATCGGGGTTCGCAGGTGAAACGGCCAGCCCGTTGAACCAGCTTGTCTGGTTGCCGTCATTTGAAGCAACCTTGTTTATTCCGTTGTCTGATGCTGCGAACGTCGCACCCCCGTCAGTGCTCTTGAAAATTCCCCCGGGTGTAAGTTTTGCATCGCTCTTGTCAGCCTTGAAATTCCGTGTTGATGCCCATATGGTTTTTGTATCTTTAGGATGGAATGCCAATCCGGAAATCTTTCCGTTTATTCCTTGATATTCCTTTTTCTTCCAAGTCTTTCCGTCATCTTCGCTCGTCCACCAGCCAATCTCATCTGTCAGTATGTCAAGCCGGCTGCCTGAACCAGGCTCATATGTCGCACTCCATATATTGACGCCCTTTTTGTCAGCAGTGCTGAAGCCGTCCTTTGCCAGAGTTGCAATATGCTTCCATGTTTCACCGTCGTCCATGCTCTCCCAAATCCATCCGAAGGTGTCCGCCTCGTTCCAATGGCGCGACGAACCCCCGAATGCAAGCATCCTTCCGGGCTGGTCTGGATCAAAGAGAACCTTCTCAACAATTACCGAATAGCCTCCATTCTTAAATCCCGGCATCCCATTACGCTTTGACGTCCAGTTCAAACCTCCGTCCACGCTCTTGAACGGCCCCATGCATGTACCCATCCACGCGACCTTCGGATTTGCAGGATGGAATGTGATGCCGCACATCTCGTATGCAGGGAAGCCAAAGGCGGGCCGCCAGGAGTCGCCTCCATCGAAGCTTACCGCCGCACCGAGCATGTCGCCGCTGGAGATCAGATGCTTTGAATTGTGTGGTGAGACACTGAGCGCTACTATCGCGCCTCCGCCTCCAGGTTCGCACAGAGGCGTCCATTTGACAGGACTTTCCTGTCCTATGCAAAGAGTGCCCATGAGCCCCAGTATGGAAAAGGCAAATAATCCCTTCATAATTGGAGAGTTCTGCATTTTACTGATCCTTTTATTATAAAATTCCTTGTTGAGATTAATAATCCTTGTTCGCCATCGGATCCGGATATTTATAAAAGTTTACGCTGCCGTCCAGATTCACCTGCGATATGCTTTTGGCAATAGATGCCCATGCTTTCCCCTCATGATTGCTTTTCTGATCAAATGCCATCGGATAGTCAGTGTATTTCGTGGAGGAAAGCCTTCGCAGCGTATACCATCCTGGATAATTCCATCCTATTATTCCGCGGAACCTGTAGCCCGGAGTCGGGCGGATCCAGCCGCTTAGAGGAAGCCCGTATGAATCAGGATATTTGATTTGTTCGCTCACAGGACAATACATCACCTGGGGATTCGGAATAAGATATTTCTTCATCCACGGAAAAATGAAATTCACCATTTTCTGGTCATAATCAATCCAGGGGAACATGGCGGGTGACCAACAGTCGCGATATTGATTTGAATCATCAGGATCTCCCCACTTCACCTGTCCAACATTTGTAAGAATTGTCGGCAATACACCATCATAATCGCCGGCATATGCGAGCATGCAGACGCCGATCTGTCTTAAATTGGACTTGCAACCTGTATGCTTTGCCTGCATTTTCGCGCTTTTAAGCGCCGGCAGCAAAAGGGCGATGAGAACTGCGATGGTCGCAACTACAACAAGAAGCTCGATCAGAGTGAAATATCCTTTTGAAATCCCGGAGGACGGCTTCATTATAATTATTTTCACCTTTAAGGTAATTATTGCTGGGCCTTAGGATCAGGTTTCTTGTAGAAATCCACGCTTCCATCCAGATTCAGCACGGATATGCTTTCAGCGGTCGAAGCCCAGGGCTTATTGCTCTGATAATGCGAACTGGGATGGTCAAGGGCGAGCGGGGTCGTCTTGAATTTGGATGAACCTACAATTCGCGTTTTTAAAACTCCGCTCTGCCAGGCCATGCCCTGCAGCCTGTATCCGGGGGTCGGACGTCTCCATCCATAATCCGAACCCTTGTAGAAATCAGGATATATGATCGTTGAGCTTGCAGGACAATACATGGATTGGGGAGGGGTGATTACATTGTCCTTCAGCCATGGGAAGACATAATTCCACAGCGTGGTCTCGTAAGATCCCCATAGGGAGGAAGTCCAGGTATTCGTATAATGTGCCGAGTCAAACAGCTCTGCCTCCCCCCATTTTGTATAGACTGGAGGGAACATGTCATTATTCTCCACGGTATAGCTGTGCATCCCGATGCCGATCTGGCGCAGGTTGGAGTTGCATGCCGACAGTTTAGCCTGGAATTTCGCGTTCCTCAGGGCTGGCAGAAGCAATGCGGCAAGTATGGCGATTATGGCTATGACCACCAGAAGCTCTATAAGCGTGAAACCATGTCTTTTAATTGACATCCTGCCGATGCGCTTGCCGTGGAATCTTCCAGTGTTATGACAGGCTGACTTCATTTTGACGTGCTTCTTTCAATTCCAGTTTTATATTTTCCGGTTTTTCCGAATTATAACAGCCTAGGCAGAAAACGTTTTCGATCTTCCTGAATCTTCCAGTCCCGTCTTCAATCATTTTTCCGCAACAGCTGCATTTTTCAATGGGGATGACTCTATCCTCTTCAACCTTCAATTTCATGATTCACCCTTGTCCAAGACAACAGGGACAACTGACGGATTTTCCAATATCAATCCGCCTTTTTTCTTCAGATCCAAAAGTTCTACCGCCTTACAGGCCATTCCTTCAAGGGAGACGATTGTTCCAGTAATCCTGAAACTCATCATGTCATCCATAAATTGATATTTGTCCGCCATTACTACCGGCATGTCTTCCGGAACATTCACATTGTTCCTTTTGAGAGATTCTATGACTCCAATGGTTGAACGGTCTCCGAAGCTGACAATCCCATCGAACTTTCCACCGCTTTTCAGGAGCTGCCCGGCCGCCTTTATCCCGTCTTCTTTTTTCCAGCCGGTTGTTTCAAAATAATTATCCATTGAAAAGGGAATCCTATGGTCCTTGAAAGCCTTTTTATATCCTTCAAGCCTCTCTTCAACAAAGGAATATCCCCTTGGTCCGTCGATTAATGCTATCTTCCTGTGCCCCTGTTCCATAAGATGCTTCACCACCATGTATCCTTCGCCCACATGGTCAGCCTTCACTGTAGGTATGGACCCGATATCGGTTTCACCTATTAATACGCAAGGTATTTTTGCTTCTTCAAGATTCTTGATTTCTATTTTTTCAGGTGAATACATTGTGAAGATTACCCCGGACACGAAACTGTTCTCAGGTATGGAATATTTCCTCAGGTAGCTGTAAAAAGTCTCCTCTTCGGGGATCTGGATCATGGAAACAGTCGTCCCTCTGCTTTCGAAAATCCCTTTCAACTCATTAAACAGCCCCATTATGAAGAAATTCTTCTTCACATCCATCCCAAAGGATTTGAACGCCAGTGCGACAACGCTCCGTACTGCTTTATCTTCCACTGGAGTCTCGGCTATAAAGGTGCCTCTTCCCTGCTCTCTTTTTATGACACCTTCCTGTTCAAGCATGTCAAAGGCTTTTCTGACAGTTATTCTCGAGATATTGTTCTTCTCGCACAAGACACGTTCAGGCGGCAGAATGTCTCCCGCCTTCAAATGTCCTGAAAGAATCAGTCCTTTGATTTGATCTACAGTTTTCTGATATTTTAAGTTATTCATTAGCAGTACCTTTATTAATTGGTTATGTTGTCATGACCAATTATATGGCTAGTAATAGGAATTGTCAAGATGATATTTTGAATTTTGATAAAAAATATTTCCCTCTTTCTTTTTATCTAATGATTAATCGATTAATATATAAGCCTTGAAAATTATTGATAATTTTAATTTAATTCATTTGAAATATTGTTGTTTGGCGATAATATGTATTAATGATTAATCGGTTAATTAAAAAAACTGAAGATGCTTATGATTATGAACAGAAAAGTAAAGATATCTGAAATCGCCAGGCTAAGTGGAGTGTCGGCGCCAGTGGTTTCCTGCATCCTGGGCAACCGCAAGACAAGTACCAGGTATAGTGAAAAGACCTATGGTCGTGTCATGGAAATTGTGGAGAGGTATGGATACCGCCCGAACAGGACATCGAGGAACCTGTCCCGCCAGAAGCATGGCAGCATAACAATCCTCTACAGTGATTTTTATCAAATTCCGCTGAATATTTTCAATTTCATCTTGAACCAGGCTGAAAATTATGGACAGATTCTAAATCTCGAGCATGTGAGGAAAGGGACTGTCCCGAACTGCATAAGGGAAAATGCAACAGACGGAATCATGATCTTTGAGGACCTTGAGGAAAGCATCATTTCCAGCCTTGATAACTTCAGGATTCCGCATGTTCATATAAATAATTCAAGGCGTTACCTGCCGAACTCGATAACTTATGACGAGGAAGGACTTGCCGCATCCGTACTTGAGAAATTTGTAAAATCAGGGAGGAAGAATCCTTTGTTCGTACTCGGAAGTCCAGTTTTCTATTGGAACGATATCAGGAAAAAAACTTTTCTTGAAAAATTCAAGTCCTATGGCTTGAACGAGCCAGTTTTTTTCGATTTTACGGAATACCAGGATAAAGCCAGCGCGTTCGAGCATTTGATTGCAGGGGACAAGTCAATTGACGCTGTTTTCCTTGGAGATGATTCCATGGATTACCGTAAATCCCTTGACCTTGAGATGAACCGCAGGGAAATGACGGTTGCATCGATTGGCAGCGGCTTTTCAACCTATGTGTGCCATGGATGCCAGTGCTATGAGATTGACCAGCAGAACCTAGGGGCAATGGCAGTTGATCTCCTTAACAGGGTGATAAGTGGTTCTGCTCCAAACGGACCTCTGAGAATAACATATAACAATAAATAAGGCCAATCCGCGAGGTAAAAACATGAGTAGGAGATTTTCTTTCACGCTGATAGAGCTGCTGGTGGTGATCGCTATAATTGCGATCCTGGCAGCATTGCTTCTTCCTGCCCTCCAAAAGGCAAAGGATTCAGCAAGGTCTATATCCTGCAAGAACAATCTCAAGCAGATTGGTCTTGGCATACATATGTATATTGGGGACTTCGACAGCTGCACGCCTTATGCCGGTGAATATCATCCTGACTCGCTTGGTAAAGGAAGGCTTAATACAGGTCTCGAATATATTAATGGGGAATATGTTAAATCCGTCGGATGCTTCTACTGTCCTGTCGATCTCGCTCCTGCATCACGGAAGGTCGATCCCCTGTCTCCACACGGTTTCTGGGCTTCCAGCTACGGAGTAAACTGCAGTTGGAACGAGGGGTGGCGCGGATCATTCTTCACAGGATTCGACTACAATGGGGACAAGAGTCTCCAGCCCCAGGTGAAGACGACTAAAATGCAGGATCTGGGAACACGTTTCATGGTCGCCGACGTGGGATTCGGGGACAATTTAGGAACAGGATACATGAACATATCCTGCATCCGTCGAGGCTCCGGGGCCATTCAATGGGGAAATGGAGTAGCTCCAAGACACGGACGTTCATCGCAGAACTGGACTGGATATCAGCGAGGACGTGCAAATCTCGTGATAGCAGACGGGCATGTCGCAGACGACACCTACGAAAATATCGAACAGATCAGCATGCCGGGATGGTACGACAGCGGATGGACCTATTTTGGGAATGGCTACCCGGCTCCCTATCCATAGATAATTCCGGTGGAATTATAAATGAGTTATTTACTAATAATAATGCCATTCAAACGTAATCATTGAGAAAATAAAAAACAAGGAGCGTTTTATGTTCAGGAGAATGATGATGGCTGTGGCTTTTGCGATGATCTGCAGTTTGAATTCCAATGCGGAGGATCTGATACTCTTCGGTACAGACAAGGGCAGGCTTGCAGGTGCCGATGAGACAAAGGGAGCGCTGTCGAAGATTACATTCGACAAGGATTTCCTGAAGATGGACGGACCGAATTTCTGGTCGTCCAAGTGGCAGCACAACAGCCTCGCTGTCGATTTGACCGATGCGAAGCCGGGTGATCCCCTGAAGATTGAGGTTGCAGGTGCGCTGGCGGATCAGGAGCCGTTCCTGAAAATCATGTTCTTCAGTCCTGACTGGAGCAAGAACTCCTCATGGATATTCGACCTGTCGAAAATAAAGAAGGATGAGTTCACTGTTGTCACGGCAAAGACTTCGCTCGGAGATCCTGCGGAAAAGAACGGCGGCGGAGTTGTCCTGACATCCATCGGCAACGTCATGTTCTTTGCTGGCGCCAAGGCAGGAAACAGTCCCTGGTCCATCAAGATAAAATCCGTGTCGGTCGGAACTGCGGATGCAAAAAAGTAAACATGGAGGCGCAAAGTTCTATGCACAATAAGCAATCTTCTCTTTGGATTTTAGCGGTGTCATTTTTGTTCTGCCTGAATACTGCAGTTTTATCCCAGACTGTGACTTTGGACACAAGCGAGAAGGGCCTGCACCAGACGATCGACGGGTTTGGTACCTGCGGGCACAAGACCGATGACTGGTACCGGACTCTCTATTTCGACGATCTGCGCTGTTCAATCGTGCGTGTTGATATGACGCCGAAATTTAAAAGTCCATGGTCGGACCATTCATATAATTCGCCATGGTTCCACAACGATCCGGCGCAGCCGGGACCGGATGGCAACAACGTCCGTACCTATACCGGTGCCGCCGACTATACCCGCGAGTTTGCCGGACGCCGGGCGGCCATTGCCGTCATGGGACCCGATATTGATGATAACATACGGCGCTACTATGATTTGGACAACGAACGTATTAAAGGTGGTGGTACGCTGGCGAGGATTGGGGCCGACCGCCGTAAGGAGATCGGCGAAGTCAAGCTGCTGGGATGCGTGTGGTCACCCGCGCCATGGCTCAAAGTTCCTTCGGGCAACCGGATTACCGGCCAGAGTGACCCTATGCCAAAGAACGGAGCACCTTGGCCGTTTCTCTGGTATGACAATTTTGCCGGGGGACTGCTGGATGTTTCCGGTGAACCGCGCAAGGAATTTGATGATTCTGCAATGCCTGGCGGAAAAGGGCCGACCAGTGCCCTGACGCAGTATGCCCGGGGTTTTGCCGCCTGGGTGCGCGGCTACCAGAACAAGTTCGGCGTCAAGTTTTATGCATTAAGCCTGCAGAACGAGCCGCATCTTGAGGTTTTCTACAACAGTTGCCTGTATCGCACGGCGGACCAGTACATCGCGGCGCTCAAGGCCGCACGGGCCGAGTTTGACAAGTATCCTGACCTGAAGGACATCAAATTAACCGGTCCTGAGGATACGGTTGGAAGTGACTCCACATATCTCTGGTTTTGGGAGAGCAATGGATTCAAGCAGCATAAGCTCCTGCAGATTATGAAGGCCATCGAGTCGGATCCGGTGGCGGCGAAGGCGTTGGACTTTTACTGCGTACACGGCTATGCAGCAGATGGCATCACATCGGCTGGCGGAGAGCCGGCTGTATGGGATTGGTCTGCCAGGGGCTGGAAGGAGGCTCCCAATCCGCAGGTGCCACCCAACGTCAAGGGTTACGAGAGTTATGGAAAGAAATGCTGGGAGACCGAGACATCAGGTGATCGGACGGAATGGCTCTATCCGGCAGTGGGTTTCCCCAGCCAGGGTGCGTTCAGCATAGCGTTGAAGATCCATCAGGCTCTCGCGGTTGGCAATACCTCGGCATGGCTGTACTGGCAACTGTCCGACGAGAAGGCTGATTATCGGGAGTCGCTCACCAATCCCGAGGTACGCGAGAAGAGCGCCAAGATGGCGGCGGCCCGCCACTATTTCCGCTACATTCGTCCGGGCGCAATACGTATTGAGGCTGCCGTGACCGAGACAAAAAAACTCAAGGCGTCCGTGTTCCTCCATGAAAAAGACGGTAAGCTTGTCTGGGTGTTGATCAACGCGTCGAAACAGGAGATGAAACCTCAACTCATCATTCCCTCGGGTTATCGTGTGACGGCACCTGCCGAAACTTTCACCTCAAGCGATGAAGCTCTATGGAAATCATCCACCGTCGCCTTCACCAATGGTGTCTCTTCGGTGACTATCCCGGGTTTTGGAGTTATGACGGTGGTGGCGAATATCAAAAAGTAATACGAGTTCGGAGAAGGGGGGCGGTATTATTTCCACTTAAAATACTGAAGATAAAGAGAGGGAAAAATTTATCCATAAAGAAGATATAAAAGATGATAGTTAAGATTTGCCCTTCGCATTCGCTCCCTTCGCAAGCTCAGGACAAGCAGGGTCATTCTTCGAATAGTCTACCATCCTTCGGTACGTCCAAAAGGGACTGCTCAGGACAAGTGATGAGAGCGGTCTAATATGGAGAAATTAATGTGCTGGATTGTTCATGTCCGCTTTCTTAGGGAAGCTACAGGGTGGAACTTTTATCCTCCCGGGAGGATAAAAGTGGAGGCGAGGGGAAACGAATATTAAATCCCGCAATCCGTTGCAAACCAATTAAACTAAATATCAAAATTGTTTAACCCCGGTTTTCGAGGCTCTTGCCTCGAAACATCGGCCTCCTGGCAGGTTTTGCATCTTATGCGCAAAATCTGGGTCAATTACAAAACCCTGTCAAAGGCCCAATGATGCAATCTTATCCCCGTTTATCCCGTTTTTGTGTCAAGAATTGGACATGGTTGGAGCAGTATATATCTGAGAATAGGAGAAGAATTACATTAATTGCATAGCAGAAGGATGGGGAAATTTAAATATTATTTAGAAAGCCCTTGACTTCTCCCAAAAAAATAATATAATGATGCTTAACCGGTTAAGGATATCTATGGGAATTACAATACAGACAATTGCGGACAAGGCGGGCGTATCAAAGGCAACCGTCTCTTATGTCCTGAACGACAGGGCAGGCGAGCAGCGGATACCTGAGAAGACAAGGGCTCGCATCCTGAATGCAGCAAAGAAACTCAACTACAGGAAGAATGTATACGCGAAGTGCCTCGCCTCCGGAAAGACCATGACATTGGGGCTTGTCGTTCCTGACATTGGACACCTCTTCATAGTAGAGATAATCAAGACTATCCAGCGGGTTGCCAGTGAAAATGGCTATCATATAATAATAGGCGATGCAAATGACAGCGTAGTACGGGAAAAAGAATATTTCAACGATTTCATGGAAAGAAGGGTTGATGGTCTTATAATCATGCCAAGTCCAGTCTGGAAGAATTCCGATCTGGTCGATGAAATGAATCAGATAAACATTCCTTTCATCCTGCTCGGCAGGGAAATGGGTGCTGAATATAACAGCATAGTAAGCGATCGCGTCCAAGGTGCCTTTTTGGCTACAGAGCATCTCATCAGGAGAGGGAGCAGGAAGATAGCTCATGTCATTAGCAATCCTTTGTTCTTGCCGACCCAGGAAAAATTGAAAGGTTACAGGAAAGCATTGGAGAAATACGATATTGAGTTCGATGAAAATATGATAATTGAAACAGAATCCTCTTGCGAAGGGGGATTGGAGGCAGGGCATAAACTGTTAAAAATTAGACCACGTCCTACGGCCGTCTTTGCGTCAAACGATGAAGTGGCCATGGGTGTTTTAAAATCGCTGGACAAATCAGGGATCAGGGTGCCTGAAGATATAAGCGTTGTCGGGTATGACAATCTTAATATTTCCATATTTGCGAATGTATCACTGACTACCGTTGACCAGTCCCAACGCGAGATGGGGCAGAAGGCCGTTGAACTGCTGCTTGAGAGGATTAAAGACAGGAAATTGAAACCTGAACAGATAGTGTTGATGCCAAAATTAATCGTCAGAGAATCATAAGGAAGAAAGAGCGGATAAAAATTTATGCCCCGGTAAGCTTAACCAGTTAAGCTATTGCAAGGATTATGGAAAAGGATAAAAATATTTTGGCAATTAATATCAGGAGGGGAAAAATGAGAACAAGTAGAAGAACGCTTTTTTCAGGCTGTGATCTTAAGGTGAAAAAAGTGAGACAAACGCCTTTTACATTAATTGAACTTCTTGTTGTGATTGCGATCATTGCAATTTTAGCAGGCTTGCTCTTACCTGCGCTCAAAAGGGCAAAGGATGAGGCTCATAGGACATCATGCATGAACAACTTGAAACAGCTGGCCTTGGCGAACCAGATGTATCTTACTGATTTTGACTACTGCATGCCTTATGTCGTCTATACCTGGGGCGGATATGACACAGGCAATCCATGGACGAAGACCACGGTGAACGATCCATGGGTACAATATCTGACATATGTCAACAGCACGGGTATATATCAATGTCCGGCGGCGCAGCCGGTATGTCCATGGGGGCCTTATGCAATACAGCAACCGACAGATACTCGTCTGTCTTATTTCTGGAACGGCGGGACCTTTGGTAATGGGCGCAAGGTGGCCAATGTCAGGTTTCCGGAACAGAAGGTGATTATATGGGACAGGGGCGTTGATACGCGTGTAGCTGAGATCCAGGGTGGCAGGCAGAGATTATGGACATTGGAGAATTCTATAGCAATAGGTTGGCCCCCGCCGCATAACATGAAAAGATTATGGTTGTTCCTGGATCTTCATGTTGATCATCTTAGCGATATCGTAGTACAACCTAAAAGTTTCGATTACGGGCCCCTGCCAGGTGACGGTCAATATTGAAAATAATTAATGGAGTTGGATATGAAATCAGAGATAAAATATTTCTTCTGCGATGCTAAGCAGATATTACGATTGTGGCTTCCAAGGACAAAAGCAGTACAATTCACCCTGATTGAACTTCTTGTGGTAATTGCAATCATTTCAATTCTTGCTGCGCTCCTGCTTCCTGCCCTTAAAGGGGCCCAGGAGATGGCAAAGCGGAGTTTGTGCACCAACAACCAGAAACAGATCGGCCTTGGAATCAATCTCTATGGACAGGACAATAATCAATATCTGCCAAACTGCTATATTGGAACACTCTGGTGGCCTTCAGCAATCTGGGAGGAAAGTTTTCCCATAATGCATGGAGCCGTTTATGATTATGCTCCAAACCTGGATATTTTATTTTGTCCCAATCTGACAGAAAAGGACTTTGGGAACAATTTTATCGTCAGCAACAGCCTAGCAAAGAAGAACTGGGGAGTGTCTGCCATCGGCAACTTCCTGAACAGCAGTTATGTATATAGGAAAGGTGATCCGGACCGCTGTCCAGTAAGATTAACCACCAAAGTCGAGCCCATCCTGTCGGACATATACTGGGAGTGGTATGGTCATCACATAGTGGATTACCAGCATAAGAAAGGATACAACGTCCTATATACGGATGGGCATGTGAGATACCATGAAGATCCGTCTGGAATTATTCGCGCGCAGAATATTTGGGGAGGTCCGCACGATCATAACTATATCATATGGGAGAACAGTTCCTTGTTCAACCAATGATTGTTGTATTTGAATATTTAAGAATAAATAATGAACAGGATGTGAAAATGAAAAAGCTTGGCTTTGCAATGATGATATTGTCTGCTTGTCTGTACCAGGCGGATGCTGTTACTGTTTCTCCTGACGGAAAGGGGGACTACAAGACGATTCAGGAAGCTATCAATGCCGCACCTGACTTCAACGAGACGCCTTTTGTGATCAATGTCAGGCCGGGTACATATAAGGAGGTTGTCAGGATCCCAAAGAACAAGTCCTTTGTCACGCTTCTCGGCGAATCCGCAGAGAAGACTATAATCACTTTCGACAATACGGCACCGAAAATAGCGCCTGACGGCAAGCCATTCGGCACTTTCCGAAGTGCTACCGCCTTCATTGACGGTTCAAATTTCACAGCAGACAAAATCACCTTCGAAAACTCGGCTTTTAGGACAGGACAGGCTCTGGCGGTCAGCATCAGCGGCGACAGGGCGGTATTCCGTAGATGCCGGTTCATAGGCTGGCAGGATACCGTGTTCACGGCGGGAGGTCGTGAATATTTTGAAGATTGTTATATAGACGGAGCTTGTGATTTCATTTTCGGAGGTGCAACTGCCTGGTTTGAAAGGTGCCGGATCCATTGCAAAGGGGGCGGATATATAACTGCAGCATCAACCGACCAGAAACAGCCTTTTGGATATGTGTTCTCAAACTGCATGATCAGTGCTGAGCTAGGAGTCCGTTTTGATCTAGGCCGGCCATGGATGGCTTATGCCAGCGTCATCTTCCTGAACACTGTTATGCCTCCTGAAGTTTCTGGAGCAGGCTGGAACAACTGGGGCAATGTTGAAAATGAAAAGACCGCCCGATTTGCCGAATACGGGAGCAAGACGGAGAAAGGACAGTCTCTGGATGTATCAAAACGGGTACCGTGGTCCAAGCAGCTGACAGAGGAGGAAGCCAGACAAATAACAGTTGACAAGGCTCTCGGAGGAACTGACAAATGGAATCCTGTGTCTGCGGAATCCGCTTTGCAGGCAAAACAGGCGGTCCCTGCGGCAGCGAGCATCATCCTACGCGCAAAGGACGTCGCAATCAAGGGCAAAAACGCCCGTCTGGAAAATGAAGGGGCGAACATCGGGTTCTGGACCGATACAGACACCAGTTTCGAATGTCAGGCCGATGTCCAGCCCGGAACATACCTTGTGAAATTGCATTACGCGCTGGACGCAGGCCAGGCGGGAAGCGAAATACAGATCAAGGCAGGGGATTCAGTATTGAAACTGGTACCTCCGGCGACTGGCGGATGGCAGGATGTCCGATCTGCGTCATTCGGAGAAATAGAAATTAAAAAGGAAGGCAAGGTATCGCTCTGCGTGAGCGCGATTTCCAAGAAGAAGGACTTCATACTGAATCTGGCAGCAGTTACGTTAATCCAGAAGAAATAAAAGTTTTATTTAAGGAGGATTTAAAACCTATGAAGAGATTAATCTATAATATAAAGAGAATTCCTCTCTTTGTTTCACTTCTTACTATTTCTTTCTTTTTGCAGGGGCAGGATGATATTTCAAAGCCGCATTCAAGCGCCATAACGCCTGAAAGGATAGCTGTTTTGCCGGAAGGTGAACGCACGGCATGGCCGCAGTATTATGATCGTTCACAGTCAATACTGAATTCGGACAAAGCGGTACTTGCCGCCGAACTCAAGGCCAACAATCTCAGCGCCCCGCTCCCGGCTTTCAACGATGATCCAAATGGTCTCCATATACCAAAGCGGGCGGAGCTCAGCTGGTTTTCCAAGCCTGAAGCAAGGGCGATAGCGGATGCCATTGTTTCCTTTCAAACGCCAAGCGGAGGCTGGTCGAAAGGTGTTGGATTCAACTCGGGTCTGCGCAAGCCGGGAATGCATTGGACCACCAAGGCGGACGGCTGGTATTATGTGGGCACGTTTGACAATGGTGCCACGACAGGGCAATTGATTGCCTTGTCGAAGTTTCACCAGGCGACAAAAGACCCTAAGTACGCCGCAGCTTTCACCAAGGGGCTTGACTATATCTTTGTCGCCCAGTATCCGAATGGTGGATGGCCGCAGAACTATCCGCTTGTTGGCTGGTACCACGATGCAATTACGTTTAATGACAATGCAATGACCAATGTTGTACAGTTTCTCAAAGATGTGGCTGAAAAAGAAGAATATTCCTTCGTGGACAAGCAGCGCCGGGAAAAGGCTCGAATTGCTTTTAGTGCGGGTGTGAGCTGTATTTTGAAGGCGCAAATAAAGGAGAATGGAGAACTGTCCGCCTGGTGCTCACAACATGATCCGTTGACTTTGGCACCAACACCCGGGCGTTCTTTCGAGCCTGCCTCAGTTAGCGGCTGGGAGGGGGCGAACGTTGTTAGCTTCCTGATGAGCATAGACTCCCCGAGTCCGGAGATCAGGAAGGCAGTGGAGGGAGTTGTGTTATGGTTTCAAAAAGTTAAAGTTACCGGCATCGAAATCCAGAGCAAATTGAATAATGCTGGAGGAAGAATGTTTGTGGCTGTTCCCAATCCCGCAGCGCCGCCAGTATGGGCGCGGTTTTACGAATTGAAAACAAACCGTCCGATATTTTTGGATCGGCAATCCAAGATCTACTACACCATGAGCGAGCTTGACCAGTCGGGCGATGGAAGAGGCTATCATTGGTATGTCACCCAGCCAGGAGGGATGCTGGCACGCTATGCGGCATGGCACGAAAAATGGAATCCTGAGCCCGGACGAATAACGCTCCATGCCAGGGATGTCGCAATCAAGGGCAAAAACGCCCGTCTGGAAAACGAAAGCAATATCGGCTACTGGAGCGATCCGGACACTAGTTTCGAATGGCAGGCTGATATTCCCGCCGGGGTTTATCTCGTAAAAATGAATTATGCTCTTGCTCCTGGGCAGGAGGGAAGTGAAATTCAGATAAAGGTAGGCGATGCAGTCTTTAAAGTTACACCTCCGGCAACAGGAGGCTGGGAGGATTACCGTCTCATGGAGTTGGGAAAAATCGAGATCAAGAAAGACGGGAAAGTGCTTGTCGAATTAAAAGCTCTCTCCAAGAAGAACGGATTCATAATGAACATGGCGGCAGTTAAACTCGCCAAAGAAGATTGACTATTAATTGACAAAAAACGTAGGGAGTTGAAAAATGAGGGACTTATTGACATTTCTGAAATTTACCGGTTTTGCATTTGCGTGTGCTTTGGCAATGCCACTTGTTTTAGCCGGAACGCCGGATCCTATGAAGGAGAAACAGGCATTTACAGACAAGGCCAAGTTGAAAATCGTATTAGTTGGCGATTCGACTGTTACAGGTGAGGGTGGGGGATGGGGTGACGGCTTCCGCATGAGGGTGAATCCGGGAGTGGAAGTCATAAATCTTGCACGCGGTGGAAGGAGTTCCGGCAGCTTTGTTGCTGAAGGGCGCTGGAAGCAGGCGTTGGAACTGAAGCCGGATTATGTGACAATCCAGTTCGGCCACAATGATCAGCCGGGACATGGTCCGGGACGCGAGAGCGATCCGGAGACAAGCTACCGTGAAAACATGCTGCGATATGTCAACGATGCAATTGCCGCTGGAATAAAGCCGGTACTGGTGACACCGTTGTCCCGCCGTCAATGGGGTGAAGATGGGCGGATCCGTTCCTCCCTGCAGCCTTATGCCGATGTTGTCCAGAGGATTGCCAAGGAAAAGAATGTCCTGCTCGTTGATTTGCACAAAAGATCCATAGACGTATATAATTCGCTCGGTCGTGATGGCACCAAACTGATCTCTCCGAAAAAAGGAGAGGACGGATGGGATGGGACGCATCTGAACCTGGCGGGAGGGGACCTTTTCGGTGCGATAATCGCTGATGAGTTCCGCGAAATAGCTCCTGAACTTGGAGCACAGATGACTTACTGGCGTGAGAAAAAGACAAATATAAAAGTCGAGGTTCCGTCTTTGCCTCCAAATGAATTTGCCGCCAATGCCAACAAGCAGCCGCCATCGCCGATGCCCCAGGGTTCCAGGACGATCACGGTCGCCGCCGACGGCAGCGGAGACTACCGTACAGTTCAGGAAGCAGTGGCTGCCGCACCCGCAAACAATTCGGACCGCACGACGATCCGTATCAAGCCAGGAACATACTATGGTTGCATAGTTGTGCCACGATCGCGTCCGAACTTGAGCTTTATCGGTGAGAATCCCGATACGACTATCCTGACTTATGCGCTGAATGTCTATGATCCGATACCCGCAGACGTTCCCCCTCGGATGAACGGCAATGGAGTCATTGTGCTTGGAGACGGATTCCTTGCCGAGAATCTGAGCTTCAGAAACACTGCGGGGGAACGCGGCCAGGCTATGGCATTGCGGGTGCAGGCCGACCGTTGCGTATTTCGCAACTGCAAGCTGTATGGCTGGCAGGATACCTTGCTGGCCAGTTCCAAGCGGCAGTATTTCGACAACTGCTACATCGAGGGACGCGTGGATTTCATCTACGGAGGTTCCACTGCGGTGTTTGAGAATTGTATTATCCATAGCAAGAATGGAGGCTATGTAACTGCGGCGAGCACCCCTGAAGATCAAAAGTACGGATTCGTGTTTCTGAATTGCAAACTTACCGGAAACATCCCGGCCTATCTTGGCCGCCCTTGGCGGCCGTTTGCCTACGTCGCTTATGTCAACTGTGAAATGGGTGATCACATACGTCCCGAAGGCTGGAATAACTGGGGCAAGGAATCAAACGAAAAAACAGCGAGGTATATGGAATGCAACAATTCGGGCCCAGGCGCGAATACTGATAAAAGGGTGCCATGGATGAAGAAGCTTGATCCGACGGAGGCAAAGAATTTCACGGCAGATGCCGTTCTTGGAGGAAACGATGGATGGAAACCAAAAGAGGAGAAATAACTAAAACATCATGAGCATTTCAAATCCAATTCTGTCCGGTTTCAATCCCGATCCCTGCATTTGCGTCGTGGGAGGGGATTTCTATATCGCTACCTCCACGTTCGAATGGTTCCCCGGAGTGCAGATACATCATTCTAAGGATTTGAAGCATTGGCGGCTGATCACCCGACCCTTAAACAGGATATCGCAGCTTGATCTCAGAGGGTGCAGGCATTCAGGAGGAGTCTGGGCGCCTTCGCTCACATATGCCGACGGGCTGTTCTGGCTGGTTTACACAAACGTCCGCAGTCTTGGCGGGCCTTTCATAACGGACTCTCCCATATTTCTAGTTACAACCGAAAACATCGAGGGGGAGTGGTCGGAACCAGTCTATCTGGGAGCAAACGGCTTTGACCCATCTCTCTTCCACGACGGAAACGGGAAAAAATATCTGCTCAATATGCAGATGGGAGATTTGGGTGGAAAACGTTTTGATGGAATAACCCTTCAGGAATACGATCACGGAAAAAAGAAATTTGCAGGAGACCGGATACGTATATGGGACGGCACCGAACTCGGAAAGACCGAGGGACCGCATCTCTACAAGAAGGATGGATTCTACTATCTTCTTACAGCCGAGGGAGGCACTTCATACGACCATGCAGTCAGCATGGCCCGTTCAAAGAATCTCCTTGGCCCATATGAAACTGATCCTGCAAATCCCATGCTGACATCCGCCAACCGGCCAGAGGTTTCTTTAAAATCCTCCGGGCACGGCGATCTCTTCCAGACGCCTGATGGAGAGTGGTACATGGTGCATCTTTGCCAGCGGCCTTTGCAGAAACGCGGCGTTCCGGAAAAGACATGGAATCAGGACAAGGTTGCCATCCTCGGACGTGAAACGGCATTGCAGAAAGTGGACTGGCCGAAGGGGGAATTCCCACGCCTTAAGAATGGCGGGAACTCTCCATATGATGAGGTGGATGAGCCAAAATTATCTGCGCATGCGTGGGAAGATTCATTGAGGGATGATTTCAACGGTCCGAAACTGAACATGCATTTCCAGACATTGCGTGAGCCTGCTGATGAGAGCTGGATGAGTCTGAAGAGGCGTCCTGGCTGGCTCAGCCTGAAGGGACGCAACTCCCTGTACTCTTTCTTCGAGCAGTCTTTTGTTGCGAGGCGCCTGCAGCATTTCAAGGCCTATGTTGAAACATGCCTCAGCTTCAAACCCCTCCATTCCAAGCAGGATGCGGGTCTGATCGCCTATTATGACAGCCAGAACTATCATTATCTGCGTATTTCGCATGCCGGCGAAGGAAAAATCAGAATAAGCGTAGTCACCAGCGACGGCAGTCCAAGCCTGGAAAAGGCGGATTTTTCCATTTTCGAGGTGGCCACTATTGATGCTCCTGAAAAAATCTACTTGAAGATGTCCGTCGACTATGCGGACATGAATTTCTTCTGGAGCCTGGACGGGGAAGATTGGAACCGAATAAACAAAATTATCGACAGCACAAACATGGGCGACCGCTGTTCTTCGATAAGTAGTTTCACCGGTACTTTCTGGGGGATATGCTGCCAGGACATGACCGGCGACGGTATATGGGCCGATTTTGACTATTTCGAATATCATCCTGAAATATAAAAACATTAAGGCAAGACGATGATTTCAATTCAGACAAACGGAGCGCTTGGAGATGGCAGGACTGTCAATACAGAGGCCATACAGAGAACCATAGATGTCGTGGCACAGGCCGGGGGAGGAACCGTCCTAGTGCCTTCCGGACATTTCATATGCGGACCTCTTGCGTTGAGGAGCAATGTGTTCCTGCATCTTGAGGCGGGGGCATTGCTGCAGGCCCATAGAGTAATAGAAGGCTGGCCGATTATTAAAGATCTTTATCCAGCGGAACTGAATAATGGCAGATCTTCTGACGCTGGATCTGTCTGCCATCCTTTCATATATGCGGAGAATTCAAGTAACATAGGGATTACCGGGAACGGGATCATCAATGGATCAGGAGAGGTTTGGTGGCCGCATGTTAAAACAGGAAAGATTGGCAACCGCAGACCACGCCTTATCGTCTTTGCCGGCTGTGACAATGTGTTATTGGATGGATTCAGGGCTGAGAATTCTCCACAATGGACCATAAACCCTGTCTGCTGTGAAAACGTAGTGATCCGCGGGCTGACGGTTTTTAATCCGCCGGATTCTCCAAACACCGATGGCATAAATCCCGATTCATGCCGCCATGTCCGGATATCCGGCTGCCACATAGATGTCGGAGACGACTGCATAACATTGAAATCCGGTACGGAAACCGCCTGCCGTCCTGCTGAACGCAGAGCATGTGAGAACATAATCATCTCCGAATGCCTCATGCTGCACGGGCATGGGGCCGTGGTCATTGGAAGCGAAATGAGCGGAGGAGTAAGGAATGTCGTGATAAGCAACTGCATATTCAATGGCACGGATCGGGGCATACGTTTCAAGTCGCGTCGCGGGCGCGGAGGCATTGTCGAAAATGTCCGGGTTCAGAGCATAGTCATGGACGATGTGAAAACGCCGATAGTGGCAAACCTTTTCTATGTCTGTGGCGCAAGGGGTGAAGCTCGTGTTGCGGATCTCCATGCCTATCCTGTCGACGAAACTACTCCGCGGATGGAGAGGCTGCATTTTTCACAGATCACGGCGAAAAGGGCCCATCACGCAGCTGTATTTTTATACGGGCTGCCCGAGATGCCTATCAAGGACGTGATGCTGAACGAAATCGACATACAGATGTCACCGGATGCAAAGGAAGGAGATGCCGATATGGCGATCATGATTCCCAAGATGAAACGAAGGGCATTTTTTGCTAGGCATGTCAGCGGTCTCTCCTTGTGTTCTGTAAAAGTGGAAGGATTTGAAGGTCCTTTTATTGATGCCCAGGACTGCATGGATCTCCGGAATTATGAAGGTGGAAATATTTAAATATGAAAGTCCGGAAACAAGCCATGCTCAAGCGTATTGTCTGCAAAAGCCTTTTCCTCATATTGTCCAGACATGGACAGCTCCTGCTGGCTGCCATGATCCTTATGCTGGCTCCTTCCTGTTCCAGCAAGGAGGAAGCCGAGAAGAAGAACTTGACGTTATGGACTTCGGGGGATTCCAAGACGCTTGCTGCAATAAAACAGACCTGTATTGATTTTGAAAAGCTCCATCCGTCGATAAAAGTGAATGTGGAGTTTATTGCCGGCAAGTCACGCACGCAGAAATACCTGATCTCCATGCAGGCTGGAAAAAGCGGCGATGTCGTCATGTTCCACTGGGCGCAGGTCTCAGTTTTCGCTCCGAAGAAGTGCATCATGGATCTGAAGCCTTTCATCAGAAGGGATAACTATGACCTGGGCGATTATTTCCCTCAGGGGCTCATGGCATACCAGTATGATGGGGGGCAGTATTGCCTTCCGGTCAACGGATCAACACTGGTCTTGTATTACAACAAGAATCTCTTTGATCAGGCCCGCCTGGATTATCCTGATGACAAATGGAACTTCGACGATTTTCTGCATGCCGCACAGAAGCTGACTCTTCTAAAGGACAAGGATGGCAGGCAGGTCGTTGGGTGCCTGCCCTACGACATAAGTTCCTGGCTGTGGTCTATGGGAGGAGAATATGCGGACGATGGATTGAGCAGGATATCCTTTAATGATCCCCGGACTGTAGAGGCCGTCCGCGTCTTTTGGAACTTACGGCATAAATGGAACATATCGGTGAAAAACCTGAACCTGGCTGGAAGCGACAGCACGTCATTGGATGTGTTTGAAAGAGGAAACGTGGGAATGTCCGTAAGCGGGCCATGGAGCCTTCCAAGCTATTCTGGAATAAAGGATTTCACATGGGATATTGCGCCTTTTCCAGCAGGCAAGAAGGGGAGGCAGACACGTTATGCAGGAATGGGCTATGGAATCTGGGCGAAGACGAAATATCCGGATGAGGCATGGGAACTGCTGAAGTTCCTGCAGAGCAGGGAGGAGCAGGAGAAACGTGCCACCGGATTCACGGATATCCCTTCAAGAAAGTCTGTTGCCTATGGCGTATGGGCGGACCAGAAGGCGGCCTTCAATGTTAAAACCCTCCTGGAATCCATTTCGGGTGGAGGAGACAATGTCGTCCGTGTCTTTCCGAAAAACGAACTGTGGCCGAACATATCCAGATACTTCAATGAATCCATGGATCTTGCGATGCTTGATCAGATCAGTGTTGACGAGGGGCTGAACCGTGCGCAGAGGAAGGCTGATAATTTTCTCGCAAGGAAGAGGTATGTCCCCGGGCTGGTGGACTATGTCGGGATTGCCCTCGCCTCCTGTGCAATGTTTTTTTCGGTGATTTTCCTTTCCAGGAAGTTCCAGACGAGGAAGAATGAACCCAAAACTTAAACGTTATCTTACGGCATATGCATTCCTACTGCCCAACGGGGTGGGATTCATGTTGTTCATGCTCCTTCCCATCCTGGTCTCTTTCGGTCTTGCATTCACCGACTGCCAGATGCTTAAACCGAATATCAGGTTCATCGGCTTCGGTAACTTCATCAACCTTCTCGGATTCTACCACGACAGCGCCGGATGGCATGCGAATGATCCCGACTTCTGGTATTACCTTTACAACACCATTTTCCTGATGATCGGCATTCCAATATCAATGGCCGCATCCCTGGGAATGGCCATCCTGCTGAATCAGAAACTGAAGGGGATCGTACTTTTCCGGACATTGTTCTACCTGCCGCATATCTGCTCCGGCATTGCAATATTCATGGTATGGCGGATGATGTATCATGCCGATGTCGGGATAATAAACACCATTCTCGGATGGCTTGATATCCAGGGCCCTGACTGGCTGAATTCAATAACCTGGGCAAAACCCGCCCTGATAATCATGGGTGTTTGGGGTGCGGCAGGTGGGAACAACATGATAATTTATCTCGCCGCCCTGAAGGGGGTACCCGAATCGCTCTTCGAGGCTGCTGACATCGACGGGGCCAGCGCATGGCAGAAATTCAGATATGTCACGTGGCCCCAGCTTGCCCCAGCCACTTTTTTCATATTTACAATGAGCATCATAGGGGGATTCCAGGGCGGTTTCAACATGGCATACATCATGACACAGGGAGGACCGTCGGGATCAACAACGACCATCGGCTACTATATTTTCAACATGGCGTATGACGGCGAACTGCTGCTTGGATACGGGAGCGCCATAGCCTGGGTACTTTTCGTGCTGGTGATGGGGGCCACGATTCTAAACTGGAAATGCGGCAAAAGCGGAGAGAATGACTATGCCTGATTTCAGGACATCATCGGTTGCAAGATATGCAGTCCAGTACGGAATTCTGGTGGCGGTTTCTGTGACCACGGTTTTCCCGCTTGTCTGGATGATAGGGACGTCCCTCAAGTCCGCGGGCGATCCTGTAATGTCATTTCTGCCCGACCATCCCACGATGAGCAACTTTGCCAGGGCGATAGAGGGCACATCTTTCACACGCTACTACATCAACAGCATCATAATCGCGGTGGTTTCCACGTTCGGGCAGCTGCTGACGAGTTCCATGGCTGGTTTTGCCTTTGCAAGGCTGAACTTCCCGGGGCGCGACAAGATATTCTTCGCCTACCTGGCCACCATGATGATCCCAGGTGCTGTAACAATGGTTCCTCTGTTCATGATAATGACGGCCGGCCCCGAATATCTCAACATCCTGCTTGGGACCGGGATGTTCACTGAGAAACAATATTTCCTGAACGAATATTATGCCGGCCGGGCTCTGGGAATAGACTCCTATTTCACCATTATAGTCCCTCATTTCTTCAGTCCGTTCGGAGTCTTCCTGATGCGCCAGTTCTTTCTGACAATACCCAAGGAGATGGACGAAGCTGCGTCAATAGATGGTTGTTCGACTTTTCAGATCTATTTTCATGTCATATTGCCGATGTCGAAACCGGCTCTTGGCGCACTGTCAATTTTCGTCTTCATGGGCACATGGGGTGAATTCCTGTGGCCTCTCATCATGACAAACAGCGACGCCATGAAGAATCTTCCCGTCGGCATAGCCAGCTTCATGGGTGAGCACTCGACCGACTGGCCATTGATAATGGCGGCTTCCACGATGATGATGATCCCTATGGTATGTGTTTTCATAGCATTCCAGAAATTCTTCGTAAGCGGAATCCAGACCGGCGCAGTAAAGGGGTGAAATCGTAGTTCAAGGATAGCCTAAAAAAGGTCAAGAATATTAGGGCGGGAAGAGTTGATGCATACGTCTCCCCCGCTTGCCCAGCTCTTTCCGCCCTTTCTAAACAATTACCCCAATCAGCTGTAAAACTTTGCCAAAAGCTCAATGTTGCAAACTTATCCCCGTTTTCAACCGTTTCTGTGTCAAAGATTGGACATGGTTCGACAGGGCCGGTCAATCAGGTATAAATTTAGAATGTACAATATTCAATAACAACTTGAAATATGTACAGAAAATTGTGAAATATTCACGTGCAACTTCAATAATTCACAAGCAGCTGGTTTGGAAAGTACTCAAATTGCATAGATGAATTTTGTGTCAGAGATTGGGCATAGCTGAAGAAATAAGATTTGAGAAGATCTATTTGGGAATCTGCAGTATATTCAGATTGGAATTGAAGAGGGACTCTTTTTTATCTCTGCGCCAGCCTTTGATTTCAATCTCCTTCTTCCGAGCGGATGATTTGTCGGGATGAACCTTTGCGTATATCATTTTTACATGCCGCCTGACCCCCCCCCATGAATATCATCTCAAAACCAAGATATCCTATCATGATTTATTACTTGCGTCGTCAAATAATTGGATTATCAGTGGTTTGCGATCTCCGAGCGCAACATAAGACGGTGAATCCATCCCGAAATCCTTGATTCTCCTCCTTTTCTGGACTATCTTAGCCCGATCATGATATCAAAATTCCTATCAGCAATTCCTGTCAGCCACCGTCGATAGAAACTGACGAAACAACTTGATGAAAAATATGTATACGTCTGTAACACGGGGAAGCGTTAGTGAACCAGATTTAATAATATGAACAAACAGCAAAAAATATCCATCCGTTTTTTCGACGACCGCGAAGTGCGGGCCATCTGGGACGAGCAAAACTTCAAATGGTGGTTTAGCGTAGTTGACGTAGTTGGCATTTTGAACCAGGAAGCCGATTACACCAAAACCGGCAACTATTGGCGTTGGCTCAAACGCAAATTGCTCAAAGAGAATGTTCAGTTCGTGAGTGGCACTCACAGACTGAAATTAACCGCGGCAGACGGTAAGAAATACCTGACCGACACGTTGGACAGTGATGGCATTATTGCTTTGGCAAAGCATTTCCCGAACAACAGGGCAATGAAATTTTTAGATTGGTTTATATATAGTGACAACAGTATTGACGGGCAAAGCAAGAAAAAAGCATATACACTATTTGAAAGTAATTTGATTGATGAATTCGAAGTAGGTACTACCAAAGGGTTACAGCAAATTCACGCCTATTTGTTTGGCGGCTTGTATGATTTTGCCGGGCAAATCAGGCGAAAAAATATTTCCAAAGGCGGTTTCCATTTTGCAGCATCACAATTTCTAGGTGCCACATTGAAACAAATTGAGAAAATGCCCGAAACCACGTTTGAGGAAATTGTAGAGAAATATGTGGAAATGAACATTGCCCACCCGTTTATGGAAGGCAACGGCCGTAGCACCCGGATATGGCTGGATTTGATATTGAAAAAACGCCTCAAAAAATGCGTTGATTGGAGCAAAATAGGCAAAACGGAATATATGAATGCAATGGTAAACAGCGCTGTTAACAGCAGCATACTGAATAAGTTGCTGAAAAATGCCCTTACCAACCAAATCGACAGCCGGGAAATGTTTATGAAAGGAATTGATTACTCCTATTATTACGAAGAGAATTAATTTATCGCCAAAGTCAATAGCAAGAGAGTGATCCCGTTTTCTATTTGGGCATAGCTGAAGAAATACTATTTGAAAACATCTATTTGGGAATCTGCAGTATATTCAAAGGGGAATAGAAAAGAGCTTCCTTTTTTATCCCTTCGCCAGCCTTTGATTTCAATCTCCCTTTTCCGGGCGGGTGATTTGTCGGGATGAACCTTTGCGTATATCATTTTTACTGGCCGCCGGACCTTTGTCCAATGGGCGGGGATATTTATCCGCCTGGGATTTATAAAAGTTCAGGAAAAATCATTTTCCATATTGACAATGCAAAGGTTTGCAGTAAGCTATTTGCATGAACAGCTCAAGATTTACAATCAGGCTGGAGGACGTGGCCAAGGAGGCCGGCGTCTCAATCGCCACCGTGTCAAGAGCCCTCAATGGAAACCCGCTGATATCCGATTCGACCCGCAAACGCATAGTCAAGATTGCGGAAAAGATCAACTATGTCCCGAATCCCTGCTTCAAGGCGATGGGCAAGTCCGGTCCGAACTCCTCCGTCAGATCCGGATACATAGGAGTCCTTTCTCCGACAATATCCCTCTGGTCAAGCAGCTATTCCGGAAGAATGCTTTCCAGCGTGGAATCGACTGTGCGGAAAGCAGGGATGAATTTGGCTGTTTGTTCCCTGGACGCGGAAAAACCTGATTACATGCCTGCGATGGTAGGCGATCTCAAGGTTGACGCCATGATATTGAATTCCGTCCTTGACGTGAAGCTTATCAGCAGGATCCAGAAACTGGTCCCGTGCGTCTCCCTCAACACCTATGTTCCTGAAGATAAGGTTTCCATCCCGTCGGTTCTCCCGGATGAGCGTTCCTCAATCAGGAAGGCTCTAAGCTACCTGCGGGGGCTGGGGCATGAAAGGATATGCTATTTCGACATTCTCGAGACTTTCCAGTGGCACCATGCGACACGGACCGCCGCTTTCAAGGAACTTGCCGGCAAGAAATCGAAGATGATGGTCCTCCAGGGACGGGATATGCCGATGGACGATCTTGCTTCCAAGACAGTTTCAGAATGGCTTTCTTCCGACGGGCTTCCAAGTGCGATACTCTGCGCTTCCGACTATTATGCCTTCTCATTCCTAGAAGCTGCGAGAAGACATGGGATCAGGGTGCCGGAGGAAATGTCGATAATCGGAATCGACGACTTGGAGCCCTGTGAATATGTAAGACCTAGGCTCACAAGCATCAGGCAGCCATTGGAAAACATGTCTGAATTCTGCGTAAGGCTCCTTGTGGACATCTTGAAATCAAAGGATGGAGGAACGGTTTCATCGTCTTCAACGCATTTATTCGATGTCGAATTAATCAAAAGGGACTCCTGTGCACCACCTCCGTGCCGGATCATCAGACAACAGAAGACAAAAGAATTGCCAGGATCTTCCAAATCAAGTTAATTCCTATAAATAATAAAAGGAACTGTCATGCGCCTAACAACCTCTCTTACATGCGTTCTTCTGTCCATGTTTGCCTTAATGCCGCTCCGCTCCGAGGAGAGCCGGATCAAACAGGTATTCTTCGATGAAACGTTCAAGGACGCAAAGGGCGCCTGGGCTTCAACCGACGCCCGTGTGGATGGCGGACTTCTGGAACTGCAGTGCAACGGAGGGGTGAAGTATAACGGTTCGCAGGTGGTGTTCCCAGCCGCGCTCAGGGTTCCGCCGGCAGGTGAGGGGATCCTCAAGCTTCAGTTCACAATCGAAGGCGTGGACAGCCCGAATGGCGGATTCTCAACCCGTCTCTTCCTTCTGCCCGAGGTGCTGGGATCATCCAAGTGGGTGGATCCGTATGGAAAGGCGCATGTACTTGCGCTCTATATCGAGGGAAATTCAAATGCAGTGTCCATCTCCCTGTACTCAAATGATGGTACCGACAAGGCTTTCGGAAAACTCCTCTATAGCGGGAGCATCTCCAAAAAACCATTTCCACTGCCTGTAACGCTGCAGATCGACAGGGAAATCTTCCTCATACAGTTCGGTTCCGAGGTTGAGACAAAAACCGGATCGAAATCGGGACGCCATGGACTTGTGGAGTCCAAATGGCAGGGTGATGCCGGTTTCGGTATCCGCCTCGTAACCCTTGTGAACGGGAACAAGCCCAGGATGCGCCTTTCCAAGGCGATGGCCGCAATAGAGCTTCCGTCCCCAGCAATGGCGGCTCCAGCAGCTGAGCGTCCGAAAAAAACAACTCCGATCGAAGCCACGATCCAGGTTCATCCGGAAATAGTGCAGTCCATCGGCGGATACGACCAGGTGCAGCCGCTGTTCGGAGGGAATGCCAATGGTAACAGCAAGGGAAAGGCCGACGCGTTGATCCGTGACCTGAACCTGAACACATCCAGGCTTCACATGTGGCCGGAGACGTATGGTGCTCCCGAGGGGAAGAGAACCCCCACAGGCATGGCATATGTCGGACAGTTCGGAACCAATAATGGCTACTTCAAACCTCTTCCCGCCGGGAAGATCGAAGAGGCATGGGATCAATGGTTCAAAGTGGATTTCAACTCTTTCCTCGTACCGTGCATCTCAAAGGGGGCCACCGATCCCGGCAGCATAGGCTCCATGGAATCGCAGCTCGCCATGCAGAAAACCTGGGGAAGCACCGACAATATCGTGTTTTTCACAACGATGAAATTTGATTCGAACGCGATTAGGAACAGCGATGGGGTCTCCCGATATTTCGACCAGTATCTCGACGCCGTGGAAAAATACGCGCCCTGGATCAACGCCACGTTCGCCCAGATCACCAACGAGCCCAACTACGGCTGGTGGACCGGAAGCTTCACTGATGGCAGCGATCCGATCGCAGGATGGATCAAGCTGTTCAATAGCGTCGACGAGCATCTTCGGAAGACACATCCGAAGACGCGCCTCCTCGGGCCATGCCTGGCGAGCTGCGCCTTCTTCTCCTGGGGCGACTGGCAGAGCTGGACCGTGCCAATCCTGAAGGGAGTCTCCTCTGACATGGAGTATTACAACTACCACAACTACGAAACGGCGGCAGTATCCCATCTTGCGTGGGTGGAAATGCTCCAGGCGCAGGCGGAGGCTCTCGGACGGAAACGCCCGCGCTCCGTGGTGACGGAGATGAACGACGACGCCACATGCGACAAGGCTGCGAAGAAGTTCGAATGGTGGTCCGAGCAGCTCTTCAGCGCCCTGGAGAATCCGGACAAATTCCATCTCTTCAGCTATTTCCTGACCATCCACCTCAATAGCAAAAATGACGGCGGATGGGGCAACCTCGTCGGCATTAAAGACGGCAAATGCATGCCGACTGAACCCTACTGGCTCTTCTCGACTCTGCGCCAGACACGTGGAAGCATGCGCTACGTGGAAGCGACCGGGATTCCGGACCTGAAAGTTTTCGCCTGCGCCCCTCAGGACGACAAGCTTGTGCTAAGTCTCCTTAACGACACTGGGCGTCCGGTCAAGCTGACGCTCCATTCAGGTCTCCCGAAGGATGCGAAAATCAAAAGCCTATCACGCTATTCTGCACACAGGCAGGCCGACGTCCTCCGGCACTCCGAAGATTCCCTTCCTGCTTCTGTAGACGTCCAGGCGGAACTGTATCCGGGCGCGGTGCAGAGCTTCGTATGGCAGCTTGACGGACCTGCCCTGAAAAGCTCCGTCAAGATAGGACAACAGGAATTTTTCTCCAGAAAAGTCGCTGCAAAGTTCTCAAAATCCATCGATGCTCCTGTCGAGGTGTCACGTCTTCCTAACGATGACGAAACTGTCTTCGTGCGATTTGGTGTCAGTACCGACAATGCCCTGGCGGCCAGAGGACTGCTGCTTGATGTCAATGGCTATTCCCAGTCCGTCGCCTGGACTGATGCACCACGCGAACAGGAGCGTTCGCAGCGTTCGCTGTGGTGGATGGAACTGCCTGTGCCCAGGGCGAAGATCGCCAAAGGCAACTCGATTACATTCTCCAACGCCGATGCTGACTACAGGCTCATGTTCGCCTCGCTGGTCTATCGCCAGCTTCCGAATCCGGATGAAGCGCGGAAGGCGGAAGCGAAGGCGTTGGCGCGCTCTCGTGAAGGCATTGCCGTCAGTTTCGCTCCGCTAGGCTCGGTCATGTCAGGAGAGAAGAAAGATCTGTCGATGGTGCTTGAGAACCGTGGGAACGACGTGGCCTCCTGCACAGTTTCATTTCCTCTTCCAAAAGGGCTCTCCATATCCGGCATTCCCGCGGAAACACATGTCGAAATCCCGGCGAAGGCGAAGAAGGAGCTGCGTGGAACCGTCCTTGCGGTGGAAACTTCCAAAATCCAGTTCCTGCGGCTTATCGCCAGCGTGGAGAATGCAAATGGATCCGTCCGCGACTATCCTGCGGCGCTGGCAGTATATCCGAAACGAAATGCCGTCCGCCTGGATAAGGCGCCATCGCTGGATGGGAAGATGGACGAGTGGCCTGATACGGATGTGATCAGCATGTCCAGCGGGGCCAATACTGCACGTCTGCGTCTTGGCTGGGATGATGAAAATCTCTATCTTGCAGCCGAGGTCAAGACAGGAAAGAGACCAGCCCCTCCGGTAAATCCCGGCCATTTCTGGGAAAGCGACGTGTTGGAGCTCTTCCTTGACATTGGCAACAAGAAAAGCCCTCAATACTCCGATACTGACGGGCAATTCTATTTCTGTCCATATCCGGGGAATGACGGCAAGCCTGAATCAGGACGCTGCCTTAGGATCCGCAAGGGAGACGCGGTAGTGGGAAATGGCATCCAGAACCAGGGACCTTGGCAAGTGGCGAGCCAGATCTTGGACGATGGATATAAGTTGGAATGCAAGATTCCATGGGCGGTCCTCTCCAAGGACTTCAAGCCGCAGGCAGGTTCACAGGTCGGGATCGATGCGGCCATACATGGATTCGAATCACCGTTTGGGGCTGACGGGAAGCCATTTGACAATCCCGGCATGTGGGGGATACTGAACTTGAAATAAGGCATCTATGTGTTTGAACAGAGGGGGGAGGCTGAAATGCACAACAGGAAATTCACGCTTATTGAGCTGTTGGTTGTTATTGCGATTATCGCAATCCTCGCAGCAATGCTGCTGCCGGCGCTGCAGAAGGCGCGGGATTCCGCCCGGACAATTACGTGCGTCAACAACCTGAAACAGTTCGGCATTGCAGACAACATCTATGCTGACGAATTTAACGGCTGGGGTGTGTCTTTGATATGGTTTTCGCCCTGGAATACATACGACCAGCTGTGGTACCAGCATAATACTGATTTCCTGAGGTGCCTGGGCATCACTCGAAATCCTGCAGACTACCAATATCAGATGCGGTATATTTTCCAGGGGCTTTGCTGCCCCACGGCTTACAAGGGGAATATGAAGGACTGGGACTGCTGCTATGCACTCAGCTGCTCTGGTCCTGCATGGCAAGGTGCCTGGGGTACGACGCCCATGGACTGCAAGATGTCCAGAGTGAAAGACCCAAGCAAGGTGTTGCTGTTCATCGATGCGGTAGACTGGGTCACTGGTTCATGGGCGAGGAACAATTATGTGACCGATACATATACAAGCAGCACCCCTGCATATCGCCATAATAACGGGGCAGTCGCGGCCTACTATGACGGACACGGGGAATGGAACCCTCGCAGCTACTATATGAGCTTGACACCATGGAATGGCAATTAGCCTGCTGGTATCCGAGGCGGTGGGGCGAATATTAAATCCAGCAATCCGTTGCAAACCAATTAGACAAAATATCGAAATTGTTTAACTCCTGTTTTCGAGGCATTGCCTCGAAACATCGGTCTCTTGGCGGCGTGAGTCTTTTGGCGTTCAGCCCGCCCGCCGCCGCTCGACGATGGCTTGGCATCGCCTCTGCGGCGCTGGACTGCCTGACCATCCAAAATCCTTCACGTTTTAATCCTATCCTCAAATATAGAAGGCCGGGGGGAAGCAACGTGCATCGGGGGAGATGCAGACACCTGCCCCTCCCGGCCAATAAAAATTACACTATTTTCAGGATACGAACACTATCTTCCCGAAATGTTCCGGCCTGTGGAAGTCAGGCTTCTGCGTCTTTACCGGCGACCAGCTTCCCCAGTGTGGCTCAGG
>MHBI01000015.1 GCA_001804815.1 Lentisphaerae bacterium GWF2_50_93
GCCTTCAAAAGCACTGGATGAGAATACAAGGCTGGCTGAGGACTCGTCTATTTTTGCCAGGAAAAGGCGTTGCCAGAGCATACTCCAGAGATATGAGGAGCAGAAGAAGAACAAGAATTGCAAGATGGAACTGCACGTCATCCGGATTGGCAGTATTGCCTTTGCTAGCAATTCGTTCGAGCTTTTCACGGACTATGGGGTTCGGATGCAGGCAAGGAGTCCTGCAGAGCAGACATTCGTGGTCCAGCTGTGCGGCGGTGGAAGCCCGGGCTATCTTCCGACGAGGCTTGCGCAGAAAGGCGAAAGTTACAGTGCATGCCTCTACTGCAACCAGGTCGGCCCCGAAGGCGGGGATGTCCTGGTGGATGAGACAGTCAGGCTGATCAAGTCAGCCTGGGACAAATAGTAGAGGCAATTTCAAAATTGCCTCATTTGAGCTGATTTCTAAAGTTGGAGTGCGCTGCTTTAGCGTGTGTAACCAGTTGAATACCAAGACACGCTGAAGCCGTGAACTCCAACAAGCGTTTTTCCCACAACAACCGTTTTTCGTATTTTTGAAATCAGCTCAGTAATTTGCTGTTGCAAAGAAAATTAAGACTGATGGTGGAGCATTTCTGCGCATTAGGTAGGTACGTGCTTCAGCATGTACCATCTTAATGCTTAGGAATGGGACAGGCTAAAGCCTGTCCCTACTTAAAGACCTACTGCTTCTTTTCGGTTTCAGTCCTGATTGCGGCTGCGATGTCGCCGCTAACTTTCGCCAGTGCGCGGCTGTGCGCCGCGGCCAGTGCTTCGAAGCCTTCGCCAGTTGCGGGTTCGGACACGGATGTGCGGCCGGAAACAGGCAAACCTCCCACTGACTTGCGTACCACCCACACGGCTTCAATATTCGCCGACTTGCCGGGTACGGACTCGAAACGCTGGATGTCTATCGTCACGCGGTAGGCAGGATCAAGATTAGCCAGCGGCACCGCTACTACGTGCTGGGTTCCGAGGAGCACTGCTAGGTCGCCGGCGATCACCCGGGCGATGTTGCTGTTCAACGGTCCCGCCCAGCGGTTGAATTCATCGATTGACACGCGGTTCGGTTCGGATTGAACGGTGAACTGCGGGCGGTCGACTTCTGCAGGAATGGAAACCGGTCCCACCGCCACTGAACAGTCAGCTGCGGCTTTCCCATCTCCTTTCGCTGTCGAGTTAAGGGTGTAGAACTTAGAAGGTGACGAGGCGCAGCCTGCCAGAAAAAATGTGGCGAACGCGATTGCGACGAGATGGCTGATTTGTTTTTTCATTATTTTCATTCTCCTGTTTTTCCACGGATAAGTGCTTCTGGGTGGCGTTCGAGATAGTCGGCCAGCACGCGCAGCGCACGTGCCGCGCCGCTGCCCTGCTGGAGCATGTTGTTCAGCTCGGAGTTCATCACCGAGTTCGGTTCTATGAGCTTGTTTGCGCTTTCAAGCATCTTGTCGGCATTGGTGATCGTGCCACGCGCGCCTACAACTGTCTGGTTGAGATTCTTGAGCAGGATTTCAACGCTGTCTTCAATGGAAGCAAGCTTGTCAAGCACGGTGGGCAGCTGGAGGGGATCCTGCGACCAGTCCAATACCACCGCCGGTGCTTCGGGATAGAAATTAAGCGACACCAGCAATGATCCGGTAAGCAGGTTTCCGGTATCCAGCTCGGCCCGCATGCCGCGGGAAATCAAAGTGTCTACCATTTTCCTGTGGAAGGTCTTGGCGTCTTCGCCTTTTGCCATGTCCATGAAATTGACTCCATACCGCTTCGGATCCAGGCATATTTCCACATGCACGGAGCCGTCAAGCGTCTTCACATCCAGTTCTGTGCTGATATTGGTGACTTCGCCGATGGTTATGCCGTAGAACTGTACCGGGGCGCCAACTGCCAGGCCACGGACCGACTGCTTGAAGACAAGCAGGTATTCGTGAGGGTCGCAGACAGGTGGCTTGAAGGCTTCTGTGCGGTCGCTGAACAGTTTGAAACTGGCTCCCTCTTGGGCTGGCGGAAGTATCGGATCGTTGTCGGGCGTCTCGAACGCCACTCCTCCGGCCAGGATGGACATCATCGATTCGGTCTTGACATGGATGCCGCTTGCGGTGAGTGAAACATCGATCCCGCTGGCCTGCCAGAACCTGGTGTCCTCATTGACGTATTTATCGTAGGGGGACTGCACGAATATCTTGATGTTCAGGAACTCTCCGTCCTTGTCCAGCTCGTATGATACAACCTGTCCGGCCTGCAGCTGGCGGAAAAAAATTGGTACGCCGACATCCAGCGAACCCAGCTCCGAAGTCTTCAGCGTGAAGACGCGTCCGGGTACATCGCCGGTCAACGGAGGTGTTTCAAGCGCGACGAAACTGAACTCCTTCTCCTCGGACGCTCCAAGCTGCACGCCGACGTAGTTTCCCGAAATCAGCGTGCTGAGTCCCGAGACGTTCAGACCGGAGATGCGCGGGCGTACGACCCAGAACTTGGTATCCTTGACGAGAAGTTCCCTGGCATCCGGGCTCATCTGCGCGGTGGCGATTATGCTCTTGCGGTCTTCCGAGAGACTTATGGTCTTGAGGACACCCATGACAAGTCCATTGTATTTGACCTTTGTCTTGTTGGCTTCAAGGCCTTCAGCGGAATGGAATATGATCGTGATCTCCGGCCCCCTGCTTAAAATATGCGTCACGGCAATCCAGACACCTGCTGCGGCCGCCACGATGGGAATGACCCATACCAGGGAGAGCCGCGTGCGCTTTTTCACGACGATTTTTGATTCGGCAACTTTTTGGAATGATTTGTGTTTGTCAGGCATGTTGAACCTCTTTCCCAGTTTCTTTAGAATTTTCAGAATCCCATATAAGCCGCGGATCGAAGGACTCGACCGCCATCATTGTCAGCACTACGACCGCCGCAAAGAACAACAATCCCGGTCCCGGCTCCACGGACATGAGGGGCTGCAGCTGTATCAGCGCCACGGTAAAGGTGCCCACGAACACGTCCACCATGGACCAGCGTCCTATAATATCGATTGTCCGGTAGAGCCTGATCCGCTGGATGTTGTTCCTGATGGAGCCCCGTTTCACGGAGATGACCAGGTGTATGAGACCCACTATCTTCGCGCTCGGAATCATGATGCTGGCGAACAGCACGATGAGCGAAAGCGGCCATCCGGTCGGCGACCACAGCAGGACGACACCCTGCATGATGGTGTCGGACTCCCTGCCGGCGCTGGTGACGGTCGTCATCACAGGCAGGAGGTTGGCCGGAATATAGCAGACTGCCGCCGCTGCCAGAAAAGCAATTGTGCGCTGGAGGCTCTTCTTCTTGCGGAAGACAAGTTCCTCGTCGCAGCGTGGACAGCGTCCTTCCTCCGCGCCGGATGCGGGACGTGAAAGCAGGCCGCAGTCCGGGCAGCTCTGCAGGCCTTCCTGCATGGCGGTGGGTGTAGATGTGCTCATGGTGAATCAATCTCCAATTTCCAATTTCCAAAACACAGGCAATTTTCAACTTTCAATATCCAAACAAAGGCAAATAATCCAAGAACATGCCTTACGGCATTAACTACAAACGAATTGCAAATACAATTGGATCTGTTCGTAGTTAAGCCCGTAAGGGCTGTTCTTCCATTTCCCTGTTTATTCACTTGTCTGGAATTTTCTATTTTGAATATTGTTTGGACTTTATTGTACTGGCTTCAGGTTCCGCCCACTCGATCCGGCTCCAGACTTCACGCGGATCAAAACATGATTGCATCGAAGCCAGCAGGAAGACCAGCGCGAAAAGGGAGAAAAGGGCGATTCCGGGAATGACCGTTGCGTAGTCCGCAATCTTGGTCAGCGCCACCAGCACGCCGATAAGCATGACCTCTATCATGCTCCAGGTGCGTGTGAAAGGGATGTGGCGCAGCAGCAGGCCGACCCAGGCTGGCGGACGTTCGCGCAGGCATCCGAGCAAGACCAGCATCAGGAATCCGATCTGCAGCCCCGGCGAAATGACCGCCACGAACATAACCAGCACGGCGACGATCTGCTGCCCGTCCTTCCAGAGCTGCTGCGCGCCTCCTATCACCGTTGTGAAGGCCTCGTGGCCTACGGCGGTGAGTCCGAGCATTGGGACAGAATTTGCAATAATGTAGAGAATCAGGGACGCAAGTGTCAGCGCGAACGTCCTGTTGAACGAATCTTCCCGGTGGCGCCACAGCTCCTTGTCGCAGCGCGGGCACCGTACCGATGCGCCCGGCTCAACTTCCGGAATGCGCTGCATCAGATCGCAGTGCGGACAGGCGATGAGCGATGCGTCTTCCAATGGCTGGTTGCAGTCAGGATGTTTATTTTGTATTTGCAAAATTACCTTGGTTCTTCCTCAAATTAAAAGGGTAGGGCGCATGCCATTGCCATTGAACGTCCGATAATTTATTCCATAACCCAAGGAATTACAATTTAATGGCAAACCTGGCGAAGCTTTTTGCTATTTGATGAGGTCCTCTATAGCCGGATCGGATTTGGCTCCCAGTTCCCTGGCCTTCTTGTACCATTTCTTCGCCTCATCCATCTTCGGCTTCTCGCAGGTGGCGTAAAGTGTCGCGAGATATAAGGCTGATTCGGAAGATTTAGGATCGAGGTCGAACGCGGTCTTGAACTGTTTTTCCGCCGCTTCGATCCATTCGAGGTTGCTGCATGCAACTCCCAGATATCTCTGGAGTTTGGGATTCTTCGGATCCTGCGCCACTCCACGGCTCAGGACTCCGATGGCGGAATAATATTCACCTCTGCGGATATATGCGGATCCTGCAATAAGGAGATTCTGGACATCGTTTGGCTGGATGCGCAGGGCACGCTCGACATATTTGAGGGTCATTTCATCGCTTCTGCGTTCTGAATAGATGAAGGCCAGTTTCGAAAGAACGTATTGATTCTCAGGATCCATGGACAGCACTTTCTCATACTGGGATATCGCGGCGTCCTTGTTGCCTTTCTTGTCGGCTTCATCGCCGGCCTTGAGCAGTATATTCATCTCAGCTTCGCCGGGCTGGTCTTTCTCATCTGCCAGTTCCTTGATGATCTTCTCGACGGTCACCGTCTTTTCAGCCTTGATCTTCTCGTTGGCCTTCTTCAGGCTGTCGGCTTCAACTGTTTTCTGCAGGAGCCTGGCCTTGAAATCATCCCTTTCAATACGGAGCTGCTCCGCAGATTCAGCCTTGTCTTCCAGCTCCTTCACCCGAGCCTTTATCCTTACCAGCTCATCCGTATTTCCAGCACCCGCGGATTTCAGGGCTGTTTTCAGTTCTTCCTCCTTCCTGGAGAGGGCTTCAGCCTTCTTGCTGTTATCCGATGACAGGGAATCAGCTTTCTTCCTGAACTCGTCCCTTTCCTTGGTAGCAGCTTCCATGTTCCTTGCCAGATCCGCCTGTTTGGAGATGAGTTCAGTGTTAGACTTTGCGAGTTCCGCATTCTTGATCGAATTGTCGGCATTCATCTTCTGGAGTTCCTGGTATTTCTTGTCCTGTCCAGAAAACTTCTCAAGATCCTTCCTCAACGACTCAAGCTGTGCCTTGACCACGTCGGACTGCTTGGACTGGGCCTCGAGCTGTGTCTTGAGAGCCTTGTTCTCCTCTGAAAGCTGTGTGATGATCTTCTGTCCGGCCACAGTTTCGGAAGCTGTCTCCGGGATCTTCTTCTTTAGTTTCTCAACTTCGGCGGAATGCTTGGAGCTCTCCTTCTTTGCATCCGCAAGACTCTCCTCCGCCTTCCAAAGCTTCGCCGCAATCAACATGTTATCCTCGGCGATCCTGGTCTTTTCGAGAGTGTCCTTCTCAGCCTTATCCACCTTTGCCTTGCCGGCCTCGAGTTCCTTCTTCAGCTTTTCATTTTCGGACTGCAGCTGCTTTGCTATCTCGCCTGCCGCGGGAGTTCCCGCCAGATCCTTCAGCTTCTTTCCCAGCTCATCGGCTTCCTTGCTGCTCTTCGAAAGTTTGTCCTCTAGATCAAGCTTCTCCTTCTCCGACAATACCAGCTTTGCCCTCAGGTCAGACAACTCCTTTCCGGTATCAGTATTTGCGGCGGGAATTATTGTCTTTGCAGGAGCTGTTGCAACGGGGGTTGTCGTAACAGGGGCTGTTGCTGCAGGAGGTACTGCCCCGGGGACCGCAAGCGACTGGATCTCGATGTTGCATGCCTTGATCCTGTGATCTACGAGTGCGCTGTTCCATCTGGGATATTGTTTTTTAACTTTCTGGAAGAAGGACAGGGATTCCTGATAGAGCGATATGGAGCTTTTATTGTCGCCGCTCTTCTTTGCAGACTCGGCCTGTTCATATATCTCAAATCCTTTCAACCAGATGTTTCTGGCGTCATTGCCTTGTTCAGTTGAATACTGCGCATGAAGAGGGGATGTTGAACAGGACAGTATTACAAGGAGTATGAAAGGAAGATATTTCATGGTCAGCCTCCATTTTACAAATTGATCGGACACGAGGTATAATTTAATACCATGTCCTAGTTCCTGCCTGATTTCAAGTTTGTCTCAAAATGAAATTTGTCTAAAAAGTAGCACAGACATTCTTGTCTGTGGGCTCAAATTACATTTTCAATCGCAGACCAGCCTTCGCTAAGAAGCTATGGCACGGCACGCAGGAATGTCCGCGCTACCCCATCGTTTCCCATGTGGTCATTGCAATTTATCATAAGCGTTAAGCTGCCTTTTGAGAGTGTAACTCGTCTGGGACAGATGACGCTACATCAAGCAATTACGGGCATAACTGCTACGAACAGATAGCTGGTGTTCTTAGTAGGTACGGGCTTTAGCCTGTACCATTCTTAGTTCTTAAAATTACTAAATTCTGGTACAGGCTAAAGCCCGTACCTACTTTAAGACCTACGGCTTGAAGTGCAGATCCATGTACTGGTTGAATGAGTAGTTGACTACGTTCACACCCAGCTTGTACGCCTGTTCCGTCAGGAACTTGCTTGCGCCGGAGTGGCCGTCCTTCCAGGCGTCCTTGATGTCGCCCTGGTGGTAGAAGAGAATCCAGCGGCCATTGTACTTCAGTCCCATGGCCCTGGTTCCCGAGTGGTGCCAGAGCGGAGGGGCGCCGTTGGGGAAGCTGTACGGCTGCCGGTAGATGATATCATCGTTGGATATGTCGATCAACTGCATTTCCGGGAATGTCCGCTGAATCAGGCTCCGGAAATTATAGTCAAAGTCGCCGCCGCCGTTGTCGGCGAAGATCATTCCGCCTTCTTCCAGGCAATACCAGCGCAGCGTCTTGATCTCCTTCTGCCCCACGTTGATCTTGCTGCTGCCGGTGATATAGATGAACGGGGGGGCGCTATTGCGCGGGAACCGCTTCAAATCAAGAATGTCGACAGCCTCTGTCTTGTCGGCGATCTTGAAGCCTGTGAGGGAGTTGAACTTGATCAGGAAATTGTAGTCGGCGCCGACGCCCATGCACTGGTCCCAGTCGCCGCCTTCATATTTGAGGCGTATGAAGCGTATTTTTGCTCCTTCCATGCCGTTCGGCCAGCCGCCCTTCGTGCCGCCGCCCTTGCCCAGCTTCCCTTTTCCTTCAGCGCCTGTCGCCTCGTATTTGTCCTCGGTCGCCTCGTCGACGTTCATCATGACCTTGCTTTCAGCTATGTCGGGACGGTAGAACAATATGGCTGAATTGGGATTCAGGACGAACAGCTGCCTGGGCTTTTTCTTCGGTTTCTTTATGCGGATCATCTTCACCACCGGATCGCCTGGGTTCTGCACGCCGCTCCCCTTTGGCACGCCGTACGGAGTCATCCACCTCCAGCCTCCCATAATTATGAGCGGCAGCAGGAAGATGAAGAAAAAATGGATGAAGGCCGCCCAGTACAGCGACGTGCGGAACACCGGATCGCCGCCATGGGTTTTGATGTTCGACAGCACGCGGTCTCCGGGCAGTTCAAATTCACATGGGGCGCCGAAGTAGAATTTGCGCGAGGAGTTCAGCCAGGTGATCAGGAGGAATACGGAAACGAAGACGGCCGGCAGAAACCATATCGTGAACCCGTCGATCCACAGTTCGTTGCGGAAACTCTTGTCGACGGACTTGTCGTTGGCTGCAAAGAGGAGGGAGGGGATGCGGCAGAAGAAATAGAGCATCGCCAGCGTGTAGAGGCCCATGAGCCCGGCGGAGAGGCGGAGAATGACAAGCGAAAAGGATTTCCTGAGGAACGCCATGATCGCGGCAACCGACATTATGACGGCGAGGGCCAGCGCAAGATTAACAAATGTGTGATATAGATCCAGAATCCTGGTTTTGCCCAGCAAGGTCAGATGCTGATGGGTGAAACCAGCCGCTCCGATCAGGGAATCATATCCTTTCATCCAGTAAAGGACCAGAAGGCAGGCCCACAGGGTGGAAAACACGCCAAGGCGGATCGACCATGGCATGGGGTGTATGATGCGATAAGTCAAGCGCGCAGCGGACAGGATCAGCCATGCCGAACACTGGTGCAGCTTTTCAGCCGTCCAATGGACACCGGCGACGGCCTTGTCCAGGAAACCATTCTTATGTGTGGGAGAAATGCTCATTCAAGATCAGGTGTGATGTCCAGGCCGACCGACGGTTTAGTCGGGCGTTCGGACGATGTTTTTTCAACTTCCTGTTCGATTTTGGATTTCTTCTTTTCAACGGGCTGTTCGCCTGCTGCGCCAGCAGCGGCGGCTGCGGTATTTTCCGGTACGGCAGCTGTCTTTGCCTTCCTGGCTTCCTCGGCTGCGGTCTTGGCGGCCTTCATGGCATCTTCCGTCACTTTAGCCGCGTCTTCCTTCATCTTTTTCTCGGCCTCCTCCTTTTCCAGCACCTTGATCACCTGGCGGGGACGCATGCTGTGGTATTTCACGCACAGCGAGATGAACCCGATCGACGTCAGCAAGATGACTGCAATGTGGATCAGAAGAGCATATGTCACCATGCGGAACATATGGGGTTTGGACAAATCCGCAATCAACAGCTCCGGGTTGACATAGCCTTTATCTTTCCTGCCCGATACGCCAGAAGCATTAGGCACCGCTCCGCCCGCCATCGTGTCTTTCGGTTTTTTTATCACAATCCCTCCTTTGAATCTGTTTTTATTTTCAGTTTGTTTAGGCAATTGCAAAATTGACGAATTTAAGGTAGGGACGGCTCGCCGAGCCGTCCGTTCTGAAACGGCGGTTTCGGAGAAACCGCCCTACCTTCGTCAATATTGCAATTGTCTTTGTTGTAAATGTGCATTTATTTCCTGCCGCCTTCGCCGCCGACCAGTATGGCCTCGGCGCCGGCATTGCTGAGCGCCACCATTACGGGACCGAACTGGCTCTGGACAAGTCCCTTGTCGATTTTCACCATGACAATCTTTTCGGCCTTGTCCTGGAGCAGCGCGTTGAGCCCGCTCTCCAGCGAAGACATCTGGCATAGTGTCCCCTGCAGCCAGACCTGGCCCTTCTCGTCCATTGAAACCGACACCTCCGCATCCTTGACACGTTTGACGTCCTGGGACGCCGGAGGCTTGACCTTGATATACGACTCCCTCATGAAGGTGGAGGTCAGGATGAAGAAGATTATCAGCAGGAACGCGATATCCCCGATGTTGATGTACGGGATGTCGAAATGCGGTTCGGGCCTGCGGTTGTAGTTCATTGCTGGGCTTCTCCTTCCCCGTTGCTGGCTTCAGTATTATCCTGATCCACAAGGGCCACCACGCCATTGGCCTTGGCGATGGCCATCACTATCTGGAAATATTCGTCGTATGTGACCTCCTTGTCGGAGTCGAGGATGACGATCCGCTGGCTGGCTTCCTTTGCGGGGAAATTCTCCTTTGCAAGCATCTGCCGCAGGGTGTCGAGGGTTATGACCTGCGAATTTTCGCCGTATCGGATCTCCCCCGGCTTCAAACTTACCGTGATCTGCTTTTCCTGTTTCCTGGATGAATCAGTGCTGCCCGACGGAATATTGATTTTATTTCCCGCCGTCTTGGTGAACGTAGTCGTCAGGATGAAGAAAATAAGCAGCAGGAAGGCAATGTCGACCAGCGACGCCAGGTTGATTTCAGGTTCACGGAATGGTTTTTTCTTGAATTTCATCGGGCGGGAGCTTCACCTGCTGTTTCATCGTTTGCTTCTGTCTCGTCGCCTGCAGCCGCCACATCGTCATGGCCTGCTGTTTCGTTCAAGCTGGAGTAGCCGACGGCGATGAAATCGATCAGCTGGGTGCCGGTGCGGGATATTTCCAGCACGTGGTGGTCGAGGCGCTTTGAGAAATAGTGGTAGGCGACGGCCGAGGGGATGGCGATGATCAGGCCTGAAGCCGTACAGACCAGCGCTTCGGCCACACCGGCAGCCACCAGGTTGCCTTCGAGCCCGCCCATGCCGGACATGCCTGTGAACGAGTTGATCATTCCTGTGACCGTGCCTGTCATTCCCAGCAGCGGTGCGACTGTCGCAATAACGCTCAGTGAACCTATGCGCTTTTCCAGCGGGGCCACGACGTGCGGGACGAAATCGTCCATAGCCCTGGTAACGTTCGCCTCTATCACGGTGATGCTGCGCCCCATCGCCAGCAGCTGGCGGAAGCGCTGCAGGCCCAGCAGGAGCACGGCCGCGGTCGGGCCGCGGCTGCCCTTGCAGACTTCAATCGCCTCGTCCATGCGGTTCTCCTCCAGGAGGGTGAAAATATTTTCACGCAATTGACCATCATTGCCTTCGGCCAGCTTGAACACGCGCCAACGGTCCAGGATGACAGCCAGGGCGATAATTGAACACAGCACCAACGGGTACATGATGAACGACGCATCAAGAATGTATTCCAACATGATACAACCTCCTATATATTATTTATAATTTAAAATCTTTATACTTTTTGCCATATAAGTAGGGCGGTTTTCAAACCGCCAACCAAGTGTCGGGTTGAAACCCGACATACTTTCAAGCACAAACAGCCTCGTAATACGCTTACTTTTAATTTGAACCTATCATTCAGCCATCAATGGAAAAACCTTCACTGTCCGCCCATCTTCTTCTGAATCGTCTCCAGGAACTGCTTCGCCTTCTCGGCCAGCGGCGAGTTGGGATATTCGGACAGCAGCTGCTCCGCCTTTTCCTTTGCAACCGGATAATTGCCCATTCGATAGGCAGCGATCACCCATTTGAGCAGCATCTTGTCGAGGAAGCTGGCATCGGGATAATCCTGGAATACCTGATCCATCATTTCAACCGCCCGCTGATAATCCTTGATGGAGATATAGTAGTTGGCGATCTTGTCGAGTGATTCGCCGGCAAACGGGGATTCAGGATAGGCTTCGGCGCATTTCTTGTACGCAAGCATGGCCTGGCTCAGGTCGGGCTGTTCGCCGGGCCTGGCACGGCCCAGCGCCATTTTCTCCATGACGGTGCCGATGCTGTACTGGGCTTCCGCCTTCAGATCCGATTTTGGCAGGTTGATGATTGAGCTGAATATGCGGACCGCCTCATCGGGAAGGTTGGCTTCCACCTTTGCCTGTCCTATCCGCAGAAGGGCGCGGTCCACAAGCGTCGAATCCGGGAAGAGCCGGGTCAGTGTCTGGCAGACGTTGATGGCCTCCGCCAACTTATCCTGGACCAGCAGCAGTTCCCACTTGACGCTGAACGCCTCTTCGACAAGCGCCCTGTCCAGGCTGGCCTTCATGCTGGTCGCGATCATCTCATCGATTCGGACCAGGCCCTCTTCGGCCTTTTCGTTGGCGTTCTTGTTCAGTCCTACATCCTTGAAGATTTGCCCGAGTTTCAGGAAGATCTTGGCTTCAATCAGATTCTTGCGTGCTTTAAGGTCAACGGAATCGACGACGCGGTTTTCTATTTTCACGTCCTGGATCTGCCCGATCAGGAGCTTGGCGCGGCAGGCCAGCTCGCGCGGTTCCGCGCTGGCCATGCTCTTTTCGTCGGTGTATGCCAGTACGAGCTCATCGCCCTTCATCACCGATATCTTCCCGCTTTCAGGCTTGATGTCGGATTCGTTCAGTACAAGATGCGGAATCAGGGAGCCTACGAACACGCCGGAATGCGCTTCCGTCTCCTTCAGAATCAATTCTGCGGACTCCCTCTTCTCCCATTTTTCCGTTTCTTCTCCGAGTTCCACGCCTTCCTTCGATTCGTCCTTCTGTCTTTCAATTTTGTGCTCGCAGCTGATCTGCACTTTAAGCGTGTCGGGCAGGGGGGAGACATCCTTGTCCAGATCCTTCACGCGGATGAAGCAGTCCTGGTCGGCGAAGACACCCTTGGTGTATTCGCGATATGCTCCGTCGGTGAAACCGATGGACGCGGTGGATACTATTTCAACTTTTCCGGCGATCTTCTGGTTGATCTTCCCCGATTCGGTATTCTCGTCGGAATACTCGACAGTGGCAATGTCCCCTCCTATGATCTCAAGAATCCCGTCTGCAGGTTTTGCTTCGGCAGGCAGCGTTGGAATTGAACCGATGTAGTACTCGCCGCTCTTGCCCAGGGGTTCAAGCCTGATCACTTCCTTGTCCCCGCCCTTTGTCGTCACATTGACCTCCAGTTTTTTCTGGAGCTCCCGGAGGACCACCAGATCCTGGTCATAGACTTTCACGTACATGCGCTGTCCTGATTCGACGCGCACAGGACCCTGCACCGCTGATTCCACCATGCTTGTGCCGACCATTTCGAGGGCTTCAATGGCCTTCGCCCATCGTCCCTGCTTGAAGTGGCACTGTCCGATATAGTAGTAGGACTCGTTGGCGAAGACGCTGCCCGCATAGTCGTTCGTCACCTTGCGCAGGGCCATGAAGGCCTTGTCGTAATTGTTCGAATAGTAGTAGCAGATGCCGGTCTGGTAGAGTCCCTCGGCCTGCAGTTCCGAATCCTCGGAATCGTCCAGCTGCTGGAACTGCTTGACCGCCAGATCGAAGTTGCGTTTTTCCGCATAGTATTTTCCAAGGGTGAGGTAGGCCTGGAACCGGACTTTGGAGCCGGGGAACATGCGCGGCACGGAGGAGATCAGCTTCAGGGCGCGCTCGTCCTGCTTCTGTTCCAGCAGTTCAATGCCTTTCTTCAGCATGTCATTCGCCTGGAAGTCCATCTTCGCCTCCTCCTTCATCTCGCCGCCGCCGCCTTCGCCGCGCTTGTTCGCGCGTGCGGCAGAAGAGTCGGATGGCAGCAGGAAAGCCGCCGCCAGAAGGAACGATATCAATGCCAGCCCGCGCTCTGCAGGACGGAAAAAATAACTTTTCATGATCACCTTTGCATTTTTTATCTTAGATTCATTCAAATTCTTTTACACTGCCGTCCCATGGATGATTGGATGGCTGGATTGATGGATGGCTGGGTATCAAAGACATAAGACCAAAAACAGCCTGGATGAATTATCCGAAATGCTTTTCCAATAATTCTCATGTGTCTCCATGACTTCCGTGTTATCTTGGACTCAAACCCAATCATCCAATCATCCAACAATCCATCCATCCGTCTACTTAACGTCAATTTGGCTCCCCGTCCGCCCCGTCGGCGACGCCGCCACCGGTCTTCACGCCAAGTTTTTCCAGCAGCTGGTGCGCCTTGGAAGATGCGTCGGTCCTGGGATACACCTTCATGATGCGCCGGGCCTGGGCGATGGCCTTGTCCCTCTGGCCGGCCTCATCCAGGTACGCCGCCTTGTGCCAGGCGGCCTGGGAGGCCTGATCGGGGAAGGAGTTTTCGATTTCCGTGAGCTGCCTGATCGATTCGTCCAGCTTGCCCCACCGCTTATAGCAGTCCTGGATGTCCCACAGGGTGCGGGGCGGCTGGTTGATCAGCTGATAAAGCTTGATGGCCTCATCGTACTTGCCCAGGACCTCCCTGTAGATACGGGCCCGTTCGTTCATCGCCTGCATCTTCCACTTGTCATTGGGCATTGCCTCAATTTCCTTCAGGCGCTCAATAGCCTTCTCCCACTCGTTCTGCCTGGCGTAAACCTCATATTTCTTGTACTCGGCATACGGTCGGTCGGTTATCTGGTCGGCAATGTAGATGGCGCGGTCATAGACTTTCCTGTCACGCAGCCTGTCGCTGATCCATGCAAGCTTGTTGTTCGCGTCCCCCTTGTCCTCCAGCTTCCTGGTATAGATCAGGGCTTCCTCGATAAGGCCGTCCCGGTCCTCCTTGCTTCCCGAACGGTAGGTGAGGAAGCTGATGGACCGGTCATAGAACGTCCAGGGATCCTTGCCCTTGTCATACCACTTGCGCTGCGCCTTGAACCAAGTCCAGAAGGCCGTCATGGCATCGGCCTTTTCCTTCTGGTTGTAGGCCGTGTAATCCCCGTTCCAGTTGCCGGCAAATCCGTTCCATGCGATATTCCAGGCATGCTCGGCCACGTTGCGGCGCTGTTTGTCATCGTCGGCGTTCTTTGCATTCACCATCCATGCCTCATATCCGGCATAGTCCCTGGTCTTGATGTAGTATGCAGTGGCGCTGTTGCGGCCCAGTTCGGCCTCCTGCTGGTTCCTGTTTCCGGAATCAGAGGCGAGCCGCCAGTATTTCAAGGCCTTGTCGCGTTCCTTGTTGCGCCAGCAGTTGTCGCCCAGGACACGGTAGGCTCCGGCCACCAGGGAATGCTTGGAGTAATCGGCGTCATCGACCATCTCCTGCATGCATTTGAGCCCCTCCTTGGTGTCGCCGTTCTCAATATTGGCAAGGCCCATGTAATAGAGGGCAGGCGCGGCATCATCGATGTTCTGTCCGAAGAAATCCATGACCTCGTTGTAGAGCTTGATAGCTTCGCCGCGGGTCTTGTTCTGGTGCAGGCAGTAGGCGCGCATGAACAGCACGTGGGAAATGAACTTGGATCCGGAGAACTGCGTCTGGAACTTCTCGAACTCCGTGGCGGCGCCCTTGAACGATCCGGCTTTCAGCAGTTCCACCGCCTTGTCGTACTGGCCGCGTTCGAACATGCTCATTTCCTGGTAGCGTGCAGGCGTGAGCTCCCAGGTCCATTGCTGCTCCGCCGCGGCGGCGGAAAGGCAGGACAACAAAGTCCATGATGCAACGAGGACGGCGGCGCAGGAACGGAAGATGGAAAAGCTGTTCATGTATTCCCTCATAAGACTAGGCGACCTGTTTTGTTTATATGTTTAAATTCTACGGCAGTCACTGGTTCTCCTCGATTTTGGAGAAAGCCTCTTCGGTCAGGCGGCCGCGTGCGATCTTCGCCCAGCGCCCCTCGGGATAATCCCAGGTGAGCTTCTTGAAGGTCTGATAGGCCCTGACCGGATCGCCGTTGTTGAAGTGCGAGTCCCCGAGCCAGTACATGGCCTCCTCGCGCACGTCCTTCTGCTCGGTGTATTCTTCCACAAGGGCGGTGAAAAGCTTGATGGCCTCCTTGAAGTCCTTCATCTTGTAGTAGCACTGCGCGGCAAGGAAGAGCGCCTTGGGCGCCAGCTGGTGCGCAGGATTGCGCAGCTTGAACTTGTGGAAGATCTGTCCAGCCACCTTGTACGCCTCCTTCTTGTAGTAGTAGTTGCCCATGCGGACGGTTGCGTCGGCGACAAGGCTGCTGTCGGGATATACATATGTGACTTTGACATACTCCTCGCAGGCCAGTTCGTACTGCTCCATCTTCTCCATGCAGATGGCCTTCTTGAACTGCGAACGGGCGGCGTATTCGGATTCCGGCCAGGTGTTGATCACGTGCGAGTAGCGGCCAATGGCCTCCTGATAGCTCTCCAGCTCCTGGGCCAGGTTGGCCAGGAGGAACTCGCCCTGTGCGGCAAGCGTGGTGTTCGCGTAGTCGCGCATGGCCTCCTGCAGTATCCGCTTGCCCCTGTCGATCTCGTCCTTGGCGACGTCTGCCTGCTTCAGCTTGCGGTGCTCCTTCGCCATTTCAAAAAGGGCCTCGGCCATCAGGAAATTGGTCTTGACAGCCATTTCCGGATCCTTGAACTGCTTCGAGAAATTGGACATCAGCGCGTCCGACCCGGGGTATATTGTACCTTTGACCTCAATCCTGGCGGGCCTGCCCGAAAGGGTCAGCCCGTCGTTGTAGACGAAGACCACCTCGTCTCCGAAATTGACGCTCAGCTGATCATCCTTGGTGTTTATGACAGGTGACTTCCCATCGACTTTTTCTCCGATGAATTCGGGCTTGACAGTGCCGGTGAAGACGCCTGAATGGGAGAGGGTCTCCGTAAGTTCCAGCTTCAGCATGTCGCCTGAACTTGTGGAGACGTCCACGTTCACCTTGTCCTGATCATTGGAAATGTCATGGTCGGGATCCGTCACCCTGACGGAGAACTTCTCGCCGAGATGGACTGCGTCCTTCTGGATCTGGTATGAAGGGTCCATAAGCTCGAGACGGCCATCGGAAAGCAGCCGCACGCGTGACTCGGAGAGGACCTTGTCGGCATCGTCCTTGACTTTGAGCGTGACAGTATCGGAACCGGCGACGATCAATGTTGGAACGCGGTAGGAGAATTCCTCCTTGTCCTGCTTTCTCTGCTCCTGGGAGGCAAAGGCCCTTTCCCCGCGGAGTACCAGGTCGTTGACCGGATCCCCGGGACTGCCTATCTGCAGGCGTATGACTCCTGCGAAAGAACCATCGCGCAGCATTTCCTCGGCAGTACGGCGGATATGGCTCTGCAGCTGGACCGTATATCCCTTGACATCGGCGAGTTTCTGGATGCCTTCGATGTACATTGGTACGGCAAGCACATTTGGTTTGCGGTTCTCCTTCTTGGAAGCCTTCTCCTCGGAGTCGGATACGGCCTCGACTTTCAGTATGCTTCCGGCATTGAGCGCCATTCTCGGATAGTTCAATTCGAAAAGGAGCGGGGCGTTCACGGCCACGATCGTTTCACCTGTCGCAGGCTGTGCGGGTTTTTCAGCGGCTCCAGGCGCGGCAGGAGGGGCGGCGGGAGCCGCATCCTTGGTTTCATAATCAGGATGCGTGGCCAGGGTTATATCCTTATACACAAGGGACTTTTCGGGATTCCTGGTGCGCATGCGCTGCAGTTTGGCCCTGGCTTCCTCGCTGGTGTCGAGAACCTGCTTGAGATTGGTCTTGTAGACCACGAACTCCGGCCTGCTGGCGCCTGCCTCGTTGACGCTGTAGATCCGTTCGACAGGCACGCCGGGCTCCGTGTTTTCAGTGTCGAGATAGCTGACCGCCAGCTGATCTCCCGGATTGACTTTTATCTGGTCGTCCTTCGTGACATCGCCGATCCGGATGATTGCCATGAACACGCCGGCATGGTTGGACCGCAGATCCGATGGATTCTGCGTCCAGGTCTCCAGCGCCTTGAGCTCCAGCTTCTCGCCGCCGCTTGTCGTGACCTTCACCGGCAGAGTATCACGTTCCTTGGTGATATCCCCGTCGTAGTCCGTGACGATAAGCATCAGGCTGTCCCCGCGGCGGCAGCGTTTTGCCGGGGAATACTGGTATATGCGCTCTTCGCTGCCGTTCCGTTTCGTAATGCTTTCATTGGCGAGAATGACGTTGCCATTGAAGAATGTCGCATTCAGCATGGATTCCAGGACAGGGGTGTCCTCGCGCAGGCGCTTCTCATTGCGGTAGGAGACAGTCACCTGGTCGCCCGGTGCGATCTCCAGGGTGCCGTTGGCGAGGCCGGATGAGAAATCATTGGAGGTGGGCAGGACCGCCTTGCCCTGGTCATTTACCAGGTTCACTTTGTTCACGGCAACGCTGTTGCCGATGAAATCTCCGAATTCCCAGCGAATCTTGCGCAGGCGGACAGGCTCGGCCAGAGTGGCGGTGATTAAATTGCCGTTGATCTTGACCGTGCCCTTCGGCTTGAGATAATCCGCCAGGGCGGGATTGTCCTTGATGGAAAACCAGGAAGCAGGCAATGGTTCAAAGGTACCATCGTCCTTGCGGTATCCGACTGTGACTTTTCCGCTTTTCCAGTGGCAGCGGTCGAGGACTTCCAGCCGGTGCGCACCCTTGACCAGGTCGATTTTCTTGGTTGCGCGGACAGTGTCCTTGTTGATCTCGCCGCCCAGCACATACTGTCCGTCGATGAAGATATAGGAATGCTGCCATCCGCCATTGTTGCATGGAGTCTGGAGGAACTTGAACTCCAGCGAACGGTTCTCCGGCAGCCAGAATGAGCCGCACATGCGTGACGTCTGCCAGACATCGCGTCCCTTGAGGGGAGTATCATCCCTGTCCAGCGTGGTCTTGTCCTGTGTCAATGGAGCACCAGCGGCCAGGGAGAGATAACGGCGTATCGCATCCGGCTGCTCTCCGCGCTGGTCGTTTGCGAAATCAATGGCAAGCCCACCCTTGATGGTCGCCAGGTCCTTTGGAGGGAAAGCGGCAAGCTCTTCAAATCTGTCGGCCAGTATCCCCATGAACTTCATCTGCTTGAATGCGGCGGGATCCGGAACCTCGAGGGAACAGGTTTTGACCAGCTGCGAACTCATGGTGTCCACTTCAACCCATTTGGGCTTCTTGCCGTCCCCGATGCTGACCCACTTGTCCGTCTTGGCTGAATTGATGAGGCATGAAGGATCCTTCCCCTCGGGGCCGTCGGATGTCGTGGCCTTCGGCAGGGGGATTCCAGTCAGCACTGAAGCGCGGAATATTCCCGTATGCGGGCCGGTTTCCAGCAGCTTGAAACCTTCGATGACGTCGCCGGAACTTGTCTTCAGATCCACGGGAACCGTATCAGGTGAATCGCCCACATCGCGGGCGAAGTCGGTGACTTGCACGAAAATCGGACTTCCCGGGCGGACCGACCTGTTGTCGCGGTTGGCCTCATAGCGCATGGTCTCCTCGTCCTGCTGCTGGGTCTTTCGGATCTGTCTTTCCATGGCGCGCTTCTCCTCCTCCTCCTCGGACAGGATTTCCCCGGAGCTGGCGGCCAGGCGCGCATCATAGCGGACCTCCAGGGTCTTGGCCGAGTAATTCAGATCGTTGGCCTTCTGGAACTCCTTTTCAATTTCATAGCTGACCACGTCGCTGCCGCGCAGCTGGAGGAGGGTGTCGTTCTTCTGGACATTGCCCAGGGCGGTGTTGATCTGGCCGACAAACAGATTCTTGTTTGTTGAACTTGGCAGCAGTTTGACATGCTCCTCGTCCATTCCATTGCTGGTTGTAATCACTACGGGGATCGAGGCGCCGCCACGGGCCACGGACAGGTTCTGATCCTGCAGCTTCAATGTAAGCACCCGTCCGGGTATGACGGTCAGCGCAAGACGCGGATTTCCAACCATTACTTCCTGGTTCTGCAGTCCTCCGGGAAGCACCAGGTTCAGCTCGCCTTCCAGGAAGGCGGCTTCCACATGGTTGACTACGCGGTCTTTTACCTTCTTGATGTATTCCTTGGCTTCCTTGTACTGCTGTTCCTGGTAGGCCATCCTGGCGAAATAGTAGTATGCCTCGGCCTGGGTCTCGATCTTGTCTGAATCCACCATGCGCTCCAGCAGGCCGGTGGCCGTGGTATAGTCCTTGGTGGTGATCAGGAGATCAACAAGACGCCAGTAGCTTTTTGCGCCGGCGACGGTGCGGTTGTAGGCGGGATTGTTGCGAAGTCCGTCGTACTCGATCTTCGCGGCCTGGTAATTGCCCATGTCACGGTACGTGTCGCCCTTGGTAAGGGATGCGCGGGCGGCGATCTCGGGATTCATCTCCTTTTCGCGCAGCAGCATGGTCATTGCCAGTTCAAGGGATGGAGTGTACATCTTCTGCTTGCGCATCTGGTCCGCGACCCAGGCCACATACTCAGGATCGAGCTTGACCCATTCCTTCTGCAGCAGCGGCAGTTTTGCAGAGGTCAGTTCCCAGGCGCGCGCCTCGTTGCCGAAGGAGAGGGCCTGCGCGGCTACGAAGAGATTGTACATCGGATCGGTCTTGTCTACGGGTATCATGTCCTTTATCTCGCTTCCCACCTTTGCCTTGATGACGGACAGCTGGCTCCTGATCTTCTCGGTGGGATTTGCATGGCGTTCAATGGTCGAGATGAAAACATAGATCATCTCGTTGGCCTTCCTGGACTCCAGCAGGGTTATAATTGGCGCAACGCGCTGGTAGTTGTCATCCCAGTTGCTGGAGCGGCCAAGCAATATGGCATACGATGCAAGCAGCTGGCTCGCGGCCTTCCAGTTCCCGCTTTCAATCTCCCTGCGGCAGAGCAGGTCGACGAGGCCGTATATATTGCGCGCATCACCTTCGAACTGGGCTCCATCGACCAGCATTTCGACCATCTTGCAGCCCAGGGAGACTGCGTCGGCCTTGACCGATGCGTCAGCCGCGTTGCGGGCGAGGTTCTCGACTTCCAAGTACAGGTTCTGCGATATGCTCATGCGGGCAAGACTGTAGGCTGGAACCTTGTCGAACGCAGGCTTGAGCATTTTTGCGATGGTGTGGTACCGCATGCCGGGTTTCAGTTCCTTGTCGACCGGCTCGGCCGGCAGGTTGACGTGGCGGAAAATGCAGGATATGGCTTCGATCTGCTGATCCGGCCTGCGTTTCCGGATCTCCGCAAGATAGGTGGCGATGAACGGTTTGGTATCGCCGCCGGAACGCGCGATCTGTCCATAGCAGAATGTTTCCGCGGTCACGTCGTATGAACTGGACTTGTTTTCAGCTGAGATCAGGAAGTTCCACAGATGCTGGGTGACTTCAGGCGGAACCTTGTTCTGGGGGTTGGAAATGTTGTACAGCTGGTGGATCATCGGTACGGCTATGTTCCAGTCTGTGAACTTGCCACCGGTTCCGGCAATGGCCTTGGTCGCCTGTTCAATGAAGAACTGGCGGTTGCCCTCCCATGCCTCGCGGTTGTTCAGCACGTGCCATGCGGCGCGGTCGGTGCCGAGTTTCGGATAGACTTCGGCCAGCGGATTGGTGTAGTCCTTCTTGGCCACAGTCAGATATGGCAGCTCGGACCAGACCGCCTGTGAACCGGGATCGTTTTTTGTCAATGCGATATATATGGGTGCGATCTTCGCAAGGGTCCCAGTCCTGCCATGTTCGCGGGCCCTGCGCACCATGTTGTCCCATGTGGAACCGAGGGAAATGCGCGGCGCCCACTGTTCGACGACCCTGCTGATGTCGTTCCCGTTGTTCCAGGAAAGCTCCATCTCCCTGTTGAGGATGATCATGGCCTGTACGCCTTCCAGGTTGGCCGTCTTCTCCCAGCCGCCGGGAACCTGCCCCTTATATTCATCCAGGAACTGCTTGGCAGCATCATGCGCCTCCTTCGGCTTGTCAGTGGCCGCCTTGGTCATGGCGGTCAGTCCGCGCATCATGGTGTCGGTGCCCGGCGCCTTGGCGTTGTGGTCCTTTATGATTTCAAGAAAAGCCTGCTTGTTGGCCCAGTTATCCTTGTCCGCAGCCATGTCCTTCAGCAGTTCGGAACGTATCGGATTGTAGCCCTCCATGGCAACCTGCTCCTTGAGCAATGCCACCTTCTGGTCAAAAGTAATCAGCTGGCTGTTGATGAAACTGCTGCGGATTTTTTTCCAGTCAAAGGAGGTGGGATAGGCCCTCATGTATTCCCTGGCCGCCGTAAGAAGCTGCTGCGCGGCATCAGGTTCCTTGGACTTGCTGAACCAGGGCATCAGGCCTATGCGGGCGTCAAGCACGTCCTTGTAGTTGTTGCCTTTTGCATATTCCGCCAATGTCGCGGAAACATTCGCGCCACCGCTTGCAGCCATGAGATCATTGAGCTGGCTTGTACTCAGGATGGCGATGTTCTTCTTCAGGTATTCCATCCACGAAGTCTTATCTCCGGGCACATAGCCGTTCTGGATGTTCTGCAGGACGCCCCTCAAGACCTGCGGGGAATCCGCGTATTTCTGCTTCAGCAGCTCGAACTTCTTCTGGATGTCTGCAACCGGGATGAGATTGGTTTCCGGCTTGTCCTTGCTCAAGGCGAACACCCCAGGGGACTCGGAAATGACGCGCATGAAAAGGTGATAGTCGTCGCGGTTGGCGCTGTCACGGAAAACGGGTTCAAGCGCCAGGAAGCTTTTTCCCGCCGCCAGCCGTACATCATCTTCCTTGATGTCGCGCATGCTGAAGAACAGTTCATTAAGCCAGCCGCCCATCGGCTTCTTGCGTCCGGACTGGATCTTCAGGATCGTGCTGGAGCGCTCCTGCGGCGTAAGGGATCCATTGGCCTGCTGGAACATCCATGTGATATGGGAATAATCGGACGGTACGGCCTCAGCCATCACCATCAGGGGCTTTACGAAACGGTTCTTCGGTTCCTTGCCAAGCTCAAAGCTCTCTGAAGCCATGCGCAGTCGCCAATGTATGAAGTTAACGTTGCCGGGTTCAGGAAACTGCTGCTCCAGGAACAAGGCTGTCTTCAGAGCGTTCTCCGGATCCGGCGCCTGGCAGAGGCGCTCGAGCAGCGTCGCGCCAAGGGTCCACGCGCTGCCTGCCCCGTGGAGCTGCACAAACTTCCTGTATTCCTCCGGATACGTGCCGCGGACCAGGATATAGATCAGGGCATGCTCCAGCTTATCGCTTTTCACATTGCACTTCTGGACGTACATCGAGTAACGGGCCATCGCCATCTGCTGGTCGCCGATCAGTTCCGCGCAGGCGGCGCCCTGGTAAAGCAGGTCCAGATCGTTGTTCTGCGTCTGCTTCAACAGGACCGCCATGCGCCTTTCAGCGGTGACAAACTGCGCGCCGCCCATGGCGGCCTCATAGGAAATCTTCAACACTTCCGGACGCGGGTTGCTTTCAGCCAGTTCGCGCTCAAGCACTTTGTCCACTTCGGAATAGCTCCTTGACGCCATCAGTTTTTTTGCCTCGTCCAGAGGTTCCGCCCGGACCAGTCCGGCCGGCATCACAAGCACGAGGAAAACGATAAAGGAAGAACAGATTTTTAATTTCATTTAACAACTAGCCTATATAGATTAAAGTTCCTTAAGTCCTTCAAAACACCGATAAAAATCACAGCCGTCCTATGGATGATTGGATGACCCGCCTTCGCTTAGAAGCTATGGCGCGGCACGCTGGATTTATGGATGGTTGGGTATCAAATACATAAGACCAAAAACATCCTGGATAAATTATCCGAAATGCTTTTCTAGTAATTCTCATGTATCTCCATGACTTCCGTGTTGTTTTGAACTCAACCCCATTCATCCATTCATCCAGCAATTCGCCACAGGCGAATAAATCCATCCATCCGTCATCCTGCGGGATGACTGTGACAAAATATAGCATTAACCTGCATTTTTCATTCAAGCATCATAGAGACCTCGAAAAAAACATCCGCTTCGCGTAATGTGTCAGTCATACTAAACCGCGGGGCCAGTTCCGTACTTTTCCCTCGTGCCTCGGGAATAAGTCCTGGGACCGACCCGAATGCCGCAAAGTTAAGCACTTCTACCATCAAGAATACTCAAGCTGAAGCTTGGACTCCAACCTCAGCACACCGACAAATGTTGGAGTTCAAACTTTAGTTTGTCTTCTCTTATCTTGTCGCCATCCGGGCCCGACCCCGGTAAAACTGATGCATTACCGCCTCGCGTTTATCTTCCACCAATCCTCAGACGGATGACCTGCCAATGGCTATTCCTCCTCAAGTTTCAAATCGTCCATGTCCCCGCCTTTCTTGGACTCCTTCGGCTTGATCATGTTTTCGGTGTCCATCGTCGGCTTGCTGTTGGCGGCGGCGCCGGCAAAACGGAGCGTGCCCCACAGGTCTGGACGGAGGGCCGCTTCAGCCGCTTCATCTGAGACAATCGCCGTCTGCTGGTTCGCCCAGTAGAGACGCTGCATGACTTCATTGCCGTCGGGCCCGCTCACCAGGACGCCCCAGTCAAACTTGATGCTGAGATCCTCCTGCGGGGTCAGACCGAGCACCTGAAGTGGAATTGCCGCCTCCAGCATATACAGCTCTTCCTTGTCTTTGCCCGAGCCTGCGGCCATTTTTATGTTCTGCACCTTGACCACGCGGTCGAAGGCGCTGCGGAAGACCATCGTGTGTGTTTCCCATGCCTCGTCCTTGCTGGCGCCAGGACAGACCGGCTGGTACATGACCGCCACCGGCTGGGAATTATTCATCGTCATGATAATGCGGATGTCGCCCTTTACCGGGTTCTGGCGGTTTGCCGGCGCCGCCGGATCGGTTCCAATATGAAGGTCGACGGCCGCACCGGTCTTGAAGAGGCGCTTCCAGTCATTGCCTGCATTTTTAAGAGGACCGGCGTTCCTGGCCTTGAAACAGACATACAGGTTTGCGTCGTCGTAGGTCAAGGCAATGCTGACATCGCGGTCAAGGGCGTCGAGGTTTGCGCTGTCGAAACCCCAGTCGTCGAATTTGCCGTCGATCTTGATGTTTTCAGTGGCGCGGCGGCAGACGACCAGCTTGGCGGACTCGTAGAGCTTGCGCGCCTGCTGCTGGCGGTCCCATTCTATTGCCGCGGTCAGCTCGGGTTGTCCGACCTTGATCTCGTTGCCGATGCGCTTGATCTTGTCCAGCCCCTGTACTTCCGCAACGCTGACGTGGTTGTGCCCGGCGACCACGTAGTATTTGCCATCCTTCTGAGAACGGCAGAAATATCCGCTGAAGTGCTCCTGTCCGGTTGTGATATCGGACAGATCCAGGCCGCGCTGGTGTTCGAGCATGCTCCACGGCTTTGCGCCGGGTCCGCGCATGTCGCGGAAGATGCGTCCGGCAAGGAGGCCGTCGGAGGTCCACAGGTTCCACATGCCGGTATTGGAATTGGTGACAAGGAACTCGCCAAGCTCGCCTGATGCGGTCTCATGTCCGACCACGTCGAACTGGGCGACCACCTGGCCCGGGAAATATGGTTTCGCAGAATTCAGCGCATGCACGCCCCAGCCTTCGGCCTGATGTGTCCATATTGTCTGTCCCCTGGCATCGCGCGCCGATGCGATCTTCTCGCCGGTGACGAAGAAGTTGCCGTCGTTGAGTTTCAATGAAGTTCCCGCCACCGTCTTGGTCTTGCGTTCATAAACAGGCGCGCCATTTGAAAGAATTTCCTTGACTTCATAACGGGCGTCACCGGCATCTACAGCCAGATTTTCCTCGAAGCGTCCCACGCTGCCGTAGCGCTCATTGATGTCGGCGAACTGCACCTCTTCGGGTTGCGGCTGTCCATCGCCATTGAGATCGCTCCAGGCAAAGGAGCAGTAGCCGATGGCCTTGCGCCCGAACTTTTCAAGGATTGCCGATGTGCGCAGGGCCGGGAAATTGCCGGCACGTCCGACCGCCGCCACTCGTTTCAGACGCCCGTTGTCATAGAGATATACCACTCCAACCGCTTGGCGGCAGAACATTGGCCGCGTCACCATGTATTGCCTGTCTCCGACGCTGATCGGCTGTTCGCCCGCAGGAGAATCGCCCATCCAGGTAATTCCTTTTATGCTGGTCGCGCCGGTATTCCAGTCAATGGTGAATTCCATCGGACCATAGAAGATGCGGGATTTGTCGCCGGGATCAAGACAGCCGCCGCCGCCGTAGGAAGTGTTTCCGAGGAAATCCTTCTTGAACGTTCCGTCCAGGCTCCAGCAGCTGATGCGCTTGGGAGTGTAGTCGGCTTCGACAATCCACAACTGGTCGCGTCCGTCGATCTCCAGATCCACGGCAATTCCGGGCTTGCTGGTGAAACGGCCTGGATCCCAGGCTCCGGCGATGCGCCCACCCGGAGCGCCGATGACGCGCAGAGGCTTCCCGTCTCCGGCCGGATCAAAAACTTTTACCACTCGCTGATCGGCTGCACTGTCGAACACATAGAGTTTGCCGGCCTTGTCGCTGACGATGGCAGTTGCTTTTTTCACATCCAGCGGCAGCGCCTGATGCTTGCCGCCGGAAAGGTCGACGCGGACAACTTTGCCGGCGGATACCGCATACAGGTCTCCTTTGGGGCCGAATCCGAGATCGCCGGCACCCTCCAGGGGAATTTCCAGTTCCATTTTCTTAGTTTCCAGATTGTATGCTTCAATGCGGCCTGTGCCTGCGGCATCGACCGGTGATTCACCGCCGACATACTGCAGGGGGGCGATTCCATAGATGCGGCAGCGGGTGGGATCCATATTCTGGGCTCCACGGTCCTTGCGGACACCGACGCAGCCGGAACGGTCTTCTTCCTTCCACATCCACTGTTCAACGACGCGAAGGCGAAGGGCAAGTGTTTTCACATCTCGTCCGAAATCGACATATCCGTCGATGTACCGCGCATTGCTGTTGTGGTACTGGTCTGGATTGTAATAGAACCTGAGCTTCTGCTCGTAGGATGCGATCTTCTCCCAGCCGGTGGCGCTTTTCATGTCGGGCTTGCCGTCCCCGGTCCAGGCATCTATCTCAGTGAAACGGCCGTCGATCTCCTTGATTGCCAGGCCGCGGATGGTCTGCGGCGTCTCCCATTCCATCTGGTAGATCGCGGGATTGTCGATGGTCAGCGGACGGTCCCGGCCTGCATCCCATTCTCCGTCCTTGCCGACCTTGCCGGAATTGACAGTGACCTTGCATGTGGGGAAGAGATTGGCGAACCGCCGGCGCAGAATCTTCATTCCTTCCAGGCTGGCTTTCCATGCACCTGCCGCCTCTGCCTTCTTGTCGGTAGCAGTGTTCAGGCCGTCGGCGCCGGTGTCGTCGTTCTTGTCCATCAGCTCGTCAAGTTCATCCATGCCGTGGTCGAAGCTCAGACGCACTGCGCGTGTAATTGTCTTTTCCGGCGCCGGCACGACAAGCCAGCCGCTGCCGTTGCCTTTCCAGACGGTGAGCCATTGATCCTCCTTGATCGCGATCGGAGGATAGGACGCATCGGGTTTCAGCACACTGATGCGCATGTGCAGGTTTTTTTCTTCAGGCAGGGGGAAGACGAAACTTCCGACCGGGACAGGCTTGTTGAATGCGAGCACGATATGCTGGCGAGGAGCCGGTTCCTTCGCGGTTTCAAGGTATGTCAGCCCATTGCAGCCCGGAGGCGTACCCATCAGACGGAACATGCGCAGGAAATCCTGGGGATAGTCCGGATCATCCGGTTTGCCGCCACGGTCCTTGGGCTTCGGATATTTTGGTTCGCAGCGATCCGCGTCCACGTCGGCAGCGGCCGCCGCGTTGTCAACCCAGCTCTGGCCGCTGGGGTTGACGCTCATGAAAAGCCTGCCGTTGCCTACGGCAAGTCCGCTTATGCCGCGCTGGCGGGTGGCGCTGGAGTTGAGCTGCAGCCAGGTATCCATCTTGCGGTCGGTAAGTGAGAAACGCCAGATGTAGTCTGTAGCGCCTGTAGTCGGCGCAGTGTAGAGATATTTCGCATCGCTGGCCATGAACGCAGGTCCGGTCCATGCAATGATGTTGCCGTGGCCCCATTTCTTCCGTCCGTCCAGATCGCATTCAATGAGGGCGACACCGCTTTCACTGCACTGGTCGCTGAAGAAGATACGGTCGCCTGCCGCACAGGCCGCACGCGGCGGTGAGTGATCCGCCATCCAGCCGCCGGATCCGCTTTCACCGTTCTGCCATGGTGAATTTTCCGGACTGTTGGAGGTGACATTTGGATATGGCGTCATTTCATATGAGACCGTCAATCCCGGGTTGACAGTGGCCTTCCATTTGTAGGAGCCTGGCTGCACGAAGCGGCCCTGTTCGTCCTTCAGATCCCATCCCTGTTCATAATCTCCGGCCTTGCGATCTTCGCGCATTATCAGGTTCCGGGTCCTGTGCCCGTCGGCACTGTCGATGGCCATCGAAACAGTCGCGTCTCCTGGAATCTTGAACGGGATCTTGTAGGGAGGTTCGCGCAGGCTGGAGGCGCGCGGCGGCACCGGTCCATCCTGGATATTTACAAAAGCCTGCAATCCTTCGATCAGCCCGTAACGCCTGCCGTCCACATCCCATGTGACGAATCTCAGTCCGCGCGTGGCCTTTGCCGGCATGGTGATCCAGGTGATTTCTCCGTCCTGCCGCTGGTCGAACTTGACTTTTTCCCAGTCCTTCTCACGGGCGACAGCCGGGTTGACTCCCTCGGGCCCCTGATAGGAAAACAGTTTGAACTTCTTGAAATTGCTGCGCAGGAGAATGCCGGATACGTTCTGCGGCTGGTCCCATGAAATCACGAACCAGGTTGGCGCCAGGTCAGTCACCGGTACGCGGGGTATGCGCTTGTTTGTGTCCGGACCATGGCTCTGCCAGGCGCCTTTGCCGCGGGTGACATTGCTGGCCACGAACGGAATCGGTGGACGCAGATCGGCGTAGGAAATATATTCTGCTTCACCATTTGCCAGGCCGTCGGGGACAACGTTGTGGAGGCGTGGCTGCAGAAGGCGCAGCATGCCGAACTTATGCCAGGCATTCCATTGCCTGCTGTTTTTGTCCGCTGTAAACAGGATGGCCCTGGTGCTGGTGCCGACGGGAAGCGCAGCCAGCCTCCATCCCGACTGCGATGCCGGAAAGACTACGTCCTGCCAGACATCCGCCTTGTCAGGAGCAGGCGTCGCATCCTTTTTCAGATATTGCAGTTTGCCGCCCGACTGCAAAAGGACAGAACCTATTTGCAGAGGCCTGGTGAAAACAATCATGTACTGCCGGGTCTTTCCCTGATCATGCGTGCCGGCGGTCCAGGGTTCACCGCCGCGCAGGCCCAGCGTGGCGAGAATGCCAGGCTGCGGATCAGCAGCGTCGGGCTTGCCGTCGATGAAAGCCTTGGATGCGGTAAAATCGATATCCACCGGCTGCAGCTGCAGCAGCTCCTGGGCGGCCGGGACCGCCGGCGCAGCATGCGCCGCATGGAAAACCGGCAGGAGGAACGTGAATGCAATGGCTATGAAATAGCAGGCTGGCCTGACGGCGGAATGACACATGTTCATGCTCAACACCTATTAAGAGGTTGATACGTTGAAGTACATATACGAGCTAATTGCAAAACTTCGGACGCGGCAAGCGCGTCCCTCCATTTTAACGCCCGTTTCGGGCGTGGAAGGTCATGCTTGCCATGACCATTTTTTGAGTTTGAAATTGGCTCCATACATCTATATATAAGGGCGAATTTAATGGCTCTTACCCAAATATTGTTATCGCATTGACTTGTCAATTCGATAACATCATATCAGCGTTTCCATCATTTGTCAAATCCGCAGACAGCAATTTTCCACTGTCTGCAGATTTGAGTCCATCAGATAAAAGTTCCATCCGTCATCCTGTGGGATGACACTGCGCCGAAATGATGCTAAATTAACCGCATGACAAATCAAGGCTTCCATATGCACTTCTCTCAAAACTGGGGAAAATACCTTCTGTCCTCCGCAATCCTGGTACTGTCCCTGTTCATATTCGCGGATTACATATCAATGGAGAAGCTTTATCTCTTCAAGGACAGCGGAGCTGATTCCCTTGTCATCTATTATCCGCGATGGGTCCATGTCGTCGAATACCTCAGGAGCGACTGGATCCCGACATGGTCCTTCAACTGCGGGATGGGCCAGAACATTTTCCCCGCTGAAATGAACGATCCGTTTACGATGCTGCTGTACCTGTGCGGGGACAGGCTGGCCTACGCCATCATCTATGTCGAAATATTGAAGCTTTTCGCCGTAGGATTCATATTCTACCATTACATGCGGATTCTGAACATGTCGCAGTATGCCTCGTCAATCGGAAGCCTGATGGTGGTCTTCTGCGGTTATATGATTGGCGGGAGCAGCGGCTGGTACGGGCATTCGACCTTTGTCGTATATGGGGTCTTCTGGTTCTATTCATTTGAACAGCTTTATGTGAGGAAGAACATCTTTTATTTCCCTTTGGCCGTAGTCCTGATGAGCATGACGTCACTTTTCTTTATCTATATCTTTACTGTTTTCCTTCTGCTGTATTCATTCCTGAGGTTTTACACGGACAACGGCTGGCAGGCGGGCGGATTCCTGAAACTGCTGGCCAGGCTGGCCGGGCTCGGGCTTCTTGGTCTGGCGATGAACGCCCTCTTCTTATTGTCGCCCGTGATGGAAATGCTCAACAGCCCCAGGATCAGCGGCGAGTCGGGCCATTTCAACAAGCTTGCCTCGCGTCCGGTCTTCGGTTTTGCCGAACCGGTGGAATATCTGACGATCGTCTTCAGGTTTTTCTCCAGCGACATACTGGGGACGGGCGAGAAGGCCGTAAGATATGTAAACGGGCAGGCCGAGATGTTCCAGTCCTACCAGGGATGGAACAATTATTTCGAAGGCCCGCTGTTCTACTGCTCCATACCGGCGCTGCTGCTGGCGGTGCAGGCCTTCGCCCTGCAGGACAGAAGAAGGAAGACCGCATATCTGCTGTTCGCGTCTTTCTGGGCGTTCATTCTTGTCTTTCCGTTTTTCAGGAATGCGCTGTATCTCTTTGCGGGAGACTACTTCAAGGGAGGTGTGAACTTCATCATGCCTTTCCTGCTTGTCTTTTTCTCGATGCAGGCCCTGGACAGGATCGACAGGGAGGGGAAGTTCAGCTCGCCGCTGCTGGCCGCCACGGCGCTCCTTCTCCTGTCAGTCCTCAACCTTCCCCGTCTCCTCCCGTGGGGAGGCGTCCTGGACAGGCAGATACTGCTGACATCGAGCGTGCTGGTTGCGATCTACGCAGCGCTCATCTGGTTCATGTGCCGTGGGAAATACAGGACCACCGCCAAAATCGTCTTCGCGCTCTTCCTCATCTGCGAGCTCGGATGGAATTCGCACATGACCGCCAATGACAGGATTGTCCTTTCATCAGAGGAGTTCGAGTCGAGGACGGGCTACAACGATCATACGGTGGAGGCTCTCGAATACATCAGGTCGTCGGACAAGAGCTTCTTCAGGATCCAGAAAGACTACATCTCGACTCCGACCGTACACATCAACCTCAACGATTCACAGGTCCAGGGTTACTATGGGACCGGCTCCTTCAACTCCTTTAACTCGCAGAACTATATAGCCTTCCTGTCGGCGCTGGAAACAATAGACCCGAAAGACGAGATGCAGACCCGCTGGGCCCCGGGATTGACAGGAATAGCGGCCCAGTCGTTTGCCAGCGTCAAATACAGGTTGAGCAAAAGCCCTGACAGCAACCTGGAAAAGTTCGGGTACCGCCTCATCCATAAGACGGGGGATGTCCTCATCTACGAGAACACGCTGAGCCTGCCGTTCGGATTTGCCGCGGATACCTATATGCTTGAAGGTGAATTCTCCAGGTTGGAGCGCGGACAGAAGGGGTTTGCCCTCCTCAAGGGGGTAGTTTTGTCACGGGAAACAGCAGGCCGCTGCGGAGATCTTTCCGTTCTGGATCCGGGGAAGATCCCGAAGAACTACACACCGGACGAATATGCCGCCGATGTGGCTGCGCTGCGGAAGAATACCCTGAAGATAGACGGACTTTCGCAGAAGCGCATTTCGGGCACGATCAACGTTCCCGGGACGCGGATGCTTGTCTTCACGTTTCCATATGACAGGGGATGGAAGGCCACTGTCGACGGAAAGAGGACCGATCTGGAAGTGGTGGACTTCGGCCTGACCGGACTGATCCTGCCGAAAGGGGAACATACGGTAGAACTGCGCTATCGTCCGCCGTTCATTATGGAGGGGGCCGCCGTTTCACTCATCGGACTCCTCCTGTATGCGATGCTTGCGGCGGTACGGCTTTTCCCGGAACGGGCGGATCATTTGAAAACCCTGCTGCGGGCTATCTTCAGGAATTTCCGGGCCTCACGGAAGGGCGACGCCTTGAACTGATGCCATCCGGCCTTAAGCAGTATGCGGTATTTTTTCCAGTTATCCGTCAGATTCTCTATGTGCTTTTTTGCCTGGAGCAGCTCTTCAGTTGTCAACTCGGATGAATGCCGGCTGTAGTTTGAGAAATCACTGTATCTGGACCATTCGATGATGTTCCCGGGTGGCTTGAAACCTCTGTCCAGCGCTGCCTGATATAGTTTTGTTCCGGGATACGGCTTGTAGTTTGACGAATAATATTCGGTGGCCTTGATCTTCTCGGCCAGTCCGATCGACAGTTGAATATCGCTTCTGCTCTCTCCCGGCAGTCCGAGCATGAACGGAACTGCGGTAATTATATCATATTTGCCCAGTATTCTGAATGCTTCAATATATTTTTCAGGAGTATTTTCCTTGTTGAGAAGCTGCAGCATCCTGGGGGATCCGCTTTCAACGCCCATTGCTATCCTGAAGCACCCACTTTTGACCATGATGTCTATTGTTTCATCATCAACTCCTTCAGGGCGCAGAAAGCAGGTCCATTTGACGTCCAGGTTTCTGTCGATCAGAAGACGGCAGAACTCGCGCATCTTCTGTTTGCTTCCGCCGAATGGCAGATCGTCCCAGAACTTGAACATTCTGACTTTATACTTATTGGCGAGGACGGCAATATCCTCCACGATCCTGGAGGGGCTCTTGCTCCTGTAGTTCCCATGCATGTGCGTATAGCAGAAGGTACACTTGAACGGGCAGCCGTAGCTCTCAATGATGTATACGTAATAGTGCTTGTATATGTCCACCAGATGCCAGGCTGGTACAGGGAGCATATCCATTTCCTGCCTGGAAAGCATAGGGCCTGGCCCGGTATTTACGACATCTCCGTCCTTTTTGAAGCAAATGCCTGCAACAGAACCTAGATTGCCGTCCAGCTCGATTGTCCTGGCGATTTCCTTTATTGTTATGTCGGCCTCTCCGACTGCGACAATGTCCACCGGCAGTTCGCGGAGAATTTCCGCAGGGAAAATCGTCGCGTGCGGGCCTCCTGCGACAATGGTGGCGGTTGGAAACAGACGGCGTGCATATGAAAGCAGTTCTGCGGCTCTCTCGAGCATCGGAGTGGTCATCAAGGTGATACCAATCATTTTAGGGCGCCTGTCGGACATCCGCTTCTCAAATGACTGGCAGCTCAGAGGATCCCCGTCAAAATCGAGGATGCTCACCTTATGCCCTTCTTTCTCAAGTATTGCCGCCAGGACTGTCAGTCCGTAGGGTACTGGCCCTATGGCATTCATGCCGGCATATATTAGTGCAATCTCCATGCCTGTTATCGCCCTCCGCCTTCTGCATTATTAAATGATTTCAAGTGTAGCACACCTCCGACCAGCGCGAAAACAATATACAGTCCAAAATCCGCAAATGAAAGAGCAAGGGCCTGCTCCACGGCGATTCCCAGGCAACCCAGAACTCCGATAAGCGTGCCTTCCCTGATGCCGATACCCCCTATGGTCAGAGGGATGAAGAGGGCAATTCCGAGGATTCCGACGATCCAACACCAGTCTACGAACGGTAGGACGATGTCCAGGCTTCCTGCGAAAAGCATGATGATCAGGACTCCTATCAACTGATAAAACACGCCCAGGAGGATGCAGGCAAGCAGGATGAGTTTCCTGCCGGAATAGCTGTGCCATGCGGAAAACAGTTTTGCCAGCACTGCGAAAACGGCTTTGCCCCTTGTCGCGGACTCCATTTTTGCGACAAGCCCGCTGTCGGGATTCAGTCTGAGGGCGAAAATAAGAAGGAGGCAAACTGCAATGGCCGCGACCACGGCCGTCGTCGTATTGACCGAAACGATTCTGTCTGCGGATAGGAGTCCCAAGAGGGCCACAAGCAGCATCCCGGCCAGGCCGGTCAGCTTGTCCATTACGATGGAAGCGGCGACTTTTTCATAGTCCCTGTCCAGTCTCCCCAGAATAACGCCTTTCGCGACATCTCCGAAAAGTTGCCCCGGGAGCAGGAGGGAGTAGTAGCGCCCGATCAGATTCAGGCGAAACATCTGGGAAAAACGATACTGGGGAAGCAGCAGCTTCCATTTCAGTGTGTTTACTGCTATGGCGAACAGGAACAAGGCGGCGGCGACCAGGAAATTGTAATACGGTATTTTCGAGAACAAGGATTCAATTGACATCCTCACGTCGGCGTTGAGCAGGCAGACCGAAAGAAGGACGGCGGTTATCAGTATCTTAGCCGCCAGGACATAGAGGGCGGAGCGTTTCCTGCCAGGTTGTTGTGATGTCTCAGTCATTTCGTTGACCGCCGGATGTTTTCGGGAGCGGATTGGCTTTTGAGATAAGAATGAGCCTGCCCGTTCCGAAACACGAGAGCGTGAGGCAGCACATCTGCAGAATGGGATACTGCATAGGTAAAGGCAAGGTGGAAAAGAGCGCCGCCAGATATTTCACAGGCCCGGTCTTCCTGAACCTCGCGCAGGTGCTTATGCTTCTTGCTGCGGCGGAAGGGATGACTTCGTATATTGCCGTAATGCCGTCGAAACCTGTCGAGGCCAGCACCCTGCATAGGCCGTTCTTTGTGAAATGAAAACGGTGCCTCGGCAGGTCGTAACCATCCCAGTATTTCCCGAAAAACCTGGCCTCCCACGAATCCATGTTTGGCACCTTGATGAACAGGATGCCGCCCTCCTTCAGGCCGTTGCGACGGATATTCTCCAGGCATTCCCTGAAAGAGTTGAGGTGTTCGAGCACATGGCGCAGGACGACGACATCGTATTTCCTTTCAAAAACGAACTCCGATGCCGAACCCGTCCTCACCTTTATTCCATAGCTGTGTTCCGCGAATTCCACCCCTTTGGCGCTCTGTTCTATGCCATCGACGTCGAAAGAGGCCTTCCTCGCGGCATCAAGGAATTCACCGCGTCCCGTCCCGATCTCAAAAAGAGAGGGGGTCGTGCCGCTGGAAGGATCCAGCTGCCTTTTGATCATTGACAGGTCCTGCCTGTACTTCATCCTCTGCAGATATTCTGCAAATCCTCCCTTGGGCGCGTATGCCTCGTAGTCGTCGGGATAGAACTCCAGAAGTTCACGGTCCGACATCTGGGGCATTGTAAAGCCTGTCTTGCAGGAATGACAGAACCATACTTCAAAATCGGCGGATCTGCCGCCGGCGACAAAATAGTCCCTCCCGCCGTCAAACAGAAGTTCCGGCTTGCCGTTGCATAGCGGACACAAGGTGTTGTTCACTGTTGCAGCCTCCTGTAGACTTCGTCTATTCTGCGCCCCACGGCATCCCAGGAGAGATGTTTCACCGCCCTGTCCCTCGCAAGCCTCCCCTTTTCCTCGCATTCTCCGGGCGAACTCAGGGCGTGTACGATTTTATCAGCGAGATCGCCGGCGTCGCCCGCACGGCAGAAAAACGCCGCATCCCCCAGTATCTCCCGCGATACAGACCTGTCAAATGCGACCGTCGCCATCCCCATCGCCATATAGTTGTATATCTTCCCGTCCCCCTCGGTCGCCGCGATCTTTGGTGCCACCGCCACCCGGGAAAGCGACAGATAGGACGGCAGTTCCTGGTACTTTATCCTGCCGAGGAACTTGACCTTGCCCGATATCCCGAGGCTCTTGCACAGACCTTCGTATTTTCCGATGTTCGGATATCCGATGACGATGAACTGCAGGTCGGGCATCCGCAAAGACGCTTTTGCAAAAGCATTGAGCATTATATCGACACCCTGGTATTCTTCAAGCAGCCCCATGAACAATATCCTCGGCTTCTCCGGGTCGATTCCCAGGCGTGCACCCAGTCCGGCATCGAACGGGACAGGGTGGAATATTTCGGTGTCAACCCCGTCCTTGACATTGGCGGCATTCACACCGTCCCCCTTCAGCAGGCGCAGTTCCCCGAGCATGCTCTCCGACTGGGTTATGACAGGGAACCAGCCCGCTATCCTTTGCTCCATGAACCGGTAGAAGCGGAAGGGAAGACCTGTCTGCGAGATGAACTTGTGCTGGAGCAGCTCCCCTGTCAGGGTGCCCTGCATGTCGAAGATATATTTTTTCCTGCGGAAAAAATATTTGCACACCCTGGCGATGCACGCACCCTCGTGCAGATGTGCATGGATGATGTCGGGCCTGAATGCGAATGCGGTCTTCAGCACAGTGAGGGTCAGGAGAGGGAGGAGCAGTATTTTTGTGAAGGACGGACCCGCCTCCAGCTTCCTGTACCACGGAAAATTCAGGCATCTTGCAGTCCTGACGCCAGGAACATCGCGCCCGAGCCCATATGTGCACAATACGATCTGATGTCCGAGTTTCTGCAGGGATTTGATCTCCTCGTATATCTGCGTGTGGCATCCCCTGTCCGCGAAGAACGGGGTTGGAGCTATCATCAGTATTTTGGCCATAGGATTTCAAATGCTAAAATTTCACTGTCTACATGAATTCAAACTTGGACACTTGGAGTCTCTATGCAATCATCCATTCATCCAGCAATCCAGTCATCCGTTTTCCTTCAACACGTCCGCTATGCGTTCCACATCGTCCTCAGTCATGCCGAGATGTACTGGCAGGGAGAGGACCTTCCCTGACAGGCGGACACATTCCGGACACTTGTCGAGCGCCTCCTGGTACTGCGGATATTCCCTGTTGTCGCGGTAATGCACGCCGGGATTTATGCCGTGCCGGTTGAGCTTGATTATTGCCGCCTCCCTGTTTTCGAGCAGGATTTGAAACAGATGGCGCGATGATTCGCAGCCTTCATGCCTGACAACCGAAAGTTCCGGCCCTTCATCAAGAGCCCCGGCATACCATCCTGCAATCCTGCGCCGGTATCCGTTGTCCTCGTCCAGATACTTGAGTCCGACAAGCGCCAGAGAGGCCATGACTGAATTCCCATGGTACTTGAAACCCACGCAGGGAACGTCGTATTTCCATTTGTACGCATCGTCCTTGAGGCTGCGCGAATATGTGTCCAGGTCGATGCCGAGCCAGGAAAGCCTTCTTGCCATGCGGTCGGATTCCTCGTCACTGAAACAGAGCATCCCGCTGTCCGCGGTCGGCAGGTTCTTGACGGCATGGAATGAAAAAACCGTAACGTCGGCGCCGTGGCCGGCATGTACCCCGTCAATGCGGGTTCCGGCCATGTGCGCTGCGTCGAGAATTACTTTAAGGCCATGCTTCCTTCCGATTTCGCGGACTTCCGGGAAATTCGCGGCGTTCCCTCCGATTCCAACAAACATTATGGCCCTTGTCCTGGGCGTTATCCTCGAGACTACGGAGCCAGGATTGAGATTGAGGGTTCCGTCTATGTCCGCAAAGACAGGCTTCAGCCCCGCATAGGTTATCGCATGGTTCGTCGAGACAAAGGTAAAAGGGGTGCTTATGACTTCATCCCCGTCCTTCCAGCCGTGCCGGTCCTTCAGGATTTTGACTGCCAGATGAAGCCCGGCCGTTGCCGAATTCAGGAAATGCGCATAGGGCAGACCCGTATATTCCTTCCACTTCTCCTCCATGATGAGCGTCTTGTACCCTAGACCCGTCCATCCTTTCTCAAGGCACTCCCTGATTTCGGACAGGCATTCGTCGACGTGAAAGCTGGGTTTGAACAAAGGTATTGTTTTCATAGTTCCCTTATGCGCCTGATGCTGTATGTGGTATCCCGGGTCGTCCCGTAATAGTTCTTCGAAAGCATGTCTGCAATCAGACCGGAAATGAACATCTGGAGGCCGGTGAGCAGAAGAAATGTCGAGAGGAGCGGCCACACGGTGTTCGACAGATCCCCGCCCCTCAGGTAATAGAACGCGGTATAGGCGGATGAAAGCGAACTCAGGAAAAAGCAGAACAGGCCCATCCCCCCAAGCAGATGAAGCGGGCGTACGGCGTATTTGTTCCAGAACCAGACCGAGATAAGATCTATGAACCCCCTGACAGTCCTGCCAAAACCGTATTTCGTCCTGCCTGCCGACCGGTATCTGTGGTTCACGGGTATCTCCCCTATCTTGAAGCCTTTGATCTGGAGAATTGCTGGGATGAACCGGTGCATTTCGCCGTAAAGGGTTACCGTGTCGAAGCATTCCCTCCTGCAGACTTTCAGCGAACAGCCGCTGTCATGGACCGAGTCGTTGATGAACATGTGCCTCAGGAAATTGGCAAATCTTGACAGCAGGCGCTTTGAAAATGAGTCCTTCCTGTTCTTTCTCCAGCCTGTGACGAGATCCAGGTTGTTTTCCTGCAGATATGCGATCATGGCGGGAATGTCGGCCGGGTCGTTCTGCCCGTCCCCGTCCATTGTCACGATCAGATCGTACCGGGCCGCCTTGATTCCGGCATCCATCGCAGCCGTCTGACCGAAGTTCTTCCTGAACTGGATGTATTTGAGAGGGGCCAGGCGCAGCACGGTCTCTTCCGTATTGTCGGTGGATCCGTCGTCGACGAAAATGATCTCGTAGGTGTATCCGTTCTGCTCGCATACGCGCTTGATCTCGCCGTGCAGCGACGGAATGCTGCCGCTTTCATTGAAAAACGGGGCGACTACTGACAGGCGGATGTCGGTGGACATGTTTTCTCTTCCAAGTTTGTTTGACGGCAATTCGAAGTGAAATTTACAGCCGCTCACAAGGAAATGCAACAGGGATGGGTGCTTTTTACGGAGGACGCCAGGCGGAGCGGCCCAAAGGAATGCAGGTGCGGAAAAATGATTGACTCTCTTTGTGCTCTGTGCAATATTTACGCTCATAAGATAAATTCACCAGACTCATTGTTATTTATTTATATCCTGTTAATGAGCAACCGTTAAGCTGGGTGAAGTGAGGCGGTTTTGCCTAGAAAGTATGTCGGGTTTTAACCCGACACTTGGTTGGCGGTTTAAAAACCGCCCTACTTATGAGGCTAAGTTACCAGCTTAACGCCTACCGTAAAACAGCCATTAACAATTAATCTTCCACTCAATATCATAGTCATTATGAGCGTATTTTTTGCACAGAGCACAAAGAGGGACGAGCACAAAGAGGGACGAGCACAAAGAGGGACGGAGCACAAAGAGGGACGAGTCTCAAGACTATCTTGAGGCTGGAATAAAGGACGCTGAGCGCATGTAATGATTTTACCTCTATGGTTATAATTAATAATTATATAAGTAGTGATATAAGTAATAAAAAATGCTGATAATATCTTGACATATAAGTTGCATGCTTTATTTTACCCTCAAGATCAGGGAGAAAATTCAATAAGGATCATGGCATGGTTACACAAAAAACAATATCAAGGAATCTAGATGTTTCCCAGGCCGCAGTGTCATATGCATTGACAGGCTACCGGAATGGTTACAATGGAGGGAGAATCTCCAAGGAGATCAGGGATGACATCATCAGGGAGGCTTCACGCCTGAAATATAAGCCCAAAAACCCCCCGAAAAAAAGGAAGAAGCAGAGCATTGCCCTCCTGAACAGTTTCGGCAGGGAAGGATTCTGGTTTCCGGGACTCCTCAAAGGCATTCAGGATTACGCCATCGAATCCTCGTATCTTGTCACACACCATATATTCCATGTCAATGACACGCTTCCGGAGCAGCTTATTTCCTCTGTTGATGGATTCATTGCAGTCGAGCTTCCCCGGCCGGAGGAACTGGAAAGAATAGCCAAGCACCTCCCCGTAGTACTTCTGAACATCAATGATTCAAGTGAAAAATATGACAGTATCCTGCCTGATCATTGCAACGGGATCAGGAAGGCTGTAAGACACCTTCATGGACTGGGGCATAGGAAGTTCGGTTTCTTCGGTGTAAGGGACTTTCCGCTGCATCACGCGGAAAGATATGGCGCTTACCAGCAGGCTGTCTCAGAGTTGAGCCTCCCGTCTCCCAATCCATCCTGGATATTCACGCCGTTCAGGAAGGAAAGCTCAATGAACGACCTGGAGCAGAAGATCAAGGAGACGCTGTCATCGCTCAAAAAAATGAAGGACCGTCCTACGGCCATGATTTTTGCCGCAGATGCCTATGCACTGGCATTCATGCGTTTCGCCGTCGACATGGGGATCAGTATACCCAAGGACATCAGCATCGTCGGTTTTGACGACGTTAATGAATGTGAGAGCAGCATGCCGTCATTAAGTTCAATCGCGCAGCCGT
>MHBI01000016.1:0-46694 GCA_001804815.1 Lentisphaerae bacterium GWF2_50_93
GCCTCTTTTTGCGCGGCCTTCGTCTTGGCCGGAACCGACGATACTTCAGTATCGCCTTGTTCCATCCAAGCCAAATCCGCATCAAAAATAGACATAATTCTATTCGGCGTATTTGCGATACATGACACTAGCTCCCCTGCCTGCTTGCACATGCACTACCTGTATCTTTTCTGTATTATACATACAGGTTTAATACACATCAAGCGGAACAATCGTTTTTTCAAGAAAATATTTTCACACACGCTTTCAGCGCTGTGGAACATCCGCCAAAGCGCCTGACGCAAATAAAAAAGCTCCCTGAGCGCTGGCTTAAAACCTAAAACTTGAAACTTAAAACTTGTTTTCCCTTTTGACCGATATATTTTATCGGACCGCCATGCAACCGGTTGCTGGCAAAGAGCCATCATCGGGATGGCGGAGGTCAGTAATCGGATTACGACAGGTTTGCGGCAAGAAAATGACATGCAAGTGAATTTAAATAAATGGAGGAATCACATGGGCTTGTTCAAGAAGGAGACTTATCTGACACGGTACAAGGGGAACCCGATCATAACGCCGAAGAGCTTCCCGTATGGACATGCGGACTCGGTCATGAACTGCGGCCAGATCATGCACGAGGGCAAGACCGTCCTTCTCCTTTCCGTAATCGACAGCGCCAAGAAGATGACCGCGATCTTTTATGCCGAGAGCAAGGATGGAATCAATTTCGACATACGCGAGAAGCCCCTCATCACGGGCCTGCAGGATCCTAGGTTCAAACGCCTGGACATACACGTGATCGATCCGCGGCTGACCAAGATCGGCGACACCTACTACATAGCCCGTCCCGGCAACAGCGAGTCCGGCGAATGCATCGCGTTCCTCTACAGGACAAAGGATTTCAAGGAGGTCGAGTTCATGGACTGCATAGCCCTGCCCAACAACAGGGTCCCTTCTCTGTTCCCCGAAAAGATCAACGGATATTACGCGCGGCTTGACCGCCCCTACGCCCTGGGCGCCGCAAGCGAGAAGGCTTCCGTGTGGCTCTCATATTCGCCCGATCTCATCCACTGGGGCCAGCATAGGTACCTGTGGTCCGGCAACGACAACTGGAACTGGGGGAAGATCGGTCCGACACCGCCTCTCAAGACACCCAAGGGCTGGCTTGTGATCATGCACGGCGTATGCCCTTCCTGCGACGGATATAAATATTCCCTCGGCGCCTGGATGCTGGACCTCAACGACCCCTCGAAGATGATTGGCCGGATCAGGAACTACATCCTGACGCCTGACGAACTTTATGAGCTTGTCGGAAACGTGGGCAACGTCGTATTCGCCTGCGGCGCCATCGCAGATGAGGACAAGGACCAGCTCCGCGTCTACTACGGTGCGGCCGACACGAGCATCTGCCTGGCGACAGGAAGCCTGAGCAGGATCATTGACACATGCCTCAATGAAGGACCGTGAGTAACTCGGGCATTCTTGCCCGAGGGAAATACTGAACGTCGAACATTCAACATCGAACTTCCAACCTCGAATGCTGAAATGTGAAGGCACAAAGAGGAAAAGGCGCAGAGGCACATAGTTCGGGAGTTCGGAAATGCGAAAGTCCGGGAGTTGTAAGCTCTTAAGCCCTGTCGGGATTACTAATAGTCTCATAATAGCATGGACTGATTTTCAAAATTGCCAAGTCAGGGCGGTTTCTCCGAAACCGCCGAAAAGAACGGACGGCTTCCCGATGCCTTTCAGGATCGGGATAAACTCGAGCCATCCCTACCTTAAATTGGCAATTTTGAAAAACACCATAGATCCAAATAATTATGAGACGATTAGTAAGTCTAGGCTATGTCGCGGCATACACTTCCTATGCTAAAAGTGAGTATATGGAAAAAAGATAGATAACTATATATAAGGAAATAAAATGAAATCAACCATCAGGAATGGATTGATGAGAAAGACCGGATTTGCGGGACTGCTGCAATTGTTTATGGGTGTCTTCATCGCGGCATGTGTCGCATTCCCGTGCACCGCTGCGGACAAACCCGCCATCTTCATCGCTGGCGACTCCACCGCCTGCCTCTACAAGCCGGAAGCCAAGCCGCAGACCGGCTGGTGCGAAGTCCTCCCTGAATCCACGGCGGCTGGAACAAAGGTCGTGAATCTGGCAATGGGCGGCACCACCACCAAGAGTTTCCGCTCATACAACATCTGGAAGCAGATCATGGACAAGATCAAGCCGGGCGACTTCGTCATCATCCAGTTCGGCTGCAACGACAAGTTCAACAACGATCCGAATGTCCACGCCTCCGTCCCGGAGTACACCGAAAACCTCAAGCAGTTCGTAAAGGAAGTCCGCGACAAGAAGGGCACGCCGGTGCTCTGCACCCCGATCCCCATGCTCCAGTTCTATAAGGAGGGCAAGGTCTGCAACGCCTTCGACGAATACTGCAAGGCCGTAGCCGACGTCGCAAAGGAAATGACGGTGGATTTAGTCGATGTCAACAAGCTGTACATCGAGCTCCTCAACAAGGAAGGAGAGGAGAAGTCAAAACGTTTCTACATGTTCCTCGAACCCGGCAAGTCCAAGAACTATCCGAAGGGCCAGAAGGACATCACGCACCTCCAGCTTGAAGGCGCGAAAGCCGTCGCCGACATCTTCCTCAAGGACGCCAAGACGCAGAAACTCCCGATCGCAAAATGCTTTAAATGATCTGCCCACAGATAACACAGATAAAATAGACAACCATCCCGACATCTCCACGGGAATCGGGATAAACTGCACACACGAATGACACGAAAAAGTCATTGTCAAGGTTTTGCTACGCAAAAACTTGCCACCATTCCTTCAAATAATCGCGCAAATAAAACAAGGAGATTACGTAACCGTTAAGTTGGTCTTTTAGCCTCACACGTAGGGCGGTTTTTAAACCGCCAACTAATTGTCGGGTTAAAACCCGACATGCTTTCTTGGAAAAACAGCCTCACTTCACCCAGCTTAACGCTTACGAGATTACGGATAGTATTACAGATGAATACAGATTAATATATTCTCTGTTTTATATCCTGGCAGAATCTTGGTGACTTCGTGGCTTTGTGCGAGAATATCCCTGCATGCCTCCCATTAGTCCGTGGAAGTCTGTGGCGAGATTCCCCGCCTGGATTTCTACTTCAGATCAAGTCCTTTTGACCTGAGAAGATCCCGCAGCTGGTCGATGCCGATTCCGGATGAAAGAGTGGCTGTCCTGCCTTCATTGCCCAGCTTCAGCCCGTCAAGGATCGCCTTCTTGATCTCAGGACACTCCACTTTGATTTCACTTGTGATGCCAAGTACGACGATTCCGCTGACCAAATCCTTGACGGCTTTTGCCTTCTCCTCATCCAGCATGTTGAGCTTCGCGGTCGCGGCTATCTTCTTCTCGACCATGTTCACCTGCAGCTGGGCGTTGACGAGATTGCCAAGGAACGGCTTCTCCTTGATCTCCTGTTCAGGTAGATGCATGACTGAGATATCGATCATGGCGTCAGAGGCTGCAAGGCTGTCCATGACGGCAAGTCCATCCTTGTCCCATCCAGTTTTTTCCGTGGCGTAGAGGCTTATGAATTTATCGACGAGTCCCGGCAGTCCGAAAGCGACGATATTTCCATTGATGAGAACGCCGTAGTTCAATTCGTTTTTCTGTTCATCCTTCATTTCAATGGCGATAAGTGTTCCGGGTCTCGCCATTTTCCTCGAACTGGTCACGACCGGGGAATTCAGGATTTCATCGGCGTCGAAATTGCCTTCGAGGATGACTAGCGCCTCCTTGTCCTTTACGACACTGATCCATATGCGTTCGACGTCGACGAGGTCCAGGGCGCTGAACTGTCCGATGCTGTCGAGCATCTCCTTGAACTGCTCCCTGGCTGTGTCAAGGATTTTCTTCGACTCTTCGTTTTTCCGGACGACGCCAAGATCGAGACGGGCGCAGAAGACGACTTCTTCGGGGATGCTCCGTGCGAGTTTCCTTCCGACCATATCCTGTTCTTCGGCCTGGCTGGAGATGATGGTGGCGACGGAGATGACTGCTGCGATTAGGAGTATCCTGATTTTCATTTTCCTGTTTTCCTTGTTGATTTCATGTTCCTATGCATCCATACGGTAAATACTGCCTGCAGGTTACAATTGGGCCTCCAAACCATATCGTACATGCCAGGCAGTGAAATGCAATATCCTCTAGCCTGATTAATCCAGGCAGGCTCCTCTGAATGTTGCATTCCTGACTGCATGAACTATCATATGGCACTTGACGAAAAAGAGAGCAGGCTGGCATGCAATCACATGCCGCCTTTCAAATATAGGTCGAAGGATTATGGATCTTGATTCTGAATGCAACCAGACCAATACGCAGGTTTACACGCCGCAGAAACTGACCGAGAAGCAGCGCAGCACGGGGCAATTCCTATACAAGATTTTCTCAACCTGCAACGGCATATCTTTCTCCTTCCTCTCCGACAGCATCGTCATATTGTACGCGCTGAAAATCGGCATCGCGACATGGGTTGTGGCCTCCACGTCATCGTTCATCTTCCTCACGCTGCCATTCATGCTGCTGGGGAGGCATCTGGCGGGAAAACATGGGACGGCGCGGACAATCTTCCACGCCTGGGTCTCCCGGAACTGCTTCGCGCTCGGACTCCTTCCAGTGCCGTGGCTGGCGCAGAACGTGTCGATCGAGGCGGCCACCGCCACGCTGATGATCTCCACATTCGGATTCTGGTCATCCCGGAGCGTGGGCATGGTAGTCCTTTATCCCATCATCGGCGAGATCACCACCAAGGAGGACCGCGGCCGTTTCAACTCCATGAACTTCACCTGCTTCTGTACATCCTACCTGCTCACCACGCTCCTGGTGATCTGGCTCTTCCATGCGACGGATGCGCCGCTCTGGGTGTTCCAGGCCATGATATGCGCCGGCTTCGTCGTTGGCATCGTAGCAGCCGTCAACGCTGGAAAAATCCCTGAGACCGACGCCGCCATGCGCATGGCCTCCTACCCGCTTCGGATGCACGCGGCGATGATCGTCAGATCCCCTGTGATCCGCCACATAACGTTCGCATGGATCGCCTGCTCGAGCGCAGGGGCGCTGATCGGACCGTTCTCGATGCTCGCCCTTAAAAAAGGCTATCACACGCCGGACTCGCAGGCGATGCTCTACGCGGTCACCATGGCATTCGGCTCGCTGCTGGGTTCACTGGCGGTGGGACGCTCCTCCGGAAGAACCGAGCCAAGAAACCTCATCGTCATATTCTTCTGCGGATTCTTCATACCTGTCATCCTGTGGATCGCCGCGCCTCCGGTCCTCGCCCCGCTGTACTGCCTGCTGATCTTCGCCGTCATCGGCATCTGCGGAACCGGTGCGGAGCTCGCACTGACGCACTACTTCCTCAATGCGGCGCCGGAAAACCACCGTCTCGGATTGACAATGATGGTCCTCTCCACAGTCGGCCTCCTGGCGGGACTCTCCGGCTCGGTACTGGGCGCGGGAATCCTCAAGGCCCTCTCGGGAACGGCGGATCCCCTGCTCCTCTACAAACACTACTTCATCGCCATACTAGTCATGCTCTCCATCGGCTTCCTCGCAATCGCCAGACTCGAGAAGCTGAACATCACACATGCCGGAAAGTACATCGGAATATTCCTGACGACCCTGACCTTTGGCTTCCTATTCCCAAGACGGCCCGACGATGACTCCACAGAAAATGATTGAGACCGAGGGGATGGAAAGTGGCAGAAGCACGGAGTCTTCAAATACTTGAACGTCCAACATTCAACATCGAACTTCCATGGATAGCGAAGACACAAGGTCACATATTTCTTGAGAACAGGAACAGAAAGTTCGAAAACGCAGCAGTTTGCGAACAAGGGACAGTCCACGCCTGTAATTCTCTTCGATTCGAAGCTGGATGTTCAACGTTCGATGTTGAATGTTCATGAAATTAAAAGAATAACCGGGGTGACCCTGATGTATCCTACTTCAATCCCCGCTTGACCATCAGTACCATGTCTTCCTTGAGGTTCTGCAGATCCTCCTCGTGCATGACCTCGTCCTGCAGAATCTGCAGGACCATGTTATATGTAACCGGATCGCGGTCGCGTGTGAACTTGAGAAGCGCGTTGTAGTTCTTGATGGCGCACTGTTCGCCGCTGATGTTCTGGTCGAGAATGACCTTCACATAGGGATCCTTCGGCGCGTCGTAGCCGCAGTTGGTCAGCTTCAGCCAGTCGGCAGGGCTGAGCGCCGGCGTGCCACCAAGCTGGATGATGCGGTCGGCATCCATGCCTGCGTGCCGGAATTCATCAAGTGCGTGCTGGTTGAGTTCCGCCATGACGGCGTCCTTCATCGGGCCCTTGACGACCTTGGCGCCCAGCCAGTACTGATAATATGCCAACCACTCGTCGCAATACAGCTTGTTGAGCATCGTGATGATCTGGTCGACGTCTTTCCCGACGATCTGTCTGCCGGCTGTTCCCATGGGATCCTCCTTGTTTGGCGCTGATATTAATTCATATTTCACTTAACGTGTCAAAGGTAGTACGGGAATTGCAGGAATTCAAGAGGATGGGGAGAGGAGAAGATACTTGCATGAAGGCACGCAGGCGCAGAGTTTTCAGAGGGCGGTAATCCGCGGTCCGATTACTGGCTTCTTACGGCTTTTTATAAAAGTATTTTTTTCTGGCATAGTATCTGCTATATCAAAAACTTAAGATATTTCAGCCGGTGGAAACCCCTCTGGGTTTCCATATAACTGAGCAAGGGGGTGAGAATGCGCTAGTGTCATGGAGGAAAAAAGGAACCTATCATGAAAGATACATACTACAGTACCGTTTCATTGTGCATGCCCATGGTCTTGCTCGCATCTGCTTTTCTTGACTCGCTACTGTATGGCATCAATACAGAAATGGCCTTGACCGTGGGAGTCCTGTTGATGGTGATGACCGCGGAGGCCTGCGGAGGAGTGATCTGCGGAATTGCGGGCTATGTCAAGAAGGAGAAGATGAAATGGCTGTCGACTGCAGGAATCCTGGAGAATGCCTGCCTCGGTTTTATGTGCTGTGCAGCCCTGGCGGCACTATAGGATGCATAGTTAGAGCCTGCTCGAAAAGGGGGTAGCACAGACATTCCTGTCTGTGACGGAAACTGAAAATTGACCCCACAGACAAGAATGTCTGTGCTACTTTCAAGACAAATTTCATTTTGAGATTACCTTTTCGAGCAACGTCTAGTGTCATGTATCGCAAATAGGCCGAAATAAAACGTGGGGGATTTTGGATGTTCAGTCTGTACGACTCCGCTAAGGCGATGCTGAAGCATCGTTGTGCGGAGGCGGACGGGCTGAACGCCGAAAGACCCACGCCGTAATACGGTTATGCCTCTTTTTGCGCGGCCTTCGTCTTGGCCGGAACCGATTTATTAACGACAATCAGCCTTCCGATCTTCGAATACTTGTCATTCGACACTTGTCAGCCCATGGCAGATCTTGCCTGACACCTGACACCTGACACCTGACACCTGACACCTGACACCTGACACCTGACACCTGACACCTGACACCTCTTCTTACTTTCCAGTTCCAGGTGCAGCTGGTGATGTTTCCAGGGAGGAAGGGATGGCGATACCGAGCAGCGCGGCCTGCTTGCGGTTGATTAGCACTACCGGTTCGGCGATGTTCACGATGGGCATTAATGCCGGGTTCTCACCGCGCAGCACACGTGCCGCCATGCGTCCGGCCGCACGTCCGCTTTCCGTCCAGCCTATGCCTACTGCCGCCACGGCCCCGCGGTCGACGAACTCAGGGTCGTTGAGCACGACAGGTATCTTCGCCCGGCCTGCCGGACCTAGCACACCGTCGATCGCCTGCAGCACCGTGTTGTCTCCGGTCAGCCATATCGCCTGCGGATTCCGCGCCAGGAGCGACTGCGTAGCCAGCGTGATGTCGGCAGTAGTCGAGATAGTCGCTTCCTCGAGCTTTATGCCTGAAGCTTCCAGGATCTTGCGGGCCTCGGCCACCGCCCGGATCGAATTCGCCTCGGACGCGTTGTAGACAGTTCCCACGGTCTTGACACCGGGAACCAGCTCGCGCAGAACTTTCATCGTCTTGTCAATCGACGGGAACGATGCGACCCCTGTCATTTTCGGAAGGTGGTGTTCAAAGTCCTTGCCCGCACCGGCTGAAATCGGATCGTAGGTGTAGACAAATACCGACGGTGTGTCCCTCAGCTTCGCGCAGGCAGCAGCCACACCCGGGGTGGTCATCGGCACGATCAGATCCAGTCCATCGGCATCCAGCGACTGCATCATCTGAGGCAGCATGGATATGTCGCCGGCCGCATGTTTCCGGATCACCTCGAGGTTGCGCCCCTCCTTGAACCCTTCGGACTTCAGCCCTTCGAGATAGCCGTCAATCGCCTTGTCAGCCGCGATGTCCGGACCGAACGAGGCAAATGCGATCCTATATATGCGCTCTCCTGGCGCCGCATTCTGGTTCTTCGCCTTGCGCTCGCATCCGAGTCCGCCAAAGACCAATGATAAGGCAGTACCAGCCACTATGAATACCCGCGGCAGGCGTGCCGCAATCAAGTTCAAATATTTACAGGTCATAAGTCAAAATTCCTTTCTGTATGATTTCACTCATTGTAACTGTAGCCAATGCGGGCTGTTTTTCAATCGAACCAGATCGGAGAAGACCAGGCAATCTCGTTGTCCGTCTGGACGGCGCGGACATGCCAGAAGGACGGTTGCCCGTTGACAGCATCTGTTTTCATGGAGAACTCCCTGTCGAACGGTTTCCAGCGCCTATACAGTTCTCCGTTGCGGTGCAGTTCAACGGATTTGAACGGCATCTCTCCGGCAAGTTCGATCCCCAGCTTGCTTCTGCCTCCGGATTTCAACGTCGAGCCCATAAGCTTTCCGTCAGCGGTGAACAATAGCCTTATCCTCGCGTTTGTCGTACCGTACACCTGGCGTTTCCGGATGGCTTCGAAGATCGCTTCTTTGGTAAGCTCCCTGGCATAGACCGCGGTCAGGCCGTTCATTCCGGCATTGCCCTTGTGTCCGTCCGAATTGCAGCAGAGCCCGTACTTTAATCCGTTGCGCAGCATCCACATTCCATTCCTGTCGGCACGGCGGTTTTTAATTCCCGGCGGCCTATGCTCCAGCGAATTCTCCACGTCATACGAGCCGTGGCAGGAACATATTTCGAGAATGGTCTCGATCCCTTCGTATGGACAGCGGGGCCATTCGTTTTCCGGGAGCCTGCCGCCGTTATGGAAATGCGGGATCGTGATGTAGTTTTTCCCATTGAACGCATCCCATAATCTGCGAATATCGCAAAGTTCCGGACGGTCGATATCGGAATACGGTTCCGCGCCGGCGAAGACGACTGCCGCATCGCCGCGGCTGCATCGGTATTCGAAACCCGGAAACGCGAGGAATCTGCCCGGCTCGCAATGTTTTTCCACCGCCTGCAGCAGAAGGTTCCATTTCTCCTCGCCTATCTTGTTCTTCTCCTTGTCCCACGGCTGGTGGTGGTCAGTCACCGCCTGGAAGTCCAGTCTCGCGACATTGCGCGCATAGCCGAACGAATCGTCAGGCGTCATCTCCTGCTTCTCCCTTTCGATGCAGTCGTTCGAAAATGCCGAATGGTTGTGCAGGTCGCCGAAATAGACGTTCATGCCTTCGAAGACGTTATTCATAGGAGGAGATTCTCGCAGGGGAAGCCTCGCAGCCTCCACCTTCCCTTTTCCAGATGGCATTACGGCGACACGCCAGCTGTTCTTTTTCCATGGTTTCGGAACTTCCGCATCAGGACAGATATTGAAGAAGCGGTCCTGCACAAGCAGCGCATCTTCGCTTTGCCCCCTTATCAGCCTCATCGACTCGGGTTCCCTCGGAAGCACCTGGAAACTGACAGGCACCTCGACATCGGGTATCGGGCGGTCATAGCCCTTGAATGAACGGGCGAAGTCCGGCAACCCCTTTGTACCGTCTGAAAAATAGCGGATGTGCACAGTATTGATGAAATCAGGTTTCGGGACTACCGTCGGCGCCTTGCATCCTATGCCGAAACCGTTCCTCGTCCATCCCCACTTGATCAGTATCTCGTCACCGTCCTGCGCCTTTCCTGAAATGAAGTCCAGCACCAGCAGGCGCTGCGCCATGCCCTTGTAGCTCGACTTCTCCCTGGTCGGAAAATCCGCCACCTCCATGTCCCACTGCCGGCAGTTGTACGCGATCTCGGCGTTCGAGCAGAAGACATCGGCATATCCGCCGTCCTCCTGGTCGTACCTCGACGGCCGGTCTGTCCCCAAATATGCAGGATGATCAAGGACAATCCTCGTGCCTTCCGCGGAAAAATCCTTCCCGGCAATAATACTGATCTTGAATTCTACCGAGTCACCGGCGTAGACTTTCCCGGGACTTATCGAACAGTGCGACAGATATCTTTTCATCGTGATCCTTTTTTTAATGGAAGGAATATAATTGCATCTGACATAAAATCACGCAAGCCCGCAGTTGATTTGCCACAGGCTTGCATCCGGCTACGCAAAGAGCTCTGGGATATCCTCGCACAGAGGCACAAAGTTAAGGTTTTTTTAAGAGAAGACAGCCTAAAGGCTGGACTCCAAAATTTGGAGTTCACACTGTTAGTGTGCGCCTTATCTTAGCGGCATTCTCATAATAGACAGTACAACTGTATTTTAAGGATTTATGGATTGACAAAATATGTTTTTTACGAGCGTGGCAACGCTCCTTGGACCGCGGTGATTCACCGTGTCGGGTGTAGCCTCCCTCACCGCTTTGTTTCGCGAAATTCATTTCGCGGCGCTTATGCTGGACGGAATAAATTCCGTCTTTAAAGGCGGCAATGAATTGCCGCACTCCATGTGCGAATTTCGCAATTCGCAGAATATATCTTCTTCCAGGCGATCCCGTGGTGAAATATCCTGGACTTCGTTCATGGATTTTTCGGCTTATTGCGATATCTTTATCATTCAAAACTACCACTGAAATACTTAAATATTATTTGGAGAGTAATCTATGAAATGGCTAATCCGCAGCTTGTGCCTGATCAGCCTGTTCGTCGGAGTTTCATTGTTTTCGTCAGCGGCCGACAACGTCAGGCAGACGGAAAAAAAGGATGGACCGGACCAGGTCGGCAAAGACAAGAAAGTCACCACGTTCCTCTACATGGGGCACAGTTTTTTCATGCCGATAGCCGAAAAGTTCAAGCAGCATCCTCCCCGCTGCGGATTCACCGGATACAGGCAGTTCACCGCGGGTGCCGGAGGCGACCAGGGAGCTCCCGGCAACATCTGGAAACGGCTTGCCGCAGACGCTCCTGTCCGCAAGCTGATCGAAGCAGGACAGGTGGATGCGATCGTCCTGACCTACTACCCGAATTCAGGAAGCGAGCTCTCCGATTACGAGCGCTGGGTGGATTACGGCCTGAAATACAATGCCGGGACACAGTTCTATGTCGTGGCGCCATGGCCGAAATACAATCATACAAGCCTGGCCGAGTTCGAAAAGGATGGCCAGAAGCATTATGCCATAATCAAGGGGATCATCGAACAGCTCCAGAAGAAATACAAGGACACGAAATTCACCTGCATACCCCAGGGACTGGGAGTCATCGAGCTAAGGCGCCGTTTCGAGAAGGGCGAGATCCCGGAGCTCGCCGGCCTCTGCAAGGAGGATGCCAGCAAAAAGGAGGGCGAATTCCTCTTCATCGACAAGCTCGGACACGGTGACAAGATGATCCACACGCTCTCACAGCTCATATGGCTGGCAGTGATCTTCAATGTCGATGTACGCACATACGACTGGGACACCGGCTACAAGAAGAATATCGATCTGAAGACCCTCGCCTGGCAGGTCGCACAAGGAAGCATTGCGGCTCCGGGAAAGTAGGGATTTGGAAAGTAGAAAGTAGAAAGTAGAAAGTAGAAAACAAAGTTCAAGATTCAGAGCTAATTTCCAAAGCAGGAGTTCATCACGTGACCACGTTGGCACGTGGAACGTGACGCACGTGGCAGCTTTAGATGCGCTTCCCTTTTATTATAAAACACAACTAATCCGCCGCGGCGGACCAACGGGTTTGTTTCCGCAACAAGCGTTTTCTTGTATTTTTGAAATCAGCTCAATCTTCCTGTCTTTCCATTCGACGTTGAATGTTCGATGTTGAATGTTGGACGTTCATGTCTTCTTCCCTCCATTGCATGTCTCTGTCGGGAATGTATATTCCCTTCTTGCTTCGCATCAGAAAACATCAAACATATAATGAAGTATGGAGGAAATCATGTCGAAAAGAATATTGTGCCTGCTGTCATGTCTGCTGCTGACTTTAACCTTGAGCGCCGCCGAATATTCCATCCGCGGCAAAACCGACAAGGATGTGGCCATCTACAAGCCCGGCGAAAAGATGGTGTTCACCCTCCTTGTCCTTGAGAATGAGACCCCCGTTGCCGGCAAGACAGTAAAGTGGACGCGCACCGGCGACGACGGCAAGACCGAGAAAGGCGAAGGTGTCGCGGATGAAAAGGGGCTGACAATAACCACTTCGACCGACAAGCCGGGATTCGTCCGCATCCAGGCCAGCGCGTTCGGGGAAGACGGCAAGAACCTGCAGGGATTTGTCGGCGGCTGGGGAGCCAACAAGAACGGGAACATCTTCTTTGACGGCGGCGCGTGCGTGGATCCGGAAAAGCTGCAGCCGGTCGGAGAGCCGAAGGATTTCGACGAATTCTGGAAAGCCACCAAAGCCAAGCTGGCCGAGGTTCCAGTCAAGGCTGAGCGGAAAGAAGTGGCCAGCAAGAATCCCAAGGTCAAGTTATATGAGGTGAAGATCGACTGCGCCGGACCCAGGCCGGTGACCGGCTATCTGACCATTCCCGCGGACGCCAAGGAGAAATCATTGCCGGGCATCCTGCAGTTCCACGGATACGGAGTCAGGAAGCACACCCCTCCCGGCTGGCTGAATGACAAGGCGATTGTCTTCGATGTGAACGCGCACGGGATGGAACTCGGCCAGGATGACGAATATTTCAAGCAGCTCCAGAAGGATCTGCAGAACTACTGTTTCAAGAATGACGAGAACAAAGACCGCGAAAAAACCTACTACTACGGCATGGCAATGCGCGTGATGCGGGCCCTGGAATACGTGAAGTCCCTGCCGGAATGGAACGGCAAGGAGCTGCATAGCAACGGCGGAAGCCAGGGCGGACTGCAGGGCCTCTGGGGTGCCGCTTTGGACAAGGACGTAACCTCCAGCGACATCTGGTCTCCGTGGTGCTGCGATTTCGGCGGCATCACCCTGGGCAGGATCCGCGGCTGGCGCCCCGACTACAGTGAAACCCTGAACTACTACGATCCCGTCTTCCATGCGAAGCGCATCAAAAGCAAGGTCCACCTCATCGCGAACTACGGCGACTACACGTGTCCGCCGTCCAGCGTGTGGATCGTCTACAACAACATCCCGCACGACAACAAGTCAATGGAAGTGAAACAGGGCTGCACGCATTCCTATGAGATGAAGAAATGCATGAAATACGTGATCACCCCGAAGGAAATCAAGGACGTCGGCGAGAAGAAATAGTTCGGGAGGCACAAAGGCACAAAGGCACAAAGTGCGGGAGTGCGGGAGTGCTTAAACGCTGTCGGGATTAAGTATGGCGTTACGAGCGCATAAATAGCCTCGGGACGCCCCACGGGCCAGTTTCGGCGAAACTGGCATACTGTCTTCGTCGTCGATGAATCCACAGCGTTGACATCCACGCAGGAGAGCCTCATCTATGGATTTTTCGATTTCCTGCGATACGTGGCTCCACCTCCGCCCCAATGGCCGGCGTCAATGATTACGGCGACAATGAAAAGCGCCAGCCAGCCGCCTGACAGCACATGATTGTTGTTCAGCATTGCGGCCATGTAGGCGAGTGTTGTATACGGCATGAACAAGAATCCCAGGATTGGCCACACCTGGGTATCGAATGAACGTCCGAACCAGCCTGTGAAAATAAAGGCGAGGAACATCATTACCCGCGGCACAGCCAGTGCGATAGCTGCAAATATGCATCCCATCTCTTTTCTCCTTTGTTGGCAGACTTCCCGTCATGCATCTGAAATACATGGACTCCAAAATAGAACCACTACCGTCCCATGGATGATTGGATGACCGGATTGATGGATGGTTGGGTATCAAAGACATAAGACCAAAAACACCCTGGATAAATTATCCGAAATGTCTTTCTAATAATTCTCATGTATCTCCATGACTTCTGTGTTATCTTGAACTCAAACCCAATCATCCATTCATCCAACAATCCATCCATCCGTCATCCTGTGGGATGACTCTGAAATAGAACATAAGAATCCCGGATATCAAGCGCCGGCCAAATCCTCATGCATTTCCACGGCCCGAAGCCTGGAACCTGCAGCCCATGGCTTCAACCATATCGAATTACTTTTTATTTCAAATAATTGTATTTTTCCGGCTTGATACTTGCAACCGGTTGCAATATCTTAGGGGCTACTCACGGAGAAAAATTTAAATGCCTACCATAGAGGAGAGCATATGATAAGGAAAGTATTTTCAGGGGGTCTGGTATTATCACTGGCCGCAATCGCATTAACCGCAATCTGCGGCGACGCAGTCGCCGCAGATGCAGCACCGGCGGCGCCGTTTGTCTTGAACGATTTCGACAAGACGCTGGATTTCACCTACGTGGACTGGCAGGACAAGGTGACGGCCGCCAACGGCCACCTCGTACTGAAGGGCGTGAAGTGCTCGGGCGGCGGCGGGGTCAACCTCAAGATGGATCTCTCGGCATATGCCAACCGCTCTCCCGCGCTCAAGATCAAGGCGAACCCGGCGAACACCGGGAAGGGGCTTTACGTAATAATCTCGGACAGCAAGGGGCACAGCGGACGCTGGACCTTCCAGACGCCGGCGCCGGCAAGTGAATTCGCCATCGTCACGGCGAAGGGTTCCGCCGCGCTCTCGAATCCTAATGTGAAGGAAGACAAGGACAGCCCTGACAAGCCGGGCGACGTGGATCTGACAAACGTCACCCAGTTCCACGTGGGCGGCGACTGGAGCAAGCAAACCCTCGACGTAGAGATCGACGCCCTGCTCCTAGTGGAGCCGGACGCGAAGATTCTGGCCGAGCGCGAGGCCTATGTGAAAGTGCAGGCCGAAGAGGCGGCCGCCGCTGCGAAAAAGGCCGAGGAGGAGAAGAAGAAGGTTGAGACAAAGCGCCAGAACATGATCCGAAGCTACAGCTACAGCGGCGAGAATTCGCCGACCCTCGTGAACGTCTCCCTGGTCGCGCCTGACATCCTCTCACTCACCGTTGAAGCCCAGTGGATAAAATCATCGACCATTGTCAAATATGAACCTCAGGAAGGCGACCAGAAAATCGAGGAGAAATGGCCCGACGGCGGGGCAAACAACGGAATCCGCCGCGCCAAGCTCATGCGCAACGGCAAGTTCATGGGCATGCTGCAGGGGATCAAGCTCGACTGGCTGACCAACGGCGAAAACATCGCAGGCGACCCCTTCCTCTATTTCCTCGCCGACGACCCCAATAATTTCACTGTCACCTCGCAGGACGACCCGGACTTCGCCAACGGCGTCAAACCGGCAAAAATCTACCGCAAGTCCGTTCCTACCAACGTGCCGCTGCCCGGAGGCAATTATCCGACGCGCCACCGCGTCTACCTGAAGATGCCGTCCACCCTCAAGGCTGGAAAGACATATTCAGTCAAGACCGAGAAAATCAACCTCAAGAACCCGAACCCCACGTTCACCGTCGACTATGCGAAGATGCTCAGCGAGGCAGTCCACGTCAACCAGAACGGCTACCACCCGAACGATCCCTACAAACGGGCACTGCTCTCGGTATGGCTCGGAACCGGCGGAGCATTGAAGTTCGCCGACGGCCTGAATTTCTCCATCGTCGAGGACGGCAGCGGCAAGCCCGTATTCAACGGCAAGGTCGAGCTGGTCATGGACATCGACGGCAAGGAGGAGCTCTGGACCAAGCCCGCCAAGAACTACGCGCAGACCGCCGTATACAAGATGGACTTCAGCGCCTTCAACACCCCCGGCACATACCGCGTCTGCGTTGATGGCATCGGCTCCAGCTACCCGTTCCAGATCGGCGAATCTGTCTGGGAAAAGGCCTTCCAGCTCCAGATGAAAGGACTCTACAACAACCGCAGCGGCATCGAGGTAGGTCCGCCCTACAGCGAATACAGGAAGCCCCGCGACTTCCACCCCGACGACGGCACCGTCGTCACACGCGCCACCTACGACGTCCTTGAAAAAGGCCAGTATAAAATGAAGGATCTGCCCAAGACCGACACCAAGGAGGAGATCAAGAACGCCTGGGGCGGCTATCATGACGCCGGCGACTGGAACCCGCGCCGCGTCACACACATGAACACCACCTTCTCGCAGCTGGAGCTGATTGAGATCATGCCTGAATATTTCAGCAGGCTCAAGCTCAACATCCCTCCCACTTCCGGCGAAGGCATGCCCGACATCATCACTGAAGCGCTCTGGGAAGTCGACTGCTTCCGCCGCATACAGCTTCCCGATGGAGGAATCCCCTACGGCATCGAATCGGAGACCGACCCGATGTCGGGCGAGATTAGCTGGCTGTCCACGCAGCACCTCTACGTCCTCGCCCCGAATATCCGTGACTCCTGGTTCTACGCCGCCGTGGCGGCGCGCGCTGCGAAGGTCTTGCGGCCGATCAAGCCGGAACTCGCGAAGGTCTACGAGGACAGCGCCGTGCGCGCCTTCAACTGGGCCGAAACCGATCGCGCCAAGAGGGTCGCCGACAAGACACTCGACAAGCTCGACAGCCTCTGGCAGGCCAACGACTGGCGCAACGCCTCGGCGCTGGTGCTCTATGACATCACAGGCGACAAGAAATACCATGATGTCTTCATGGAAGGCACCTACCTGAAGAAGCCCGGACAGGACATCTGTTCCTGGGGCGGTGGCATCCAGACCGACGCCGCATTCCTCTATGCACGCATGGACGACGCCAAGACCGACCCTGAGATCAAGAAGAACGCCCGCGCCGCTGTGCTCAGGCTGGCCGACTTCTCCATGGATTATGCCAGGAAAAACGCCTTCAATGTAACCTGCCGCGAAAAAGGCAGGCCCATGTTCGCCGGCTTCTTCAGCGTCTCAGGCGGCATGGAGGTGGCGCGCGCCCACTTCCTGACAGGCGACAGGAAATATCTCGAGGGCGCCATCCAGTCCTGCCAGTTCCCGATGGGGTGCAACCCGGGCAACATCGTCTATACCACCGGCATGGGCTCCAACCCCATTAAGAACCCGCTGCAGCTCGACGCCCGTTCCTCGGGACAGCCGACGCCGGTAGGGCTCTCGGTGTTCGGAAACTCCGACATATGGAACTTCCGCGGCAGCTTCTGGGACATCAACATGCAGTTCGTCAACAAGCCCGAGCAGCTCTGGCCCGACGTCTACGGCTGGCCGCTGCAGGAGGCCTACTTCGATGTCTGGATTCTGGTCTCGACCAACGAGTTCGTCATCGACACCTGGCAGCAGAACGTCTTCGTCTGGGGCTACCTGGCCGCCCAGAAGCGATAATGCAGCACAGGCGTAGTTCGACCTTGCTCACTACAACAGGTCTCGCCTGTGTCTTAAGAAACGCCAACACCCTTGCTGGCATTTCTTAACAATGCAACACAGGCATCTTGCCTTTGATTCTGATTTTTCTTGCCTCCGACTCTGACGGTCCAGGCATCTATGCCTATGTCGCCTTCACCTATATTATGTATTATGCTGAATCATGAAGGCTGTCATCCTATTGTCATGGTAGTATTTCACCCCATGGGAAAGTAGGTTTTCACCCTATGGCGGGAATGCGTGTCCCAGGCTATACTGTTTTCAGGGAGAAAAGAGTGAAAGTGAAGGTTCGAGATTCAAGTGGCACAATTTTCCCCAGAAAGAGATGTATTGGGTTTTAAAACAAGTAAAAGAGGAGAACTACCATGTTGTACACTATAGCATTTATCCTGATTGTGCTTTGGCTGTTGGGGCTGGTTTCATCATACACGATGAGCGGACTTATCCATATTCTGCTTGTCATCGCAATCATCATGATTCTTGTGAATGTCATAGGTGGCGGCCGCAAAACAGCTTGAAGGATCCTGAAAAGGTCCGACCTGTATGGCGCTAGCGGTCATGTATCGCAAACGAGTTGATAAAATCATGTATATTTTCGATGCGGCTGAGGCATGACCGCCCCCACTGCCCACTGGCCCCTACCCCTTCCCCATCTCGCCTATGATTGTTATCATCGGCATGAAGAGGGCTATTACGATTGTCCCGACAAACACCGCCAGAAACACGATCATCAGAGGCTCAAGCATCGAGGTGAACGCATCGACCGCGTTGTCCACGTCCTCGTCGTAGGCATCTGCTATCCTCTCGAGCATGTCCGGCAGTTTTCCGGTCTGCTCACCCACCTGGATCATGCTGACGACCATCTTGGGGAAGATTTTTGTCGCCGCGAGCGGCCTGGCGATGCTTTCGCCCTCCTTGACGGCGTCGTGGACTTTCTGGACCGCCGCCGAAACCACTTCGCTACCCGAAGTGTCCTTTACGATCTGGAGGGCGTTGAGCACTGGCACCCCCGACGACATCAGCGTACCGAGGGTCCTCGAGAACTTGGCTATGGCCGACTTCGAGACGATGGGACCGAAAAGCGGCATGCGGTATTTCAGCCAGTCGAAGGCGAACTTCCCCTTCGGCAGCCTGTTTACCAGCCTGTAGGCCGCGTAGAGGAAGGCCATGACGATCAACGTCGCCAGGATGTGGTTCTTCAGCACGTTGCTGATGTCGATCACGAAACGGGTGAGCGCCGGCAGCGGCTTATTCCCCAGAAGCTCGGAAAACATGCTCTCGAATCTTGGGACGATGAAGATCATCAGTCCTGCCGTGATGACCGTGGCTATCGAAAGCACGACGGCCGGATACACCATCGCCGACTTGATCTTCGCGGCGAGCCTCGCCGCCTTTTCGAGGAACTCCGCCAGACGGTTGAGTATCTTCTCCATTGCACCCGACGCCTCGCCGGCCCTCACCATGTTGATGTACAGCTTGTCGAACGATTTCGGATTCTGGGCGAGCGCTTCGGAAAAGGTCGAACCTTCCTCTATGTGCTTGGCGGAATCCCCGAGTATTTGCCTTTCAACCTTGTTCGTCGACTGATCCTCAAGTATCCTCAGGGATTGTACCAGCGGCAGCCCCGCATCCAGGAGGATCGACAGCTGCCTGGTGAAAATCATCAGCTCCTTGCGCTTCAGCCCCGGTCGGGCGAACGAAAGATCCAAGCCCGCCATCATCGAGACCTCCGACCCGCCTTTGACCTCAGCCCTCGCCATTTTAACCGGTTTCTTCGACACACCCTCGCTGACAGCCGTCAGGAACATCCCCTGCTCCTTCAGCATCAGGTTGACGTCTTTCTCGCTGGCGGCCTCAAGACAGCCTTTCGTCTCCCTGCCAACTGCATCCATCGCAACATATTTATATGTCGGCATGACACATCCTCCTCGATTTAGTTTTCAGGATGGATGGATGAGTGGATTCCTGGATGGATGTGAAAAAAAATGAAAAAGATAAATATGAACTCATTTCCTGATTCATTTCAAACCCATTCATCCAACAATCCATACATCCAATCATCCGTCCCAACTTATCTGGGACAGTGTTGATATGAAAAGCTCTTACGCTTATTATTGCCCTCAACCCAATTCATTGCGAGGATTCTTGAGTTGGCGTAGCATAAATCGTGCCGTACGCGGCAGAGGAGCGCCACACCTGATCGCCTTCGGCGCTGCCATAGGTTTACATGCCTCAGGCATGCAGTCAAACGCCCCTCCGGCATTTTTTAGATGCAGTGTTGAACGTTCGAGTTAGGAGGCAATAGCATTGTTTGCTGATTTATTGAAGATTAAGCTGAGCCGGGCTGATGAAGCCTTGACATAGGACGCGGGATATGATACAATGTTACTGTATTGCAATGGCATAATGATAACATATATTGGAGCAAGATACATGAACCGGGAATTTACTCTTTCAGAACTTCAACCGGCCGCGCAGCAGGAGCGTAGGACGGCGAGAACAAGGTTTACCTTGATAGAGCTGCTTGCCGTGCCAGCCGTAGCCCAACGGGCGAAGGCAAGCTCCAAAAGTGTTTTCACGCTCATAGAGCTGTTGGTGGTGATTGCGATCATCGCAATCTTAGCGGCCATGATCCTGCCTGCCCTCCAGAACGCCAAGGAGTCCGCAAAACGTTCACAGTGCGCCGGGAACCTGAAGCAGATCGCCCTCGCCTCGCTCATGTATGAACTCGACTACGGCGCGCTCTGTACCGGCAGCTATTACACTTTCGAAGGCGGCGCATGGGACTCTGTCCTTACATCCGGAGCCCTGCCCACGCTTTATGCCGACTATCTCAATGGAAAACTTACCGACACGGGTTTCTGGAACGGCGCGCATGCAAACTCCATTCCGATCTTTCCGGACGGACTGCAGGGACAACTTGCCGGCTGGGGCAGGTCTCCACCGCTGAACAAGTCCATGCTCTGCCCGTCCGGCGAACAGGCAAATTCTTCCGGGATGCTTGCCCAGGGCATGATGTACAGCATGTTCGCGTACTCCCTTCAGGCTGACGCAACCCACCCGGCCGTCAAGATGACTTCCGAACGGCTGGTCAAATACCAGAAATCCTTCAACAGGATCTGGAATGGGCAGCCATTCGCCGAAGAGCATTACGAGTGGCTGCCCGCCCTGTGGACGGACCGCTGCAAAGACAGCTCCTACTCCAACACCTATGTCACGAACCACTGCCGCGGCAACCGCGCTTTGCCAGCAGGCGGAAATGTCACCTTGCTGGACGGCTCCTGCAGATGGCTTCCGTACAAAACGAGCTTATCCCATAACAACTTCAAACAGACCTGGTGCTATTCATGGTCGAACGGCGGACTCTACCCGCCCAACGCGTTCCGCATCCAGTTCGGCAGATACGGCGGAGGCGTGGCAGACAATCAGTCCGCCGCCACATTGCAGGCCTTCGGATTCGGCGGACTCCCCCCATGATCCGATCCGAAGGGAACAGTTCGGAAGTTCGGAAGTTTTCAGGCACCCTTCGACAAGCTCAGGGCAGGCAGTCACATAGTTTTCAGAGGATATGCCTAAAACTTGAAACTTACCTAACACTTAAAACTTCCCGAACATACACCCAAGGCCCTATGCCTAAATCTTTCCCTGCAGATACTGCTTCCTGATAGTTTCCGGGAACTTCTCGATGGCATACCGGAGCATGGTGCGCGGCATATTCCGGTAGTGCTTCCTCAAAAATGACTCCTCAATATTCAAGTCCCTCTTTCCAACCTCGCGCAGCATCCAGCCGACGGCCTTGTGTATCAGGTCCTCCCTGTCGGCAAGCAGCATCCCGGCAATCTTCAGAGTATCATCAAAATCTCCGCACCTGATGAAATGGAATGTCGACATGATGGCAATCCTCCTCTCCCAAAGACTGACCGACCTGGCGAGACCAAACAGCGGATCGCGCGGTTTTTCCATCAAATGCGCCCCGACAACGCGGTCGGCGGAGACATCCACCAGATCCCAGTTGTTTATGTATTGCGTGTTGGCAAGGTATTCCCTGTAGATATCCGACTTTTCGCCCGGGGCGCCCTTCTTGTATTTCTGTGCAAGGATAATCAAGGCCAGCAGCCTTTCCTCGTGTATCTCCGAGCGGAGCAAGACAAGCGTGTCGGACATGTCCAGGTTCTGGAATCTGCCGGCGACGCCCCGCGTTGCGGGGACGCGGATCCCGATGAACTTGTCCCCCTCCCCGTATTCGCCTGGAGCGGTCTTGAAAAATCCCTGCAGTAATTTGGCATCCGATTCATCGGCACATTCCCTCAGCGCGGCCCGGACATCCTTTATCATGGATTTGCTCATGATATGACTGTAAACGCGGCGGAGGGATCATGCAAACTGGGTTTCATCAATCTTGTATTGTTCGTAGTCAAGCTCGCAAGAGCTGTTCCGGAATCCGGGACGGAAGCAATGGCTCTCCTTACCACGGATCGCCGGCCTGTCCACCATAGCTTCCCAGCGACGGCGGACACCCCTGCCGGCATCTTCATAGACTCTCTTTTTGCCACCGCTCTTCCACGTCAATTGTCAATTACGGGTGTGTGACCCCGAGGGACGCCGCGGGTGAAGTGAGGCGGTTTTGCCTAGAAAGTATGTCGGGTTTTAACCCGACACTTGGTTGGCGGTTTAAAAACCGCCCTACTTATGAGGCTACGTTACCAGCTTAACGCTTACTCGTTTTCTACGTCTAAGAGCCGTTTCCGGCACGGTTTCCTACGCAACTAATTGTCCCTCTTTATCTTAATCTTAAGTGCTCACGACACCGGCTAAAGCCTTATTTAATTGCCGCCTCTTCAAGTCGTTCAGAGACCCAGAGTTTTATGATGGATTGCCTGGGAACACCAATACGCCTGGCCTCCCTGTCGAGGGAATGGATCATCCAGACAGGGAAATCCACATTGACTCTCTTCTGATCTTGTTCGGGCCTTCTCGCCTTGGTAAGATCAAGATGTTTCGTTATACCCTTGCCCTCGTCAAATAATTTGTCCAAATCTTTAGCTTTCATAAATCTCTATCTCCTCTGTTCTGGCTCGTCGTATGGAAATGATTCTTATGTTTTCATCCCTTAACGTTATAATTCCCGACCAGTGCTTATCTTTGATCTTCCCTATCACCATATATCTGGGTTCATCTATTGTTTTTGCTGGAATCTCAATCAAATCAGGATCATCCCATAAGGCTTGCGCATCTATGAAATCGATGCCATGTTTTGATTTGTTTGATTCACTCTTCTTAGGGTCTAATTCAAAGTTCATAGTATAGATATTATACCTTAAATATACATTTTGTCAATATTTATCTTGTAACTGCTTGGTCTCTTTTTGTATTCGTTCGTAGTCAAGCTCGCAAGAGCTGTTCCGGAATCCGGGACGGAAGTAATGGCTCTCCTTACCACGGATCGCCGGCATCTTTCCTGTATTTTTAACAATGTGGTACAGGCGTCTCGCCTGTAATTCCGTTTGGTAGCAGCGCAATTTATTGCGCGTTCGTGCGCCCATGGATCGCCGGCACCCCTGCCGGCAACTCTTAGAATTTCTTTTACTTCTCTTTCGCTCGTAGCCTGTCCACCATAGCTTCCCCGCTCGTAGTCAAGCCATTATTGGCTGTAGCAGGCGATGAGTCTTAATTGCACTTGTATTTTGGATTCACTATATATTATAGATGTAATATTCTAATATGTTGATAATTAGCTGGAATGGCACCAGTGGAATTCAATTGCGGGTGTGACCCCGTGGCCCCTGGCTTATGATTTGATGTAGACCAGGCCGTTTTTCATGGCCTCAGGAAGAGTCTCAAGCTTGATCGGAAGCATTAGTTTCATGCCGCTCCAGCCGCCATCGTTCGTCTTCTGCATGTGCTCCTCGATGTATGGCCTGCTGTCGGTTTCGAGCCCGGCGGCCTTTACAGAGCCGATCAGATCCTTCCAGCCCTGCTGGATTGCTCCCGCGTCAAAGAGCTGCCTTCCGGTGAAGTCAGCCGGTAGCGTGGCAAAGAGCCCGGGACATACACGCTTCACATCCACACCTTCCGGCATCCGCACTCTCCTGCCGTATGACAACCAGAACTCGTACTCGGTTGCCGGTCCAAATGTGTCAAGCGGGGCCTTCCTCACACCGAGCCAGCGGATGTTCGGCGGCAGGTGGAACTGGGTTGCAAACATCCAGGTGCGGAAGGTCCGATCATCCGGACAGGCCGCGCCTGACTCCTTCCTGTAGGCATCCTGCGCGATCCTGAAGAACAGATCGATGAGAGGTCCGTTGGACTTCTCCGCCGCACCCTCCCCCGCAAAGTTTGAATATGCAACATCCAATGGACCAATGTCTTCAATGACAAACTCAGGCATATGTGGAACCTTTCATTGGGGCTTATGTGACGCGGAATTCTGTCCTTATTCGGGGTCTATCACCATAATTTATAAAAATCCCATCAGGAACCTGGCATCCGATTCATCGGCATGTTCCCGCAGCGCGGCCCGAACTTCCTTTATCATGGATTTGCTCATGATATGACTGTAACCGCGCCAGGGAGATCATGCAAATTGAGTTTCATCAATCTTGTATTGTTCGTAGTCAAGCTCGCAAGAGCTGTTCCGGAATCCGGAACGGAAGTAATGGCTCTCTTTACCATGGATCGCCGGCACCCCTGCCGGCATCTTCATAGACTCTCTTTTTGCCACCGCTCTTCCACGTCAATTGTCAATTGCGGGGGTGTGACCCCGAGGGATGCTGGGAAGTTCTTTATTCTCGAGACTATCGAATTGTTTGGAAGCTCCGGAATCAATCCTTTGCTTCTTGATAGATTCTTTTTCTTTCTGAAGATACTCGATGAATCCGTTCATTCCGTCAAGTACCTGCTTGTAGGCGGCTTCCCTTTCCTTGTCCGGAATAAAGGCTATCTGCGTGTAGATTAACTGGAGATTAGGGATTCCATCGCTTTTTACTCTCTTCAACGTCTCGGCAAGCTTGTTGGTATCTCTAAAAGCATACCCGTTGATATATGGACCGGTCAGCTGGTAAAACGAGTTTTGTACGCTGAGAATTTCGAATGCTGTAGAACCCACGCCTCCAGCTTTTGATTGGTCCATTCCAGCATTGAGGGCTCTGGCCCTCAGTTGAGCCGTATAGAACCAATAGACTGACTCGTCACGATAGGCATGGTCATATAGGCAAATTGCACCCACAAATAGCTCTTCAACTGAAAGCTTTTGCCAGTTCTGCTTCATTTCCTTTATGGTCTTCAGGAAGGTTTCTTCTGTTTTTGAAACTAAGCCCTTGCTGTATTTACCGATATCTGCTTCCGGACCTGCTGAATTATAGAATGGTGTTACATAGGCGTTAATTTTTGCAGGATCTATTTCCATATCCTGGGAAAAACAGCCAATTGCCGACAAGAAGAGAAAAAGGGAAATATTCTTTCTCATGCGATTTGATTACCCCCGGCTTGTTTAGTTTCTAGTAATATTTAACCCCTTAAAATAGCATTTTCTCAAATCTTATACAATAGACAGGATATTGATGGTTTCCTTTATTATTGACTGATAATTGTTCCAAAAGATGCAGACCCTCTTCTGATAGCAGGCATTCGTCCTAATTGCGATTTCCAGACCTATTTTTCGCATTTAAGGCCACTTTCAACCAGTTTATTCTCAGCAATTCACTATGCATCAATTACATAAGTGGGAACGTCCCTCTAGTTCTCCCTGCAATTCACTATGCATCAATTACATAAGTGGGAACGTCCCTCTAGTTCTCCCTCTAGTTCGACAGATGACACAGATAAAAATAAAATATGGGCTGTGGAAAAGAATTACTCGGAAGCGGCTTCGTTTCCGGTCAATCCCTTGGAAGACCACTTCCGGTCAATTCTTTACATCAGCCCATAACCTTTCTCCGAAAGGTTTCCTGCTGTGCAGGAATATTTTACCGGATTAGAACTCTGCGTCTCTGCGTCGCTGCGAGAGAATATCTTATCAGTATTCATCTGTGTCATCTGTGGGCAAGTCTTCTGTGATCTGGAATTAGTCTGTGCGAGGATATCTTGTCTGTGTAAGTCTGTGGCAAGAATCTTAGCCTGGACGGAACTGCCTTATCAACGGTGCAAGCAGGCGTGGACGGTTGTGGGGGCTGATCAGATATACGCCGTCAAGATCTGTGCGCAGCGATTCCAGGAGATTGGAAGATGACTCGAGTCCGGCTTTCTCCTGGTCTTCCTTGTTCGGCAGGGATGTGAGCTGCGCGAGGATAGGTTCCGGGATGCGTATGCCGGGAACCTCGTTGTGCAGGTAGAGCGCGCTACGCGCAGAAACCAGCGGGAAGAATCCGAGGAACACGCGCAGTCCCGGCATCCGGATCAGATCCATGACGCGGCGGGCGTGGCCGGGATCGAAGACCGGCTGAGTCATGACAAACCTGGCGCCTTCATCGACTTTCCTGTGGAGGCGCTGTACCTCGTTTTCCAGGTTGCGGGCACCGGTGTTGAAGGCGACACCGATGGAGAAATCCGTCTCCCCTTTCAGAGAAGCGCCGGAATTGGTGAGTCCAGTGTTCATCTTCGCGATCAGGCGTGTGAGGAGGAAGGAGTTCAAGTCGAACACGCTCCTGCCCTGCCCTGCGGAAGCCGTAAGCGGATCGCCTGTGAGCGCGAGAACCGCCCGGATGTCCAGTGCGTGCATGCCCATGAGAATTGACTGTGTCCCGAGGAGGTTGTGGTCGCGGCAGGTCAGATGGCAGATGGTGTGCACCTCGAGTTCGCGGCGTATGATGGCTGCCATTGCCATGTTGCTCATCTTGAGCGATGCCAGGGGATTCTCCGCCATGCTGATCGCCTGTGCGCCTGCGGCGACCAGGACACGGGCATCTTCCACTATTCCCGCTGACAGCAAATTCGGCGGCGGATCAATTTCCGCAATGACCGGATGCGTCATGGTCAGGCTTTCCAAAAATGCGCCTTGCTTGAATTTAGCAGGAATGGCGGTTGCCGGTGCCTGGGCTTTGACAGGAGCGGAAACCACAGGCGCAGCGCGAATCGTAGTCAGCGCCAGAACCATTGCGCGGACCATTTCAGGGGTGGTTCCGCTGAACCCGCCGACGATCCGGACTCCCGTTTTCGCCAGGCGTATTGCAGTGTCGCCCATATAACTCGGTGAAGCCATGTATATCAGGCGTCCGCCTTCAGCCGTCTCCGGATATCCGGCGTTGGGATGTGCGGCGACAAGTTTTCCGGCGGCGCTGGCGGCAAGGCGTTCTGCAGCCTTTACGGACGCGGATATGCTCTGTCCGCCATTGACACCTACCACGTCGGCGCCTGCCTCCACGAGACGTGCCGCCGCGATTTCGACGTTCTCTCCGGTCTCGCAGAGTCCGTTGTCGGAAAAGATCATCTGTGCGAGGATCGGGAAGTCTTTTCCTGCGAGCTGGCGTGCCTCGCCGACAGCGAAAGCAAGTTCCTCAAGTTTGACAAATGACAGGAACTGTATGGCGTGGACACCGCCCTCGAGGAGCGCGGTGATCTGTCCGACATACGCGTCCCGCAGCGTCTCCATGTCCCAGTCCTCGTCGAGGGTCAGGCCCAGTGGGCCTATGGCACCGGCGATGAATGCAGTTTTTCCCGCGCCTGAAATTGCGAGTTTCGCACCTGCGATATTTATTTCGCGCATCTTATCGGCGATGCCGATGCGGCGCAGGCAGAAAGTATTGGCGGCGGCGGTGTTTGTAGCGATCAGCATGGCTCCGGCATCGGCGAACTCGCCGTGGAGCCGGGTGATCAGGTCGGGACGTGTAAGATTGAGGATGTCGGCGCCGCGTGACAGGTCGCCGCCTGCGTCGCGGATGCAGTCCTCCAGCGTGAGACAGCTCACGATGAAGCCGGAATTGAGATGCTGGATCAATGGTTTGCCGGTATCTGCCATGATAAACGCCTTCCGAAGTAATTTCAAAACAAAAGAATCGGTCATGGCAAGCATGACCCTCCATCCTGAACGCGAAGCGCCTCGGAATAAAAATGGAGGGACACGCTTGCCGCGTCCGCAGTATTGAAATTTCCACTTTTGAATATTTACATTAGTATAAAGTTAACATGTGGAGCGAAAGAGTCAATGTAGGAGAGGCAAAGGCACAGAGTTTGTGAGTTGAGGCACAAAGGCACAAAGTATATAGGAGACAGGAGATAGAAGTTCGGGAAGGGAGTAACTCGGGCATTCCTGCCCGAGAGAGAATTATGAACATCGAACATTCAACATCGAACGTCCAACGTCGAATGGGAAGATACGCGACAGAATGTGCAATAAATTTTCGCAATCTATAACCTAACAACCATCCTTCACTTCACCACTATCTCGTACCAGATCGTCCGGCGGTCGGGTCCGATGGCGACGACGGCAGTACCTTTTGCGCCGGCTTCCGCCTTGAACGATTCCTTGCGCTGTCCACGTTCGTCAAGAGTCCAAACCTCGACCGAAGCCGCGGGGAAAGGCAGCGTGATCCGCGCGGGAATTCCCTCTACAAGCGTCGGTGCTTCGCCCCAGTTTTTTCCGACCGAAGACTTCTCGGGATTCTTCCAGACCATCTTCGTGTTCTCCGTCACGCCGGTCGCGGTGACCAGGAGCCGGCACGGGGCCTTCAGGAGGCCGCCTTCCATTGCCGTCAATGTGATGGCGCTCCAGCCTGCCTGCCTTGTCGGGCCGGGTTCGATGACAACGCCGCCCAGCTCGAAGCGTTTGCCGCCGCCGAAACCGATGACCGCCTTGTTCCTATCAGTGTCGACAGTTACAACACCCTGCTTCTGCTCCTGCAGGCTCCAGACGAGTTCGCCGGTGTCGGAGACGAAGCGGTCGCCGGTTGCCCGCGCCTGTTCCGGCTTCAAGGCGTCTTCCGGGACTGCACATCCTTCCGTTGCGATCGCCACGCGGTGGATCAGCATCTCCTCCTTCTGGACGCCCGCATTTTCGGCACTGGGCATCTCCCATGGGTTCCTATTGAACCGCAGAAGGTCTATCTCACGCTCCTTGTCCAGGCTTGCGACAACGAGCTGGCGTGCGGGTTTCACATCGCCACGCAGGTACATCGCGGCGGCGGGAATGAGCGTCGCCATCTTCGTCGGATGCTGGTTGATGTCGAAGTAGTTGATGATGCAGCCGACATTCCATTTGTCGCTGTGCGAATATCGCGAGGCGGAGATGTAGTCCCAGTCCTGGAGCGCCGCATACGCTGAGCGCAGGAGGTGCCCTTCGCTGGCATATGTGTTCGGGGCCGGATTGCCGTATTCGGTCACGCAGAACGGTTTGCCCAGCACGCGCCGGAGCGCGAGTTCCGGCAGTATCCCGCCCCTGCTGTCCACCATCGTCTCGTTGCGCACGAACCAGTTCTCGCTGTCCCATGGCTTTCCAGGAAATACCGGATGCTGCCAGTAGGCGTGGGAGTCGACGCCGTCCATTTTCGCCATCAGGTTCGGCGTGCTGTATCCGGACGCGGTGGCTATGACCAGCGATTTTACGCCCAGGTCCTTCTTCAGATAATCATACATCGTCTGCCAGTACCGGTCCTCGGTCTCCCACAGGAACCGGATCCAGTCGCGCTGCGCCGCAGGCGTACGGTCATCGAACTGCTCCTTCGTGAACAAGGGCACGGCGGATCTCTCCACGTTCTCGCCCGGTTCCAGTCCGGCAAGGCCTCCCGGCTTCAGCGAGACGTCCGCCAGCCATAAATCGCCCGCCTTCATCGCCGGGTCGAAGACAACGCGCGCATTGGTGTCGGCTTCAGTGCTTGTCAGGACAAAGTGGAACTTCTGCCACTTCGCGGTCAGGGAAAGATTCTTCCTTGCGCTCAACGGACGCCATGGTTCGTGCATCTGTTCGATGCAGACGTCGGCCTCCGCCGCCTTGTCGGCCTTCGCCAAGAAACTGAGGGTGTATGTCTGTTCCTTCTGCACGGTTATGCCAGTCTGTTCGAAACGCACATGCCAGCTCCGGGTACCGGGTTTTGTCACGGATATTTTGACTGATTTCATGGCGGGGAGCGAATCGGGCGCATCCTCCGCGATCACGGCGGCGGCCTCGGCTCCGGCATGACGTTCCAAAGTCCAGCCGTCAAGCTGACGCGTGAAATTTCCGTTTGGCAGGATCTCGGTTCCGACCGCCTTTTCGCCGACCGCCCATGCCTGCTTCAGCTTTTCCGTAGTTGCGTAGCGCTGCAGGAGCCAGCGGTTCCACTGCTGCCTGAGTTCGGAGAGGAAGAGCTCCGGCAGATCATCAAGCCATTTCTTCATCCACGCATGGATCAGTCCGTTCTCATTGTTGATCTCCACGAACGCCACGGCTGGATCTTCGGCGTATGTCCTCCCCGTGTAGCTGTTGCGGTGCGTCAGGAGCCTGCGCGCATATTCCTTCTGCAGGTCCAGCACCTTTTCGTTGAAGAATCCGACCACATGCCGCTGCTGGAAGGGTGAGCCGCCCGCTTTTTCGATCTCCGGCGGAAGTCCGTCGGCGGCGCATATTGGACGGTAGTTCAGCAGGCACATGTTGACATATATGCCGTTGCGGATGAGCTGGTCGGCGAAATAGTCGAGGCGGTCGAGGGCTTCGGGGTCGAGGTTGCGCGTGCCGTTGGCGCCGCGTGCGAGGATCCCGTCGGGGAACCGCCGGCTGTCCATGATATGGAAGCGCACGATGTTGATGCCGAACTTCGCCATGCGTGCCGCGATCTTCCCGGCGTCGCCGTGGGTCGGGATGTTTCCGCTGAAAGCCAGATCCACGCCGAAGAAGCGGATGCGCTCCTTTCCAGCGTAGAGATGTCCGTCCGTTCCCGCAGTGACATGACCGGACTTGCCGGCAGGCCTGGGCAGCCAGCCGCTGAGATTAACCACGCCAGGCGCCGCGTCGTCCCATGGCAGCACAAAAGGGAACAGCGCCTCCTCCGACATGGCGGAGATACACAGGAGCGAAGCGCAAAGCGAGGCCAGACAGGCGGCCGGCGATAGGAATTTTATTTTCATTGCCGGTAAAATAGTATGGCAATAGAGAAGAATCAATCAGGATTTTGCTTTGCCAGACTTCCTTTGGAACATGCGGATCGTATCTTGAATTTCCCTGGCCTCGGATTTCCACAGTCCATTCAGGAAGATGGGCTGGCTGCCACCGGAAGTTTCAATGCTGACATCGGAAAGCAAGATTCCGTTCTGGACGCTGATCGATGCAACCGCCCGGTAATTTATATGCTCCTCACTGGAGCCGAACAAGGCGCGTTTCTGGAATAACATGCCATCGCCCGACAAGATCAGCCTGTCCGGGAAAAACATGTTTCCAGATGACCATCGGCTCGCCTGATAAGTCTTTTCATCGCCATCTTCCGTTCCTTCCAGGTCTTCGTCGTCGTCAGAACCGGTTTGCGGTGAATTGCCTTCGGCGATCAGCTTCTGTTTGGCATCGGCAAATTCCTGGTCAGTGAGATGGCCCTCCTGACGGAGTTCAGCAAGCTTACGAAGTTCATCAGTCAGATTCATATCGATGTCTCCTATTGGTTTCTTGTCCTTGCTTGAAGTAGGTACGTCCTTTAGGGTGTACCATTCTTAATTCATGGTACAGGCTGAAGCATGTACCTACTTCTATAAGCCCAGATCGGCGGTGATGACTCCTATCAGTTTCTTGTCCTTGCCGTAGACGGGGAAGGAGCAGGTCACCATGAAGATGCCGGCGCCGTCGATATCGTAATAGGGTTCGCTCCATTCGGCTTTTCCCGACTTCACGGATTTCGCATACCAGTCGGCAGCGGCATAGTCGTAGCTTGTCGGCGTGGGCCGCTGTTCAAATTTCGCGCCGTTCCTGAACAGATAGAATGACGCCTTTTTCCCGAGTTCGGGATTCATTGAATACGCGCTTCCGAGGATGTCAGGATTCCTTGCAAGGAATTTCTCCAAGCTGCCGTAGACGTTCTCGGCCGTAGGAGTATCGTTCTGGAGTTCCAGCGTGAACTGGGTCAAGGCCTTTTCAACCTTGTCCCTTTTCTCAGCGTTCGGAAGGCTTATTACGGACTCATGGGAGTGGACGACCTGCCATCTGCCGTCGATCCTCTGCCAGATCCAGGTTTCAGCAAGGAGTTCCTCATATGACTCGCCGGTCTTGGCGATGGACTTGCCTTTTCCGATGGCTATCCAGACGCCGGCGTCTGGCCCGAGGACCTTCACATACTTCCTGTCCCATTTCATGGACATGATCTTCAGGGAACCATATATCTTCCCAATGAAATGGGTGAGTTCGCCGCGGGTGTAGGGCTTTGAATCGAAGAAAAAGACGGCATCCTTGTCTTTTGAGAGAGGAGCGAGGGTCTTTTCAGCGTCGAGGGTGGTCTGAGCTGTAACGGTGAGTTCATCCATGAGCCTGGTGACTGCGGCTACGACTTCAGGATTGTCCTGTGCCTGCGGCATCACCGTTTCCGAAACTTCGACGGAAATGCATCCGGACAGGACAAAAAACAACAGGATTGAAAACGTTCCAAGCAAGACTCTTTTCATGACTCCTCCTCTTTTCTGGATATTAGTTCCATACGGGTTGCAACATACATCGTTTTTTGAAAATAATCCAGAGCCGGCAATAGTTCCGGAGGATATTCAGCCTGCGTTTCCTTGAGGCTGATTTTGACAGATATGCGCTACGTGACACCAGCTTACTCGCTGCTGCAATAAGAATTTCCTCACTGGATTCTTGATGTTTCCACATTTACAAACTATACTCAGGATAATTAAGGACGGATGAATGGATGGTTGGATTATTGGAAGACTGGGGTTGGGTTCGAATACCGCTAAGATAAGAGAAGAGCAAACTAAAGTTTGAACTCCAACATTTGTCGGTGTGCTGAGGTTGGAGTCCAAGCTTCAGCTTGTGTATTCATATTGTCAGAAGTGCTTAACTTAGCGCCATTCGGGTTGGGTTCAAGAAAACCATGGATCTTGGATTTTCATCATGAGATTTGCTTTGCATTAGTTTTTGTCTTGCAACAATCCATCAATCCAACAATCCATTGGACGGTAAAAGCATTCAAATTAAATCGGAGGTGTCAGATGGGAAAAGGCAATGCCAATATGTTTTTCAAAGCAGTGTTCCCCGGTAAATACATCCAGGGGGAAGGCGCGCTCGACGAACTGCTGCATCTGGTGAGCCTCATGGGCAGGAAAGGCCTTGTACTGGCGTCACGGACGGTAGCAGACAAGGTTCTCACCGATCGCGCCCGCAGGCTGACTTCCGACAAGATCGCCGTTGAGACATTCCAGGGCGAGTGCTGCGGAAAGGAACTGGACCGCCTGGCTGGAATCATCATGCGTGACAGGATCGACGTCCTCGTGGGAATGGGCGGAGGCAAGACCATAGACACTGCGAAAATCGCATCTGACCGCGCAGGCATACCGGTGATCATCGTCCCCACCATAGCTTCGACGGACGCGCCATGCAGCGGCTGCGCAGTAATCTATTCGGAGCATGGCGTCTTCGAATCCGTCCACTACCAGAAGATGAATCCGCAGGCAGTCCTCGTCGATACGAGGATTATAGCCAATGCCCCCACGCGCTTCCTTGTTTCCGGGATGGGCGACTCGCTTGCGACATGGTTCGAGGCCAGATCCTGCGAACGCACCCAGTCGAAGAACGAGTGCGGCGGACTCAGCACAATGACCGGATTGAATCTGGCGAAACTATGCTACGACACGCTTATCGCCTACGGGCCGTCTGCGAAGATCGCAAACGAGGAGCATATCGTCACAGCGGCACTGAACCACATCGTCGAGGCGAACATCCTCCTGAGCGGGATCGGGTTCGAAAGTTCCGGGCTCGCGGCCGCCCATTCCATCCACAACGGACTTACCGCGCTGGAGGAGACACACGCCTTCTACCATGGTGAAAAAGTGGCCTTCGGCGTCCTGACCGGACTTCATCTGACAGATGCAACTCCCGCTGAAACAGCCGCAGCGTACTCGTTCTGCGAGGAGATAGGCCTGCCGACCACGCTTGCCGACATCGGCCTGAAGGAGTGCGAAAAAAGCAAGCTGATGAAAGCCGCCGAGAAAGCCTGCGCCGTCACCGAAGGCATACATCACGAAGCGGGCGTGATCACTCCTGGAAGAGTCATGGATGCAATGATCGCGGCGGACAGAATGGGTGGTATGAGGAAGACCGCAGGACGATAGACATTGGGTGCCTGGCCGGAAAGGCCCCGTTCGAATGCCAGGCCCCGCTTCGCCGAGCACACTGCTACGCCGACAACTGAGGCAAAAGTTGATTTCGGCACCAAAAAGACAAATTTCATTTTGAGATTACCTTTTCGAGCAACCTCTGACTACGACATCGATATAAATTTCCACCCGGTATTCTTGATGTTTTCAGATTTCCAAACTATACTCATTAAAATAAACATCAATCCTGCCCTGGAGGTGTGTCCGTGAAACTGAAAATCACTTTTCTATTTACACTTATCTTCTCATTGCTGGTGGCCGGTGCATCATTTGCGCAGGATGCCGATCCGTATGATGCCGCCAGGACCTCCGCCCGTCTTGAAATGTGGAAGGCCATTTCCTCCGGCCTGGCGTCGAGCGCGACTGTGGCCATCATGGATGACGGGAAAATCGTCTATTCCGAAACCTTCGGGATGCGCGACCGCGAGAAATCACTTCCGGTGGACACGCATACTCAGTTCAATATCGGATCCGTGAGCAAGGTGTTCACCGCGACAGCCATCCTGTTGCTGTCCGATGAAGGCAAGGTGGAACTTGACAGGCCGGTGACCGAATATATCCCGGAATTCACAATGAAAGATGCGCGGTACAAGGATATAACGGTGCGCATGCTGCTGAATCATTCCTCCGGTTTTCCCGGGACATACGAAAAACGATCACTGGGCGCCGCCAAGAACCTTGCATATGCCAGATCCACAGTAGCCTCCCTGGCGGGTGAATATCTCAAGCACGATCCCGGAGTTCTCAGCGTCTACTGCAACGACGGGTTCACGGTGGCGCAGGAGATTATCGAGAGGGTTTCCGGCTCTACCTATTCCAGATATCTGAGCGAGCATGTCTTCACAAAGCTTGGCATGAATGATACTAGCTGCTTCTTCATGGAGGGAAATGACAATGTGGCCCGTGAGTACAGCAGCGTCACGGGACTGCCTCTGCCGAAAGAATATGTCAGCGTAATGGGCTCAGGTGGAATTTCCTCGACTGCCAACGATCTCTGCCGTTTCTCGACGGCCATCTACAGCAACAGCCTGTTCAAAGCGTCCACGCTGGAAGAATTCAAGAAGCCCCAGTATGGTCCGGAGACTGTGCCAGAAGGGATCCCGTATTTCCAGTATGGTCTCGGATGGGATTCGGTTTCGCTGGACAAATTCCAGCGGCAGGGTGTGACTGTACTGGCGAAGAACGGCGGCACCGCTGAATTCTCCAGCCAGCTCTACGTCGCCCCGGATGAGCGGCTCACGGTCGCCCTAAGCGTGACAGGCCCGGCCGATGTCATGGCAATCAGCGATGTGATCATGCAGGCCCTGCTTGAGGGGAAAGGCATTGTCCCTGTTGTTCCAAAGCCAGTATTGCCGACTCCGCAGGGCATTCCAATTCCGGATGAACTTCTGCCATTCGAAGGCTATTACGCCTCCGAGAACGGCATTTATAAAATCATGTTTGACAGGGTTGAGAATACCATGAGCATCTTAGCGTATGCTGACGGGGTATTCGCCCTGAAATCCAAGTATCCATATGTTGAAGGCGGATGTTTCTATGCCAGTGAGAATTATACCCTGACTTTTTCTGAAAACTTCGGGGGGAAATTCCTGGTTTCCCATTATTGCGGGGCAGATGGCGGAGTATCCATAATCGCCGAGGGCATCCCCGGACTGCCGCCCGGAATTGATGGAAGCGCCTTCGACGGCAAGACATGGCTGCCCCGCAACCTCAGCTATGACGAGATCGACTATGAAGGGTTCGAACCCAGGATTGAACATAGCTCGCTGCCTGCGGAACTCCCGGGATATGTCATTTTCTCCAATTGCGCATATGCGCTTGCCGATGCCAGGACAACTGCGATGAATCTCAGCCATATGCGCGACCTCAAGCCCCCCCGCCTATTCGATTGCGATGGCGGATCATGGCTTTACTCAAGCGGCTTTGAGTATTCGGACGCCTCGCTTGTCCGGAGCCTGCAGCCAGGGGAGGCAATCACGATCGGTCCGAAGGGATACAATGAATGGCGCAAGGCCGGCACTGAGATGGTATTCTCATCCACAATGCCGGCGACGGCAAGGATTCTCGCGTGGTCCCCGGAGAACGAGGTCTTCTACGACAGCATGGTGGATGGGAAAAAGGATGTGCTGCTGCCTGCCGGTGCATATGTCGGATTTGTCGGTCCGCCCGGAGCCGTCTTTACGAACTCAGGCGATCCCACGGGCAACACCTACGAACTCACCTTCCTTTCCGCCTCCAACGGCAGCATCACAGGAACAACTCCCCAGACAATAGACTACGGCGATTCATCTGAAGCTGTGACCGCGACTCCTGATGCAAACTATCAGTTCGCAAACTGGACAGGCAGCGGCTGGTTCAAGACTACTACGGAAAATCCGCTGACGATAACGGATGTTGAATCCGACAGAGTGATCACTGCGAACTTCGCACAGATCGTCGACATATCCGGAATTTCCGGCGGAGGCAGGATAACCATCCCCGCGCTCTTTGACTCAAAAGGCGGGATGAAGAATATGTTCGTGTTCAGCATCACCACCGAAAAGAACTTCAAGCTGCTCACTTCCGGAGGCACTGGCAACTGCGACATATATCTCAGGCACGGGCTGGCGCCCGACCTGGGCGACTATTACAAAAAAGCCACCGGCAAGACAACGGCGGAAGTGCTGGAAATAGATAATCCAGAGGCCGGCAACTGGTATGTCTATCTTTATCCCGCTGCGGATTTCGCAGATGCCAGTCTCAACATAGACGTCAACAGCGAGGTTCCTGACAAGCCGTCAATTACAGCGCTGATATCAGGAACGAAGGTCAATCTCTCATGGACCGCCACGGGAACCAGCTATGACGTCTACCGCAGCCTGACCGATTCCACGGCGGGCGCGTCCGTGATCATGGCCGACACGGAGATGCTGTCATATCAGGAGAACTTCACCGGCACCTACTATTATTACTGGGTGAAGGCCAAGTCCAGCAAATTCGTCGAAAGCGATTTCAGCAATGCGGCGCATCCGAACGGTTCGGACGTGATATGGAAGATCCTTTACAACGGAGTGCCTGTCACCAATATAAGCGGAGCGTCCGGCACGACGAAGACCTGCCAGATAGATGTTCCCGCAGGGCAGGCGCTGCTCGAAATAAAGGCCTATGGCGGAAAAGGCGAATACGAACTCGACGCCTGCATCGACGGCAGCACGGAGACGTACCGCGCGCTCATCGATTCTGACATGGAGCCCATACGAATTGAAAATCCCGAGGGCGGGTCATACCTGATCCACCTCTACGGAGAAACGGACTACAGCGGAGTTGCGATAGTCGCGAAATATTATGGGGCGGCGCCACTTCCAGTAACCGGTCTCGCCGCTGGAAAGGGGACGGACTCCGACAGTATAAGCCTCTGCTGGACCGATTCACCAGGCGCGATATTCTACGAGGTGTGGAGAGCCAATGCAAACAATATTGCCGGTGCCGAGAACATAGGAACAGTTCCCGACAATTCATACGTGGACAACACGAATCTGGAATCAAATGTCACATATTATTATTGGATAAAGGCCGGAAATTCAAAAGGTGTTTCCAAGGAGTGCGCCAGCGCCTCCGGATTCCTGATGAAAGGACCTGTGGCGGTTCCGACAGGACTGAAGGCTGGCAATGGACTCCGCTTCGACAGGATAAGCCTTTCCTGGCCGAAATATGCGGGAGCTGCAAGCTATGTCATACGCAGGAACACTGTAAACAATTCCGCAGAAGCCATCACCTTGGCTGAAGTGGAGTCGGAAAGCAATCTTGCAGCATATTCCTATGACAATATGGGCGACGACCTCGCCGCAGGAACCAAATACTATTATTTCATTATGGCGAAGAAAGATAGCGGCGCAAGCGGTTTCAGCGCAGGGGCCATAGGCATGCTGAAGAACAGCGGCCCCGCCACCATTGCCGCCAGCAAGGGAACCTGTTTTGGCAAGGTCAGGATCTCCTGGTCCGAAATCCCCGGCGCCACTGGATACGATGTGTACCGCTACACCGACAAGGGACTGCTGAACAATGACAAGATATTCGATGCCGGCGGCAAGCTCTTCTACGAAGATGAAACTGCAGTCAAGGGGACGACATACTTTTACAGGGCGATGGCGAAATACAAGGATCGGTACACCAGCCTCTTCAGTCCGTCAGCGGCAGGATTCCACAACGATGTCGTGATGGCTCTTCGAGCTCCTGTGATAAAAAGCGCAAGCAAGGGCGATTATGCGTATGTCCGGATAACATGGCTGGCCGTCCCCCTCGCCGAGGACTACAAGATCTACAGGAACACTGTCAATCAGTTCTTGACATCAACCCTGATTGCGACTTCCGCAGGCACGACGTACAACGATCTTTCCGCCGCACCGGATACTGTCTACTGGTACTGGCTCAAGGCGAACAACGATACTTCGGACGTGACAAGCGTTCCGAGCGGCGCGATGTCAGGTTTTGCGAGATCCGCAAGCACAACCATCCTGGATGGCGGGACTGCAAGCGTCGATGCGTCGAAGGGAACTTATAAATTCTATTCGCTCGACGTTCCGGCTGGAGCGTCACGGCTGGTGGTCACGCTTTCCAACACTTCGCCAGTGAACAACTGCGACCTCTACGCGAAACTGGCTTCGTATCCGTCGCTCTCCTCATACAACGCCAAAGGATCCGACGTGGCCGGAGGAAAAACGCTGACGATAAGCAATCCGGCGCAGGGCACCTGGTACATACTCCTTTATGGAAAGACAGACTACGCCAATGTGACACTGTCGGTCCGCTCGTATGCCGCCAGCAACATAATCCTGACGGAAGTTCCGGCTGACAATCTCATACCTCCGTATGCCGTGAAATTCAAAGGCCGGGTTGTCGACCAGGCAGGCAAGGGAATCCCCGGACTGAGCCTTCAGTCAAGGAATCCGATCACCGGCGCGACGTCATGGCTCACCGCGAAGACGGATGCCGGAGGATACTGGACCTTCTCGTCGAGAATCGACAGGGAGGGCGCGCACTCCTTTGATTTCTTCTTCACGACGCTGCCCGACGTTGCGAAGGGAACTGCGGCCCATACCGTCTACACCAGGAAGGACAGCTGGGAACAGGAAGGCCTGTTTGACTCTTCATCGTATCTGCCGGGGCTGCCGAGTGCGCTCATGTCCGCCCAGACCATGAGCATGCAGGAATATTTCAATATCCGCGGAGGATGGGATACCGGAATTCCAGACGCATCTTCCGAGGAACTCTGGGTCGAGGGGACTATCGGCAAAACCGCTTCCGATACTGCCATACTCAGGAATCTGGACGACGGACTCTACCTGCTGTTCTACGCCTTTGATGGAACTGGCTGCGGAAACGATCTACTGCCGTATCCGGCGCTCAGGCCATATCCGCTGATCGTGCATGTGACGCCGGACAAGATGAACACCGTATTGGATAATCTCACCGCGCTGGGAATAGTCGGAAGCACGCGGAAAACCGAGATTCTCGCCGGAAATATCGGAGTCGTCTCCATTGCCGCGTTGAGCAATCCCGACGAGGACGCCTCCGGGGAATGCGATGTCTCGCTCATGGCCCGTGAACAGCTGGAGGCGCTTGCGAACCTCGCAATGAACAATTCGTCGGTACAGTTCCTGGAGGACAGGCAGATCGGGAATGTCATGGCGAAGATCATAAAGGTGAAAATCAGCGGAGGCGCCCGCGAATTCAACGTGGCCGCCGACTGCATCCCGGTCGGATCGCAGGCGGGAGTTTTAAAGGCGTCGTATGACAAGCTCATAAATGCCGGGCTGACTGCCGTTGAGGACGCGGGTGTTTTCAAATTCTACGACGCCGCCGCCAAGCTTATCGCGGAAATTTCCGGGAACCAGCTCATATTCAAATATGGCGGTTTTGGCGGCAACATGATGATGGTCGAAGACAGGACGACGACTGTCCTCGGGAAATATTCCGATCTGCTGGATGGTTATGGCACGAAGGAAGTCCTGAGCATGCCGGAAGGCTGTTTTGCACGGGAATCGGCCAATCCGAACGGGATAAACATACTGGATATTCCGGCGGCGATATATGATGCGCTGCTCGTAAAGAACATACAGAAATATCTGGACGAAGGCAAGACACTGGACGAGGCGAAGGCGTTGGCCATAATCGACGGCAAGAATGAGTTCTGGGCGCTCTACAATTATCCCTTCCTGGAAGAGGCATGCCAGAGAGGCGACAATATAAGGGTGCTGTCGAACAACGCATATTACAAGAACGCCTCGGACGCGGTGGGCGGCTTCTACAAGCGGGAGATCGGCGCAATTGAAGACGGCTGGAACGGCAACCAGTCCCTGATGCTAAAATACGGCTACACATTTGACGCCCAGACATCCACATACAAGAGGATTTGGAAATGATGAACGGATACAAGGCTTTCGCGGATGATGTCAGACTGGCATTCGATGAACACCTGAAGCGGGAAGAATTCTCTGTCAAGCATGAAAGCTGGTTCAAGGATAAATTCTGCCACAGCGTGATTCTGGAGAGCGCCAGCCAGTACATTGACTTCCATGTCGACGCCGGCGTCCTGGTCGCGATCATAATTGACAAATCCACATTGGAGTTCATGGAACTGGATGACCTGATAATTTTCCTGAATCCCGGCATCGGCCTAGATGGGGAAAAGAAAAAATATTTCCGCCACAATTACTATGAGGAATTCAAAAGCGGCGGGAAGAGCACAGCCGAGCAGGCTGCAATCTGTGTAAAGCATTTCTGCCTGGGCGAATTGAACGCCTATTCAAGGATCATCGGGAAATATCTGGCCGAAGCAGTATTCGCGGACAATCATGACTGGCCTGGAAAAGTTAAGCAGGCAGGAAAAATCCTGCACGTTTCAAAGGCTGAAGGAATATGACACCGGCTCCAAATTGAATCACAGTCATCCCACAGGATGACGGATGGATGGATTGTTGGATGAATGGATTATTGGGTTTGAATTCAAGATAAGGATAAAAAGGAAGGATTGGGATAGAAATTTCAGAAGAGGCATTTCAGATTTTATGAATGTTCTTTTTTGCGTATATCTCCTTGAATTGCAACAATCCATTCATCCAGCAATCCAATCATCCATGGGACGGCAGTGAAATTGAATGTCGGATTCCGAACAGGGAATATCGGACGGCGATGTGAAGGAACCCGGACAATGGCTTTAAAATCAAAACCGATTGGAACCGGATGATGGTGCATTTGCCGGCTTTTTGATATATTCATCGGCCATATACCCGAGATAGCCGATCAGATGGTCGTAGTTTTGAACTCCGTTGCGGTTCCTTACAATCTCCCCTATGAGGGCCTTTCCCGACTCCTCGTCAAGGAGCATGAAAAGGTTTTTAATATTAAGATTTATATTTTCCTGCGGCATCATTCCAAACCGGCTGCGGGTGGATTCAGCAGGACGAAGCTTGTCCATGATGTCCCGCAACTCGCGATCCGCGCTGCTTTTTGCCGGACTTTCCCTCCGGAGCACGGCTGCAATCTCGGCGACATTCTCCTTCGACAGGTGAATACCGTCATCATATGGCGTTGCGGAAAGGTCTTTTATCCTGCAGATCCATACTGTGTCCCTGGTCTGCCAGGCGATATATTCCGCATTGAATCCCACGACCGAGTCGCAGCACGAGAGGGCGGGAATCCTGTTGAGGAGGCCGGAGATGCTTTCAGGGTAAACCGGTTTTACGGCTTTTACAGAGGGATCTTCGACTTTCCGTTCAGTTCCAATAAGCGAGCCGGTGCTGATGTCGTAAATGCATTCAGCAGTTATCCTGGTCTGGCCAAAGCTCCTCTTGAAGTGCATAAGCAGGGTTTCATCAGGGTCGGACAGCTGGCAGCGTATCCTGCTGCCGTCGATTTCAAAGACTGTCTTCCGGGTTGTCAGGCCCGGTGATTTCACGAGCCATATCTCCCTGCCGTCGGCGCTGTCGAGGCACAGGAGCGTGCCGTCCTTGAAGGCAAGGTATAATTTATTGTCTGCGGACAGCAGTCTGTTCCGGGAGGAGCCCGGGAAGAAATTGTTCGAAGACGAGGACTCGTCATTCCCAGTCTTCTTTTTCCAGAGCGGAGACTGGATCCCATATTTCAAGTTGTATAAGTAGCCGTCACATGCGGCCACTGCGATCTGATCCTGGTTTAAAGCCGCTGAAAAAGCTGATATGCCTCGCATGGCAGGGAACCTCGAATCATTGGGAAAAGGGCATCGCCACCCGCTGATAGACTTGCTCCCCGGCATCGTGACATACTGCAGCCTGTTGTTCTCAGGGACGTCCGGCTGCGAAGCACGGAACATGGGAGACATTGACATCATCCTTCTCCTGTCCTGCAAGGTCCGCAGGTATAATGGCAGGAACTCTTCGATTACTGGGCTGTATCTCTCGTATCTTCCGGAGTTTCTCATCGTTAAAACCAAAGGCGGCATGGAAAAGCTGGACCGGCTTGAAATGGCAGGCACCTCACCTTTGTTCCAAAAATACCTTGACACCATTTTAATGATCTTTTCGGGAGACATCTTCGATCTCATGGCCGGAGTGAACGTTTCCTCCAGGGCGCCTTCGCTGTAGGTATAGTTCTGGAGCTGCGCCAGGAGGCCGTCAATTTTATTCCTGTCAGTCTCCCCTACGGAATCATGGAGCCCTGCGATGAGTTCGGGCGGCAGTTTGCCGGAGGCGTTGCGCAATGCTTCGATTCTCGTCCTCGCCTCTGCGGCCCAAGGAGCCGCAGGGCAGGTCTCGCAGGCCTTCCGATAAAATTCGGACGCCTGTTGGCTGTTGCCGGAGTATTGGAGGGCGATGGCCTTGGAATAGAGGGCTCTTGCAAGCTGGGAATCGTCCAGCCCGCCCTTTGACATGACCTCGTCGAATATCCCGATTGCCTTTACGGGATCCAGCATTAGGCAGAGGCGGATTTCGCCTTCGAGCAGCGGGAGGCCGGGAGAAGGTGATTTCCTGCGCAGCTGGCTTATGACATGAAGGGACGTATAGGGGTAATCCGGGGCCATTCTTTTTGCAAATGCCAGCAGGATCTCCTCGCGCCGGGCCGGAGCCAGGCCGTCAAGCTTTCCAAATATGGCGTTGTAGATGGCGGATACCCCTTCAGCCTGCATCATCGAGTTGTTCATCGGAGAGTATCCATATTCACCGGTTCCCTCGTCGAGACGCACAAACCCGTACCAGGAATTGATTGCGGACTCGAAGTTGTCCGACATGTATGCGACGTAGCCTGCATCGAACAATATTCTGGAGGCATCATATGAGTATTCGGGATCTCCGGTGCATTTGCCGAGGATTGAAAGAGCCTCGCGGATCACGTCCTGCCTTGACAATTGAAAGGCCGCCTTGCACATCAGCACGGCGAGCCTGGCCTTGTTCCATCCGGTCGAAACCTTCAGCCCTTCACGCGCATAGCGGATGGCGTCTTCACAGTAGGGCGTTGAGTCCGACGTGGTTTTTTTTGCGAGCTGGAGACTGCATCCCGCCAGGCGTTCCAGCACGAGGGGCGATTCAGGAGCCAGGAGAAGGGCATTCTTGTAGGATTCAAGGGCTTTTTGAATATCCTCCACCTTGTCATTCTGGTAATGGACGGTGCTGATGATATCCAATGCCTCCTTGAGTTTTACGGCTTTCTCAGGAATCCTGTCGATATCGATGCCGTCTATTTTCTTCCGGAGCATTTTCCTTGTTGAAGACACGACGAGGTCGGGGGCTTTGCTTAAAGGGCCTTTTAATTCGACAGTGTCGACAATTTCGGAACTCTCGACGGAGATCATCCTCATATTCAGCTGGAAGCTCCGATTATCCGCGCCAAATGAAGCTGCCAGGAAATATCTGGCGGACAGCAGGTTTCCGGCCTTCATCATTATTTCATTCCGCGAACTCTGTGAAAGGGCACGGCTTTGCTCCTCGATTATCTGCGCGATCCGGCTTCTGTCAAGCAACTCGACGCCCTCGGTGTCGCTGAGGGAAAGGAATGCCAGATCCTCCGCCGCCCTGGCGTTGAAGCCGCCTCCCTCACTTTTTTCTCCGCTGTTCCCTGGATCGGCAAAAGGCATGTCCAAAAACGGCATTATGGCGACACGTGCAGTACCAGTGGATTTCGGAACAGCCTGCTTTCCATCCCCTGCATTGACTGCAGCAGCTCCTTTTTCTACGTCCGAGTAGACACCGATACACGAATCCAACAGGGAGAAAATACTTTTTTCATCAATCCTGCCTTCGGATTTGAGATCCGACAGGCTGAAGTTTTCGGAAAAAGGCCAGATCCTGCTGTTCCGCTTGACATATAGGCTGTAATCTTTGCTGTCATGCACATTGCTGGCAATCTTGACGATATATTCCGCACCAAGGATGCTGTCTCCATCCTTGGCGTTACGGCCCAGTTCGCCTTCGCCCCGTATACTGCTCAGATGCTCCCGTTCCAGGATTGCAAACCCCTTGTCGGAAAGATATTTTTTTATCTTCTCGGCAAGCGGTTCGTATGCAGGCGATTCCGACCAGACACCCACTGCCGGCGTTTTCTGCGGCGGCATTGGAACGCGGCACAGGTTGAAATTGCCATGCGAGAACAAGTTCCTGCATATGTCTTCACTGATGCTTGCCTGTCCTTTCCCGAGGACATATATCGATTTCTTCAGATAGCCTGACAGCTTTAGAAGATACTTGTATGTTTCACCCGGCACGAGATCGGCGGAATCATGCGAGGACGCGGACGCAGGGCCCTTGAATATTTCAACGCCGGAACTATTTGAAAACTTGAATCTCTCATTGATCCTGTACAATCTCCATTCAGGTTCCTCCTCCCAATCCTTCGGGTCATACTTGAACCCGGGAAGGGAAATACGGACTGCGCCCGAGTCGAGGATTGTCGCCTGCAGCCTGAAATCAGGTTCGGCGCCGGACGCACATGTCAAAATCACAGGTGGAGCATCCTTGTCTTCTGAATAGTTCTCTATCCTGAATGTCTCAAGGCCGGCTGACAATGCAACCGGAATTTTATCCAGCGTCCATGTTGCATATATCCATTCTCCGGGATGCACCGCGTGCTCATAATAGTGCAATTGCGCGAACCCGGAAAACTCGTAGGGATCCATCGTATTGGATGAAACAATTTTCCACTGCTGCAGACTTTTTTCGGATATCTCAGCCAGTCCATCCTTGTGCTTTTTTACAAGGAAAGTCTTCAAGCCGTCAGGAGGGGCCCATTCACCGGAAATGAACCTTTTTATGACCATGCCCTTCGAATTCGAGGGGAAGCGCATATGAAAATTATATCTGCGGGCGCCGCCGGAGCGCTGGGTGCCGCCTTTCGACACCTCCCCGACTGCTCCATCCCCCCCGGATCCGGAAAACGCCTGCGGCATCATCGGCTGGACGGGAGCAATATCAGTTTTTCCTGCGGGGATTTTCATGCCGGCAAAATCGGCGATCCTTGACAGGGGATATGAAAGGGGGAGTTGATAGCGCAGGGGGAAGGATTTCAAGCCGTCAACAGGATTCCAGGCGCTTTGCCGCAAGTCAGGCTTGAAGACGAAGGCCGGAGGGGAGAAGTCTGATTTGCCCGCGATAAGAGGGAGCCGCCAGATTCCCGAGGACGACTTTATGATTCGGTTCAGCTGATTATATTGCACTTTGTCGCGGTAGACGATCTGTGAGCCGGCATAGTCATCTCCCGCGGACCGGATCTTTATTTCGACAGTTGCCGGTTCTGTTTCCTTGAGCAGACGGAAAAGGAGTACCGGCGGTGTCCTGACTTTTACCGGGCCAATCTCTTCGACGCGTTTTCCATCCGGGTCGAGAAATGCGACCATGTAGTCATAGTCCTTGCCGTAGGCCTGGGTGTCGTCCTTCATGCTGCCATAGCAAAAAAGGGAGTCCTCCTCCCTGTTGCTGTTATTATGGTTTTTAACAGGCTCGGACTTGTTTATTGAAATGAAGTTCTTCTTTCCAGATTCCGCCCTTAGAAGTTCAGCTGTCCGGATATTGGACGGCATATTGCCGATCCGGTAATAGGAGACTCCTGTAATCACCTTGCACCGGAATGGAAAATCCTTGTCTCCGTCACCATCCTCGGCATTTGTGAGCTTGCCAGGATAATATTCTGTTGCAAGCATCCATGGCTGCCCTGGCATGACATCCCCTGGTTCCGCCGCTTCCGACAGAACGCAGCCCGCCAGAGAGAATAGAGCTGACAGGGCCCAGTATTTCACGGAAAAGGCCAGCTTATCGGCACAGCATATTGAAAGATTGATCATTTGCATGGTTCCTTGGAAATGAAGAACTCAGCCGGAAGGCATACGGTCTCGGAAAATCCGCGGAACACGAGTGAAGGAGAGGATGACTGGTACACTTTACCCCCTGTTTTTGAATTTGAATAAACATAGCAACGCATGATGAAAAAACAAGGAGGGTCGGCCTGGCACAAGCGGTGTCACACCCGAATGACGCTAAGTTAAGCACTTCTGCCATAATAAATACACAAGCTGAAGCTTGGACTCCAACCTCAGCACACCGATAAATGTTGGAGTTCAAACTTTAGTTTGTCTTCTCTTATCTTAGCGCCATTCGGGTCACACCCTACACTATTAGCGCCATTCGGGTCACACCCTACACTATCAACTAGCTGATGAGTTATTAGCAATTGTTTTTTTGAGCTTAGCCTGACTTGAACACTTTGCTGTTTGTTACGGCACCAGTCGCTCTAGGAAATTGTAGAATAAGATT
>MHBI01000016.1:46800-61035 GCA_001804815.1 Lentisphaerae bacterium GWF2_50_93
CGCTCTAGGAAATTGTAGAATAAGATTCTAATGCAATGGTTCGCTATATCAATTCCTATAGTTGATAGTGTAGGGTTTGACCCCGTTCCCGGCATAAGATTCTAATGCAATGGTTCGCTATATCAATTCCTATAGTTGATAGTGTAGGGTTTGACCCCGTTCCCGGCCCCCGTTCCCGGCGGGTTTGACCCCGTTCCCGGCCCCCGTTCCCGGCCCTTTGGACTGCGGATCCTTTTTTTCAAATAATTACCGGACGGCAGGCTTGACATATCCCGGCATGGCGTTATTGGTAACGTTATCAATACTTTGGTAACGTTATCATTACAAGCCGAAACGGAGTACTTCAGATGGTGACTTTGGACGATATCGCGAGGAAGGCGAAAGTTTCGCGGATGACCGCGTCCAGGATCCTGAACGGGAACGCGCAGTACGTGCTGCCGACCCGTTCCAGGCGCGCCGAGAAGATCAGGGGGATTGCGGCGGAGATGGGATACCGTCCGAATGCCACGGCGCAGTCGATGAGGAGCGGCAGGCACGGCTGCATCAGCCTGCTGGTGGGAAATGTCCATTGGGGAAGCGCATATTCCGGAAATCTGCTCATAGGCATGCAGAAGACGCTTGCCGGGCTGGGTTACAACATGATGCTGAACGTCCTGCCCGAGGACGAGAACGTGGCCGGCAAGGAGCTGCCGAGGATCTTCAGGGAGAGCTCCGTCGACGGGATAATGCTGGGGATAGTGCGGTCAATACCCGAATGGCTCGAATCGCTGATCGAGGACATGAAGATTCCCAAAGTCTGGCTCGGCTCCAAGAAGAAGGCCGACTGCATACATCATGATGATTTCGGTGCTGCATATGACATCGCCCTGAAGCTCATCGGCAAAGGGCATTCGAAGATCGCATACCTGGACCTCTTCAATTCTGAAGAGAAACTGCCAAGCTGCCATTTCAGCGCAGTTGACAGGATGAACGGGTACATGAAGGCCATGAAGGAGGCAGGACTCACTCCGCAGGTCATCCGTTCCCCGAAATCCCTGCTGTTCGACCAGAGGTCCGCCTACGCAAGGGACAACCTCTTCGGCAAGGACATGCCGACTGCGGTGATCGCATATGACCATTATTTCGCCGGACGCAGTTTCCTCTGCAATGCCTGGAAGAAGGGGATTGAGATTCCACAGGACATCTCATTTGCGACATTCGCAGAGGAGGAGATTTTCGAGGACGATCTGAAGCTCTCTTCGGCCGTGCCCAATCACAATTTCGCGGAAACTGCGGTAAAACTGCTGTACGACAAGATTAACAACGGGAACAAGCCTCGCAGGCCTGTGATCCTGCCGTTTGAATTCATCGAAGGCGATACGATCGCCGAACCAAGGAGGGAAAAATGAAACACGAAACCCGGAAATATTGCCAACCTGTCCACCGTAGCCTTGGCGAAGGAAGATTGCCGATTGCCAATTGCAGATATGAAAACAAAGACGGGAATCCTCCGATACGCCCTGCGAACCTCGCAGTAAAAAAAAGAATTGCTGATTTTTTGAATATGAGAAAAATCGGCAATCGGCAATCGGCAATAAATTTACACTTATCGAGCTGTTGGTCGTGATCGCGATCATCGCAATCCTGGTCGCAATGCTTCTTCCCGCGCTGCAGATGGCGAAGGAAGCAGCCTGGGCGACGACGTGCAAGTCGAACATGAAGCAGATCGCCACCGGCTGCAACTTGTATGCAGGCGACAACGATTTCTACTATCCTCCTGATGCGACATATTATTCCGGGCTTACCTGGAAGGGCACCTACAAGACAGCACTCTATGTGTATTGGCATTCGGCAATATACATGGGGCAGTATGTCGGGAACAACAATATTTGCTCCTCCGCCTTTGCTCCCGAAGAACAGCGACCATCCACGAAGGTGCTCTTCTGCCCCAAATGGGATATGAACTATAATTGGAAAGCTTCCGGCGCCTCACAGGTGAATCTTGGAATAGGCTACAACGAGGCCAGCGATTTCACCGGCCCCGGCTGGAAGTGGCTTCCAATAACCTGCGCCGGCAGGCCACCGAGCCAGGTTGTTACTCACGTTGATACTCCTAACATTTGGAAGTTCAGCAATTTTGATGTTCTTCAACCGTCTCCGCCAACCTACCGGCATAACAACAACTGCAATGTGACCTTCCTTGACGGTCATGTCTCATCATCCAGCAACCTGAACAATGACAGTCAAAACGGCCTTGTGTACAAATCGATTCATATATACTGATATCAACATGGAGTTCCTCATGAAAAAAATGTACCGTCTATTTCTCCTCTCGATTCTTGTCATGGTCATGACAGCAGGCATTTCCAGCATTGCGATGGAAAACATCATCTTCGACTGTGACATGGGCAACGACTGCGATGATGCGGGCGCGCTGGCCGTGCTCCATGCTCTTGCCGACAAGGGCGAAGCAAATATTCTCGCCTGCATGATGTGGAAGATGCGCAAGGACGAACCAAAGACAGGCCCCGCCGCCGTCATCGACGCCATCAATACTTACTACGGGCGGCCCGACATCCCCATCGGCATCGGCAAAAAGGGGATCTACTTCGCGGGGGCCAAAAACTACACCAACACACTGGGCAAGGAATTCCCCAACGACACATTTGACAAGAAAATCGACGATATCCCCGAAGCCATCGACCTCTACCGCAAAATCCTCGCCGCCCAGCCGGACAAAAGCGTCACCATCGTCGCAGTCGGTCCTCACACCAGCATCAAATATCTGCTGTCCAGCAAGCCTGACAGCTACAGCCCGCTCACCGGACGCGAACTCGTGGAAAAGAAAGTCAAACTCCTCTCCCTCATGGGCGGTAAATTCCCTGAGGGTCATGAATTCAACCTCGGCTGCGATCTCGGCGGCAGCTCAGCTGCTGCGCTGGAGTGGCCCGGACGCGTCGTCTGGAGCGGTCTGGAAATCGGCAGCGCCATCGTCACCGGCCCAAGCCGCGTGAAGATTCCCGCCGACAATCCAATCCACGCCGCCTACAAGGTTTACGGCGGACAGCGCCAGAGCTGGGATCTTACCTCCGTCCTCGTCGCCGTCCGTGGTCCGGCCGACTACTGGGAACTCAGCAACACCCCCGGCTACTACTGCGTGCTGCCATCCAAGGAGATCTCCGGCTATGCCCACCACTGGGAAACCAAGACCACCACCCGCGACCAGACCCATCTCAAGCTGAAGAAGCCCGCCGCCGAAGTGACCGCTGTCATCGATGCCCTCCTTGCGCAAAAACCGGCCGCTCCTGCCACAGCCGCCTCCGGCGCCGCCAATGTCATACTCGATACCACGCTTTCCTCCGCAGATGAAGCAGGAGCACTCGCCATGTTCCACGCCATGGCAGACAAAGGTGAAGTCAACCTCCTCGGCTGCATCTACCCCGGACGCTCGGACAAACCCCTGAACGCCATCGACGCCATCAACACCTACCACGGGCGCCCAGACCTGCCCGTCGCCATGGTCGTTAAAGGAGGATGGATCAACCCCTCGGAAATCACCAAAGGCATCGCCACCTCCTTCCCCAATGATGTAGCCATCGGCAGCCTTCCTGAATCCGCAGCACTCTACCGCACACTCCTCGCCGCCCAGCCGGACAAAAGCGTCACCATCATCTGCACCGGCAACCAGAACGCATTGGCCGCCCTCCTCTGCACCAAGGGCGACGACATCAGTCCGCTCACCGGACGCGAGCTTGTGGGGAAAAAAGTGAAGCTCCTCTCCATCGCTGGCGGACAATTCCCCTGCGGGACCGACTTCGCCTACGACGAAAAAACGCTCGACGCCGCCATGACCGTGAGCGTCGCCTGGCCGACACGCATCGTCTACACCGGCGTGGAAGTCGGCAAGCAGATCAACGCCGGCGCATCCTTAGCCAGCAGCGGAGACGTCAAAGACCCTGTGAAAAAATTCTTTGCCTCACAGAAAGCGTCACCCAACGGCGGCATAGGCATGGCCGCCACCCTCTACGCCGTGCGCGGAGCACAGACATTCTGGGACGACACCGCCACCGGCGCCCTCTACATCCAACCCGCCACCGGCGAGACCCAGTGGATGACCGACCTCAAGCGCGACCAGGCCTACCTGAAAGCAAAAAAAGCTCCAGGCGAGATTGAGAAGATCCTCAACGACCTCATGAGCCAGCCTCCGATGAAAAAAGCAGAAAGCAGGTAAGCGTTAAGTTGGGTGAAGTGAGGCTGTTTTTCATAGAAAGTATGTCGGGTTTTAACCCGACACTTGGTTGGCGGTTTAAAAACCGCCCTACTTATGTTATGAGGCTGAGTTACCAGCTTAACGCTTACGAAAATAGAAGACATTCAACCAAGCGGGAGTTACTGCCAGCAGCTCCGTTCCGCACGGATGATTTTCCGCTCTCCACGATGAAGGAAAAATTCTGAACACTGAAGAACGCGCAAACATGCGCTACTACAAACAAATTCAGCTCTTTTTAAACTCATTTCCATGTCCGACAGGCTAAAGCCCGTCCCTACGTTACCTCCTACTCGAACAGGGACATCAGGCTGTCCGCGAAGAGTTTCATGCCTTCGGGACATGGATGGTTGATGTTGTTCGACATCAGCGTCAGGTAAGGTGTTCCCTGCCGCCAGAGCCTGCCATAGCGCATCGATCCGTCCGCCAGCGCAACATTGTTCTTCGCGGCGAATTCGCGGAGCGCCTTGACATACTCGCGCGGATCGTTGTCGATCTCGCGCTGCGTTGCAAGCCCCATCCAGTCGGGCCTGACATAGTGCGGGGTCAGCAATACCATCTCAGTTCCGAGTTCCCTGAAATCCGCGAGCAGTTTCGAGTAGCGCTCATTGACCTGGGCGCTCTTCAGTCCGGCATCATTTACAAACTCGATAATCACGAGATCAGGCTTTACCGCCAAAACCTTTTCCTTATAGTTATGGACTGAGCCGGGCGGTTCGGCGAGATATTGTGAGGTGTTGTGTCCGCCCCAGGCTTCGGTGACGAGCTCGATTTTGGTATTGGGGAATTTCTGTTTCAGCCTCGAAACGAACTGGCACTGCCAGCGGTCCTTTTCCTTGTCTGGAAGGAAGTTCCCGTCGGTGACGCTGTCGCCCCAGGCAAGTATTTTCAAGTTTGCGCCTTCCTTAAGAGCCTTTACTGTTTTGGGAAGAAGTTTTTCTGCGGTTCCTGCGCTTTTCGCGGCGAGATCCGCGGGGAACTCGCTCTCAAGCACCGGAAAAATATTCGCGGCTGCGAGCTTGGCTGTTTTTCCCGACGGCAGATATATGTTGACAATGCGTGTCTCACCTGCGGCAAGTTCCGGGGGCTTGGGAAGAGAGACGTGCGGTGTTCCGGATTTCAGCTGGAGTGATTTGCCAGCTGCGTCCATGATGACGGAGTCTATGCGCTGCGGTGTGTATTCGTAACTTATGGAGACAGGTACGCCCGCCTTTATCTTTCCAGCTGGCAGGCGCCCTACCCCGCCCCATTCCAGGTCGGCGTCGTAATCCGCGCCTTTCGCAAATGATTCTCCTGCCTCCCCCTGGGTGATCTTGAGCGACTGCGGATCGAGCGCGCCTTTCACGGTGCACTCCTGTGCCTTGACGCCTTTCAGCGCTACACCTTTCTGCCAACCGCCCCATGCCTTCGGATTGAAGTCCGGAAGGCTGGGATATTTTTCATTGAGCACCTTTACAGGCTCGGTCGGGCTTATGTTGAAATCGGCCTTGAGCCCCTTGCCGGGCACGCTGACAGATATTTTCCAGTCGCCTGCGAGTTCCGTCGTGCTGGGCTGTTCGCCGGCCACGCCGTTCGAGATGATTCCCATGATGGCAAGTCCTCCTAAAAGAAAAGTTAATTTCATTACGTATCTCCTGAAAATATTTTTGCAACAAGCTTATATTATAACTTGCGAAAGCAAGGTCTACAATCGGAAGGATGGGAGAAGTAACTCGGGCATTTCGACATAGGCGAATGAATCCTGCGAGAGAATAAGTGAATGTCCAAATGCCATTGCCGGCGGGACACCAGCGCTCCGGAAGACAGCTCTTGCGAGCTTAACTACCAACGAATTCCGCCCGGGATAAATTTTGAAAGGATTAAACAAATATCCTTTACGCTCATCCAAGCATCCAGCCACCATTTCGCTTGAAAATCACTGAAGGTATCTGGAGGGGTTGAGCGCACCTCCGTTCCGGAAGGCGCCATAATCATAATTGTTCATTGAATCATTTTCGGTATCACTATCACGGACATAGAAAAGCTTGATGTTCCCATAGTATCCCGTTGGCGTTCCGTTATCCGCCTTGGCAATTCCCACGTGTGCATCAGCCAGCAGCACGTTTGAACTTTTTCCATGTGCCAACAGGAATGCAAGCTCGTTTCCGACCTGCAGGCGCCACCAGGTGGCGGTCCATGCGGATTGCTGCGGATCATCCGCGCTGAAGAATTCCGTCAGGACACCGAATGCCTCGGGCCTGACGACCTTGGAGGGTTTTACGCGTGGGAACACTTCATCATTGTTGGTCTGAGGCCTGATGAGACGCCGCCAGAACTCTTCATCGACACAGACTCCGTTCATGCCGTACGTCAAAGTTATAGGTTTATCGATATTGTTTTTCGTCGGAATGTTCGGGCAATGAATAAGATCCAGGGGTTTTACCTTATCAAGATTGGCGTCGGTATCCGGAAGCGCGGGAGTTCCATGCACTGTCCCGTTGAGATACATATTCATCGCCTCCGGCCACCGGAAATTGGGGTAGTATTCAAAGTCGCTGGTGTAAAATGCAAATGTAAGTCCCAGTTGCTTCAAATTGTTGGTGCAGACTGCTGATTTCGCCACATCCCTTGCGTTCTTCAGCGCCGGCAGGAGCATGGCCGCCAGAATTGCGATGATCGCGATTACGACGAGCAATTCAATTAGAGTAAATTTATTCCTGATTTTCATATGTCCTCCTTCGATTTGTTGCGCTTGATGCCGTCCTATCGTGCATAGATGAAAACTTCTTAACAACAGCGAACCATCCCTCCAATCCCGAGGCCAGCTCAATCATGGGTCACCGACGTCGCAACAAATCCGGTTTCTCCATAGTGCAGACGTTGAACTCGTCCGTCTACAAACAGGAAATTCCCGTAATCATTACGAAATGAATGACCTTGCGCCGTCATATTAAGATGGCTGGAATAACTGTAAAAATCATTGCTGGTGGTCAGATCCTGCATAATCCTGTATTCGCCGAAACCTGGATAGTCTGTTGTAAATATTTTCCGGGGCTCCCTCGGATCCGCGTAGCTTGGGGGCTTCTGCATCTCGAAGAGATAGGTTTCCCTGGGCCATCCGGAGAACCTGAAGCCGCAATAGATGTCGACACCTGCCCCATCCTTTTCAGTATATCTAAAAGTATTCCTCGAATTTATAGGACAGAAGAATATCTGGCCCCAGCTGTCAAAGTCAACATTAGTCGTCTTGTTCGTCAGATACGGCCTCATGAAATTCCAGAAAACATCTACAGGCCTCCTGACATCATCCAGATCATGGGTAAACCATATGTTTGCATTCCGTGTTGGCAGGTACAGGTCATTATCACCTGCGTACAATGTGAATACCACACCAAACTGTTTCATATTGTTGGCGCAGACGATCTCCTTCGCCCTTTTCTTCGCGTTATTGAGCGATGGCAGCAGGATGGCCGCAAGAATTGCGATGATCGCAATTACGACCAGGAGTTCGATTAAAGTGAAAACAGATGCCGGATGCCGGATCCTCGTTCCTGGATTTCCAGATCCTGAATCCTGCATCCCGGATCCTGGATGATTGTCATGCACTGGCGAAATATCCTCTTCCGGAATTATTCCCATATTTTCATATCTCCACTTGATTCGCGCGCTTTATTTGTTATTTTAACTTGTAGGATAACCCAACAACTAAAGATAATATAGATTATAAAGATGGCAATGTCAAAGAGCAAACAGATTAAAAATATCATTTTGTCGAAAAGCGCCCAGGCGAAGAACTATCTCCTGAATGAGATAACATCCAAGCGCTATTCTCCGGGCTCATGCATTCCTTCGGACAATGAATTCTCGACATTGCTCGGACTGAGCCGGAACACGGTGCGCGAGGCGCTTTCCGCCCTGGTTAGCGAAGGCTACATCGAGAGAATCCAGGGCAAGGGAACTTTTGTAATAGACCGCAAGACCAAGGCGACCGGCTCAAGGATCATAACCGTGATCGCGCCTGACGTGAGAAAACTGAAGGAGAACGATCCGTTCATGGGCCTTGTCCTGCAAGGCGTCCTCCCACAGCTCTCCGACCTCAATCTTGGAGCCTGCCTATACACATTCAGGGGAGACAAGACATTTGCCGCACATGTCAGGAAGCAAGGAATAACTCCGTCGATGAGGCAGGGCATAGTCTTTGCAGGCTATTCTGTGACTGAAGATGATGTCGCGTTCTTGAAGAGTGAAGGGATACCGGCGGTCTCGATCGGACGGCCGCTGCCGGAAGGCATGCCCTATGTCGAATGCGACCATTTCAAGGGGGCCCTGCAGATAACAAGACAGCTCATCGGGCTTGGGCATAAGAGAATTGCATTTTTCGACAATGTCAACCATATGGCGTCTTTCCTGGAAAGGCGGCGCGGATGGATGCAGGCCATGAATGATGCCGGTCTCTATGCCGATCCGCGGCTGCTTGGACAGACAGAGAACTTTGAAGTTGATCTCCTTAGGAATGAGATAAGGGAATTTCTGGACGGACTCGACTGCACCGCGCTCATAACCTGGGGGGATGTCAGCACTTTCGCGGCAATAGAGGTGCTGAAGGAGAAGGGAACCAGGATTCCAAGGGACATGTCCTTGTACATGTATGACGGATTTCCATGGGTCCACCAGACCGCAGGAGTCCAGATAACCATGGCGTACAGTCCGATATATGAACTTGCTTCCGAAGCGGGGAAACTGCTCTATGGATTGATCGAAGGGAAAGGGAGCAATCGAACTAAATTATTGGATATCAGGTTCGCCGAAGGGAAGACGGTTGGAAAGGCGAAGAAGTAATTTGGAGATCTGGTGATGTGGAGATTGAATGATTGGAAGATTTTGGAATGGATGGATGAAAATTCCAAACTTCAATATCCAAGCTACAAACAATATTTATAATTAAAATATGCAAACAAGATAAAACAAGAGAACATGTCTTACGACATTAACTACAAACGGATTCAATTCATGGAATATGTTCGTAGTTAAGCCCGCAAGGGCTGTTCTTGGATTTCAGCCTGCTGGAACTTGGAATTTATAATAATGAAAACATTTCACATAAGGACACAAATGAAAAAACACCTCTTTTACGCCGCTATCTATCTCGCCGTCCTGTGCAGCGCAGCACAGTCTGCCAGGGCCGAATCGCTGGAATTCCGCTCGGAAGGCTTCTTCGCCTCATCCGACGGCCGGATCAAACTTTTCCGCGAACCGTGGTTCTACACGCTGCACCTGGACGTCGACGGGAAGAACGCGGTGAACATTGTAGGCCCCATCTTCAATCCCGGCTACCAGCACCTCACCGGGGATGGAACGAAGATCGAGCTCGATACGGCCCGCAGGCAGCTGACGGAATCCGGGACCGTCGACAAGATCAAGGCATCCTGCCGCAGGACGATCACCGAGCTCAAGGGCGGACTCCTGGTGCGCATGGAAGCCGGTGATTTGCCTCCGGAAGTAAAGGAGACCTTCTGCCGTCTCATCTTCCCAGTCGAGCAGTTCAAGGACCGGCGCGTCCGCTGGGATGCCAAAGGCGACATCAAGTTCCCCGCGGAAAAGCCGGCCGACACGACATTCCTGAACGACTGGAAGGGCGAGAACAACCAGTTCCGCTTCGAGCTCGGCAACGGGCAGGAGCTGGGAGTGAAATTCCTCTCGCCAGTCAAGAGCAAGCTGTTCGCCGACTGCCGCGCATGGGACGAGAAAAACTATCACATGCAGATCACTTTCTCTGAAAAATCCATGGTCTTCTTCCTGTGCCTCCTGCAGCCGGATGAAGCATTTCCAGAAGTTGATCTGCCTAACGCTGCGGTAGTCAAAAAAACGGAAGCGGCCGTGTCGGAAAAAGGCGCAACGCTCAAGGCACAGAACGGACTCTACGATATTTCAATTTCCAAGTCCGGACAGGTTTCTGTCCAAAAGAAGGGCGCCCCCGCCTTCTCCATCGACGTTCCATATGTCCGTGAAAATGGCGCACTCACCGATTTCACCGAGGACGTGGTCCTTGAGAAAAAGGATAACAGGATCGAAGTCGTGTCCAAGATCAAGGACAAGCCTCTGCGCCTGCGCCAGTCCTTCTCGATGGAAGACGACGGATGGCTCAGCATCTCAGCGCAGTTCGAAGGGCTGAACGGCAAGCAGGAAGGACAGGTGGCGCTGGTGCTGCCCGCAGAAGTTTTCGCGGGCAAATCACTGCTCGCAGGCAACCGATTCGTGCCTCTCTCCGCCGACGCCGCAAACCAGTCGATGCTTTACCAGGACTGGAACGGCTCGTCCGCCGGCTACGAGCTGCTACCCGAGGAAACCGACAAGATCAGCCTGTCATGCGACCAGAAGGCGTCTTCGAGACTGATCGCAAGCCGGACAGAGGGTAGGAACAACTTCAGGATCGAGATGAAGGCGAAGGACGGCGCGGTGAAATACCGGCTGCATTTCTCGAAGCAGGAAAAGGCGCCCGCCTACGTCAAGGGGAATCTGCTGAAGGAAGGTGCGAGCTTCGAGGTCGGCGCCGACGGTGTCCGCCCCTATTCGGCCTACAGCTGGAACGAGAAGATGGCCGATCCGGGCGTACCGCCCGTGTTCGACTCGACCACGGCGGTGCACGGAACGACAAGCCTGAAGCTGACGGCGAGCGATCCTGCGAAACTGCACAGCCCATATAATTTTGCGTTCGTATGCGCCATCTACAACCGCATTCCTTTGAAGCGCGGACAGAAATACACGGTGTCGGCATGGATGAAGGCTGACAAGCCGGGAGTGAAGGCGAATATCATCTGCGCCGAGGAGAGCTGGGGCGGAAACGACTGGGGCGCTTTCCCGGTTACAACGGAATGGAAGAGGTATTCATTCCCGTTCTTCACGAGCGAATTCAAGAAGGGCGGATACTGTCTCACATGGGTCGGGATCGACTCTGGCTGCAAGGAAGGCTCGCTCTGGATCGACGCCGTGCAGGTTGAGGAAGGAGACCTGGCCGATTTCCAGGCGTCAACGGAAGTGGAATACGGGATAGGCGTGGAAAATCCGAATAAGCTTTTCGAGAGCGGCTCCCCATGCAAGGCGGTCCTCAAAGTCCGCAACAACGGCAAGGCGCAGTTGGACGGCAAGGTCGACTATGTCATCAAGGACTACTGGGAGAAACCGGTGTTGACCGGCAGCGTTCCCGTGAGAATAAAGGCGGAGTCTGCTGCTTCATATCCTATGGATTTCGGAAAACTTCCCTGCGGCTACTACAGGGGATATTTCACGGCGTCAACCGGCGAGGTGGAGGAGCTGATTTTCGGGGTATACGTGCCGCAGCCGCTCGAGATGCTCCCTGAAGACTGGCCGCTCGCATGCCACAATGATCCGATGCCGATCGTCAGGAAGCTCGGGTTCGGCTCGGTGCGCGCGTTCGGCGAATTCCAGTTTGCGAACATCGCGGCGGAAAAGGGGAAGTTCGATTTCTCCAAGCCCGACCGGATGCTGAAACGCGCCGAGGAATGCGGTCTGACCATCATGCCGATCCTCGGTGATCTGATGTGGCCCTACTGGAGGCATGAGGCGCCGATTCCCAAATATGCGCTGGAGAAGCTGGTCGAGAATCCCGCCAACGGACGCCGCATCACCTGGGCGAAATTGGATGCATGGAAGGACTACGTGCGCGCCCTCACAAGCCACTACAAGGGCAAGGTCACCGCGTGGGAAGTCCTGAACGAGCCGAATCTCTGGATGACCCCCGAAGAATATCTCCCGTATCTGAAGGCCAGCTATGAGGCCGCAAAGGAGGGCAATCCCGACTGCAACGTAGTGGGTGTCTGCGCTACATCCGATTTCGCAGGCAAGCCCGGGACCTTCACCGACAACGTGTTCAAGCAGGGCGGCACGAAATATTTCGACACCCTGTCGATGCACCTCTATGACACGAACCCGCCGGAACGGACCATCGGTGCCGGTTCGGACGTGATGCTTGAGACCTGGCGCAAGATCATGAAGGAGACATATGGCAAGGAGACTTCGGTCTGGCATACGGAGAAAAGCTACATCCCGCGCGAACTCGCCTACTCCCGCCGCAAGGTTAACGTTCCGGTGGAATACTGCGAGGAGCCTCAGTTCTTCATACCCGACTTCAAGCTCAAGGCCGAATACCTGCTGCGTGAGACGCTTCTCGGCGCCATCGCAGGCGGCAAGGGGAAATTCTTCTGGTTCGGACAGATCTACTACGACAGCTGCTTCATCACCATACGATACCATCAGCCCTATGTGCTCGACCACACCGAGTTCGATCTGTCCCCCTGCCCCGAACTGATCGCGGCTAACGGACTGGCCAGGGTGCTAACCGGAATGTCGCATCCGTTCCGCCAGCTCTCCTGGGGCGATCTGAACCGCTGCTCCGTCTTCACCGGCGACAAGGGCTCAATGGCGGCCATGTGGAACTGGAAGGACAAGGGGAGCGTCATCATACCCGTGGGGAAGAACAAGTTCATCTTCTCGAATTTCTTCGGCGAACCGATCGAGATCGCGGCCGACGACAAAGGCGAGATCACCGTGGAACTTGACGGCGCACCGAAATATCTGTCATTCCCTGGAAAGGACGGCGAAGCCGCCTGCGGGATCCTGAAGGGTGCAAGGCTGCTTAATGTGAAAACGGACATGACAGGCTCGCTGGAAGTCAAGGGTGCGAACCCCGCACTCCGTCTCAAGTTCCGGAACACCCAGCTCTCGAACGTTTCCGGCACAGTCGAGTGGCCGGGACTTCCCAAGGGGTTCAAGCTGGAGTCTGCGAGCCTCCCGATGCCGGAAGTGGCGCCGGGCGAAGTTGCAACGATAGAATTCCCGATCACCGAAGTTCAGCCGCAGCCTGAAGGGGCTTCAGCCACAGCCATGGTGAAATTCGGCGGACAGCAGGCGGAGAAGAAGATCTGGATGCTTCCATTCCGCTCAAAAGAAGAATTGATGCATCAGCTTACCCCACCGGATGAGGCGGTGGCATGCCCGGTAAAGGATGCGGATATTAAAATCGATGGTGACCTGTCAGAATGGTCGGATGACGAACCATTGTGCATGGCGGTCGAGAGCATGGTGAAGGAGAAGGCGGATTTCGACAGCTGGCAGGGTCCGGCGGACTGCAGCGTGCTGGCGCGTCTCAGATGGAGCGCAACCCATCTGTACGTCGGCGTGAAGATATTCGACGACGTTGTGATGCAGAACCGTACGGCGCAGGAGGCATATGCATGCGACTGCCTGGAACTTTTCCTGGACGTTGACGACAAGGACAATGAAACCGACCGCACGAGCACTGAGGATTTCCTGTCAAATGCCGACGATTTCCAGGCGCTCTTCGCTCCCGCCAGCAAGGACCGTCCCCAGCCGACGGCGTGGTGGATGCAGCTGAACAGCGAGGCCGGGACCAGGATAGCCTCGAAGCCGTTCCCCGGCGGATATACGCTTGAGATCGCCGTTCCGTGGTCGGCGTTCAAGAATTTCACGCCCGCGAAAGGCAAGAAAGTCGGATTCAGCCTTGCGATGGACGATGCGGACCAGGGCTACAAGCGCAAGACGGTGCTCGTATGGAAGGGCGACACATCAAACTACAAGCGTCCCAACCAGTGGGGAAAGCTGCTGCTGAAATAGAGTGGATACAGTGTCATCCTGCAGGATGACGGATGGATGGATTGCTGGATGAATGGATTATTGGGTTTGAATTCAAGATAAGGATAACAAAGAAGGATGGGAAGAGGGATTCTGAAAGAGGCATTTTGGATTTTTCTCATATGATGTTTTTTTGCATATCTCTTTGATTTGTAACAATCCAATAATCCAGCAATCCATTAATCCATGGGACGGCATTGGAATAGATATTTAAAATGCCACGCCGTTTTAACGGCTGAATTATTTAATCGAGTAGCCTGGGAGGTTTCCCTCCCATGGCTCTCACACCACCGGACGTACGGTTCCGTATCACGGCGGTTCCTATGTTGATGTTGTTCGCA
>MHBI01000017.1 GCA_001804815.1 Lentisphaerae bacterium GWF2_50_93
CGCCTGCCGCTGAAGACTGTGGTAGGACAAAAAGCTTTTTCCCATACTGTTTCCTGAGGGCAATCCTCGCCTCGTGCCAGAAATCTGCGGAAATCTCGCTCAAGCCTTCCGTCTCCTGCGCCGTGCAGGCGATATTGATCACAGCGCCGGTAAGTTTCTTCTTCGCGTCGAAAGTAAAAAGGAAATGTGTGGAATGATCGGCATAGCCTTCAATGCAGTCGAACTTGCCGTCTGAAGTATCCCCATACATCCTGGCGTTCTTTTCCGTCTTCGTTCCCGGATGCTCCTTGAACCCCTGCCTCTTTGACAGATCATCGAAATAGACGGCTCTTCTGCCGTGTCCGATGGGCGCATACCCGATTCCCCAGGCGATGAAACCATGCCTGCGCCCCTCCCAGCTTTCGGCTGCGGCCTCGGCGACCTTGTCCGTAAAGAATTCGGCATACTCTTCAGATGTCATTACGCCTTTTGGAACCGGCGGATGCCAGCTCCCGCCGGACTCCGGCGCCGTATGCGTATGCGTGGCGTTAAGGACAAGATTTTTCACTGGGAAGTCCTTGATGAGTTTTCCAAGTTTCCTCCTGCTCATTTCAAGGACGCAATCAGGAATCGCGACGGTATCGCAGGACACCCAGATGAAAGAATCTCCTTTACCAGAAGATATTGCCAGCGCAGTTACGGTTACAGGATCCTTTGCTTTGCGGGCTATTCTCATGTGGAACTGCCCACGCAGGTTAACAGGTTTGTCCGGAGTCACATCCCTCGACGACCATCCTATCAGAATTGTTTTTCCATGCATGTTATTTTCCCCTTTTTTATGCTCGTAGTAGCGCAATTTATTGCGCGTTATGGGTAGGGGCTGACTTCAGCCTGTCCCATGAATTCAAGAATGGTACACCCTGAAGGGCGTACCTACTTGAAGAACGGCGTATAAATTCGCCTACTACAAGCTTATTATTTAAGTATTTTATCCGGGTCAACCTTGCCGATGTTTTCAAACACCTTGATGAAAGCGTCGGCGACTTTTTCAGCCACGTCCGTACGGTTCGGAGCCCGCAGCGGAGTGGTCATTCCGAAATGCGTGGCAGTATGCTTCACCGCCATCGGATAATCCTCAATCTTATATTCTACGCCGTCACCAGCGCCGTTGCAAGACCATGGACATCCATGCCCGTATGCGTTTTTCGCCCTGAACACTGTCATGTCCGGAAGCGCGAAGCTCTGCCAGACGCCTACCGGGACGCCTTCTGCCTGGAGCGCCTTCATAACTGCGTCCCTCATCGCCTGCGGTTTGCCTTTCCATCCTATTGCATCCATGTCTATCCGGCAGGTGTAGTTGTACCAGTTGTGCATTCCACGTTCAGGTTCATACGGTAGAATCAAGCCCTTGAGATTCTTGAGTCTTCTGTTGAGGACCGCCGCATTGTCATTCTGGATCTTTATATACCCGTCTATCTTTGAAAGCTGGGCGCGTCCGAACGCTGCAACAAGATCGCTTCCCCTGTACATCCAGCCGAGGGCGTAGGCGTGATAATCCCTCTTTTCCGACGGCGTGCTGGTTTCGCCGAAGCTCCAGAGCTTGAGGGCGTCCCTGTAGATCTGCTCGTCGTTGGTCACGAACATTCCGCCCTCGCCGGAGCAGAGGCATTTGTTCTGGTTGAAGCTGAATGCACCGCAGTCGCCCCAGTTCCCCGTTTTCCTGCCCCTGAACTCGGCGCCATGTCCCTGGCACGCATCCTCAATGACTTTCAATTTGTGCTTTTTCGCCACTGCCAAAACCTTTTCCATGTTCACGGCAAGTCCGTGCAGATGGACGACGACAATAGCCTTCGTCCTGGGAGTTATTGCCTTTTCTATTTTATCAGTGTCAATATTGATCGTGGCGAAATCGATGTCCACGAATATCGGGATTGCATTATGGTGCAGGATGCATGTCGCGCTAGAGGACCACGAGTATGAAGTGACCAGCACATGATCGCCGGCGCCAATGCCGCAGGCATAGATCCCCATATGGAGGGCGGCAGTTCCGCTGTTTGTGAAAATCGCATACTTGCTTCCGTTCCACCTGGCGTATTCCGTCTGGAACGCCTCGCAGTTAGGACCGAATGCATGCTTGCCTCCCATCAGGGATTTCATCACCATATCCTTGTCGATCTCATCCACCGGCGGCCATTCCCTTATCATCTTATCCGGAACCGTCCTGTCTCCACCGTAGACCGCGAGATTCTTCGTGCTCATGACATTGCTCCTCTGTTTTTATGCTGGATGCATGTATCTTTTACTGCTTGGCTTATTATATTAGTGGTGATCGGGACAGTAAAGAGTAAATTATTGCTATCACATGAAGGGCGTTGTCTTTCTATGAGGACGGCGATGAAACTCGAAGACCATCTTCCTTCCATCCACTCGATGGGCAATCTCATCTTCGATCCGGTCTGGTCAATCAACAAACACGTCTCCACCAACTGCGAGCTGCTCCACATCATATCCGGATCCGTTTCCCTCGTCATCAACCGCAGGAGGATAAAGGCCTCAGCCGGCGATACGCTGCTGATACCGTCGAGGACCCTGCACAGGGACGAATTCGATTTCGACGAAGGGCTTAAAGTCTTCATGATCCAGTTCCAATGGTCCTGCGAGAAGGATTTCTTCTCCCGCTTGTCATGCAGCTCCCTCATCAGGCTGTCAAAGCCCAGAAAGGAGTCAATCGCAAATCTCATACAGCAGTTCCGCTCTGACTTCACGGAAGTGGACAAGCGGCACGACTTCATTCTTAGAATACGCCTGTCGGAAATATTCATGAGGATACTTGCCCTCTCTGAAAAAGAGAAGAAGATGAAAGGAAACGATGAAATAATGCAGGCTGACATGCAGAACCGCGACTGGATCGTGAAGAAGGTCAAATCATATCTCGAGGAGAATTATTCGCGCCCCCTCTCTCTTGAGGAGATCTCCAGGCACGCCAGCGTAAGTCCGTTCCATCTCTGCCGCATTTTCAGCCATGAAAACGATTTCACGATCTTCGAGTATCTGACGCATATCAGGATGACCAGGGCCCGCTGCCTTCTTGACGACGGGAAGCTGTCGGTTTCAGAGACTGCCTTCGCTGTCGGGTTCAGCAACAGCAATTATTTCTCAAAGGTCTTCCACCGTATTTTCGGCGTCCCCCCGAAAAGGATGCGCCGGAAGAACCATCTTTTCAGGAGAAGCTGAAAGCACGAAGAGATATAATTGTCAGCAGAGCTTCAGGATGGAATCATGCCCAATTCTCAAGTTCCTGCCAAAAACAGCATGATCATCCTGGATCTTCACATTCCCGATCTTTTTTCCATCGAGGCTGACCGACAGGTTTTTCCTGGCGGTCAATGAATCAGGCAATCGGATCTTTTCCAAATCCAGTTTTCCATGCAGGACATGGATGGACATTCCGCCTTTATTCATTTCCACGGTTCCCCAGCCGGTACCAAGCGACCAGAAGAATTTCAAAGGCAGCTTCAGAGCCTGCGGCGGATTGAATCCGATTTCACGCCTTGCGAGATCATAGGTGAAACCGCTGAACGCATTGAGCAGCGAATATGACGCCATCGATCTTGCGTAGTTGCTGCCGCATTCGATCTCGTTCCACGGATTGCGCTTTTCACCGTCATACCTGTCGCGGACAGCCTTCACAAGCTCGGCACCTTCCCTTATCATCCCTTCCATGATCATGTGGCATGCGGCCTGGTATTCAAAGCCGTGCATCGTCTCTTCCGCATAGGGTATTGGAACTACCGGCTTGCGTATTCCGTCAGGCCATGAGAACATCATGGTCCCGGCCTCGTCGTTCAAAACATAAAGTCGGCAGAAGTTCGTGAATTCCCTGAATGATTTCCTGAAGTTGTAATTATAAATTGATCTCAGTGCCTTCTTCGTCTTGTCTGGATCGAAAACATCTCCAAGTCCGCAGAGGTTCGCATGCCACTGAGCGACAACTTGGTCTATTCCGCAGCCGTCTCCTATCTGGTATTTGATCTCTCCGTGCTCCTTGTTCCAGTAATATCCTTCCGCGTCTCCAAAGGGTTTCAGCAGCGACCGGTCTTCAAGATCCACCGTCTGGCTGTAATACTCGCCGTTGAAGAGCTTCCTGTCGACGAACTCCCTGCCCTTCCTGAAGATCGCAAGATATTCCTTGGCAGCTTCAGGTTCGCCGCAGGCTTCCGCCATTTCAGCGCCGGCCTTGAGGGCGGCAAGATAGAATCCCGTGAGCCAGGAATTAGGGCCGAACAATTCGACATCAAGCGTGTGGTGCTGGCGTCCAGTAATAACACCGCTTTTCTCAGGATCCCATAAATCCGTATTGCCCTTGTCCCAGGCGAATTCGATGGACTTCTTCACACGTGGCCATATTCCCTTCAGCCATTCCGTGTCTCCGGAGATCTTCCAGTCCCTGTATACCTTGATGACATTCCCGAACTGCCCGTCGACGCATGGACGGAACCCTGAACGATCCCTACCTGCGGGGAGCTGAAGGCGGAAAGGCATTCCACCATCATCCCTTAAATTGTATTTATAGTCCAGATCACGCATCGAGCGTTCGAGCTGCGGAAACAGGAACGGCAGCGCATAGGCATAGTTCCAGACATGCGTGCAGCTTCCTTCGCAGCATCCGGAACTTGCACTGCATCCCTCGAATCCGTAGAACGATCCGTCCTCGAGCCTCAGGCATGTCGGCGTCTTGAGGATGGAGATGTTTGCGGATATCGCATCAAGCACCGGCACAGGAAGAGAGGAAGAGAACAGCGCATCCTTGAAGAGCATTGTCCCGTTGAAAAGCCTTTCCCAGTTCTTTATCCCGTACGCTGCAGATTCCTTGGAATCCCCGAAGATTGTCGCGTAGTAGTTTTTCCATGCTTTTGTCTTTTCGGAACCGCATCCGCCGCTGCATTCACATTTCTGCGGGTTCCAGTAGTTCTGCAGGTAAGGGAAGTTCCATGATATGATGAATCTCACCTTGCCGGTCTTTCCCGGCTGTAGCCTGAAGTGGGCGGCAAGCGTGCCGTGGTCGCTGTCCTGTGATTTGTTCTCCTCGGAATATTTCCTGGGCTTGAGTTTCCCTGGAGCGCAAAGATCCCTCCAGTAAATTCCGAGATTGTCAAACCAGGTTCCTCTGAACCAGCATGCCTGAGAGCTCGTGTCAGGACAATCCGTCGCGATCGACATATCGCCGAAGCCGACTTCATTTTCTGTAGGCGGGACCGTAGTGCCAAGATTGAGCAGCGAAATATTTTTCGTCTTCGATGTCGAATGGATGTTCTTTTCCTTGGGATTGGGATTCTTCACCGTAAGTGCGACGGTGTAGTCCAGCTTTGACTTTGTCGTGTTTTTTATTTCAATCTCGAAGAATGCGGCGGGGATGCTCGAATCCTTTTCGTTGAGGGGAATGAACGGATTGAATGCCGTGATCCTGGCTGCTCCGGGAAAGTTGAGGTCCTTGAATGAAAGTTCCGCCATTGGAAATTCACCCTTGAATTCCACGTCCTTGAAATGGGGCAGTCCTGCCATCGTCTCGCGCGCCGGGCCAAAACCGAAGCCGTGTGAGTGGACACCGGCAGTGCCGCCGGCATATGGAGGATTCAGATCGCCCTGCAGGACCCGTGCATCGACCAGCTTCCCGTTCTTTTCGGCCTTGACTGCAAAATGGGAGAATCCGTTCAAGGAATTCTTGTTAGGCCTGTTGTAGATCTCCCAGTCGACGAGCCTTCCATTTCCCGAAAGTCCGATGCATCCGGAACCTATCCCTCCGAGAGGGAACGAAATCTCCTTGAGCTTTGAGCCTTTGTATATCAAGTGTTTTCTCTTATCCATTATTGTCTCCTTAAAGGAATTTCAGGTTTTTACACATAGTACTTTCATTTCTCCGGGTTCAAAGGAAACTGCCTGATTGGATGCCGCAGCTGTTATCTTTCCCGTAGACGGATCCCACCATTCCCATGCTCCGGAAGAACCCAGGCAAAGCTCGGCTGATACAGCTTCAAACTCCTCGTTGAACAGCATGTAGAAGTCCATGCCTCCTTTTACGACATGACGATAGCGTATATTCCTGCTGGCGGGATTGAGTACAAGATCGGGTTTTACCAGCTTGTCCAGGAAACCCAGCATCTGCAATCCATCTTCTGCGAAATTCGCGAGGCGTCCGGCATCGGCAATTTTCTTGATGTCAGACAGGAATTCCTTTCCGACATTCAGGTCTTTCTCAAGAATAACCGCCTTGTAGTTCATGCCGGCGATATGTATCCCGTCGGAATCAATCCTTGACTGGGCCAGGCTGCGCAATTCAAGATAGTTGAAATCGCGTTGTGCCTGGAGACAGATTTTTGCTGATATCTGTGGCAGCCATTGCGCATCACAGAGAATGGCGGTTTCGCATACGTGCTTCGAGTCGGTGTTCAGCCAGCTCAGGCGACGGCAGGCATCGGCATAGGGCCTGTAATATTGCCACCAAGCCGAATTCGGACCGACATCGGGAGGCCGTTCGTCCCATCGCGGTCCCCTGATCGAATAATAGAAGGCGTGTGGATAAAGCAGATTATGTCCGCGCACAAAACACCAGTTCGCCAGCCATTTAACCTCTTCAAAAGTCAGTTCATGGCCGTAGGCGCCGTACAGCTCGTTCGAATTCCTGCGGCATCCCATGTGTATCATCGCGCTGGATGCGCACTTCGCCATGGTTGAGTGCGGACCTTCCAGGGCCGTCTTGCCGGGAGTCACGTATCTCCAGACCAGATCCTGCCCGGGAATATGGAAGTACCTCTCCATCCCTATGTCCATGGATGCCCCCGGATGTCCTGCCAACGCGATCCCATGCGCTTCGCACCATCTGCTCAAACGGGCATAATATGTCTCTTCGAGCCGGATGGAGACGGCCCGGGCGTATGCCGCGCGGAGCTGCCCGGAATTTTCATGGTCGTCATACCACAGGTCGGCCAGATGCGGAGTGAAATCATAACCGAGGATGCGGTTCACTTCCTTCAAGATTCCGGTCGTGCCGTTGCTCATATGTGGTTCGTCGGTGAAGATCGCAATGACAGTATTTCCGAAGTACTGGCCAAGTTCCGCATGATATCGGTCATAGACGAGCCTGATGAACAGATCAACGGCTTCCGGATTCAGGATGTCGGCGAGCGGGGGGCGTTCTTCTATCACATTCGCCGGATTTTCGTCAAGGAAATGAAGCCCCCTCATGGTTCCGCCTGAAGGACGGTCGATCACTGCCAGGCTTTTGCCGCAGGTACGGTCAATGACCGCTACAAGGTTCCAGTCCGGCTCCAATACAGGTTCTCCACCGTCTGAAAGATCCATCTTGTCGAGGACTCGTTCGGCAAATGCTGGGTTTTCATCGACCACCTGTCCCGACGCCGAACCCGAAGGATACATTCCATCGTCGTAGAGCACGACATGCATGCCGCGTTTTTCGGCTTCAGCCACGGCAAGTTTCATGAAACCGATCATCTTGTCCGACATCCAGCCGGTGTCCTTCGGCAGGCCGATGCGCGGGTGTATGACAAAGCCATAGACGCCATGCGCCTCGAAATCCGCGATCTGCCTCAGGAGTTCGTCTTCTTTCAGGTCGTCGTTCCAGAACCAGAACGGCATTAAAGAAAACTCCTTTGGAGGATCGGCGAACTCTTTTTCCAACGTGATATCCGTATTCATGAAGCAAACTATACCCACATTTGAACTCTCTTGCCAAGCCGGATTGAAATTTTGCAGGTTCCCTTTATCAAACCACTTGACTTTTCTCTTTTTACGGGAAATATTAATAAGACATAATAACAGTCTTTAATTATAAACCGATATCCCAGGCCATAAACAATGGACACGCATCTCCTGAAAATCAGAACCTGCATTGTGGATTCCCTCGAACCTGCCGCTTCGTTTGTAAGCGTATATGACAAGGACGGGAATCCTGTTGAACTGCCAAACAAGCTGATATGCCTGGACATTCCATCCAGGGGCGAAATCATCTTCATGCTTCCTGAAGGCGATTATATTGTAAGGGCATCCAAGGGGCTGGCATACGAGACCAACAGCGCAAATGTGAAGCTTGAAAAGGACTCGGCTTTCGTGGTGGCCCTTTCAAAATGGTTTGATTTCAAGGCGGCTGGCCTTTTCACCGGCGACTGCCACAACCATATAAACTATCCAACGGATCCGGATGATGTGACCACATTCATGGAGGCGTCGGGAATAGATTCCATCTCCCTGTGCCAGGGCTGGCTGAGTTCCAGGAACAGCAGCAGGTCAAGCGATGGCAGACGGCTCGCGGAATATCTGGAAGGAGTGTCAACCCCCAAGGCGCACGCCTTCATGGGGGCGGAGTTCCCCAAGACCCGGTTCGGGCACACATGCTGGTGGAAATTCCCGGCGATCTCGGATCCGTTCGGCTGCTATGACAGCTATCACGACGGCGAATATTTCAGTTCCGCAGTACATTCTGAAAAACCTGTTGAAAATCCCGCAGTTGAATATCCCTACAGATCCGAGGCTCCCATCTTCAAGGCCGCAAGATGGAAAAGCCAGGGAGGCGTGTCAATGGTCCCGCATCCCACTAGCTGGTGGATGGAAAAAGGGAACTCGGGCATGATCTGCACGAACATCGCGGTCGACTACTGCTTTTCCCTGCTCGCGGGGGATGTCTACGACACCCTGGCAGTGATGGGCTACGATGCCGAACAGATCTTCTACCAGAACCTGTGGTTCCACCTGCTCAACGAAGGATACACCATCGCCGGAGTCGCAGAGACCGATGGAGATTTGAAGAGCGGCCACAGGATCGGCAGCCTGAGATCCTATGCCTATTGCAAAGGAGGATCGTTCGACAGGAATGAATTTCTCGAGTCCCTCTGCGCAGGCATATCATTCATGACAAGCGGCCCCGTCCTCATCACCAGGGCCGACGGCGTATTCCTGCCTGGCCAGACAATCCTGAACGATGGCGGACAGCACACCATAAAGGTTTCAGTCAAAAGCCATCCCGACCCGGAAGAATATCTCACCTGGATTGTCCTTTATAAAAACGGAAGACCGGTGGAGATTGTCGACATCGAGGACAGACGGCTGAGAAGCTATGAACATAAATTCAAGTTCAAGGTCGACAAGGGTTCAAGGGAATGGTACGTCGTCAAGGCATATGGAAAGGACAGGCCGCATTCGCGGGAGTTCGCGGACATAATAAAATATTGCGAACTATGCGAAAAGGAACCGCATTACGAATACACCAAAATAAAGCAGGCGGCATTCACGAATCCATTCTATTTCGAGCCGGAAGACTTCTCCCACCCAAGGGTTCTCAGGCCGCCAATGTCGGGAATTGTCCGCGATGGAAATGGCAAGCCCCTGGAAAACATCGTGATCAACTTGATCGAGGATGGAAGGTCGGTCGGCACAACCATCACAGACGGCACTGGCGCATACCGTTTCGATTCGGTCTCGCTTCTTTCCGAGATCGAAATATCAGGTTCCGGCTGGAGGAAGTGCACACGGAGCATATATCTGGATTATCCGCCGCTGATGAAATATTTCGAGCACATATATGCAGGCAGATGGGCCGTCTCAAACGAGAACCTCAAGCCGGGGCAGGTTCCATGGGGCGTATTCAGATTCAGCGAACTCCGCAAAATCCTTTCAAATATCGAATGGGATCTGGACATGATGTCGCTAAGAAAAGACAAACTAAAGTTTGAACTCCAACATTAGTCGGTGTGCTGAGGTTGGAGTCCAAGCTTCAGCTTGTGTATTTATGAAGGTTTCCTGTTTGGCAGTAGCGCATGTTTGCGCGTTCTTAAGTATTCAAATGGAGCGCCGGTCTCCAGACCGGCTTCTTGCCGACCTGGAGGTCGGCGTTCCTTTATGAACGCGCAAACATGCGCTACTGCGAACGAATCCAGCTCTTCTTGAATCCACGCATATGGCTAATTAGACGTTGCTCGAAAAGGTAATCTCAAAATGAAATTTGTCTCGAAAGTAGCACAGACATTCCTGTCTGTGAGTTCATATTTAATTTTCCGTCACAGACAGGAATGTCTGTGCTACCCCCTTTTCGAGCAGGCCCTAATTAACAGATCGCATACATCATTTATTCCTGTAGGCGCGCGGAGGCATGCCTGTCACTTTCCTGAACTGGCGGGAGAAGTAGAAGATGGTCCTATAATTGAGCTCGTCTGCGATTTCCGCAATGGATTTGTCCGTATATTTCAAGAGGAAGCATGCGCGCTCTATCCTGCAGCGTATTACATATTCCATAGGAGGAACTCCCTTGTGCTTCAAGAAAAGGCGCCTGCAGTGATCTCCTGAATATCTGAGCTTCCCCGCAATTTCCGCGATAGTCCAGTTTCTCCCAGGACGGCCTGCGATCTCCGCGCAAAGCTTGTCGAGATCCCGGCTTGCTCCAGAAGAAGCCTCCTGTTTTCCCGACTGCGGTTCAAAGAACGACATCACTGCCGCTGAAAGCCAGAAATCCGCCTGCTCCTTTTTCCCACCCTGTGAGTTCCGCACTGCGAATTCCAGCAGCCCGGCTGTAGTTTCAGGTTTTGAAAGACGGCGGTGAAGGTGCCTGCCCGAACCGGACGAAAGCTCCTTCAAATTGGTCTTGACGATATCGAAATGGCATGCGACAACCCGCAGCGGATAATCGGGCAGATGCCTTGCAGCGATCCTGGCTCCAGGCTTGAATATGAAGCAGTCGCCTCCTGACAGCTTGTGGTCAACCCCGTCGCAGTTCAGATTCCCCCTCCCCGCGCAGACCAGCCATATGTCATAATCGTTCATCGACCTGACGTTCCATGTCCAGTCCGGCGAACAACTGTGAAAATTGCCAATCTTATATCTTACCAGATGCATTTGCATGAATAGTGTAAATTATTTCTGATTTTATCCATTCTATTCATAAATATAGGCGTATATAGTGCAAAAGTAAAACAACAGTTCAATCAACATAAGATGGTACAGGCTGAAGCCCGTACCTACTAAAAGAGGAGAGCATCATGAAAAAGTTGAAATGGACCAATCATTCGGATCTCGCCATAAAGAAGACACCCAGCATGGGGCGCGGGGAATACCTGGACTGGATGACATTCAAAGGCGGGAACAGGATCCCGTTCACGGAAATATTCGGACCGCTCATCGGCCTGAAGGAGGAATGGGAGGAACAGGGAGCGACTCCTGAGGAACTGGACTTCAGCGCATACCGCTACCGCATCCCCAGAATAACGGATATCGATGTCAACACTGGCAAGCTTGGCGGTTCAAGGACTGTGATAGAGGAGACAGACGAACTGATCCGCTACCGCGACGATCTTGGAAGGATCATGAGGATGGAAAAGGGATACGCCACAATTCCGCTGCCGGAAAATTTCCCGGTGAACAGCATGGATGACTGGCTGAAGATCAAACCGAAATACGAGTTCAGAGAGGAACGGTTCGGCGCTGACTGGCTGTCAAAGGCGAAGCAGTCCCGTGAAACAGATGCCGTCATCCGTGTCCACATCCCGGGCGGCTTTGATGAACCCCGCCAGCTTCTCGGAGAGGAGAACCTGTGCTATGCGTGCTACGATCAGCCTGAACTCATACATGACATGCTCGGTACCATCGGCAATACCGCAGCCAAAGTCCTGGACCGCGTCTCATCCGAAGTCCAAGTTGATATTCTTTCGGTGCATGAGGACATGGCGGGCAAATCCGGTTCCCTGCTGGGACCGAATGAAATAAATACCTTCATCAAACCATACTACCGCCGCATATGGGACATGCTCCAGTCCCGAGGCGCCAGGCTTTTCGAACAGGACAGCGACGGCAACATGAACGGAGTCATTCCGGCGTTCCTCGATGCCGGGATCAACTGCATGTATCCGATGGAGCCCGCGGCAGGCATGGACATTGTCAAAGTGCGCGAGCAATATGGAGACAGGCTGGCATTCTTTGGAGGCATCGACAAGCATGTGCTGCGTCAGACAAAGGAGAAGATAGAAGCTGAACTGGAATACAAGATTCCTCCAATGACAAGCTCCCGTGGCTGCATGCTGGGCCTGGATCACCGCATCCCCAACGGCACTCCGCTTGAGAACTACAGGTTCTACATAAGGAAAGCCTGGGAGATCATCGAACGGGAAGGCAAGGCCTGAGTCTATAAAACTTCTTTGTTACCGTATTGTTGTATAGGAATTTTGTTGCTGCCTCGTTTCCGCGAACTGCAGGAATATTTCGCTTGCTGTTCTCGGACGACTCCTGAATACCCGCGGCCATCTCCGCGTTGTTGATGCAGTTCACGCAGATCAACCGTGCAGAGACCTGCCATTTTCGCAGCCGCAATCTGTCTCCCGTCAGCCGTAAGAAAGGTCGGGCATCCCCATTGGACTGCAATCGTCACGTGAATCAGATCCAGGGTGCGGCATCCGGTTTTCGCCGTTACATCGGCTCCGATGGTGCGGGCTTTGTCAAACGCATCAATCCAATTCACCGGACGGAGAACAAGATGGCCGGAATTCAAATCATCTCCAATATGCGAGAGAATCCGCTTGAGACGTTCCGAATCGATCTCCTTGCGGAACAGCTTAAGTCGCAGTGCATTCTCGAATTCCAGTCTGTGAAACAAGCTGAACGGTATTGGTACGCCGCACCTTGCCGTGTAGTCGGTGACAGCCCTGCTGAAAACTTCATCGACATATAGGGGAATCAGCGCTCCAGTATCGTAATAGGTGTCCATCAGCGGTCTCCTCTGGACTCATACACGATCTCAGAGGCCGGTTTGCCAGGCGCATGCTTACCGCCCCAAAGTTTACGTCTTCGCTCCCCGACTTCCGCCCAGTCAATTTTGCGGGTGGTCTGCGCGGAATCACCGCTGGACACCAGTCTCGCCACAACTTTGTTGCGGCGGCGGATCTCAATCTCCTCCCCATGTTCGACCCGGTGCACATAAGCCGCCAGATTGTGCTGAACCTCCCTTATAGTTGCCGATACCATTTTACACCTGCCTTTCTGTTATGTAGCACATAATGTAGCACATAACAGCATATCCTCAACTGTGAGGCGCCATTACTTTCTGTGGCTATACTAAATTATGCTGAAAATTTAAATTAGATTGCAATACTTTGTAAAGCACGGGACGTTTTTTCATTCATAATTTCCTTACTGCTTCATTCACAGTCACTTGACTTTTTGGATAGAACTGGTTACTTAAAACGGATTTAATTTACGAGGATTCAATGATCAGAAAAGTAATTTTCACAATCGCCATGCTGGCAGTATCAATCCTGACGGCACTCCATGGCTACGCCCAGGAAGCAAAGATTCCTGCCGACAAGGAAAATTTCCATATTTTCATACTCATGGGCCAGTCGAACATGTCTGGCTCGGGAACTCCTGTCCTCCCCGAATACATGAAGCCCAATCCGCGGGTGCTGGTCTTCGGAAACAACTTGAAATGGACGCCGTCGGTCGTGTACTACGGCGCAGGAATGAGCCCCGGACAGGTTTTCGCCCGTCATTACGCCGAACTTCATCCGGACGTCACCGTCGGGCTCATACAGTGCGCAAAGACCGGAATGAGCCTGAAGGACATTGCAAAGGGTGGCGCGACAGACCGTGACGGGTTGTCAAGCTATGAAATCGCCATGTCGAAAATCAGGGAGGCGAAGCTGCAGGGGACTCCGAAGGCCGTCCTCTGGCATCATGGGGAGAGCGAGATCGCGGATGCCGCATATGTCGACAAGCTTAAAGCCCTGGTGAAGGACATCCGCACTGACACCGGCGAACCTGATCTTCCTTTCATTGCCGGCGAACTTGGGCGTTTCGGCGCGTCAGCCACAAAGTTCAATGAACTTCTCTCCGGCGCTAAAAAAGCTATGCCGTCATGCGTGATAGTAAGCTCGGAAGGCCTGCTGGACCTTGGCGACAAGATGAATTTCTCCGGCTTCTCCGTTGAAGTCCTGGGCTCGCGCTATCTCATGGAATATCTTAAGATGAAGGAACCTGCGCTCGCGGCCGAGTTCAAACCGGCACTCGACGGCATCACAAAGAAAATGCTGGCAAAGGATGCGGAATGGCAGACCATTCCAAACCCGTCCATGACCGAAGGGGAAGCGAGGCCTCTGGGATGGGATGGGAAATGGATGTCGAAAGGAAACATCGATGTGATCAGGGACGACAAGATCTTCTCCACCTCGCCCTCCTCCCTCAGGATTGAATCGACCAGCGGTCCAGTGTCGGGCTCAATCTCGCAGTCCCTGCGTAATGTCGCCGGCAGGAAGATCAGGGTGAACTGCGTTGTCATGAACGGCGGCTTTTCCGGATGCATTCTTTCGCTGATGGGACTGGATGCTTCGGGCAGGCAGGTCTTCCAGAAAAACCTTGTAAATGCCAAGGATGCAATTGAATGGTCCACGTACTCGGCAGAAACATTAGTGCCTCCAGCTTCAATCAACACCAGGCTGCTGATAAACGTAACCGGTGAAGGGAAGGTATGGTTTGATGATTTCTCCATAGAGAAAGAATCCCAGGTGTCCGGAACCGACGTGGCCGTCAGCAGTCCTGCGGCGGCCGTAACCAGTCCAACGTCCAAAGGCAATGACAAGTTCCTGGAATGGACCGGCATCTGGACTTCCGAAGGCAGCCTCAAAGTCGCCAGGGATATCAAAATCTTCAAATTCCCTCCCGCATCTCTCAGGATAGATTCGGATGGCGGTCCGGTAAATGGCAGCGTCAGCCAGGAACTGAAGGGCGTTGCAGGCAGGAGTGTCAGGATTAAAGGCTGGGTAAAGTTCAAGGGCCTCCAGAAATGCTCCGTGGGAATCGGCGCTTTCGACTCATCATGGAAAATGTTGAAATGGGGAGGAATATACTACAGGGAAAAGTCGGATGAAGTTGAATGGGTAAGCTTCGACAAGGTTGTAGATGTACCTGCAAACGCCGAGAAAATCAATCTTTCCCTGGGCATCACGGGCGAAGGCAGCGCCTGGTTCGACGACATCGAGGTCGAAATCGGAAAGACCCCCGCCAAATAATCCGCCAGACATTATCACAGGCATCTTGCCTGTTGAACAATCGAATATCGAACAGCCGAACATTCGAATTACGAAGTAACTACGGAACGCCGGCTTACCGTTCAGTATGTCGGGTTTTAACCCGACGGTTAATTGGCGGTTTAAAAACCGCCATACTTATGTAGTGTTAGCCGTCTCGGCGAAGATTCTTAATTCTCTTGTCCGTGACGGACAACTCTACATTATAGAAACGAAAATATAGAATGACATGACTTGGCTGCTTCTCACCCCGGAATCTTCACGCGGATCACGTTCCATGAGGCCTTGCCTAGGCTGGCCTTGAGAATTCCATTCTTCACGGTCGCATCGTTCGAAACCGATGGAACTACATTGTCCCGGTTCTTCAGCGTGTTCGAGGATTTGAGGTTCCTGTCCTGCATCACTATCCATTCTGCCACGCTGGTGCCACCGAACGATGAAAGGTCAACGGACAGTTCCAGTTCCTTGTCGATGCTCCGGTTAACTGCGAATATCGCAATCTCCTTTTTGCCTTCATTGAGGACTACCGCGCTGTGGAGGTATGGGGATTTCCCGTCCTTGTTCCTGTATTCCGGCGATTCCACCGCCTGCCTTAAAACTGTCCCTCTTCCATATTTTGATGCGTGCATGAACGGATAGAATATTGTCTGCCTCCAGGCTGCTCCGCCCTTGGCTGTCATGATCGGGGCGATGACGTTCACCGTCTGCGCGATGCAGGCGATCTTCACGCGGTCGGCGTTGTTCAGCAGGCTGATGAGTATTCCTCCTACGACAAGGGCGTCCTCCATCGTGTAGACGTCCTCAAGTATCTGCCGCGGACATATCCACTGCGGAACCTTCTTGTCTTTCCTGCCGGAATGGAACCACACATTCCACTCGTCGAAGGAGATATTAATCCTCTTCTTTGATTTCAATTTTGCCGAGACGAAATCGCATGTAGCCGCAACCTTTCGGATGAATTCATTCATCCTGTCGGGCTTGCTCAGGAAGAGCGGAGTGTCATTTTCCGAGTTTCCAAAATAACTATGCAGCGAAATATACTCGACGTGGTTGAAGCATTCCGTCAGGACCTGCTCCTCCCATCTTGCGAATTCGGGCATTTCCAGGCTGGACGAGCCGCAGGCGACAAGCTCGATCGAAGGATCCGTCAATTTCATGACCTTTGCGGTCTCACGCGCCAGCTTGCCGTAGTCGACGGCGTTCTTGTGCCCGATCTGCCATGGTCCGTCCATCTCGTTTCCAAGACACCATGTCTTTATGCCATGCGGTTTCTCAAAGCCATGTGCTCTGCGGAGATCGCTCCAGTGTGAACCTTTCTCCACATTGCAGTATTCGACAATATTGCGTGCATCATCGGCGCCGCCGGTTCCGAGATTGACAGCCATCATCGGCGAAGTATTTGCCTTCCTGCACCACTGTACAAATTCATTTACGCCGACCTGGTTCGGTTCGAGCGCCATCCAGGCGAGTTCGCGGCGGGCTGGCCGCTTATTTTTCGGGCCTATGCCGTCTGTCCAGCTGTATCCGGAGACGAAATTACCGCCGGGATAGCGGGTGAGAGGCATGTCGAGTTCCCTGACAAGATCAATGACGTCCTGCCTGAATCCATCCTTGTCGGCCGTAGGATGTCCCGGCTCGTAGATCCCTTCATATACTGCGCGTCCGAGATGCTCGATGAACCCGCTGTAAATCCGAGGGTCGACCTTGTCGATTGCAAATGCCCTGCTGATGGCGATTCTGGCTTTCATAGGAATAATTCCTTTATTTTACATAAATCGCCAGCGCTTTTTCAAGCGTTAGCAGATTCAGATATTGCTAAAAGTAAATATCCATGTATATGATATTTTGTCAATCCCTGAAAAGCTATAGGATATTATAGGCGGCAAAGTTCGAGGTTGGGATATTTTATCAGTAAACGACGGGACTTCCATGAAGCTGTTCAAAAGGCCGACCATCAAAAAAATACTTGTGCAGGCTGCAGCACTCATCCTCGCTTTTTTCATATGGATTCCCATGGTTCATCTGTTCTTCAAGGAAGATATCAGCAACTACTTGTCGGACGATGCCATATCCCCGAAGGCGAAGATGCTCGCCGGAAGACAGCTGAAAATATGGAGGGATCCCGAACTCAGGAAAATAGAGCTGCAGAAGATGCAGAACAGGAATCCGGAATGGGATTTCATGAGCCGTACATTTTTCGTGCTGTCCCTGGCAAACATGGCGATCCGCGAGCCCGGGTTCAAGGATGAAGCCTGCGGGATAATGGACTGCATAATCGATGCCACCCTTGAAACCGAAAAACGCAACGGCATGTATCATTTCCTGCTGGAATACGCCAGTCGTTCAGGAGCATGGAAGATTGATCCTCCGAGAAGCATTTTCATTGATGGTGAAATAGCTCTCATGCTCGGGGCCAGAAGGCTGGTCGGCGAAAAGCCCGAATATGCATCTCTCCACAGGCAGCGCATTTCCTCGATCCTAGAAAGAATGGGTAAAAGTCCTGTCATGTGCTCTGAAAGCTATCCCGATGAATGCTGGATATTCTGCAACACGATCGCCTTGGCATCGATAAAAATGTCTGATGTGCTGGACAAGACGGACAATTCGGAGTTCCTGGCAAGATGGGTTGATACCGCCAGAAAGTCGCTTACGGACAGGAAGACCGGTCTTTTGATTTCAACATACACCGTTGACGGTTCCCCGCTTGAATGCGGCTTCGGCCCTGAAGGCACAAGCATCTGGCTTGCCTGCCACATGCTGCAGATCATAGATCGTGATTACGCGGAAGACCAGTACCGGAGGGCGCGGAAGGAATTGTCGGGGAATCTGCTGGGTTTCGGATATTCCCGCGAATGGCCTGTATCATGCAGGGGCTCGATGGACATCGATTCCGGGCCGGTGGTGCCTGTCCTCGGTGCGTCGGCCAGCGCCAGCGGGCTGGCGTTCATTGCAGCTTCGGCGTTCAAGGACAAGGAATACTTTTCAAGGCTCATCACATCCCTGAACTGCGGAGGCTTTCCTCTAAAAAAAGACGGGATGCTCTACTACCAGGCTGGGAATCCTGTCGGAGACGCCGTGCTCCTTTATTCTTTTGTTGAAGGGCCCCTATGGGAAAAAATATCAGGGAAAGGGACAGCCCATGAATGAAGCTGAAAACAGCAAGGATAGTACTTTCTCCGTCAGGAGGTACATTGGATATTCAGTTTTCATAACTGCGTCCTTCCTTCTGGTACATGCCCTTGGGTTCCGTGAAAACACTTCCGTTATTTCTGGAATACCTACCGGGCACAAGGAAGCTTTTCTCGGACTTGTCTATGTCCTCACATATTTCGCCTTCATTGGATTGGTCCCGATATTGCTGATAGCTGCGGCGATTTTAACCATATGGGGGAAATTGCACGCAGCAAGGAAATCTACATCTCCTGAAAACTGATAATTGTCAAACTTTCAAAGTGCATTGGTTCGGATCCAATTCCGGCGTTATATTGCGGCTCACCTTTAAAAAATTCCGCTCCTGGTCGCATGCGGGAATTTCAATTCAATAGGACGACCCTAAAATGAGATGAATTAGAAATGGAACAGATGTATTCAGAAGCTGCAGGGATTTTCACGGCCGCGGGATTTTTCGCCCTGGTGAACGTCATGCTCATCGACATCGTCATGAGCGGTGACAACGCGATCGTCATCGGCATGGCCACGAAGAACCTCCAGGGCGCCCAGAGGAAGAAGGCCATATTCATAGGAGTAGTCCTTGCAACCATCCTCCGAATCATATTCGCCTGTACTGCAGTAATGCTGCTGAAGGTCGTCGGGCTCAAGTTCGCAGGCGGGCTGCTGCTCCTGTATGTCGTATGGAAATTCTACAAGGAACTGCGTTCGGAGAAGCATGGTGGGCACGAAGATGCACATCAAGGTGCAAAGCACACGCTCACGGGTGCGATCTGGCTGATCATCATCGCCGACGTCTCCATGAGCCTCGACAACGTGCTCGCCGTCGCCGGAGCCGCCCGCGAGAACCTCCTGATACTCGGCATCGGACTGGTCTTCTCAATAATCCTCATGGCGGTCGCTTCAAGCTATATCGCGAACAAGATGGACAAGTTCCCCCAGATACAATGGCTCGGCCTGCTGATAATACTTTTCGTGGCGATAGAAATGCTCCTCGCCGGAAGCGACGAACTCGAAAACAAGCTCTTCCATGTGAACATCCTTCCCTTTGCATCAATTGTGCTGGGAATAATCGGGTTCCAGCTGCATGCCTGGTATGTGAAACCCGCAAGCGAACAGAAAATAGCCGACTGGTGCTCCGGCAACTGGAGGGGCATATTCATCGCAGGAATCTTCCTTTTCCTGTCCCTGTGCTTCATCGGCGACAAGATCCGCAACTTCTTCGTCAGTCACCCGGCGGCGCTGTATTTCGCCCTAGCCATAGTCCTCTTCCTGATCATCGAGATCATCTCGACATTCCGCGCCACGAAAAGAAAGTGATGGAAGAAGAACTGCTCAGAATTCCACCAGTTTTTTTACTGTGGCAGACAACACTACATCCTGAAAATCCTGTTATCCTGTCAAGAGATTATTCTTCATGTCATTCGTGCCTGACGCGCCGTAGGCCTTGTGCGAAGGCGGATGTTCCGTGGTTGAAATCTTTTCTTATCTCTTCATCCTCGCAACCACTTCCGACACGTCGGCGACATATATCTGCCTGGTACCGCTGTGCGAGGAGTCAAAACAGATCTTCATGCCGTCCCTGCTCCATCTGGGATGCAGGTCGCATCTGGACTGCGTGATCCACGGCTGGGAGAAGAAACTGCCCAGCAGGTTCAACTCGCCGGTCTTGTCGTCGTAGAGCATCAGTTTCCGTTCCTTGTTTTCGCGGGGATACGTGTCCGTCATCATGATCCTGCCGTCATGCGCGAAGGAGCAGTGCCCGTCGCCGAAGCTCGAAAGTTCGTCGGTGCCATACTGCCTGACCTCGCCGGTCTTGTCGGTGAACAGGAAATATTTCCAGCCCGGATTGTCGTGCCGCGCCGCAAACGCTATCACATGAGAGCTGTCCTTCCAGTCGAAATGGCTTGTGAAATCATCGCCGTTCAGGAGACATATTTCTCCGCCGTCGATGTCGGCGGTATACAGGCGGGTGATGTGATCAGCATCATTGTCGGCTTTATTCTTGTATCTGTGCAGGAATATGAAACGCCTGTCGTCAGATGAGAACTGCAGGTGGTTGAAGCGGTGGACCATGGAATCCATCCTGGGTTCCGGTTTCAAAGCGGCGATCTGCGCCGTTGAGATGATGAGCTTGCTCTTCCCGGTCTCGTTGTTCATCCAGAAAATTCCGTCGTCCTTCGGAGTCCTTTCATTCTCGAACGGATCCGGGATCCCCTCGTATCCATAGCCGGGCCTGAGCACCGCAAGCCTGGAGAAGTTTATGCTCATGGACCATTTGCCGTTCCTGCTGACAGTGGCCACAGGGCGAGGAAGAACCCTCTCCTTTCCGGAATTAATGTTCTTGATCACGCAGACGAACTGTCCGTCGCGGTTGTCGTTGAACATGATCGTGCCTTCAGGCTCCGCCGGATACCACTGGAGCATCGCACCCTGCTGCCAGCTCCATGCGCGCGTCTCCGCGATCTTCTCGAATTTTCCGGTGGACTCCTCTATTACCCCTATCTCCGCCTTGTCGTCCCTGGTGAGCGGCCTGTCGGTGTAGTCGATCCTGTGCGCGAGGATCAGCCCCTGGGAGCGGTTCCAGCAGAACTTGTCGTAGTATCCGAAATAATGGTGGTGCGGACCTTTTGAAACCGCACGTATCTCTACATCGGTCTTTTGCATTTCAATCTTCCTTTTTATAGAAAATATAATGTCTTATTCCAATCAATATACTTACCTACTTGAAAACTTCCACGCTGTACAAGGCTCCGGTCATCAGCGGGAGCCTGATAAGCTTAGCAGGACCAAATGTCTTCCTCCATTGCTTTTTCGGGAATGGAAGGATGGCTTCAACTTCTACTTTCGCCTGTCCGGGTTCATTCGGAATGCAATCCGTTTCTAACGCATTGCCCACGACTCCAAAAGCGAGATCGGTGCAGCAACTGGGCGCGGTCTAATCCGCTGATTGCCGGGAATTTATTTGGCATCATTAATTGTATTTTTATCCATTCAATAAGTTTGCGACCGTGGCAAGAGTAAAAGACAGAGAAGAGAAAATTGACAGGATAACTGGATTTACATGATTAAAACAATTAAAAATCCTGAGAATCCTGTGATCCTGTCAAAATATTCAGATGTATTATATAAAACTGGAGGATGAGATGAAGATTTACTCGATAATTCTTGCCGGCTTGTTTTTGGGTGCCACGGCTTTCGGAGCGGATGACGTGAAGAGGACATTCTGGGACGTGAAGACCAAGCAGCCGCTTGTCGCCCTGACATTTGACGACGGGCCTGACGACAACTGCCTGCAGCTGATGGAGCTTTTCAAGAAGGAGGATGTGAAGGCCACGTTCTTCCTTGTCGGGAAGAAGGTCAAGGAGAAGCCTGATATCGCAAAGAAGATAGCCGAGGCCGGACATGAGCTCGCAAACCACAGCTACACCCACGATCTCCTGATAAAGAAGACGCCGGAAGAGATAAAGAAGGAGATTGTCGACACGCAGAATGCTGTCAAGGAGGCGACCGGTCTCGAACCGAAGCTTCTCAGGGCTCCGAACGTGAAGCAGGACGACAACGTGCTGGCGGTCTTGAAAGAACTCAATATGAAATCGATAATGGCGAGTGTTTCGGCCGCCGACTGGGACAGGAAGAACAGCAAGGACCAGATAATCGAGGCGGTCACCGCGAAAACAAAGGCCGGCGACATCATAGTGATGCACAGCTGGAGGAAGGAGACTCTCGAAGGAATGCCGGAGATCATCAAACGCCTCAAGGAGAAGGGTTTCAAGTTCGTCACAGTATCAGAGCTCATCAGCAACTGGGGGAAATAAGTAGGACAGGCGTTCCATTCAGTATGTCGGGTCTTACCTGTCCTGAGCAAGTCGAAGGGATCCGACGATTAATTGGCGGTTTAAAAACCGCCATGCTTATGTAGTGTTCGCCGTCCCGGCGAAAAATCCTAATTCCCTTGTCCGTGACGGACAACTCTACATTTAAGACAAACCTTATCCGTGAAGCTGCAAGCGTATTTGTTCGTAGTCAACGCAATTTTGCGTGTTCCTCACTTTTTATAAACTACAGCCAATAATGGTTTAATCCGCCTGAGGCGGTTTAACTACTGACAATTCAATAAATATAGCACTAGGCATGGTTCCGGGTATCTGCCCTATGACCTTGACATCCAGATCCTGTCATCATCCATTTTAAAATGCATCAGTAACCAGGATTGATTATTACTATTATCAGACTAGATTTTACACGGATCCGTGACACTCGGAAAAGAGATGCATTTTTTCATCCACTTATTTTTTCAGGGCAAGCCCAACTGGCAAGGCAACATGAAATTAATTGACCTAGGTTTTGACCATTGGTTTGAAGCGCATGCCGCGGAATCGCGTAAAAGCGGCCAGGATATCGCCCGCGTCACGGCTGTTGACCGAGGTGCGTATCTTGTCAGAAATGAATGCAGGGAGATTACCGCTGAACTTGCAGGGAAATTCCGATTCCGCACCGAGTCCTCGGCCGACCTGCCATGTGTCGGAGACTGGGTCACCGTGCAGTACCACAACTCTGGCACCTCGGCAATCATCCATGGGATCCTGCCCCGGAAGACGTTCCTGCGCCGCAAGTGCGCCGGCGAGGACGTGGACTTCCAGATGATTGCAGCCAACATCGATACGGCTTTCATTGTCCTATCATGCCACTTCGACTTCAATCTGCGGAGACTTGACCGGTATCTGGTCATGGCAACCGAAGGCCGTGTTGAGCCGATGGTCCTTCTTACGAAGACCGACTTGATCTCTCCTGATGAACTGGAACTGGTACTTGAGGCTATCAGGCGGTCCGGAATCGCCGCCAGAGTCCTCTCGCTTAGCAACATGACCGGTGTCGGATTTGACGAATTTCGACGTGAACTGGCGCCGGGGCGCACGTATTGCCTGCTTGGCTCCTCGGGAGTCGGCAAGACTACGCTTGTCAACCGTCTGATCGGGCATGACGCTTTTGACACAAAGGCCGTCAGTGAAACGGGGGAAGGCACACACACAACGGCGCGCCGGCAGCTTATCGTCCTTGAACAGGGCGCGATGCTGATTGACACGCCCGGCATGCGTGAACTGAGCCTTCTGGATGCCAGCGATGGCGTCGACCAGACCTTCGAGGACATCAGCGACCTCTCGCCTAACTGCCGCTACACCGATTGCAGCCACACCCAGGAACCCGGATGCGCAGTCCTGGCGGCAATCGCGAACGGTGAGTTGAACGAGGAGCGCCATCGCAGCTATGTGAAGCTCAAGAAGGAAACCGAATACCATGATCTCTCATACTTCGAGAAAAGGAGAAAGGACAAGGCGTTTGGACGCTTCGTCAAATCCGCGAAGAAGCAGATGGATCAGAAACGATAAAAGACGAACAAGATGTATGGCGCCGCGATGGGGTTTGCCGGGACCGTGACGGTCAATCCTAAAAGGAGGGACATGGCCCCAGCCACGGTGTAAATCTGCTTTATGGAGACCTCCACTGTGACACACTTCTGCGGTAGTGACGGATTGTCCGACTTGGAAATGAGTGTGACCTACAGTATTATTGTTAGTAGCTAGGCGTTGCTCGAAAAGGTAATCTCAAAATAAAATAGTAGCACAGACATTCTTGTCTGTGGGTTCAAATTTCATTTTCCGTCACAGACAGGAATGTCTGTGTTACCTCCTTTTCGAGCAGGCTCCAGCTAATTGTCCAATTCCCTCCAGTCCCCTATTTCGCCGCAGGAGCGGCTTCAGGTTTTGCTTCAGCCTTGGCTTCAGGCTTCGGTTCGACCTTCGCAGGCTCCTTGAAACCGTCGGCCTCGGATGCAAGATCCTTGCGCTGCCATGCCTTCACATAGTCGACCACGTAGTCGACCGGAAGCTTCGAATCGTCCACGGCGTTGTTGTCCCAGCCGCCAGTCGTCACCTCGAATATGAAGTGCGAAGGCACGGTGGAGATCCTGTCGGCCTCCCAGCTGGCGACCTCCCTGCCGTTGCTGTAGTAGATCACCTTTCCGGGAAGCCAGAGCATGCCGCATGTGAGGAATCCGTCCTTGTCCGGCTGGACATAGATGGCGCTGGTTCCGGTCTGCTTGTGCTCCTTGCCGTATCCGTCCCAGTGGAAAGCGATATTGTGGCGGTACTGGCCCCATCTTGTGAGATGCTCCATGATGTCGAACTCCATAGCCCCGTCGCCTGTATTCGCGCGCTTCCACTGGGGGCCTGCGGCAAAACCACGGTCGGGCATCATCCAGAAAGTGGGCCACAGCCCAGGAGCAACAGGCAGCTTCACGCGCGCCTCGAAATATCCGTAGCGCTGCACCCATTTGCCATAGCTGTCCAGGTAGCCGCATGCATAGTCGGATTCATTGCTCTTTGAAAGGGTCTGTGGATTCTTCTCGTTCGGATCGTCATTGTGGAAACCGCGCTTCTTCTCGAACTTGAATTTGACGACTCCATCACCGAGTATCAGGTTGTCCTTGCTCCAATGTGATTTCTTGTCCCAGTAGTTCGGACCATAGATGTTCCATTTCTTAGGATCTATCTCTTTTCCATCGAAATTCTCATCGAACGTCAAAGTCCAGTCTCCTTCCACAGGAGGCCTTTTCCCGAGCCATTCAGGTATCTGGGCCAGGCCGACATCGGCCGTTATCGCCTTCACCGAGAAACTGGCATCACCATCATGCATGGCCCCGATCTTGATGTTTGTAACCGCATCGCTTCCAAATTTCGTACCGGTCCCCTTGACTCCATCCCAGTTCGTCTTGTTTCCGCTGTTGGGAATTGCAGTCCATGGCTTTGACGGAATGAATGATGCCAGGACCTCCTGTTCGGCTCCTGGAGCTATCGGGGCTGCAGCTGTCACCTGTTCACCAGGACCGCCGCTGCTGGACAGCTGGATCCTGGGAGTGATAGGAGATGAACCTTCGTTCTTGAATTTGAGACGGACCTGGTTGGAGCTTGTCAGATCCCAGCTGCCTGCGGGGAGTTTCAGGGTGACCGAATGATCACCTTTTCCCGGCATCACGACCTTCAATGCCCCTTCCGCTATCGAGCCTTTGACAGGGTCCTTTGCTTCTATCACCGGCAACGCTTCTCCCGCCACTCCGGCACCAAGAATGACTCCGTCCTTCGGCTTCACCCTGAATGTCTTCGGATCCACCGGCGGTTTCTCGCCAGCGGGTCCTGCGGCGACAAGGGATTCAAGGCGTATTTTCGATTCCTTGCCGACCTTGCCGGTGAAGAGCAGCACGTTCACCACCGCTGAAGGATTCAGCTTGTAGCCGGGCTTCTGTCCGTACTGGTGCCCGAAAATTAAATTGATGACCTTGGTTTCACCTGGCTTGAGATTGGCCTGTTCGGTGTTCCAGGGGTTGTCCTTCCAGTCGCCTGCATTGTCAACCCTCATGGCGACAAGCATTGGGTTCTGTCCGATGTTGCTCACCTTCGCCTCGATATGCCCGAACGCGGAGAGATCCCATTTCTCACCCTCCGGCTTTATGTCTATGCCTGGATATCCGGCCGCACCCGGCTTGAACGTTATCTCAAGCGCCTTGCCCTTTTCTCCATCCGCTATCTTGAATTCCACCTGCTCCTCGCACTGCCTTGCCGCCTTGACCCTTGCATCGGCGCCTGCGGCGCCGAAATCAATCAAAGCCTTGCTCTTGGCTTCATCTGCTGCAAACAATCCGAGCGCCCCTGCAAAGCTCAAGCCTGCAAACGCCAGGAGTTTCAGCCTTCCCGAAAACGATCCGCATTTCAAATTCATGCATTCTCCTTTATTTTTAGTAGATATTCAAAGACAAAATATTATTCAACCCCGCCTGCTCCCCTTATTTCATATAGATATCGAAAAGACCACTGTTGTAGTCGCCAATCAAATTTTTTGAACTTTCAACATGCCCATCCATGAAAGTCACATTTGCTGATAAGTTATGGCGTATCGACGGAGGTTTCTGTCCGGTAAGGTTGAAGTCATTGAACGCATTCAAGTTAGGCGTGTCGATGAATGTCACAATCTTGCTCATGTTTCTAGCCTTGTTTGTAGGAAGCCACCCACCACAATTATTGTATTTTGGGTTGGGGTAGGAATAGTTGCTATAGCCTATTCCAGTATTTACCTGGGATGCCCCGGAGGCGTTCCAATTATACTGACTATTCCATTTCGGACAGAAAATCACTTCGTTGGAAGGTTTTTGTTCCCCGCCGAATGCGCTGGAGCAGAGTTTTGTGTTGCCAACATACTGTCCCATGAATACCGTCGAATACCAAGGGACCACTATGCCGCTACTGTTATTGACAACACCCTTCCAGGTATAGCCATTGTAACTTATATACAGAGGAGGGAAATATTCCTTGAAGTCCGCCGCGTACATCATGCAGCCCGTGCCTATCTGCTTCATATTGGATTTGCAGAGAGTGCCCCAGGCACTTTCCTTTGCATTTTTCAGCGCTGGCAGCAGCAGCGCGGCGAGAATTGCGATGATCGCAATTACGACCAGGAGTTCAATCAGCGTAAATTTATTTTTTTCTTTCTCCAAAATAAGTAAATTTGAACACACTTTAGTCATTTTCCACCTCTCTTTTTTTTAGCCGGCGTGCATCCGGCAAGCGTATCGCCTTCTATGAAATCAAAGGGAAGGACGACCGGCCTGGAAGGCCTGTTGCCGTTTCCGATCTTGTCGCTTAAAAGCCGTACAGCCTTTTTTCCAAGATCGGAATTAGGCACGAAAGACGAGATCCTCAGATCATTCTCATATTGCTCTTTCGGAGTGAATGAGACAAAGGAGACGTCCTCTGGAATCCCGAGCCCTTTCTTCCAGGCTGAGTAAAGGAAAGGCCTGCCCGAATAGGGGATGTCATATGCGACCACGGCCGTAGGCTTGAAAGGTTCGATAAGATTTTCCATGGTATAGGCAGTCCTGCATTCCTCCGGAAGATATTTCTCCGGACGGACGACATGCGGTTTCAAGCCAGCCTCCTTCATCGCCTTCAAGTATCCGTCCATCCTGTCGAGTACGCTGAAGTGGCATCCGCGCAAACAATCCTCCGACGTCGAAAGGTCCTGGTATGCTATCTTCCTATGGCCGCCTTTTACCATGCGGTCGGTGATGCCGTAGGCCGCGCCGAAATCATCATGGTGTATGCAGTCGGTCTCATGCTTCGAGCCAATCCAGATCTTTGGAACTTCGAGATTACGGATGATCGACTCAAGCCACTCCGGAATGGAATGGGTTATCCCGATCAGGATGCCGTCGACAAAATTCTCCCTGAATATTCCGGGCAGTTCCTTCCCGGCCCTGGACTCCTCCTCGGGAAGCACGTTCAGGATCAGGTTGTACTGGAGTCCGGAAAGATTCTCCTGTATCGGAACAAGGAATTCTCCGGACAGGATGTTCAGCCATGGCATCGGGCTTGTCAGGAGGCTTATGCACCTGTGCCTGCCGCTTCGCATGGACTGGGCGGCGACGTTGGGCCTGTATCCGAGGATCTGGGCGGTCTTCAGAATCTGTTCGACAGTCTCCTTCTTGTGGAGATGGGCCTGCGTTCCATTAAGAATGCGGCTGGCGGTCTGCGGCGTCACTCCGCATTCCCTCGCGACTTCCTTCAGCGTGATGTTTTTCACTATCATGGCCACCCTCAATGTTAACGTTAAAGCTAATTTAATGTTAACATTAACAATTTCAAGGATGTCTTCCAGGAATATTCAAAAAAATTTGGAATACACCTAGTTGGCGGTTTAAAAACCGCCCTGCTTTATGGGGCTGTAAATCGGTGCCATTCTAATTTAGTGAGTGTAAATCGGTGCCATTCTAATTTAATACTTAATATTCATATTGTTACAACTAAAGTATTGCATTCTATTATGTGGTACAGTCCGCACCGGTAGTTACTCCAGCATGAGATCTGGAGTTCCCTGGAAGAATACACGATAGATAATTGCCGGCAGGATGCCAGCGATCCATATAAACAAAGACACGGGCTGGGATGCCTATATCGCTTTCAAATATACCTTGAGTCACTTGTCCGCCCATGGCGGATTGACTACAGACGAAGACATACCGAAGCCAGAAAATTCCAGCAGGTAACCTCTTCAGCCCTTTTCTATTTCCGAGCGGACGATATCGACCCAGCGCTTGAACCTTGCCGGCTCGTTGCTGATCGTGTGGGTGTCCTTCAGGATGAACATCAGGTTGAGCTTTCCGGCACAGTCAAGCACGTGCCTTATCTCCTTCCGGATGGCGTCCTCGCTGAAGTTCACGCAGACAAGACCGGGATTCGGCTTGCAGCAGAGCACGTACTTGCGTCCATAGAGCTCGGCGCATTTTTCCGGCTTCGACCAGGGCGATACCGAAATGCATCTCAGGTTCTTCACCGTCTTAATATATTCGAAACGGTCCTCGACCGGCTCGCAGCAGCCGTAGTAGGTCATGCCGAACCTCTCCATCAGCGGCTTCTGGTACGGCCAGATGAATTCCGCGAACATCTCTGGCGACACGCCGACAGTCTCCTGCGATTCGCAGAATCCCCAGAGATGCTTGAAGCGGATCGGCTTTTCGGCAGGCTTGCTTTCGGACGGGAGCTGGCTTGTCAGCCCCCAGTTTCCTGAACCGATCCCGTTGTTGCCATTGTTATACGCAAGAAGATCCAGATGCTCGAGCTGGTCCATGTAGTTCGACATATCATCGGAAAGGAACTTCATCAGCCTCTTGAGGCCGTCAGGATTGTCGAACATGTAGAGCATCAGGTTTTCCAGCCCAATCAGATCGATCGCCGTCTGTGTCAGGCCGGTGGTCCAGAAATACTGTCCGCCAATGCCGACATCAAGGATGTCTCCGAACGCGTCCCCGCAGTTCTCCAGGTGTTCCAAGGTGGATTCGCGGTTGACGCTTATCTTCCGGAACTTGAGTTTCTTCAACCCTTCATCTATGTCGGTTATAGGGGGGACATGCTTGAACGCGCCGCGGTCGGCATCCGGAGTGTTATGCTTGATCTCCACGCCGAATCCATCGTGGGACAGATGCCAGCCGATCCTGAAACTGGCGTCCATCACGGAATCATCGGTGATCTGCTCGTACTGATATAGTCTGCATCGTAAACTCCGTTCAATGTTCCGGGCTTCCTCGCCCTCGCATTCGAGAGGCAGGGTCTTGTTGATCTCAACCCAGGCGCCCTCCGGACTCACCAGGACAAGTGGCTGATGAGAATTTAAGTCATTGAGATTGGTCCACATCTTCTCCCTCTCCTTCATAACGGGAAGGGCTGAATAACCCTTGATCCTGGATGCCAGCTTCCTTAAAACTTCCTTATCCTTTGAACTGAACATGCAATTCCTCCTGTTTATTTGTCATCCCGGCAACAGCCAGATGGACGCGGGATGACGGATTATTGGATTGATGGATTATTGGATGACTGGGTTTGAATTAAATTTAATATTGCTCAACCATCCAGCTATCCATAAATCCAATCATCCATTTTTCTCCTATAAGCTACTTGTTTTTATATTATTTGCTTCTTAAATTATGCATTGGATGATTTAATAAAAGAATGGATGATTGGATTGCTGGGTTTAAATACAAAAGAAAACTAGATAACAAAAAACTCATTCCATGATTAATTTCTTATCCATTTATCCGACAATCCATAAATCCAGTCATCCATAGGAGAAGAATATGAACTCATTCTCATACAACACCGCCTCTCCTGAACTGCGGTCCTTACCGCAGATCAAGATGATGGGGCGCCTCATAGTTTCCGACTCCTCGCGCCACAAGCTGCCCATACACCGCAATCCCGGGATAGAGATCTGCCTGCTGGACAAGGGCAGGTTCGAATGGACCATCGAGGGAAGCCGCTATGTCATGTACCCAGGCGACTGCACGTTCACCCTTCCCTGGCAGGAGCACGGCGGTACGCAGGGCATAATGGACATCGGACAGCTATCCTGGATAATCATAAATCCCGACATTTTCAGACTCGATGGCAGGCTGAATCTGGGAAAGTGGTCGTCAATCCCGCCAGCGCAGCAAACGTGGATTGGAAAAACCCTGGTCAAGGCCCCGCGTCCATATTTCACCGCCAGCAGCTATCTCAAGCTCCTGTACGAGGAACTCATAGGGGAAGTCAGAGGACAATCACCCTGGCGCAAAAGCAGGGTCAACCGCCTTATCGACGAACTTCTCTGCACTGTTGCGTTCGAAGCGATGAATTCAACGCTGATCCGAAAGACCTCCTTCGATATAGGTCTTATGAAAAGCAAAATATCTGCGAATATCGCACACAGCTGGACTCTCGACGATCTGGAGAAGCTGAGCGGATACGGGAAGAGCATGCTCAACCAGCTGGTGCGGGCTCAGACCGGTTATTCAAGCATGGGACTTGTCACATGGATAAGGATAGAAAAGGCCAAGGAACTGCTGTTGAAAAGCGGAAACAAGATGAGCTCAATAGCCCTGGACTGCGGATTTTCGAACAGCCAGCAGTTCTCCGCGGTCTTCAGGAAACATACGGGCAGGACACCGTCAGAATACAGGAAGAGAAGATAATTTATTATTACAAGGATGAGTTAATTACATACTGCAGGAAACGGCTCGGGCAAGCCTCACCCTCCATGCCCGGAACGGGCTTAAAAATGGAGGGACGCTCTTGCCGCGTCCGGTATTTTGCATTTGCCACGGCATATGCTAATTTTCAGAGATATCCTGGAACATTCACACTAACTGGGGGATTTAAATGAGATTGCTCCATGCCACGCTTTCCGCAGTCGCCGTATTTGCCGGTCTGATGTCCACCGCTTCCGCCATCACCATGGATTTTGAGAATTGAAAAGAAGACAGCTTCAAGTTTCTGAACGAAGGATTCACCTCCATCACATCTGAGAATCCAATATCGGGAACCGCATCTCTCCGGCTGGATACACGGGGAAGCGATTCAGTATGGAACGCATGCTTCGCCACCACCGAGGGCGTGCTCAGGCCCGACACGGACTATATTGCCTCCCTTACCGTGAAGATCCTCGAGGCGAAGGACGATTCATTCGTGCATGTCATTATACGTCCTCTGGACGTCAATGACGGCACAATGGATGTCGGCCGGATTGATTTCCACGATGTCGGCACCGTCAAGAAGATCAAGATGAAATTCAGGACCAGGAAGGATACGGCGACCTATGCGCTCCAGATCCATCCGAAGAACAAAGTCCTCGCAATTGTCGACGACATCACCATCACCGAGGGTACCGGCGAGTCATATGCCGAAGCGGCACCTGACGCGAAACCTTTCACGAAGCAGATTGAGACCGCGACCGGCGCCAAAGATTTTACGGTGGACATGCCGAAGCCAGCGGAGAAGACCGTCTCCGTCGCGGATTTCGGGGCGAAGCCGGAGAATCCCGACAACTGCAGGGAATTCAACGACGCCATCAAATTCTGCAAGGAGAACTCCATCGGGAAGCTTGTCGTGCCGAAGGGCGTCTATCGTTTCACCAGCAACACTCCTGTAAAATTCGACGGGCTCAAGGACTTTGAATTCGACGGACAGGACTCGGAGTTCATCTGGCTAAAGGAGCGCGGCGGACTGATCGAGATTGCGAACTGCGAACGTGTCCTCTTCGGCAATTTCTTCGTCGACTGGGACTGGGAGAAGGATCCGGTGGGGAGCATAGTGAAGATAAACGCCGTGGCGCCAGACGGTTCGTATCTGGATGCATCATTCACCGACTATGAGAAGTTCCCGAAGCGCGACATGCGGATAGGAATCATTGAAGGGCTCGACCCGGCAACGATGTCCGTGGGCTACGAGAACGGCACCAGCATGGGATTCGAATTCTTCAAAGGCAGGGCGGATACGCCGCCAGCCAAGTACGGATGGCTTTCTGACAACTCGTTCAGGCTTTACGCCAATGACCAGGGCAAGCGGTCGATATTTGCCAGAAGCATGAAACCGGGAATGCTATTCAGAATCCGCCACTATGTATACGACATGGTTGGCATATCGATGTATGACAACAAGCACCTCACACTATCAAACGTGACCATCTATTCATGCCCGAGCCACGGATTCCTTTCTTTGGGCGAGCAGCATCACTGGCAGTTCCTGAACACGAACATCAAGCTGCGTCCGGGGACCAAGCGTCCGCTCACATGTTCCGCCGACCATCATCACATCGCGCGGTCTCAGGGATTCTTCAAGATGGACGGCTGCGATTTCGGTTTCGGCGGCGACGACTGCCTGAACGTCCATGACACCACCGGCTTCGCATCGAAGAGCGGCGAGAAGACCCTCACCACAAAGAATATGGATGTCTCCTACTACCGTCCCGGCGACCTTGTGGAACTGCGCAACGACGACTATTCACCGACCGGATACACTTCGAAGTTCGTGAAGAAAAGCGGTGACGGAAAAGGACGCAAGGATGTTTTTGAACTAACATTCGAAGATCCGCTGCCTGAACAGAAGGGTTCCGGATTCATTCTGTTCAACAAGCGTTTCGGGTCGAAGAACATCATCATACGCAACTCGTATTTCCATGACAACAAGGCGCGCGGGCTCCTCCTGCTGACGAACGATGTGACCGTGGAGAACAACCGTTTCTTCCACAATGAAATGGGCGCCATCAAGATTGAGACTGGGTACACGTTCAACGTGTGGAGCGAGGGATACGGCGCATCGAACATCGTCATAAGGAACAACAAGTTCGAGAACGTCAACCCCATCGGCGCATATCCGAATGAAAAGCAGCCTGTGATCTACATGAGCGTGTACCTTAAGAGCGATCCGTCGGTCGAGAAGACGGCGTATCCAATACTCAACAACATACTTGTCGAAAAGAATTCCTTCATCAACAATCCGGGCGCCATTGCGTACATATGCTCAGCGGGCAATGTTGTGATCCGCGACAACAGCATCGTGAATTCGGTATCGCGGATAGAGAACCAGCTTTTCCGCGGCGCCATCGGTGCGGCATATGCGACGGACGTGAAGATCGTCAACAATAAATGGGTGAAGTCGCCGTACAACTTAAAGCCCGGCATCTTCGCCGACATCGAGACGACAAAGGACATCCTCTTCGAGGGGAATACCTTGGAGGAGAAGTAGGTACGGCCTTTAGGCTGTACCACTCTTAAATTCATAGGACAGCCGGCTTCGGAGAAGCCTAGCATACTTGTACGCCAGCGTTCTCAGAACGCGGCTTTGCTTGAATCTTACATTCCCAAGGTACCAATTCAGATAACAGCCCTTGCGGGCTTAACTACCAATAAATCCCGATTGCTCCTGAAATTAGCTTATAGTAGCGCATGTTTGAGCGTTATTTTGTATTTTCATGCTACGTGAAGAACGCGCAAACATGCGCTACTACGAACGAATACTCAAAAGCCAGTATTACCCTGTGGAGGATAAAATAATCTCCCATGGATTTAAGAATGGGACAGCCTAAAGGCCGTCCCTACTTTTCACAGCTGGAACTTCATTACAAGTATGTCGGGTTTTAACCCGACAATTAGTTGGCGGTTTAAAAACCGCCCTACTTTCTTAAAGGTGGAACTTCTCCATCGCCTGGCGGTAGGACTTGAAATCCCAGGGGGCGTCTCCGTTGATGTAATGGTTGTAGCGCCATGCTCCCTTGTACTTCCATTTGAGCAGCAGGAACTGCATGGATTTGCTTTTATCAAGCTTCCCGAGCAAGATTCTTCCGTTGGGTTCCATCATATAATTTCCGGAGGAAATTATATTTGAAGTCGCGATGTCGGAGAGGGACCAAGGTCCCCTCTCCTCTTTTAGCGTGTCGTTGACGGCAACAATTTCAATGGAGCCGCCATTGTTCTCAGAGAGCATAATGGCGACAGGCAGCTGCGACTTTGCAAGATAACCGTACGCCAGCTTCTTCTCATAGTAGTAGTCGACTATCGCGTCGGAGAACTGCGGCCAGCAGTCGATCATGTTCCACCAGATGATGCCGGTGCGATCAGGTTTTCCGGCGCGGAACATCTCGACGAAATATTTCTTCGCCTCGGCCTGAGTAATCTGCGAGGCCAGGATGAAGTCATCGATATTCTCCACATCGACGGAAGTGCCGAAAAGGTGTTTGACCTGATTGATCATAAGATAGTTTCTCTGTCCCATCGGTCCGTCGGCCTTTCCTGTGAGGCCAGCGGCATGGACGATCCATTCGTCGTTGTTGTACGAGCCCCAGACCTTGTCCTTTGACAGGAATTTCGCCATGCTCTTCTTGGCGGGCATGCCATGGTAGCCGATCTCGCTTGCGAACTTCGCAGTGTTCTTCGCATAGAAGTCGGCCTTGAAATAGCCACGCGGCCCCCAGAGATGCTGCTCGGGGGTTGCGCTTGATTTCGCAAGGAACATGTCGTCCGGAATATAAGGCGAGCTGGGGAGATAATGACGGTACGGATCATGATATGCCACCGTCTCCTTGAGTATCTCCCTTGAAATCCTGTTCTGCGATGGCGGAACCGAACCGGGACTGTTCCATTCGAACGTCGCATCGATCTCGTTGTCCCCGGCCCAGAGCGCGAGCGAAGGATGGTTGCGGAGTTTGCGTATGATTATCTCGGCCTCATGTTTCACCTGCGCGAGAAATTCATCATTCTGCGGATACCGCGAACAGCCGAACATGAAATCCTGCCAGACAAGCAGTCCGTATTCATCGCAGATATCGAAGAACGAATGGTCCTCATAGACTCCACCTCCCCAGACGCGGATGATGTTGCAGTTCGTGTCCTTCCACATTTCCAGAATCCTCGGGATGCGCTTCTCGTCGCAGGAATGCAGCGCATCGACAGGCACCCAGTTGCTGCCGTGGACATGTATCAGGATTCCGTTAACATGGAATGCAAAACGGTTGTTTTCTATTTTCTTAAGATCGGTGTTGATGTCGAGTTTGACGGTGCGGACACCGACTCGGGTCTTATATGTGTCGACGGTTTTTCCACGGTATTGAAGTGAGAGGGTGATGTCATAGAGGTTGGGTTCGCCATAGCCTGCAGGCCACCAGAACTTCGCGTTCTGGATGTCGAAGGAGATCTTGCCGTGAGTGAACCTAAGATCAGTTTTCTGTTCGAACTTGCCCGTTCCACAGCAGCCCTTTATGGACAGGGAATAGTCGTTCCAGTCGGAATCCGGATCAAGGGAAAGCCCCCACGACACAGCAACCTTGGCGGATTTCTTTTCAGTGTCAATGTTCAGGACGGAGAAATAGAAGTCCTCAGGGATTATTTCGGCGGCGGCATGTATGCGCAGCGATGCCTTGCGCCAGATTCCTCCGAAGAGTATGCGGGGCGCGATATCCCAGCCGAACATGTGCTGGGCCTTGCGGGCATAGATCGCCTCGTATACCGGCATATGGCAGAATGAGAAGGCCTCCATGCCCCATTTTTTGACGCGGGCGGCGGAGTAGTCCATGATGTTGTGTATTTCGATCGAGAGTTCATGGGTCTTTCTTCCGTTCATGACGGCCTCAGTGATGTCGATGGAATGAGGGATGAACATGTTTTCTACGAAAGCAATCTTCTTTCCGTCAAGTTTGATGGTGGCGACAGTGTCGATTCCCTCGAATAGAAGTTCAAGCTTCTCGTTTCTGGCAAGTTCCGGCGCGGTAAAGGTCGTGTGATAGGTGAAATTGGTGCGTTCCCATTTGTAGGTGAGCAGGGAGTTCATTCCGAAGTACGGATCGGGGATTATGTTTTCACGCACGAGATCGACTGCGATATTTCCAGGCACTTCCGCCTTTATCCTGTGCTGTTTTCCAGTTATAGGATTCTTGAATGCCAGCTTCCATTCACCGTCAAGCAGAATCTTATGCATTTAATCTCCCCTGTTGGCCTATTTATTCTGATAATTTCCTTTATCATCGAATCGATATTTGTAAACGTCAATGGGATATTTTCAGGGAAGTCTGTACTCGACCCGTGACGTTCTTGGCTTATTCCGCCAATAAGATGGGAAGCGTAAAGTGAGGCGAGTCCGCCCCATATTATTTTACACTTACCGCGGCCAGAGCACCCTTCTCCGTGCGGCAATATATCCTGCCATTGCAGAACACCGGCATGTTCCAGCAGGTCTTGCCGATTCCAGTATTGAACTTGGATATCTCCTGATACGAGTCCGGAGAAACCTTTACAGCAATAAGATTTCCGCCTTCGTTGAGATATATGATTGTCTTGTCAACGACGACAAACGCTCCAAATCCAGTATTCCCCTTCCATTTCTGGTTTCCCGACTTGTCAATGCATACGAGGGATCCCTTTCCGGCCTGTCCGTCAACGCCATATATGAACCCGTCCACCAGTACAGGTGATGGGAAATGGCTGGACAGGCTCTTGTTCTCCCAGACCTTCTCCAGCTTGCCTCCCTTGAAACTGAGCATCGCGCATCCTCTTCCATATCCTGAACTTATGAATATTGAACTGCCGTTGTCAAGTATCATGGGATCCGGCGAATTCACATTGTAGGAAGTCTCCCATGGGAAAGACGCCTTGACGGACCCTTTTTTCATGTCCACTACATACAAGGACTTCTCTCCAAAGACTGCGGCATATTCGGCGCCGCCGGACTTGAAGGGGACTACGGAGGCATATCCTCCGGTACCGCCCTTGTTCTCCCATGCATCCTTTCCGGTCTTGGCGTCGAACGCCATGCCGTTGCTGCCTGCGTTGACCATGACAATGCCGTTCCGGACAACTGCGGAAGATGCGAAACCCCATTTAGGAACGCCAGCACCGAGATCCTTGACGTTCTTCTTCCATATCAGTTTGCCTCCGTCTGCGTCAACACAGACCAGATCTCCTTCGCGGCTTAACGCAAAGACCGACTTTCCAGACAGGACGGGTGTCGCCCGTGTTCCAGGATAGTTGCCTGTGGCAGGGCATGGGTAGGAGTATTCCCATAATGTCTTGCCCGTAGCCTCGTCGAAGCAGTAGATCACATCGTTGTTGTTCTTGTTGCCAAGAGAATATACCTTGCCGCCTGCGACAGCGACTATCGAATATCCCGGCCCGAGATCTGCCTTCCATGCGACTTTCGCAGAACCAAGAGAGGATGCGTCAAATTTCTCCCCTTTTGCGATGCCGTCCATTTCAGGTCCGCGCCATTCCGCCCACTCGCCGGCAGCCATTGAAAAGCAGGACAAACTCAAAATTGCCGACATCAGCAGTTTTCCAATAGACATAAGAAACTCCTTGTTAATCTTTAACTCAACATGTAACAGAAATATTCAGAACACGTTACGTAATAATATATCTGTCAGGTGATATTTCAAACCTGGCATTCATTATGGCAATTGAGATTTCATAACACCGAATACTGAGCATCCACGATCTTAATCTGAGCTGATTTCAAAATTGCCGAAGGTACGGCGGTTTCTCCGAAACCGCCGTCTCAATACGGACGGCTCGGAGAGCCATCCCTACCTTGAATCCGGCAATTTTGAAATTGCCTCCACTAGCTTAATGCGGGCTTGTATAATATCATCCCAGAGAACTTTAATATCATCATAGCACAAGTTATTCTTAGTTATGGACATTACTTTATCATAAAAGAGGAGGATTATCATATGTTGAACAAACAGGATGTTTCGATAATACGCGGGCTTGCCGCGGAAATTGCGAAGATCGCAGCTCTGCCGGTTCAGGAGGAGAAAAGAAAACTATGGCGCAGGCTCAACGCTCTCAAGCCCGCGCGTCCGATGGTGATGATCGACCAGGTCTGCTGGAACGAAATGAATGTCAACGACGAACTCACTCTCCGCTGCACCGGCAAGGAATGCCGAGGATACGAGGAGCAGCTCCGGCGCACCCTCTACCAGTGGAAATGTTTTCCCGTTGACATGGTGGTCGAACCATTCATACGGGTTTCCAAGGCGATCAACAATACCGGATTCGGCATCAGCAACCAGGAACATACCGTATCAACAGATTCCACAAACTCGGTCATAAGCCATGCATATGCGAACCAGTTCGAAACAGATGACGATCTTGAGAAGATAAAATGTCCCCTGATAAGCCACGATGCGGCTGAGACCAAACGCCGACTGTCGGTTGCAAACGAACTTTTCGACGGACTGTTGGAAGTGCGTGCCTGGGGCGCAGATCCGTATCTTTCCATCTGGGATCCCATCAGCCATTGGATGGGCGTGGAAGACGCTCTTTATGCAATCATCGACCGGCCGGAATTCATGCACAAGCTGGTCGGCCGCATGACGGATGGATACCTAAGCATGCTGGACCAGCTGGAAGACCAGGGACTGATGTGCGGATCCCAGAGCCTCATCCACTGCACCGGCGCGTACACCGATGAACTGCCGGCTCCAGGCTACAATCCTGAAAAACCGCGATTAAAGGATCTCTGGACGTTCGGACTCGCGCAGATGTTCTCCACGGTTTCTCCGGACATGTTCAAGGAATATGAAGTGGATTATGTCAGCAAGATCTGCAGTCGCTTTGGTCTTGTCTATTATGGATGCTGCGACCCATTGGACGGAAAGATGAACGAAGTGCGCATGATTCCGAATGTGCGAAAAATTTCCATGAGCCCGTGGGCGAACGAGGAACGCGGCGCCTCGGAGATTAAAAGCCAGTTCGTCTTCTCACGCAAGCCTAATCCGGCGCATCTGGCGTTCGACAAATTCGACACGGATCTGGTGCGCAAGCATCTTCTGGACACACGGAACGTGTGCGAGAAGAATGGATGTCCGCTGGAACTCATATTAAAGGACATCAGCACCGTGAAGTACGAGCCCCAGCGTCTTACCAAGTGGGCGGAGATAGCGATGAAGGTGGTCGGTGCATAGACAGCCCATTGGGGCGAAAGCTTGTGGCATTTTGTTTGTAGCAGGCGGATTTATGCTCCAGAGGCGCACAAGTACGCCGTTATCGAAGTAGGTACGCCCTTTAGGGTGTACCATTCTTGAATTCATGGGACAGGGCTGAAGCCCTGACTACTATACGCATATTCCAGTACTGTCCACGTCATGTTCTCCGGTTCTTCTGTCTTTGCATCTTTACGTCAGGCGCTTC
>MHBI01000018.1 GCA_001804815.1 Lentisphaerae bacterium GWF2_50_93
AGTCAGGCCGAAGCGCCTGACGTAAAGATGCAAAGACAGAAGAACCGGAGAACATGACGTGGACAGTACTGGAATATGCGTATAGTAGTCAGCCCTGAAGGGCGTACCTACTTGAAGAATGACACATAAATGTGCCAGCTGCCGACAGATCAACCTGCCCGCCCTGCCCACCAATTTAATGCATCTTTAATTTCTAAAGGTAGGGACACCTCTCCGAGGTGTCCGTTCTTTCCGTTCTTGAGGCGCCGCATTACCGCCCATTATCGAAATATCAAAGATTTCATGTATCAAGACTTTAAAGATTCCGGATTAAAAATATATTATGCGGCGTTCTTTTTGTACTCACATCAATTGAAAGGTCACAGTAAAAATGTTTATAAGCGGGTTGAACAGGTTTTTCGCCAGACACGGAAGAGTCATATTCTCCATTTTCACTGGGGCTATCATTATTTCATTCGTATTGTATTTCGCACCGGGCTTCAGCTTCTTCGGCATGATGCAGGAAACCCAGCAGTCCACGGAAACTTCTTCCGCCCTGATCCTGGGGAAGAAGGTATCTGAAAACGAGATCCGCGCCAACCTGGATTCAATCGTGATCATGGAAATGCTCCGAAACCCATGGACGAATACAAGCAGGGACCAGGATCCGGCGCAGGCCCTTTACATGACGATGTATCTCCGCGCGGCCAAGGAAAGGAACATTTACGCCGACGACATGGATGTCGCCAACTTCCTGCGTGCATACCCGCTGTTCCAGAAGAGCGGCAAGTTCGATTCCTCGGTATTCGACATGTTCGTCAAGCAGTACATCATTCCCCGCGGATTCACAAAACTGGATCTTGACCAGGCGGTAAGACAGCAGCTCACCATTGAAAAGCTGATCAAGGAAGTCACCGCAGGCGTGATCGTCACTCCTGAGGAAGTCAGACAGGCATTCAATATCAGGTACGAGAAGTTCAAGATCAAAGCCTGGAAGTTCTCAGGCGATGACTTTGCCGCCAAAGTTGAAAGCAACGACAAGTCCGTCGAAGCATTCTTCAATGCAAATGCTGAAAAATATGTAATTCCCGCAAAATTCAAAATCAAGCTTGTCCGTTTCAACTATCTGGGCTATGAAGGCAAGGTATCCGTCACGGATGAGCAGATCAAGAAATATTATGAGTCCAAGAAGAACGAATTCAAGGAGAAGGATGAAGTTCTTCCTCTTGAAAAGGTGTCCGACAGGATCAAGAAGATACTGGCCGAAGATGAGATGAAGATGCTTGCACTCAAGGATGCACAGTCCTTCTCGGTTGATGCATACCAGGCCACGTCGGACCAGAAGAACCATAAGACCACAGTTGACGCCTTTGCCGCGTTTGCCGAAAAAAGGAACCAGAAGGTCTATGACATAGGGTTGTTCAGCGTTGAAGATCCGGTGATAAAGAATGTAGGCAGGGAACCTGAACTGGCGACTGCTACCGCCGCCCTCTTCAAGGATCAGCCCGTATCGGATGCGATACAGGGCGCAAACGCCTGTTTCGTCGCCTGCCTGACCGAAAGGGAGGAGCCCAGACCCGCAAAGCTTGATGAAGTAAAGGACAGGGTCCAGAAGGATTTCAAGAAGGAAAGATCCATCATGATCGCCCGTGAGACGGCCAGGAATTCAGCCTTGAAAATCTCGGAGGCCGTTGACGCCAGGAAGCCTATTCCGGAAGTGACAGGCTGCAAGATCGAAGATATGCCTGAGTTTGACATGATGGCTCCGCCTTCACAGTCTCCTGACGCCATGCACGTCATGCTTCTGGCGGCGGACACAAAGGCAGGCAGGATTTCAGCCCCCAGGGAAACACCATCCGGCTCCGTCTTCGTATATGTTGAGAAAAGGACGTTTCCTTCAGAACAGGAGTTCAAGGAAAAGGAAAAAGACTTTACCAAGGCCTATACGTCAATGAAAACCAGCTCCGAGAGGATGCTTCTCGACGCATCCCTGACGGCAAGGTGCACGTTCCCCGCCGCCAAGAAGGATTCGGACAATCAGCCTGGAAAGGCAAAATAACAACGGCAGGCATCCTTTCAAGGGCTTGCTCAAAACCATTAAAAACTGCAGGAGATGAAAATGATAGAACTCGATTTCGCAAAAAGTGATGGGCTTATACCGGCAATAGCGCAGGACTGGAAAACAGGGGAAGTCCTGATGCTTGCATACATCAACAAGCTTTCCTGGGAAGAAACCCTCAAATCCGGAAATGCAACCTACTGGTCGCGCTCGCGCAACAAGCTGTGGAAAAAAGGCGAGGAATCCGGCAACGTCCAGAAAATCAAGGAAATCCTGGTGGATTGCGACGATGACACGGTCATATTCAAGGTCGACCAGATAGGCGGAGCAGCCTGCCACACCGGCTACAGGACATGCTTCTACAGGAAAATCGAGGGCGAAGAACTGAAGACTGTAGGAAGCAAAGTCTTCAATCCTGAAGAGAAATATAAGAAGTAGTTTAGAAGGTGTCAGGTGTCAGGTGTCAGGTGTCAGGTGATGCTATTCGTTTGATTCGAAATACTATCCGTCATTTTCGTGTTTTATATGCGCGATTATTTGAAGGAATATTGGTAAGTTCTTGCTGAGCAAAACCTTGCCAATGGCTTTTTTGTGTCATTCGTGTGTTTCGTGATGCTTTTTTATCTGTGTCATCTGTGGGCACATGTTTTGGCTGCAGCGTAAACTGCTCCATGTGTTTCGTGGTTGAAAATTGAAAATCAAAAATCGAAAATGTTTAAATGCCCCGCTTGAGTAAATCAAAGATATTTGAAATGCAGTCCCTTCTGCCGGGGCTGCATCTGCAGTTCAACGTACCGTGGAAAAGCGTAACCACCCTTGGCATCGGAACTAAAATACCGGTCCTCGCGGAACCGGAAGATGACATACAGCTCTGCGAACTCCTGAAGTATTGCGACCAGAATTCCATACCTGTCTTCGTCCTCGGCGAAGGAAGCAACATGGTCGGCTCCGACAAGGCCATGCCGGGAATAGTAATCCGGCTCAGTAAAAATGACTTCAAGAGGATAAAAATCAGCCATGTCCATGTGACTGTCGGTGCAGGTGTCTCGCTTTATAATCTTATGAACACATGTGCGGAGGCCGGACTCGGCGGCTCAGCCCCGCTTGCTGGAATACCCGGTTCCCTCGGAGGTTCGCTCAAAATGAATGCCGGCGCGCGTGGAATCTCCCTGGGCGACATCGTGGAGGACATCTGCGGCTTTGATTTCAAGGGCAACCACTGGAAAGCTTCAGGCAGGGAAATAAAATGGGGCTATCACAAGACCTCTATACCCGACGACGTGATCATCCTCGCGGCAATATGCAAATTTGAAAAGGCCCAGACATCGCTGGAAAAGGACAAAATCAAAAACGAGATCCAGTGGAGACGCGAATCCTATCCCGCCGGCAGGAGCGCAGGCTGCGTGTTCAGGAATCCAGTTCCGGATCTTTCCGCAGGAAAGCTTATTGACATTTCAAGCGGGAAAAATCTTTCCAGCGGAGATGCAGTTGTAAGCGACAAGCACGCCAATTTCCTCATCAACAGGGGGAAATCCACCGAAAAGGATTTCACCGAACTGATGCTCAAGGTTAAAAAGACTGTATTGTCCTGCACGGGGATATATTTGAACTCGGAAGTCAACTTTGCGAACCCCGAAAGCGACAAGGCGGTTTCCATCAAGCCTGCCAGAATAGCCCTTCTAAAGGGTGGCACAAGCAGCGAAAGGGAAGTTTCATTGAAGTCCGGCGGCTTTGTCGCCGAAGCCCTGAGAAACGCAGGATACGATGTCGAGGAGATAGATGTGAAAAAGCCCGAAGTGACTCCTGAAATGAAGAAGGCCGACATCGTCTTCCCGGTACTCCACGGCGGATTCGGAGAGAACGGTGAAATCCAGAAGGCGCTTGAGGACGCAGGAATTTCACATGTGGGATGTGACAGCAGGGCATGCCATACTTCAATAGACAAAATACTAAGCAAGAATCTGATGTCAGGCGAGGACATTCCCACTGCGAAATTCGCAATTCTCACTCGCAGGGACAAATCAATCCCTCCGGATTTGAAGGTGCCGGTCGTGGTAAAACCCCCTACGGAAGGTTCCACTGTCGGAATCAGCATTGTATTCAATGAAAGTGACTTGGACAAGGCAATTGAGACCGCGTTCAAGTACAGCGCAGATGAAATACTTGTCGAACAGTATATAAAAGGCACTGAAATCACAGTTGGAATTGTCGGTGAACAGGTCCTGCCCCTTGTGGAGATCAGGTTTCCCGGCAAGACGTATGACTATGATGCCAAATACACGCATCAGCAGGGCGAAACGCGTTACTTCTGTCCTCCTGACTCAGTTCCAGCCGATGTCCAGGCGAAATGCCAGGAATATGCCCTTAAGTTCTTCAAGGCGCTGGGAGGCAGGGATCTCATGAGGATCGACATGATCATCAGGGAGAAGGACAATGCAATCTTCGTCCTTGAGTCAAACAACCTGCCTGGCTTCACCGAAAGCAGCCTGCTTCCAAAGGCCGCCAGGACAGCCGGAATATCCTTCATAGAACTCTGCGCCAGGCTCGCCCAGATGGCGATGGCGAGGAAAAAGTAGACAGTCGGACGTCGTCTGTCGTCGGCAATCAAAGTGCTCAGAACTCAACTAATCTTGGTCTGAACAATTCAAAAGCAATAGACTCTCTTGCCTGCGTCACCCGTCCCCGATGTAGAGTTGTCCGTCCCGGACAAGAGGGATTGGAATCTTCGCCGTGACTCAGTCATCCGACGGGGCGGACGGCGAACACTACATCCGGATTAGAATATAAGTAGAGCTGAAGCTTGGACTCCAACAGGAAGGATGTAACCGTTAAGCTGGATGAAGTGAGGCTGCTTTCCCTTGAAAGTATGTCGGGTTTTAACCCGACACTTGGTTGGCGGTTTAAAAACCGCCCTACTTGTCAGGCGAAATGACCAGCTTAACGCCTACGTAAGGATTCTTCTTTGGCATTCACCCTTTTGTGTGCGCCTTTTTCCCATTTTCTTCTCCAGTGATTTCCAGGAATTCATCGATGAGAGCGATATCTGCAAGGTCTATTGGACGCCCGATTTCGAGCTTCATCTTCCTGATTTCATATAAAGCGGCAACCCGGATATTAAAATCCCCGAACTCTATCTTTCGGGAGGATCTTAAAAGTCCAGAAAAATCCTTTGGATTCTCAAGAAACACATCAATAAGCTGAGGACCTTTTGGAATTGAAAAAGAAAGGCATTGTCCGTATAACAATTCGGGTCTTGTTACAAGTGGAAGAAAATCCTCGTTATCAAGCTTCAATCCTGCCTTCTCCAAGCCATGGACCAAACGTCTGATATTATCTTCTGTTGCGGATATCTCTATATCCACATCTATCGTTGTCCTCGGGATTCCGTAGAGAGTCAGCGCGGAACCTCCGATGATGACAAAATCAACTTCAATTTCCGAGAGGGACTTTAAGAAGCTTTGCCAGTCTGTTTTTTCTCTTGATTTTTTCCGCATTTTTGATCTTGAGGTAAATTTTCTGTTTTTCGGGCGAAAGATTTGAAAACATTTCAGTTCCGGCATCAAGACACCACAAAAGCCTGTCCAGAGGATCAAGCTTCTTGAACTTGAGAATCTGATTTTTCCTTGTTTCAGCCGGAGACATGGATTTCCTCATCATTATGATAATAACTTAATATACAGTCTTTTCCTGAAAAATAAATCCCCTGCGATATATGCCAGATATCCTGCCTGCGTGTTCTTTCTACAATGTAGAGTTGTCCGTCTCGGACAAGAGGGATTAAAAATCTTCGCCGTGACGGCGAACACTACATAAGGCCATATCTAGATATTCCCTTTGGTAATTTCCTAGATTGCCTAATAGAAGAAAATCCATTAAAAGCTGTTTTTGCCACTAAAAAATGCTTCTAATGGCATATAACATGAAAAATATCAACTCAACATGCACACTAACAAAACCTTAAGTGCAAACGACACCGAATTAACCAAACGACACCGAATTAACTAACACCGAATTAATTAGGTAATAAAGCCTATGGTTTCAACCATAGGTATTAGATCCCAAAATTTTGCCCTGAAGGGGCAGAGCATACTCCGTCCCTACAGGACGAATCATTTTTCCATATATGTCCTGTGGTTGAAACCACAGGCTGTATTACTCAATCCCTTCAGGATTCATCATCAGGATATAACATGTGACACATTAACGTGTTATATCTTAAGTTAACGGCATTGGAATGGCACCAATGCTCCATTTCCTCATAAGTAGGGCGGTTTTTACTTGTCATGAGCTTGTCGAATGGAGCCGCCACCCAAACGTCGGGTTAAAACCCGACATACTTTCAAGGATAAACAGCCTCATTTTACCCAGTTTAACGGTTGCCTGAAATACGCTTTCAAGGGCTTAAAACATGGAGAATAACAACGCAAGAAGCTCATTACTAGAATCTTAAGCGCAAATGACACCGAAACACTGTATATCATCCACCCTTGCCGCCAACTTTCTGGGGATGTTCAAGCAGATATATCATCTTTTGGACGAAATCCTTATAATTGACTTTTAATTCTTCTATTTTGCTTGTTTCATTGTTTAATTTTGCAAGCTCCATGTTCTCTCTGAATTTTGCAAGTTTATTAAGATTATCGGCAACAGACTTATACCAGACACTATAAATTCTAGTATCTTTTTCAACCCTTGGCAGCTTCGAGTACGATTCGAAAAGCATCGAGTAACTATTAAATTCACATGATAGCAATGGTTTATTTTCCTTCTCATTTTTTAGTCTTTCAACAACAGCCTTTATCGATGTTTCGACAACAGCTGGATCCAAAACTGACTTTGAAAGGTCAACAGGTGCTTTAGGCTGATTCGGCACAACAGCCTTTTTCGTTCCGTCAGCAGTACCAGCAGGCTGAGTCACAGTCGCAGGGACTTTCTGCTGAGCCATGCCGGAAAATGCGAAAAACAACAGAGAAATTAAAACAATATTTTTTTTCATAGTTCCCTCACTGATCAATATATTCATATCTTAAAATTTTCCATTTATGCGTGATCGTATCGCGGAAAACCTGCACTACAACCTTCTGTTCAGCGAGAATTTCATCGGCGCCTAGGTCATACTGGCCAAGTTTGCAAGCATTTATTGCTTCATCAACAGCAATTGGCGGAGCATTATATGAAGGATCATCCTCGCTGCCATCGGCATCAGCGTCATATAGATATCCTACATTATAGGCCGTAGCGGCAATATCTGTAGCTGCATCAACGGTTCCATCCTGATTTAAGTCTTTATTAATGAGAACGCCAGAACTTGCAAAGGGGCTACCCACATCACGAATTGATTGGGCAATGGCAACAATAGTAAGAGTATCAGCGGAACTAACCTTGGCAAGATTCACAACCTTCCCGATAATCTCATCGCGGGTCGCTTTTGTCGTCTGCGATGCGCAATTTGTAAGTTCGGGAGTCCTCACCATCTGTGCACGGGTCTTAAATGGAGTGGTAGCGCGGAAAGTTATAATTCCATTTACTATCGTTAAGCCATCTGTCCCCCAGTCAACAAGAGTTCCTGCACCGTCATTCCTGCTTCCCGGAGCATTGTCGTCGGCAGTTCCCCCTGCTCCATCCGTTCCATTATTAGGCAGTATGGCACCTACTCTCACGTAACCAAAAAGAGCTCTTAAAACAGGGGAAGGATCATCATCACCTGTTCCCATGACACCATCAACCCCTGGATCATTTCGAGCCGCCTGGACATTGACTTTACCATATACTTCGGTCTCATTTGTGATTTTGACTTGGTCAAGAATATTAGCATCTCCATCAGTATACTCACCTATTCCAAAAGTATTCAAAACTCCATGTTCAGCGGCTGCAATTACACCGTTATTGTCGTCGTCAGAATTATAAGTGTGGATGTTCAAGGTCTCCCATTTTGCACCTCTGTGAATAAATCCAAGTTCCCACGGTGATTTCATAGGAGCGTTTCGAATATATGCCGTAGATAAAGTTGTAGGAGTGCGTCCTGCAGCTGCAAGCCTAATATCACCATCTGGGTCGTCCGCAATGGGGCAACCAACGAAAGGCACAATCCCGGTATTGACTCCACCTACAGCAGCAGCGCTTGTTCCAACAACATCATATTCTACCGGAAGACCTGTGCTCGCCGCATATCCTGTCTTGGCCTGCGCCCAGTCTCCATTATTCAAGTTCTGACGGGGGTCTAATGCCTGATATGAAAAGAAATACGCAAAAGCAGGCGCGAAAGCTGCTCCTATTCCACAGGGAGTCGTAGTCGGATCTATAAGTGAATATTCCCCCATCGCATCGGGTTTTGAAAAATCCGCAAAGTTAGTCGCGGTAATGTCTCCACCATAATTTAACAGCACCTTTGTTATCTGTACTTTAACATTTGAAATTTCAGCGCCAGCCGAGGGTGCATTCACCACTGGAGTTGAAAAAGCATTGTTAATAACCTTAAACCATCTAAATTTATATCCTCCTGCGTTGGTGGTCATTCCAACAGCGTCTGACTGGTTTGTCAGAGGTATGACACGTGTATCAGTTGTACCATCAGGCTTCAGATAAGTATACGTCACATTACCTTCTAGCACATGGATATAAGCCGTCTGATTCAAATCGACTGCTTTTCCGGAATAAATATTTATGATTTCACCCCCGAGATCCACGGTAACTGAATAATTATTCTGGTAATTACCGCTCCCGAGATTCTGTGAAGCAACCGAACAGGCAACCCTGACACCTATTTCATTGATGTATGGGGTCAGTTCATTTCCAGTATATGTTGGATCGGAATCGCTGTCTCTTGTAGGAGAGGAATTAAAATCGCAGTAGTCTACGATATTTGAGGCAATCTGCTTTGCCCGTGTCTCAGCAGTTGTAAATGTTGCTACAGGAAGACCTGTATAGTTCTTCAACCATTTTATTCCAGTTCCGTCATTTGTGACTGGACTTGCTGAAAACACAACTGGATCCACCAATATGTTGGCCAATGTTATAGTCTCCTCGCCAGATTCAAATATCCCGTTTGTATTCGCATCATTGTACCGTGCGAGGTTGTAGCGGTGATAAAGCTCTGCAGGTTCATCTTTGCTGTCATTGCTCAAATCCACCCAGAAAGCCTCAGGATCCTTGGGATTGTTAAGGACGAACCATCTCTGAAACTGAGTTTTTTGAGCTGGAGCAGCAATATTTAGTGCACCTGGAGCAAACATAGTCTCCCAGTCAGCCCATCGAGCAGTGGCGAGTTTTCCACTCCCTACAAGAGGTTGATAACTGAAATTGGTAACCGTAGCTGCTGGGAGATATGTACTTGCATTCTGGTCGAGATTAAATATCGATATCTCGCTCGCTAATTTCCCGTCCCTGTCCTGCATATCACCGAGATTGCCACCATATGAGGCACCTTCATCAACGGCTACTGTTTGATTGACGCAGGCGGCCGGATCAAGCTTGCCTCCAGCCCCGACAACAACATAGGCAATTCTTCCAATGAGCTTCTTGTCGCTTCCAGTAAGTCCATTGTCGATATACTGCCAATGCACTGCGCCTGGCGTGGCCCTGTCATAAGTTGCCTTAGGCCACTCATAAATAGTCGTACCATCAATAACCGTGCCCAACTTCCAGAGGAAGTCAAAAGTCTCCCTGTTCTTAACAGGATCATCTGCTAAATCCGCCGCAGCGCTTTCATAATGGCTTATAATGCCATCATAATCTGCAGTAGGAGCAAGTATGGTAGAGTATTTCATTGCACCAATCGCCCTGTTGACCGCAGATTCCGCAAGCATCCGTGCGACGGTGAGGTCGTTGTTGTTGGCAGCCGCCTTGCGCTCGGTTATGGCTGTCGTCGCAAAGCTTAAGGCTATTACAAGAAGAACGGAGAGGATGCCGAGGGTGAAAAGAAGGGCTATGCCTTTTTCATTTCCCGCGTAAAATCTTGCTAGTATTTTTTTCATGGCTTCTTCTCTAAATTTATTATGTTTTGTATTTTATCTCATCGGTAAAATGCTTACATTGCTTTATTTCTCAATTGAGAAAAAGGCAGTTCTTAATTCTGTCCTCTTTCACCAAGGATGACCGTCTTGATAAATATCCTTTCGTTTTTCACACGAAAATCCTCTGCTGTCGCGTTGCCTGAATCTACAAGCACCCCGCTTGAATCAACGTAGCGCTTGCCACCCATGGCCTTCCATTTCGTCCATGCGACTTGATCCAGAAGGCTAATTTCAATTCTCACCGAATAAGGAAAAGTCATTTTATAAGTGGATGCAGGAAGTGGATACGAGGCACCATCACCAACAAGATCTGGTGCGATTTCAATGACGCTTGGAGGGAGCCAAGTTGCCGGTGTCACCGAACGGTAATAGCTGATAAATTCAAGCTTGGTAACATAGGGAATAACCTTCTGGAAATCTTCTGATGATGCGCTATTCGCAGTAAAAACGTTTGTCGTAGCTGTAGGGGCTCCATCCTTAGAAACTGTAAAGTTATTGTAGTAGTTCAATTTTCCCGACACGTTTAAGGCAGAATAGACATTGTCGACATAAGTGCCTGAACCTACGGGATCTTCCCTTCTATCACCAGTCGCACTTCTCATAAGCCAACCTTCTTTCTTGGGATCCAAACCGCCAAATGAGGCATCGTAATTGTATAGCTGATATTTCACCTCGCAAATCTTCGAATTGCAATTATCGCTTGGAGGAACGCTTGTGACAGCAACAAAGGCCAACATCTGCTGATTATACATTTCATCTGATGCACCTGAGTAAGACGTATAGCCTTTGTACCAGAAGGGAGTCTTGTCCACTTCATAATAGGCGCACTGAAGATCCCTAGTGATGAGATCCATTGCGACTCTTGCGTTTTCATAAATCTGTCCGCGGTTTATACAGTTTGACCAAGCACGTTGCGCGCCGTCAAAAAAGGAAAGCATTACAAGCATGAGTATGGAAAACACTCCCATTGCGGCGATTAGTTCAATTAAAGTAAAAGAGTTCTTCATCACATTGCTTTTATTTTTCATGTAAAACCTATCTTTATTGCCGTTAGCAATTTCTTCATATGATTAGTCCGCCTGCCTGAAAAGCTCGGTCGTGTAATACCTTTTCTCGCGCTTGTCATAAGGTTTTTCAACAGGCCAGCTTATTTCAACGTTGATCCTTGTCGCAATTGCATAAGGAATATCACTGTTAGCCTCAAAGATCCAGAGTCCATTGATCCGCGATCTCCAGATTCTCACAGTCGCATGAAAATCTATCACAGTAGTAGAGCCAGCTTTTAACCTGTAAAGCTGTTGATTATCAGAAGGGAAAATATTCCCATCAACAGGAGTTGCACTAAACGTCGCCGCCGTCTCATCTGCCACAGTTGGCTTTGTTGTTGGAATACTTCCATCAACATCATCTGCAAAATTCGAAGCTGTATTATTATCCCACATGATACATTCTTCCCAGAAATCCTTACTCGTATCATCCACAGGGTCTGAAAGATCATCCAATGTCGGGTCATTACATTTCCTTGAGAAATATGAAATGAACTGTTCAGCCGCACTTGAGGCGTAATTATCCCCTATGGCATCACGGCTGGCCTGGAATCCTACAGGAAAGAGGGCCATCACCCCGGCTATTCCAATGCCGACTACGGCGATTGCCAGGGTGACTTCAACCAAACTGAAAAACTTTTTCATAAAACACCTTTATTAATTTTGCCTGAATTCAGACAAAATTATTATACTGCAAACAATATATTACTCCGAACCGTATGTAACTCTTCCGGTGAACTGGTCAATAATAACATCAATCCAATTTTTCTTGTTCGTATTGGTCAGGGTAGCACCGGTTCCGTTGTAGGTTGATTCCGAGACAGCCACATGTCTGTTTCCGCTGACAACCATTTTTCCTGTAGGTTTGAATACTATTGCCCTGACATTGTCAACTGCATTGTATGTGGTCGCGGTGGGAGGATTATTAAACTCTTTAAGGGAGACGTCATTCACAACATCCAGCAACGCGGTCGCCCAATCAGAGTCACTGCCTACCGCGTGGGCAGTACTACTAATATCATTTATTGCATTGCCAGTTTGAAGGAAACTCCAGTTTTCCGATGGAATCCAGCTCTTGAACGTAAAGTTGTTCGGAGTGCCGGCTGTATATATTGACGACACTACACAAAGCTTGTAGCTCTTGAAAATGTAATCGTTGGGCAGCTTTGGAGTGGTTGCGGCTGTAGGCATAAGTACTGCGACAAATTCACGTTTGGTTATCGCATAGCCCCTTGCCTGCCCTATCTTGCTTGTAAGATTCCTTGACCCAAGCTCGACCCCGCTGCCCTTGGCGAGTTTTTCGAAGGCCGGGAGGCCTATGAACATCAGGATGCCCATTATGGCTATGACCACAAGAAGTTCTACAAGAGTGAAGCTCCTGCGCGTGGGACATGCCGTGGCTACAAATTTGGTTTCCGTCATTAAGATAAGCTCCTTAGTCTATGAACGGACGGTTCGGCGAACCATCCCTACCTGCAAATACATATTTCCCTGAAACGATTCCCCCTCATCCGACATCAACCTTGGCCCATAACCTAATACAATAGACACTCCTTGTCAAATCACATGTTAAGCATATCTTCTGCCAAGAACACGGTATTCAATTTAAATAATGAATTATCCTCCTATGCCAGATAGACAGGCTGGAGACAGCTTGGAAATATGAAGAAAACAGCAGGGATAAATATTTTCCTGCGGAAAATAATTATAAATGTATTGAAATTACCTCGAATTGACAAAAAGGCAGGGCGCGTTCTCCGCAACGCGCCGCAGACGGCTACGGAGAGCCGTCCCTGCCTAGTGTCATGTATCGCAAATAGGCCGAAATAAAACGTGGGGGATTTTGGATGTTCAGCCTGTACGACTCCGCTAAGGCGATGCTGAAGCATCG
>MHBI01000019.1 GCA_001804815.1 Lentisphaerae bacterium GWF2_50_93
AAGTCCTTCTCCTTTCTTTTTCTTAAGCTGTTATAATTTAAGAAGGGAGAAGGCTTTTTCTAACTATTCTATGTTTAACATAAGGTCTTTAGTTGTGCGTATTTATGAATTAATTTATCCAAAGACACAGCTGAAGCTGTGAGGTACTCCTACATAATGCTCAGTTAGGAAAGATAATTTTGATATAGCCACAAAGAATGTGGTACAGGCGTCCCGCCTGTAATTCATTTGTTTTACACAGGCGAGACGCCTGTATCACATTTTCCTCACTCCGCCAGATACGGGCCTAGCGCGGCTTCCATGGCGATCAGCGAATAGGCTGTCACGAGCTCGGGGATGCTTTCCATCCAGCGGCCATGTTTGTCGTTGAGCCATTCGCCCTGGCCTTTCTGAAGCTCGAGAAGTTTCTTGATGAGATCAACGCGCCAGTGGCATTTCCTGCCGTCCGGAGTTGTGATGATTTCCTCGCCGATCACGGCATTCGCCTTTGCGAAGGTTATGAGATAGTAGTAATGCCCTTCAGCTCCCATCCCGGGATTCTGGTCGAGAGTGTAGTTCTTGCTCGCCCATTCAACTGCCGCCTTGACTCTCGGATCATCCTTCTTGAGCTTCGCGTAGATCATGCTTTTGAGTCCGGCATATGTCATGCTTCCATATGAACGCAGTCCTTTCTCCTCGAACTTCTCGTCGGCCTTGCTTTCATCCGGCTTGTAGACGAATCCGCCATAGCTGGGATCGTTCTTGTCCTTTACTACCCATACCTGGTCGTTTGATTCAGGGACATGCTGGAGTCGGCTGAGGAACATCACGGCATTGCTCCAGGCGAGATCTGCTTTTTTAGAGTCTTCCGGACTTTTAGCCTTTGGTTCCTTGTCGAGATATTCCGTCAGATAAAGAGCTTCAAGCGCCCACTGCGTGTTTGAAAGGTCTGGTGCGCCGGGACCGGCTTTGCCATAACCTATTCCGCCGAATGCGGGATTATCCTTGCTGGTCGGAGCGGCCTTGTTGTCCGCATCAACCTGTGAGTCGATCAGGTATTTCCTGGCATTTCGGAGGATCTGTTCGTCCTCGGGCTTGTTGATCATTGCGAGAGTCGCAAGACAGATCGATGTCGTGTAGTTCGGGTATTCCTTTTCTACGTTGGCCATCCAGATGGAACCGTCCTTCTGCACGAACTTCAACATGAACTGCCTGGCCTTTTCAACCGCCGCCACCCTGATCTCGGGATTGAGTTTTGTATGGCTGTTGACGAGTGCCATGGTTATGAGACCTGTTATTGCAGGATGATGAAGCCATGAACCGTCTTCCATCTGCTTGTCGGTAAGATAATTGACTCCGCGCTGAATTGACGCACTTGCCTCCCTGAGCAAAGTTTCATCAACTTTTGGAAGCGAGCTCGCAACGGGCTTCTCATCTGCTCCGAAACCAGCAATTGAAATTAAAAGTCCGGTTGAAGCGGCCAGGGCAAGTTTCTTTAATGTTTTCATATGATTAAGTCTCCTAAAATTTTAACAAAGATAACCTTTGCCCTATGAATCTGCAAGAGCGCAATGTGAGTTTTATTATATTTGGTGGATTTGTTATTAATGGATTCGTTTATAAATTCATCCCAGAGGAAATTTATTGATAGCAGTGAATGACTGCGATAACTTCCAACGGCTCTTTTCCGACGGATTTGATCGAGTGTCCGGCTCCACCGCCTGTCAGGATTGTATCTCCGGGGAAAAGTTTCTCGGTCTTTCCATTGTCTTCGGCTTCGGCCTCGCCACGGGTGATTATGTAGACTTCCTCTTCGTTGTCATGGGTGTGGAACCCGATGCTGTCGCCCGGTTCAAGCGTGAGTTTCGCGCAGAGCCTGGTCTTCGCCTTGAGGTCCTTGCCGGCCTCCCAGAAATGTTCGATTTTGACCTTGCCATTGCCACCGCGCATCTTCTCGCGGATTTCGCACTTTAAGTCTTTGGCACGATGTATCATAGTTAGTCCTCCTGTTGAAGAAGTAACGTGGGCTTTCCAGCCCGCGCTCTTAATCTCGGGCAGGAATGCCCGAGTTACTTCTTGAAAAATTTCATTAACGCCATGAATTTCTGGAACGGCGATCTGAGCTCTACCGCCTTTACCGGACACGCCTCAAGACAGCACATGCAGAGGATACAGCCCTTGGAGTTGACGCGGAATGATCCGCCCTCGGAAAATATCGCTTTCTGGCTGCACGCCTTGAAGCACTTCCCGCATTTGATGCAGTTCTCCTGGACGATGAACGGACGGTATGTCAGGAGCAGTGTCAGCAAGTGGAACATGCGTTCCGGGAAACGGTGCAGGATGTCGGATTTCGATCTTGGGATCTTAAGTCTTCCGAGTTTCTCAGCGGCATCGCCGACGAGATCTATATTTTCCTTTTGCATTGTACCATGGCCAAGTTCCGAAACTTTCACAAGAAGCTGGATGTCCTGCGGCTTGTATCCGTAGGCGGTGCAGGCGCAGGAGTCGACTGCGACAGAATCAAAACCAGCCATGATTATTCCGGACTTGAACGGCCGGCCGTTCGCCGGACCGTCGCCCTGCATCGATTCGACAGCGTCTACGATCACGAAATCCGGTTTTATCTTTCCAAAGACGGTGGCAATGAAGTTCGCCATCTTCCTGGGGGAAGGGGCAACGGCATGGAACGCGCTCTTGGATTCGCCGACCACGAGTCCATATGAATTCTTCACGGCAACGGTGATTTTAGTAAGGATGTGTGTTTTGAGTTTTGGCAGCGAGATGAAGACGTCGAAGCTCTTTAATTCCTTTAATACAGGGATATGACCGTAGCCGGGGATTTCAACCCTTTCGAAGTTTTCAATGGGAAGTAGTTCAACCTTCTCCTCGTCGGCGACTTTTTTCATTCCAGTCTTTTCCCAGAGTTCCTCCCATGGATAGACGCCTGCAGGACTGTCGGCGATCGTGATTTTCTCAACTCCCTTTCTGCGAAGTTCGCGGATTACGGCGCGGACGAATTCCGGATGGGTCGTAACGCACTGGTCAGGAGTTTTCGCGCTTAGGAGATTGGGTTTCAGAAGGACTTTCGCACCGGGTTTCATCTTTTCCGGCCAGCCGCCTGCAAGTTCCACCGCAGCCCTGATCTTCTCCTCCAAAAGAGGAAGATCGTATGATTCGCACATTACCGCCGATACTTTTGTCTTGTTCATAAGTTGAAATCACCAAAATTAAATCTTTTGAAATATTGTTTTAGTATGAGTTCACGGCTTTAGACGTGCTTCCGGTTGATGATAAGACACAGCTGAAGCTGTGAACTCCTACAAGGTATATTTATGAGACGACGGTTCCTATGTTTTTAAAAATATATCAAAGTCAAAAATTACCATATGAAAAAGGAATATCAATGTCACCTGCGGGAAATTCACCTGCGTGCCCGAAAAAGAGATTGGGGCGCCTCTTGCTTAGGAATAGGACAACGTGTAAGTATTGTTTGTAGTAGCGCATGATTGCGCGTTCTTGAAGTAGGGACGGGCTTTAGCCTGTCCCATTCTTAGATTAAGATGGTACATGCTGAAGCACGTACCTACTCAACGCGCAAACACGAGCTACTACAAGCGAAATCATCCGCATAGACCAGGATGCAAGCCCCGGAAAAGGCACCGCAGGCGTTGAAAGACGTGGAAGAACAAGGTATAGTCAGGTATGGCAATAATGGCACGTGTAATATTTACTTGGAATTATTCTAATTAAGGAGATATGGCTTATGAAAGGACTTACAGTATCGCTTGTCACGATATCGCTGATATTGAGCGTGTTGATCGGACTGTCGCTCTACAGGGGAGGTCTGACCGGAGCACCCAGTGATAAAAAGGCTGGGGCAAAGGATGGAGCCGAAAAAGGCAAACCGCACATCGGCCTTTCCATGGATACCCTGAAAGAAGCGCGCTGGATGCGCGACCGTGACATATTCGTAGCGAAGGTGAAGGAACTCGGAGGCGAAGTTGAAGTGCTGTCGGCAGGCAGTGATGACATGACTCAGATCCGAAACGTCACCTCCCTCATCACCAACAAGGTCGATGTCATGGTCATCGTCCCGCATGACGGTGCGGCCATGGGCAAGGGCGTGGATGAGGCGCACAAGGCCGGGATTCCGGTGATCGCATACGACAGGATGATCACCAACTGCGATCTGGATCTCTACATGAGCTTTGACAACGTCAAGGTCGGAGAAGCGCAGGCGAAGTATCTCGTCGATCATCTCGCGACGCCCGGAAAAGGACGGATCGTCAGGATATATGGCGCGCCCACCGACAACAACGCCAAACTCTTCAAGGAAGGACAGGACAACGTCCTCAAGCCATACATCGATAAGGGAGATATAAAGGTCGTACATGAGAACTGGGCGACCGACTGGAAGCCGGACAAGGCGAAGGACATCATGAATGCCGCGATCACGAACAACGGCAAGGAAATTGATGGAGTCCTGGCGTCGAACGACGGAACCGCCGGCGGTGCGATCCAGGCGCTGAAGGAAAGCGGCATGGCCGGGAAAGTCCTGGTTACAGGACAGGATGCCGAGCTCTCCGCATGCCAGCGCATTGTCGAAGGATCGCAGGCGATGACCATCTACAAGCCGCTTGAGAGGATGGCCAGCCGCGCTGCCGAGACAGCAATGGCGATGGCGCAGGGGAAACCTATCCTGGCAAAAAGCAGCGTTCCCAACGGAAAGAAAGACGTCCCCTCGGTACTGATTGAAACCACGTCAGTCGACAAGAACAACATGGTTGACACTGTCATTCAGGACAAGTTCCACGTGTTTGAGGAAGTGTACCGCAACATTCCAGAAGGGGAAAGACCGAGGAAGCCGTAAGCGAGCGAAGCTCGCAAAGTTCGAGAGTTCGAAAATGCGGGAGTTCGGAAGTTATAAAAACTAAACATTGATTTTGTGTAGTCGTTAATCTGAGTAAAAGGAGGCTGTTTGTCCTTGAAAGTATGTCGGGTTTTAACCCGACAATTAGTTGGCGGTTTAAAAACCGCCCTACTTGCGAGGCAAATATTCCGCTATGTCTTCGAGTCATAAGATAATATTGCAGGTTGACAGGCTGACCAAGACTTTTCCGGGTGTCCGCGCCTTGAACCAGGTCTCGTTCGACCTGCGCGAAGGAGAAGTCCATTCGCTCTGCGGTGAGAACGGAGCCGGCAAGTCCACTCTGATAAAATGCCTTTCTGGAATCTGGACTCACGGTTCATATGACGGGACAATAAAAATCGATGGCAAGGAAGCCGTATTCAATGGTGTGTCTGATTCGGAGCACGCGGGAATCGCGGTCATCTACCAGGAACTTGCGCTGGTAAAGGAAATGACGATCGCCGAAAACATCTTCCTAGGGAATGAACCAACGGTTGCCGGGATCATAGACTGGAATATTGTCTTTTCTGAAACACGGAAGCTGCTCGACCGTTACGGGCTTAAACTGGATCCGGCGTCAGTCGTCGGTGACCTTGGAGTCGGACAGCAGCAACTGGTGGAAATTGTGAAGGCGCTGTCAAAGAACAGAAAGATCCTTCTTCTTGATGAACCGACAGCAGCACTAACCGAGACTGAAGTCGAGATTCTTCTCAACATAATATGGGATCTGCGGAAAAAGGGGATTACCTGCGTCTATATCTCCCACAAGCTGGACGAGGTCTTCGCCATATCCGACCGCATAACGATATTGAGGGACGGGGAATCCGTCACTACCCTCGAGGCTTCGGCATCGAACAAGCATGAAGTGATCAAGCACATGGTCGGCCGTGAGATAACCCAGCTATTTCCGCGCCGTCCAACAACTCCTGGAAAACCGTTGCTTGAAGTGACGAATCTTAATGTGTACGACGATCAGAACGACAAGAAGATCCTGCATGACATAAGTTTCGAGGTGAAAGCCGGTGAGGTTCTGGGTTTCGGAGGGCTCATGGGCGCTGGACGTACAGAGCTCATCATGCATATTTTCGGGGCGTATGGACGGCGCATGAACGGAAACGTGATGCTGAATGGCAAATCCCTTGATGCCACCACACCTGCGAAATCCATTGCAAGCGGGCTGATGCTTGTAAGCGAAGATCGCAAAAGATATGGGCTCATCCTGGATCAGAGCATCGGGTTCAACCAGTCGCTTGCCTCACTCGGATCTTTTCTCACCCTCGGGATGTTCATTGACGGAAACCGTGAAGTCAAAAAAAACTGGGAGTTCTTCAAGTCGCTTCGCGTGAAGGCGCCGGGACTTGATTCCGTTGTAGGCGGTCTCTCGGGTGGAAACCAGCAGAAGGTTGTCATTGCCAAGGCGCTGATGACCGGTCCGTCTGTAATTTTTTTGGACGAGCCAACTCGCGGAATAGATGTCGGAGCGAAGCAGGAAGTCTATGAACTGATGAATCTGCTGACCGACAGCGGCAAGGCCGTGGTGCTGGTGTCGAGTGAAATGCCAGAGCTAATGGGCATGAGCGACCGGATGATCATCCTGAGCGAAGGCCATATAGGCGGCGAGTTCAAACGCGGCGAGGCCGAACAGCACAATATGCTGGAAGCGGCGATGAAGTTCCATGGCAAGGGGAATGCTTGAAAATAGGCGCAGAGGCACAAAGTTCGGAAGGTAGGGCGCTTTCGCCGAAAGCGCCGCGGACGACTCGGCGAGTCGTCCCTACCTAAAATATGCGATGAAACAAAGACTACTGAAGGAGTCGAGCAATGACGAAAAAGATTTCATTACGGGATTTCTCGATGGTGGCGGGACTGCTGCTGATATGGATATTCTTTTCAATGGTCGAGCCGAATTTCCTTTCGTCGAGGAATCTGACGATGATGGCGATACGCCTGTCATTCACCGCAATCCTGGCGTTTGGAATGCTGCTGGTGCTGTTGCCTGGTCAGATAGACTTGTCGGTCGGCAGCGGGGCAGGGATGATAGGTGGGATAACATGCGTGCTGATCATAAACCAGGGATGGGGTGCGGGCTCGAGCATGTTGGTTGCACTTTTAATTGCGATAGGACTATGGGCATTGATGGGTGCTCTGATAGCCTTCCAGAGGATTCCCGCGTTCATCATCACTCTCGGTGGCATGCTCGTGTACCGAGGTCTTTTCTGGCGCGTCATCGAATCGAAGACGATCCCGGTACAGCACGGGGATCAGGCGAACCTCCTGTCCATGCTTACCACCGAATATCTTTCCAAGGGATTGGGATACGTTCTGGCCGGCATCCTGTCGATCCTGGTTCTACTTGCGATCATCAAAGGGAACAGGCAGAGGGCTAAGCACGGTTTTGAAGTCGATCCCTGGCATATCTCATTTCTGAAGTTCTTTATTGCAACGCAGGTCATCTTCCTGTTTGCGATCAACATGAACCAGTACCAGGGAATTCCTCTGGCGATCATCATACTCTGCATCGTCGGATTCCTGATCTACGTCATCACCACGCATACTCCGTTCGGGCGATATCTGTATGCAATAGGAGGGAATGTCGAGGCGGCGGTCCTTTCAGGCGTGCCGGTCAACCGCGTAATCATCGGCGCCTTCGCCCTGCTGGGTGCGATAGTCGCATTGACAGGATTCATGGCCGCATCATATCAGGGTTCAAGCTCGACGACGGTTGGGAACCTTATGGAGCTCGATGCGATCGCCGCATGCGTCATCGGAGGCACGAGCCTTGTCGGCGGGCGCGGAAATGTACTTGGAGTGCTTGTCGGATCGTTGATCATGGTGACCTTGCTGAACGGAATGGAACTGATGAGCATAAACGAAATGGACCAGATGGTGGCGCGCGGACTTGTTCTCATCATGGCTGTCTGGCTGGATGTCTTCCTCTCGCGCAAGAAGGCGAGATGAGATTGGCAGCACAGACATTCCTGTCTGTGTCCTCTTAAACAATTTCGCAGACAGGAATGTCTGCGCTACTAAAAAAATCACGGACAGGAATGTCCGTGATACTCAAACATAAATTCCGTCTAGGCTTGAGTTTCCATTGATGAAATATATAATAACTTGTTTTTCCATTAAAAGACAAATTATTTCAAGAAAGGCCAATCATGTCTGAAAAATTCGATATCTGCGTCATAGGCGCCGGTCCTGGCGGCTACGTCGCCGCCATACGCGCGGCCCAGAACGGTGCGAAAGTCGCAATTGTCGAGAAGGAATATTTCGGCGGTACATGTTTGAACTGGGGCTGCATACCGACAAAGACCCTCATAGCTTCCTCTGAAGTCCTGCACAAGGCGAAGGCGGCCGCTGATTTCGGAGTGAAGATAACAGGCGAAGTTTCCCCCGACTGGCCGGCTATGCTTGGAAGAAAGACTTCCGTCGTCGAAAAACTGCGCGGCGGGATCGGGATGCTTCTGAAAAATGCTGGTGTCACGTCATTCACAGGAGCGGCTTCTTTTGCCGACAGGAAGACACTCAATGTCGTGGATGCCGACGGCAGGAAGGAGAAGGTTTCAGCCGAGAAGTTCATAATCGCCAGCGGTTCCGAGCCGGTCGTGCCGGGATTCATACCGAAGTCAAAACGCATCATCACCTCGACCGAACTTCTTTCAATAAGCGAAATTCCAAAAAGCCTTCTCGTACTCGGCGGCGGAGTTATTGGCTGCGAGTTCGCCTGTCTCTTTGCGGAGCTTGGAACAAAAGTTACTGTCGTTGAAATGATGCCGAACATTCTTCCTCTCCAGGACAAGGAGCTTTCCAGGATCCTGTCAAGGGAGATGAAGGCGCACGGAATCGATATTTTCGTAGGTTCGCCTATGGCGGACATCGAGGCTGACGGGAAGTCGGTGAGCGGCGTAGTAGGCAAGGAAAGACTTTCCGCGGACTACATGCTTGTATCAATCGGCAGGGCGCCGGTGACCAAATCCCTCAATCTCGTGGCCGCCGGAATCACTGCCAATGAAAAAGGATGGATCCCGGTCGATGCGAAATGCAGGACGAATGTCGGCGGCATCTACGCGATCGGCGATGTGACCGGCCGTGTTCAGCTTGCGCATTTCGCAAGTGCGATGGGGCTCTGCGCCGCCGACAACGCTACTGGAAAGAACTGCGAATTCCGCGAGGATCTTGTTCCCGGATGCATATTCACCAGTCCGGAGATCGGGACTGTCGGACTCAGCGAGGAGCAGTGCAAGGAGAAGAGCATCGCGTACAATGTCGGAAAATTCCCGTTCGCGGCGCTTGGCAAGGCGATGGCGATTAACGAAACTTCCGGGTTCTGCAAGATCATTGCGGATGCAGCGACGGATCAGGTTTTGGGAGTACATATAGTCGGCCCCCATGCGACGGATCTGATTTCCGAGGCTGTCACGGCAATGAACCTTGAAGTCACGGCTAGGTCGCTTGGCAGGGCGATACATGCGCATCCGACTCTTGGAGAGGCGATGATGGAGGCCGCACATGCGGTCCACGGTGAATCAGTCCATGTCGTCGCCCCCAGGAAACACAAATAAAATTGGCAGTGATGAAAACCAAGACTAAAAAGCGCCTGAAAAAGACAATCCTGTTCTTCTGTGCGTCCATGATCGTCCTGATCGTGGGGCTTTATTTCTGTCTTGGATATATTGTCAAGACCGCCGTCATTGGCATTGTGCCCCGGATAACAGGTACGCCGGTCAAGATGGAAAGCTTCAGCTTTTCCATGTTCAGCGGGAAAGCGCGGATGAAGAATTTCGTGATAGGGAATCCGGAGGGGTTCAGCACGGAATACGCGTTCAGCCTCAACGAGCTGGTGGTTGAAGTGGACATGGATACTTTGTTCTCGAAGAAGATCGTGATAGACGAGATCAGGGTCAACGGCGTCGACGTGATCTATGAACAGGGTATGACCACGAGCAACCTCAAGGAGATAAGGGCCAATGTAAAGAGTTACACAGGCAAGGAAAAGGACAAGAGACAGGAGGAGACGGCAGATTCTCCCAGAAGGGAGGAGAAGGAGAGGGTGGAGGCTAGAAAGGTGCAGATAAACAATTTTTATTTCAACGATGTCAAGGTGTCGCTGAGCGTGTTCCTTCTCCAGGGTGCTAAGACGTCGATTCCAATTCCAGACATCCATATTGAGGATATTGGAAAAGAGGGGGATGGCGTGACGGCAGGCGAGGCGGCAGTCCAGATTTTCAACGCAATATACAAATCCATTGGCAAGACTGCGTCTACAGGAACCGATCCTGTGAAGGGACTGGGAGATAGCCTGAAAGGTATTTTCAAGTAGTCGGCTGTCTGCTGAAGATGGCGGTATCATGCCGGTAAGCCACAAATATTTTGAATTCAAAAGAATCCGGTGTATTTTTACGGGTTGCCATGAATCGACAGCCAACAAGTTAATCTGAGGGTTTTATGCCGGGTAATTTCATTTTCAGAACAGCGATGCTTTCGATAGCGGTGCTTTTTCTTGCGGGATGCTTTTTCACCAAGGAGACATTTGTTCCGGTGAAATATTATGACATTGGAAATCCCGACCCCTCGAAGTTTTCAAAGATATCCCTGAAGGCCGGCGCATTTACTGTCACAGGCCCATACAAGCAGGAGATGGTCTACAGGTCTGAGAAAAACGAACTGATCAAGGAGCCGTACAGCAGATGGGCCATAGCGCCGGACGTTATGTTGAGGCGTTATCTTAAAATGGCCTTTGCCGACGGCAAAGGCAAAGTGGAATATACGGTCACCGGAAACATTCTCGCGTTCGAAGCGGATCTTGCCAGGAAGGAGGCTGTATTGACTGTCGAATACCGGATTACGCCTTCTCTTCCAGCCAATTCGGCATATGTTGAAAAAACCTCAACGTTCAGGAAGAAGATGGATGAATCCGAAGCCGAGGCTTTTGCAGGGGCGATGGCCGGTGCCGTCTCGGATTTCGCTGAATCGATAGCGGCTGATGCAATAAAATAACAGGAGCTTGAAATGAAACTGAAGAAAATACTCGCCGAGAAACCCAGGAATAATGTTATTTATTCAGTAAAGTCGACCGCCACGCTCAAGGACGTGGTGATGAAGATGGTCGAGCACAATGTCGGATGCCTGCTCGTTACAGATCCCGGGAATCCCGACAAGTATGTCGGCATAATCGCCCAGACGGACATCATCAGGAAATGCTCCGAAGACGGGAATTTCTATGAGACCAAGGTTGAAGATATAATGATAAAACAGCTTGTCGTCGCTACCGGAGAGGATGAAGTTGATTACATCGTGAAAGTCATGAAAAGGCATAAGATCCACCATATACCTGTCATAGAGAAGGGCAAGATAGCCGGAATCATCTCCATCACGGACATAATTGGTTCGATGCACGAGGAGGATGAGATCAAGATACGCTACCTCAGCGACTACATGGGCGGAACCTACGGAAGCAATGTGTACTGAATAAAATCACGGTGATGGATTAATGGATTTCTGGATTGCTGGGTTTATGTTCAAGTCCAATTTCTTATATGCCATTTGGGATTTTCCCTCCATGTGATTTTTTTGTATGACTCTTTGTGTTGCATTAATCCATTGAACGACAGTGGAATAAAATGAAGCTTCCAAAACCCAAAGTCCTTATTTCCGAACGGCGTATCCGCAAGAGGGTAGCCGAACTCGGAAACCAGATCTCCTCCGACTATGAGGATCAGGATCTCACTGTAATATTCATTTCGACAGGAGCCGTGATCTTTGCTTCCGACCTTGTGAGGAACATAAGCCTGCCAATTCAGATAGACAGCATTTCCGCAAGTTCTTACACCGGGATTAAAAGTTCCGGCAGGGTCAAGGTCGATTCCCGTCTTAAGATTGATATCAGGGGGAAAAATGTGCTGATCGTCGATGACATTCTTGACAGCGGCAGGACCCTGCTGAAAATCATGGGGGCTTTGAAGAGGGAAAAGCCGGCTGACATCAGGATATGCGTCCTTCTGGACAAGGCTTCAAAAAGGGTTGGACAAATCAGGCCGGACTATTCTGGCTTCTCGATACCGGACGTGTTTGTATACGGATATGGACTCGACTACGACGGATACTGCCGCAATCTTCCTTGCGTGGCGTTCCTGGAGAAGTAATTCCAACCACTCAACAGATTGTGCCGATGGAGAGGATCGAGAACAGGATACTGCTCATACGTGGCCACAAGGTCATGCTCGACAGGGATCTTGCACTACTGTACTGCGTTAAGGATACATTGAGAAAGGTAATATAATTAAAGTTGGCGAAACTATTCAGTTCGGCTGGTCTGTTTGTTTGGCTAGATTGATTTAAAATTAAAGAATAAATAATATCCGGAAGTATTCAATTCCACAATCGGGACGATTATGTGTCTGATGCAACTGAATAGCATTTTAGGGAGAATAAAACACAGGGCTGAAGAACAGCCGGTTCAGATTTTAGAAGTGCGTAAAGGACTGAATTATCAGCTCAGTTCTCTTTTTCTTCCGGAGGCACTTCTTCTTCTGCGACGACTTCATCGGTCTCGGGCATATCTTCTGAAGCGTCTTCAACGCCATCGGTTTCCTCGACGACGTCCTCGTCGGCCTGGTTGTCCAGAAGCCAGTCAGAAAGTGCCTGGTGGTTTGGTTCGCAGGGAACCTTGGCCTGGCAGCTGCAGCAGCGGAATTCCTTGATCTTCCCGCCTTCAATGACAGGAGTGGTCTCGTAGTCGTGGTCGCCTTCCGGGCTCAGGTAAACAAGCTTGCTGCGGACGGTCGCTCCGTCAATGACTTCTTCGACCTCGGTTGCGCCGCATGACGGACATACAAATACCAGTTCATCGTTGATGTTAGGCATATCTCTTATTCTCCATATGATTTTATTTTAACAAGTTGACTACCATAAGATGATATATTTGGATTTCAACAGGATATTTGACGAAAAAATAAACTTCTTGAAACTTGTAGAAATATAGGAATCGTGGAATTTCATGGTTGGCATGCCAATCCATAAAGGGAACCTCTAAAAATTCGCATTTGGCGCGTTGCGGAAGATTTTTGAAAGCGCAAAGAGAATTTCTGACAGAGGCGTATCCAAAGCGATACGCCGACTTAGGAACATTCTTCTTTGAGCCAAAAAGATCCGCAACCCAAAGGGCGACAGATTCTTATGGATTCCGGTGGCGTCGAAAATCCAGTCACAGCCCGCTGCGGGGCTGCTCCTGGCGTTTGCTTCTAGCCGTATCTCCATAATCTCCTGTCGCGCGCCATATGCCAATTTTTAGAGGTTCCCTAAAGTATCATAGGGTTTGATTTATTATTTCAGTCCGCCCTGACAGGGAGGCTGCGGCGTGACATCCTCCGCGCTTTTCGTTGCTTCAAGGGAAGGATGGTGGGCCCGGCAGGAATCGAACCTGCGACCAAGTGATTATGAGTCACCTGCTCTAACCGCTGAGCTACGGACCCGTGTCAGATGTGTGGAAAATTCAGTGTCAGCCTGTAAATTACTCAAAAGGTCGTCAAAGGCAAGTTCAAAGAGTAGTTTTTCCTTTGAATTTTACTTTTGCGCGCCGTATGCTAATTTCTAGGCTGAGGGGATTGCAAAGACGGTCAGAATTCAGTAGCTAGTCAGAATGAATGAAAAATAGGTCTGCATTGAATTTAAATTTATTCTGAATTCTGAATCCTGTCTTCTGAATTCCTGCAAAATGGACTCGTATTATTAAGAGGCGTTCCTGATGAAAAGATTTTTCAACTGCATCATGCTGGTCCTGGGCATTGTCCTGTTGTCATCCTGCGATCAGGGCGCTGGAGAGGAAACCAGGCATCCGATGTATATAAAGGCCCAGAAGCTCAAGGAGAAGGGCAGTTTTGCCGAATCTGCAAAGGCCTTCGAGGAATATGTCAGAATAAATCCTTACTCTGCAAAATCCCATTATGAGCTTGCTGCAATATATGATGAAAGCCTTGATGACGCCGTCCTTTCCATCTACCATTATAGGAAATTCCTGGAACTTGAGCCTGACTCACAGGAAAGAAAGAAGATAGAGATCTGGATACAGGCCGTGGAGAAGGAATACTGTTCGCAGCTCAAGTCTAAATATCCCGACGACGACACAAGGACGCAGCTGGAAATATTAAAGGAAAGGGAGAAAAGGTACATATTGCACCTTACCCAGTTCAGGAGTGAGAATGCATATCTGAAAGGACAGCTCGGACAGAGGTTGAATCCGCAGATGGCCACGGAACAGCCAATCCAGGAAAACCCATCGGCCAGGCCTTCTGCGGACATCGCCCTCAGGAAGAAGGAGATCCCTGACTTCTATGTGGTGAAAAGCGGCGACACCCTGTCAAGGATATCCAAGGAAATCTACGGTGACATAAGATATTTCAAGCTCATATTCGACGCCAACAAGGATACGCTCACTTCGGAGAACCTGCAGATCGGACAGAAGCTCAAGATCCCGAAGCTGCCTGAAAAGCCACAGGAATGAAAATAAGGAAACGGCATTTCGGAGAGATGGAGAAACGGCGATGGAAGATCAATTGGAAAACAGATTTTTTTGAAATTTACTTAACATAAGAAAGTTCTCATCATGAAGCGTTTTATAAGTCCGACAGGGATTGGGATGTTTCTCCTTGGCGCTTCGATTGCGCTCGGGATACTGCTTTCCTCCCAGACTATTTCCAATGCCGTCGTGAGGATGAAGCAGGCCAACAATATACGTGTCAAAGGCCTGGCCGAAGAGAAGATCGTGTCAAACCATGCCGCCTGGCTCTGTGAGATACGCTCGAAATCCGGGGAGCTGCGCCAATGCTTCGACGAACTTGACAGGTCAAAGAACGCCGTGCAGGAATATCTTAAGACGGCGGGAGTTCCGGATGCGGCCATCTCATTGAAGTCAATTGTGACCGACTATGAGTACAAGCTCAATGAAAAGGGACAGAAGACGAACACCCTGGAGAATTACATCCTGACGCAGGTCTTTGAGATTAGGACTTCGGACGTCAAGCTTGTTGACAAGGTTTCAAAGAGCGTGACAGAGCTTATAAGGAACGGTATCCAGATATCTTCGTTCCCGCCGGAATACGTCAATGTCGAGATCGAGGATATAAAGATGAGACTTCTCGCCAAGGCCACTGCTAACGGCTACGAGAGGGCGAATATTCTTGCCAGAAACAGCAATGGGAAGGTGGGGCTGCTTAATTCGGCGTCGCAGGGAGTCTTCCAGATAACCCCTCTCAACTCCACAGATGTCTCGGATTCGGGCCAGTACGACACTTCGACGATCGAGAAGACAGTCAAGGCGGTGGTGACCCTCGAGTTCAATGTCGAGGGGAACTCCAGGAATTGAAGTGGTACGCCCCTCCCGGAATCTTTAGGGAACATCTATTATCCTGCTGGGATTATTTCGGACAGCATCTATATTATAACTGTTAATTTCAAGACACATCAAAGGTTGATACAATGGAAGAGAAGACCAGTGGCGTGAAAGACAGTCCGGAAGTCCAGAAGGAAGAAGCGACGCCTTATGTCATTGAACTTTTTTTTGAGAAGAAGCCTGAGCTGAACAAGGACAACCTTCTGGAGGCCCTTAAAAAATATACTTCCAATCCTGAGATAGACACCTTTTCTGAAACCGAGAGGACCACCCTTGCCGCCGGCGATATCGAAAATCCATCCTGCAGAATTAAAATAAGCATGGAACAGATTCCATTCGACCGTGAAAGCCTGCTTGATTACGCATCATCGCTGAGGCAGAGCTGGAGCTGGCGTACCGCCAAGGACACGATCCGGAACTGCACCATGATTGTCAAGATAAGCGATGAATACTCCGATGAGATCGCCTATAACCAGAGGGTGAACCTCCTCCGGAACATATTGCGGGCGTTGGTTGAGAAGATCGACTGCTGCGCCGTCCATTTCCCGATGACCCAGCAGTTCACCAAGCCTGAAAATTACGTATATTCATTCTGTGACCCGTCTCCCGACAAGCTCTACGGCTTCATAAACGTCCGATTCTTCAAGATACATGACAGCGACGACATGGTGATGGACACCATCGGGCTGAATGCGATAGGCCTGAACGATGTGCAGTGCAGCTTCAAAAGGTACAATCCGAAGGATATATCAAACATTCTCTTCAATACTGCCTATTATCTCTTCGACAACGGCAATGTCATCATTGACGGCGACACGGTCCAGGGTCTCAAGCGCACCGACAGGTGGGTCTGCAAGAAGGAGATGTCGCTCGTAGCCCCCAAGAGAATAGTGCTGGACATCGCCCCCGGCCTGTATAAGTAAGGCGGAAATCTTGTCGAGTCCTGTCGTTACCGTGAATTAAATAGCCATTGCTCTCTGTTTACCTTGAATTCAGCTATACCCTGTCTATCTGTTCCATTCCGTATCTGAAGCCTCGATCTCGAATGGGCTTTTGATGACGGGTCTCAGGATAAGCCTGCCTTTGAGGGTTTCAGGCGCACGGCCCGAAAAAGAATAGCCTCCTCAGCCATATTTGAATTCGCCTGACCAGAGCTTCTCCCCTGAGGCTGAGAGGACTTCAAAGCCAGGAGCGCCATCATTCCTGTTCTCTGGAAGAAGGGAGAAGTCATTTCCCTTCCTGTCTTTATAGTTCAATGAAAATGAAACTGTTCCGTCGGATTTTTCCTTTATAGAGAGTTTGGCTGTGAAAGGAGGGCCGGCAAGTAATTCCATTTTTGAATCTTCAGCAAGGTTGATTGTGTTTTCGAAATCAGCGGTTTTCCAGGAACTTGCTTCCCATTTGCCGCCTTTTTCATCGGTTGCCCAAATCTCGTAGGAACTGAAATCGTGCATGCCGGCCGGTACTTTGAATGTTCCGTCCCTGGAACTGTATCTGATATCAAGGTTCTTGTCGCTGTTGGATTCCGTGAGCACGGAATCCCCTTTGAAAGGGAAGCTGATGGTTGCGAGTTTTCCGGAATATCCATCCGGATTGAATTCTTCTACTTTAGCCTCTTTGTATCCTGGAATACTTGTCATGAAGTAAAAGGCATAGCAGATGCAGCCGATCAGGGCAAAGGATAACAAGATTCCTATAGCGCCTATAAGGGACAGGATTATTCCAGCCGCCGTATTTTTCTTTTTCAGGAGGAGTACTCCGATTACAGTGATAGCTGCTGCGCCAAAAGCTAATACAAGGGCGATCGCGCCCCATACTGCAACTACAGAATATAGCACCGACTGCATGGATGTTACCCCCTTGTGAACGCATCAATAATTAAATGGCAGAAAGACAAGTTAAATATAATAACTGCCGGCCAGAGGCCAGCGCTCCACATACATGTGAATTTCCGCAGGAAGCTTTGCTCCGGAGGAAATTTACATCAGAGCTTGAATTCAACAGTCAATATCTTGCCCTTTCCAGCCTTCATTCTGATAATCTTCCCTTGAGGAGACAGTTTTTCAAGTCTTTCCTCATTGAGATTTGCCATATATGCATCCTTGAATTCGAATCCTGGTATGAGAGTGCAGTCCTTCGTCTCCTCCGTAGGATTGTAGAACCTGACAATCACGCTGTTGCGTTCCTCCGCCTTCTTGACCGAGCTGAGGACGATATTGTCGCCTTCGATTTCCAGGAAGCTCTTCTGCAGCGGCAAAGAGCCTTTCTGCTTGCCGAACTGGCAGGCCTTCATCGGCGTGTTGAAGGAAAGCGAGCTGTTGTAGAGTCCGCACTTGTCCCATGTCCCCTTGTGGGGCATGACTGCATATCTGTACGTGAAACTGCCAAGCGACTGGGAGCTCTCATCGCCGGGATATTCCATCCAGAGACGGTTGTCGCACGGGATCCTGAGCCTTACGCTCCTGACAAGCCCCATCGCCATCGTGCCGTTCGTGTCGTTCTCGAGGATTTCATAGTCCTTGGAGGCGTCTGAAAGGATCGCAAGGCCTTCCTTGCCGTCGCTCAGATCAAACCAGAGCTGGGCAGGATGGCGGGCAAGCTCGTTGCCCCTCATCTCGCCGGTGACAGTCGGCCTGACCGGGAATTCCGTCACCGAGAATGAACCTTCAGCCCATGTCTTATCGGCCTTCAGCCTTGTCGGGAAACAGACTTTCAAGTAATGGTCCTTGACGGTATTGGTGATTGAGGTTTCGACTTCGAGGTACGGGCTCCCCTTCTTAAGGAGGAGCTTGACGGTGACAGGCATGTCCTTCATGTGTTCCGAACGGTGCTGCTTGATCCAGTCGAGTTCCGCAGGGAGCTGGAGTGTCTGCTCGATCGTGAAGGATACGGCGAGGGGGCCGTTCACGTTGATGGAGATCTTCGCCGAGGAGTTCAGGCTGTTGATGAGGCTGTCGTTGCCTGGAGTGCTGGACATCCACATGTTGCCCTTGTCACCATGGTCGAGGAAATAATTCAGGTTCTCATAGGCGCGTCCGGTCCTCTTGTCTGTGACGTTGAAGGTTCCATTGGCGTTTATCTTGAGGCGGATGAATTCATTTTCAGCCTCGTATGGCCCGCTGATCAGGTTGAGCGCATAGATGCGCGGGGCATCCCAGTCCTCGTGGGGATACGGATATTCGTTCTTCTCGGCCCATTTGATCTTGAAGGTCTTGTATCCTAGGGCAGGTACGTGCTGCGCCAGGAAGTAGATGTGGACCTTCGTGCAGTAGAACGGCATGTTGCGGCTGCGCGGATGGTAGATTCCGGCGCGTGTCTCGGAACGTTCCACCTCCTGCATCTGCACAGGCTTCCCATCCATATCCTCTATGACGAGATAGTTGAGCCTGGCATCGCGGGGCACGTCGATATAGGCTTCGACGACTTCCGAGCGGGAGAAGGATGATGGATTGTTGACACTGAGGAAGAATTCGGTGTCGGAGACTTCGCTGGTGTTGATCTCCTTTGTCAGGTTCTGGAGGCCGCGGCGTTCAAGACCCTGTGCGATCACATGCGCCTGCTTGAGCCTGCTCATTTCACCTTCGCCGAGTGTCTTCGGACCGAGGCCGTGCATCGAATCGTGCGCATGGCTCTGGAACATGAGCCTCCAGATCTTCTCGAAATATGCGGACGGATATTTTTCAATGTCGAGGATCCATGAAATGGCCGCAAGAGGTTCCGTCCAGCGCATGATCCTGTTCTCGGCATGGCTGTTCTCGATCATTATTTCAGGATGGATCGAGAATACGTCGGTATGGATCGCGCCGACCGGACCATCGCGCATCGGACCCTTCACGACAGCAAGATCCTTGCGATCCTTCAATTCCTCCTTGAGCTCGTCGAGATAATCCTTGAGCGTGCTGTGGACAACTTCGTATTCGTCCTTGTACTCGTCCTTGAGCGCCTTGATCATGTCGGCCATGAGGGGATGGGGTTCAGTGAAGTCAGTTCCATCGAAGAACAGGACGACTCCAGGCGCCGCAGTACCTTCGACAGTCTTGAGCGTGCGCTCCATCGCCATCCGCAGATTGTCCTTATTGTAGAAGGTCTCAGGATCAAGTATGTCATAGAACCATCCGTATCCTTCAGGATCAGCCGTATGGAAGACCTTGCCGAGTTCGCCCCACTTGTACTGCCAGTCCTTGTGCCAGGCGTCCTTGTCATATACGAGGGGGATGTGTCCTGCGAAGAAGAAGTTCCAGCGGGCTTCGCGTCCGAGCCTGGATGTGAGGGCGCGCGTGCCGTCCGGCGCCTCCCATATGAATTCGTGGTATTTGGATTTCTTCGGATCCATGTGCTTGTAGAACAGGATGGTGTCGATGCCGAAGTTCGCATAGATCTGCGGCAGCTGGGCGATCTGTCCGAACGAGAATACATTGTAGCCGCATTTGAGGACATGTCCGTATTCCTTGGATTTCCTGAAACCGTACAGGATGTTGCGGACAACGGATTCGCCTTGTATGGGGGAGCAGTCTGCGAGCGTGAACCATGGACCGAGTTCAAGTCGCCCATCTTTTGCCAGCTTCTTTATCTCTTCCGTCTTTTCAGGCCTGATCTCGAGGTAGTCGTCGAGCATTGTGACCTGTCCGTCGAAAAGGAATGATCTGTAGTCCTTTTTCTTCTTCATGATGTCAAGGAGCTTGTCGACGCAGTCGACAAGGCGCATGCGTGTGCGTTCAAATTCCCAGCGGAATTCCCTGTCCCAGTGAGTGTACGATACGATATGGATCCTCTTTTTCCCGCTCTTCTTTATCATAGCCTGCAACTCCTTTTTTATGTGGGCAATGGTCCTGTCTTTTCAAATAAATATAATCACCTGAATTTATAAAACAATACAATGATTATAAAAAAATACAATAATGTATCGATTGCTTGGTGGAAGTGTTAAAATAATAGATAATTGCATAAAACATGAAAATATAGACAATATGCGTAATTGGGATTTAATAACAGTAAAAAGATGATAATTATTTTTTAATAAACCTTGACAAAGGCGAATAAAATGTTAAGATTTACATAAATAATGAAAATATTTGCATTTACATGGAGGGCATATGGTCAAGCCAATAAATATAAATGAAATTGCGAAACTCGCAGATGTTTCCACCGCCACGGTTTCCCGCGTGATGAACAACAAGAGCATTGTCCAAGAGGATACCAGGCGGAAGATCCTCCAGATTGCCAGGGAGATGAATTACAGGCCGGGTTTCACCGCTGGAAGAAAAGCTGACGGAGTCAGAACTGTCGGTCTTGTAATGCCCAGCAACATAGGTGACTTCTTCTACGGGATCGAAAATGAAATAAAGAGGATGAAGCACAGGCTTGTTTTTTCAACCTACAACGGCAGCGAAGAGTCGCTCAGGGATATCATGCAGTACATGGAATCCGTTTCCGTCGACGGTATAATCCTCATGGCCCCGCAGGCTGAAATAGATGTAAAGGGAATTATTTCCGACATGCTTGTGCCTGTCGTGACTTTCAGCACTCCCTCGGGAAGCGGCTGCAGCACTTCGATCAGGATTGACAACGCCCAGGGCGCATATGTCGCAGTCGAACATCTCATAAAGCTGCACAAGCTCAGGAAGATTGCCATGATCAAAGGTCCGGGAAGGAATATTGATTCGGATGAACGCCTCGGCGGTTACATGAACGCCCATGAGAAATATGGAATCCACGTGAAACCGAATTTTATTGTCGAAGGGGATTTCACGATGCAGTCCGGATTCCTGGCTTTTTCCCGCCTCGTCTCAATGAATGAGATGCCTGATGCCGTCTTTGTCGCGAACGACGTCATGGCTGTCGGCGCATATGAAGCAGCAAAGGCGAGGGGGCTTGTGATTGGCAGGGATATCGCAATCATCGGTTTCGATGACATCCAGCTTTCAAGCCTGATAAGGCCGTCGCTGACTACGGTACATGTCCATTTCGACGAGCTCGGAGTCAAGGCGCTTTCCCATCTGATCAAGATCATTGAAGGCGAAGCCGGGCGCAATGAAATACATGACGAGAGGATTTCTTCAGGCCTGATCATCAGGGAATCATGCGGCTGCAAAATTGAAAACAGGATTCTTTAGCATTGGAGGATTTATTATGTATGTGTGCACGAAAAAAAAATCATTTCCGTACGGAAATAAAAAAATTATAAGGATGTTCACCTTGATCGAACTCCTCGTGGTAATTGCGATCATCGCAATCCTCGCGGCGCTCCTGCTCCCGGCATTGAAGTCGGCGAAGGACACTGCGATGGGAATCGCATGCATGAACAACATGAAGCAGCTCGGACTGGCATTCGGCATGTATGCCGAGGACAACCAGGGTTACCTGCCTCCGAACCAGATTACCTATGGTTCGATAACATATCCCGAGGACGGCACCGTACACAGCTCACGGACAATGTCATGGTATACAGGTCTATGGATAGGCCCATATTACGGCAACGAAGAGTACAATCCTTCCCCGACTATAAAGAAGCGCCTTGCCTGGTGTCCGGTCGTTGCGAACACGCAGAAGGATTACTGGCAGCAGCCCTGCATAGGATACAACAGCAAGTACCCGAACAATGCGTTGACCACGGGGATGAGGAGCAGGCCATATTACAACTTCACTAATATGTCGAAGGTATATCTGCTCGTAGATGTGACCAACCACTGCCTCTGGTCGGTATGGGACGAGTCGACCACCCCTAACTGGGGCCAGGCAACTGCGTTCCGCCACAGTCGGAGCGCCAACATACTTTTCATGGACAACCATGCCGGCAGATCCAGGAGCCTTTATATCGACTATAACAATGGCGATTCGACATACGAGGCGAAATAGCTTGCGCACTATTGCCGTAGTTGTGTTCGCGTGCCATGGTACGCGATGTCAACGTCCGGGTTTATGGTTTTCACGCGGCGTACCTACGGCACGCCTAAATACATATAATCCATTCAACAGGGGCTGAAGCCCCTGCCTATTTCCATTTCGTCCCTCTGGGACAGAAGCCTGCAGAGATGCTTCTTATATGCAAATATGCGTATGGTAAACATGGAAATATATTAGTTTGTAGTTAACGCAATATTGCGTGTTTCTTAGCTCTTTTAAGCCACAGCCAATAATGGCTTGACTACCAAACTAAATTCACGGATTACCGAGTTGCGGTCTCCGCCTTAGCAATTATATTGTATTCTCTTAAGATTGCAATAAACACATGAAACGCTTGTTGCGGAAGCGTGTTCGTTGGAGTTCAAACTTTAGTTTGTCTTGGTATTTATGAATCTAGACACGCTAAAGCCGTGAACTCCAACTTAATAAATCGGCTCTATAGGGGCAATTTTGCAGTTGCCGATATTCAACAACTTCTCACGGGGGATGCGGATTGAGCAGGGACAGGAAATTTATTCTGCATGAGATCGAGCGCTGGATCAAGGACGGCATTATCGACCGTTCACAGGCCGACAGGATTTCCGCCCTCTATCCGGAAGAGGCTCCTTCCAGGAACTGGGGAACCCTGATTTTCTCGGTCATCGGAGCAATCATCTTCGGACTTGGCATAATCCTGCTCTTCGCCTACAACTGGGACGCAATTCCTAAGTTTGCGAAACTCGCAATCATCTTTTCCGCACTCGTCGGCGCGCACGGAGCCGGTTTCTATTTCAGGTCTAAAGGCGAAAAGTATTCGGCACTCTCAGAAGCTTTCTTTGCGTTTGGTACAATGCTTTTCGGATCTGGAATCTGGCTCGTCGCGCAGATCTACAACATCGACGAACATTACCCGAACGCGTTCATCGTGTGGGGCATTGGAGCCCTGATGCTCGCCTGGTCAATGCCGTCGGTAGTCCAGGGGGTCATGGCATCGATTCTTCTGGTGCTATGGTGTTCGTTTGAAAACTTCGGTTTTGATTCCAGGACGAATATCGCACCTCTCCTGATCCTGATCGGAATACTTCCTCTAGCATGGAAAATGCGCTCAAGAATATTGCTGGCGGTCGCTGTTCCATCATTCATACTCTCCCTTCTCTTCAACTGCCATTATTTCTTTGAACGCGTCGCTCCAGCACTTTTCATCTCGATTGCAGGACTCCTCCTGGCGCTGGCCATAATTGCAAAGAAGAAGAACCTGTTCCCGGAAAGTTCAGCCTTGTTGGCCGTTTATGGAAACATCCTCTACTGGATCTCCCTGTATATCTTTACTTTTCCAGACGCCGACCGGCATATATTCAGGAATTACTGGTTCAATGAGGTCAACTCGACGATCTATGTGCTTGTCACCGCAGCTGCGGCAATATCTGCATGGGGCCTGGTGATTTTTCCGCTCGGGAAATTCAAGGAGGATTTGAACAGGCTCTACCGCGTCGAGCATTTTGCAGTTCCGCTAACTGTTTTGGCGGTGACCCTGAATTTCGGCTGGTTGTCTGAATTCAATGGCTGGGGAGGCGCCGCTGTTTTCAACATCATTTTCCTGTTCCAGAGCATCATGCTCATCTCGTTCGGATGCAGGAATGTCAATTCCAAGCTGACCGCCGCCGGCACGATCCTCCTGGCATTTCTGGCGTTTGCGAGATACGCAGACCTGTTTGACAGCCTTCTTGTCAGGGGAATCGTCTTCCTGGGTGTCGGGGCCGGGATTTTCATCGTTGGAATGCTCTACTCCAGAAGTAAGAAGGAAGCCGCGGAGGTGAAACCATGAGAAACATCCTCATAATTGCTTCAGCGATACTTCAGCTGTTCGTCCTTATGTATATGGCTGGATACAGGGAGATGATCATAATGACCGGCAAGACGGTGTTCCTGCGGACAATGCCGGTAGATCCGCGGGATCCTTTCCGTGGCGACTATGTCAGCCTGAATTATGAAATTTCTACCATACCAAGGTCAGTCGTGAAAGAAAAATTTCCCGTCGAAAAAGGCGGGAAATTTTATATCACGCTCAGGAAAGGGGATGACAACCTATATTCCTTTGACGGCTGTTCTGCCAGCATGCCCCCGAAGGGTTCCGTATTTATAAAAGGTAGATATGATCAAAACTGGGGCTGGGGCAGTCCTGAAAAAGTCCTTCATCTCAAATATGGTATCGAGAAATATTTCGTACAGCAGAAGAAGGGGCTTGAGATCGAGAAGCGCGCTGGAATTGGAAATGAAATCCATGTGCCGCTTGAAGTCGAGGTCGCGCTTGGAAGCGACGGGACGGCTGTCGCGAAAGGATACCGCTGGAGCCCGCTCGGAATAGGCCTTCAGATAACTGAAAATCCAGTGAGGTTGACGGGCTGGCAGCAGCAGGGTGGTCGGCCGCCCCAGGCTCCGCAGGCTAATTCAGATGCAAAAGAACGTAGAAGCCCCAAAGTAAAACTCACGCTCCAGAATGTTTCCGACAAACCTATCGCGCTTGTGGATCTCCCCGACTTCAGATCATTCTCGGTTGTTTCATCCGAAACCTCCACGAAGGAATGGACTTTTTCCAAGAAGTTTGATTCTCCCGTCAAGCCCCGGAACGAAAACGTGATCATCCTCAAGCCGAACGAAAAGACATCCTTTGATTTCGATTTCGCCGAACCCCGCTGGTTTGTAAATGGAAAGAGCGGTCCCGAGGAAATCGGCGTCGCCTGCGACCAGTGGGGCGACATGTTCAGGATCATCTACACCCCGCCATCGAGCGATGACTGCAAGACCCTCGACAGGCGTGACATAATCTGGCATGGCAGCCTGCCGTCCCGCAGGTTCGGCGCCGGAAGAATTGATTAAAATTTCACTTGCAGTATTATTCATATTCCTTTAATGAACTTTGGTTCGGATTGAAATAAATCCCCGAGGGCATAGATTGAGCTAAACTGCAGTCAAAATATTTATCGGGCTATGAAGTCCATGGCAAGATTCTGAATTTGAATGGAACTGAACGGAGGTGCTATAGCATGAACGCAATAAGGACAACATACGAAGATTTACCGGAATTGGTCAAAATGCCAAGAGATTTTGTGCACAGGAAGGCTGAAATAATAATAATCCTTGAAGACGAACTGAAGAGAAACAGGAAAAGCCTGAAGGAGTTCTTCGGCGTCATCCCGGATTTTCCCGACCGGTTCCCCCAGGGCGGATATGAGGAGCGGGAATCGCTGTGAAATATCTGATTGACACCAATGTGTGCATTCATCTGCTTAGGGGATCCTCGAAGATATTGCACGAGAAAATACTTGCAGTTGATGATGAGGATATCTGCATTCCTTCGATTGTGAGATTCGAATTGTATTATGGTGCATACAAAAGCAACGGACAGCAAAAGACCTTATCAGCATAGAACGATTTCCTGTCTCGCTTTCAGAGTGCTCAGGTTGATGATGCCGTTGCTGAGCAATGTGGGAGAATACGGTTTGAACTTGACAGGAAGGGTATGCCCGTCGGCCCGTACGACCTTATCATCGCCGGAATAGCGCTAACCAAAAAAATAATCCTTGTAACACATAACACGAGCGAATTTTCCCGCATAAAACATCTTGTTCTGGAAGACTGGGAACAGGCGGACTGTCTGAAATGATAGGGCGGAAGGATTGCCTGTTTATCATTTGATCATCAAACCAGGAAAATCTTAAGATTGATGAGGTGAACCCATGAATATGATGAGGAAGCTGACCGGGTCGGACTGGCCGATCGACCAGAAAATCAAAAAGGAGCTTGTCGCAAAACGCCGGGAAAGACGGGACAGGCTTTTGTCCAAGCCGGAAAACCGGCGGACATACGACGCTCTCGGCAAAGCCTATGAAGTCGCCGAGATTCTCCATAAGGCAAGAGAGGAAACACGCCTCACGCAGACGCAGCTTGCAAGGAAGCTGCACACTTCGCAGTCGAACCTCGCAAGGATTGAACAGGGGCAGAACATCACACTTGCCACGCTTTTCGACTATGCAAGGGCATGCGGGAAGAAGGTTTGTATCCAGCTCACCTGATTCCTTGTCTTTTCCTCTTTTAGCCGTATCTGGTCCAGGAGTCCAGCATAACTTCGTGCCAGGCCCCGTATATTGATGTCAAGGAAAAGAAAAACCTGTATTTCCATCCCCACACCAACAAGAAAACTGCAATTGCCGAAAAGAAGGCGTCTTATTGAAAAATATGGTGTAAATATTTTCTAAGTCGCTTGACATTAACAGGTTGTTAATTACATTACCATTAGGTGTGTTTGATGCTACGTAAATTCCTGCCTGCAGGGGGGTAAGTTTTTCTTGTTTTACAGAAGATTCTTTCTGCGGCAGCAAGGTGTTCTCAGAGGCGATTTATGATATATGGTTCAACATCCAAGTTTATACGGCTGATGATAATTCTAGCTGTTTCCCTTATTCTTCCATATTCAACTTGGGCTGTTGAGCAATATACCGTGAATTTTGTTGAAGGCGCGAACGGATCAATTACAGGAACAAAAGTCCAGCTCGTCGACCTCGGTTCGGCATGCACTGAAGTAACGGCCGTTCCATCTCCCGGATACTATTTTGACAGTTGGACTGGTGACTATACCGGGACAGGCAACCCATTGACCATTGCCAACGTCACTTCAAACATGACAATCACTGCGAATTTCTCAATCATTCTTTTTACAGACGTTACTGCAGCCAGATTTCCGGCTGTTTCGGAGTCCCTTGGAAATTCGTTCTTTGACATTGACAATGACGGTGACCTTGACCTTGCCGATACGCGAGCGAGTTTTGGTGGCGACTTTGTCTACATTAATAATGGCGCTGGAACATTCACCAAGGCTTCCGGCAATGCAGGGGTTACGTTTTCTGAAGGACATAGTGTCATTCCCGGCGACTTCGACAATGACGGATATATGGATTTTGCCATTGGCTGGTACTGGGTAGGCGGCAGTCAAGTCTATCGAAACAATGGAAATAACACGTTTTCCAATGTAAGCAGCTCCTGCGGGGTAGGAAATCCTGGAAATGTCTGGAGCGGTGCGTTTGGCGACATTGACGCCGATGGAGATCTAGACCTTGTCCTTGCCGTCAACGGCAGCAACCGGCTTTATGTAAATAACGGAACCGGACATTTCAGCAATGAAGCGAGTGCTCGCGGCGCCGCAACCGGCGGAAACAGCACTGCCTCGTATTTTATTGACTACGACAACGACGGTGATATTGACCTGATTGTTGTTTCCGGAATCATAACTCTTCTGCGAAATGACGGAACAGGACATTTCACGGATGTAACAGCAGCATCTGGAATTACAAGTACAGCAGCTTCTGCCTGTTTTGGTGATATGGACAATGACGGGGACTTGGATTTCTTCTCGTCAGGCTCCTCCGGTCTTTTTATTAACAATGGTAACGGCACATTTACCAGCATTGCCGGAACTTGCGACATCACTCCCGGCGGTGGGCCCCAGGCTATGTTTGCCGATGTCAATAACGACGGATATCTCGATCTGCTCGAAACCGGTAAGCTCTGGATAAACAATGGAGACCTTACATTCACCGAGAGAACTTCTGTTAACGGAATTGGAAGCGTTGGCAATGTCGATAGTGCAATCTTTGGTGATATCGACGGTGATGGTGACCTTGATCTTCGTACCACATCAAAGTTGTTTGTAAACAATACCAACAACAGCAATTATCTTATTGTCTGCCCTACGGAGCGTTACGGCAGCCCTGCTTTTAATGCGAAGGTCTGGATATATGAGGCTGGACACATTGGTGATCCAGGCTATCTTCTGGGTTATCGTGAGGTCATAGGCGGTGCAGTCAGGCATTCCGGGAGTATGCCTAATGCCCACTTCGGCCTGCCGAACAATGCTGCTGTTGACGTTCGCGTACGCTTTTTAAGTGGAGCTGTAACCGATACGCTAAATGTTGCACGCGGGCAAAGAACAACCATAAATCCTGTATATCTGACAACGACCTCTTCTCCGGCGGACAAGGGAAGCACTGCGCCGGCATTACCAGTCTTGGTTGCCCCAAATGTTCCTCAGGCAATCAGCGCCACACCAATTCAGAATTATCATTTTACCAATTGGACTGCCGCCCCCTCTGGAAGTGCAGTCTTTGGCGACCCAAATTCTGCTGATACGAATGTGACCCTGTCTGCAATGTGTACGGTAACAGCTAACTTTGCCATAGACACGCGCACGGTGACATTTGTCGAGGGTTCAGGCGGAACGATAACCGGGAGCAAGGCTCAGACGGTGGACTATGGAGGCAACTGCACTGCCGTTACCGGTGTCCCTGATGGAGGATATTATTTTACAGGATGGACCGGCGCTTATATAGGCATTGACAATCCTCTGACCATCATGAATGTTACAGCTGACAAGACGATTACTGCGAATTTCGCACCCAGGCTGGACAATGTCGTCATTTTCCTTGCTGGCGCTAACGGCAGTCTCACGGGGACGCAGATACAGACAGTCAATGACGGAGGAAGCTGCAATGAGGTCACTGCAGTTCCTGCAACTGGCTACCATTTTACCGGCTGGTCCGGCGATTATGTCGGTAACGAGAATCCCCTTGCTCTTGACAATGTCACGTCAGACATGGACATCACCGCCAACTTTGCTATAAACCAATACACGGTGACATTTGTCGAAGGCGCAAACGGTACGATCGCCGGGACAAAAGTCCAGATTGTCGATCATGGTGGCAGCTGCAGTGCGGTTTCCGCAGTTCCAAACACAGCTTATGGTTTTTTGAAATGGACTGGTGATTATTCTGGAACGGCCAATCCTATGACTATTAGCAATGTCACTTCAAATATGACAATTACAGCTAATTTTGCAATTATTCTTTTTACAGATGTTACTGCAGCAAAGTTTCCTTCAGTATCTGTTTCTAGTGGCAATACATTCTTTGACATCGACAATGATGGTGACCTTGACCTTGCAGATACGCGAGCGAGTTACGGAGGCGACTTTGTTTATCTCAACAATGGTGCAGGCACTTTCACCAAAGCACCTGGAAATGCAGGCGTAACCGCTTTGGAAGGCCACAGTATTATCCCTGGTGACTTTAACAACGATGGTTTTATGGATTTTGCCATAGGCTGGTATTGGTCGGGTGGGAGCAAGGTTTATCTCAATAATGGTGATGGCACGTTTACCGACGTCAGCAGTTCTTGCGGGGTTGGTAATCCCGGCAATATCTGGGGCGGTGCGTTTGGGGACATTGACGCCGATGGCGATCTTGAGCTAATATTTTCTGTAAATGGCACCAACCGGCTTTATGTAAATAACGGATCGGGACATTTCAGCGAACAGGCGGCTGCACGCGGAGCCGCAACTGGGCAAAACACTGAATGCACATATTTCGTCGACTATGACCATGATGGCGATATCGACATATTTACTACCAAAGACGAAGACGGCGCTGCCATCCTAAACAACAACGGTTCAGGCTACTTTTCCGATGTAACTGGATCTACTGGCATTGCCCCCTATAAAACCCGTTGCGGTGCTTTCGGCGATGTTGATAACGATGGAGACCAGGATTTTATCCAGACGGAATCCACCCTCAGTCTCAACGATGGCAGCGGATTCTTTACCAGTATATCCGGAACTTGTGGAATTGTTCTCACTGGCTACCCGAAACATATTATTTGCGGCGATGTCAATAACGATGGATATCTCGATGTTTTCGCTGACGCTCAAATGTGGATAAACAACGGTGACCTGACTTTCTCTAACCAGACAACTGTATGTGGATTAGACGGCGTAGGAAGCGTAGAGGGCGTGACCTTTGGCGACATCGATGGCGACGGAGACCTAGACCTGCGCACTTCTTCAAGGTTATATGTAAACAATACTAACAATAATAATTACCTCATTGTTTGTCCACTCGAACGCTATGGGACACCGGCCTTAAATGCCAAAGTATGGGTGTATGAGGCGGGTCATATTGGCGAGTCGGATCACCTACTCGGTTATCGTGAGATCATCGGGGGGACCGTCAGGATTTCCGGAAGCACGCCCTACGCCCACTTTGGTCTGCCGGATGATGCCACGGTAGACGTGCGAGTGCGTTTTTTAAATGGCGCAGTAACCGATACATTGGATGTCGCCCGTGGGCAGAAGACAAATGTTTATCCTGTATATTTGACTATGGCCTCTTCTCCAGTGGACAAGGGAAGTACTACGCCGGCAGCACCAGTCCTGATTGCCCCAAATGTTCCTCAGGCAATCAGTGCTACGCCAGTTCAGAATTATCATTTTTCGGGTTGGACGGCTGATCCGGCCGGGAATGCTGTTTTTGGTGACTCGAATTCGGCAAATACGAATGTGACCCTGTCTGCAATGTGTACGGCAACAGCGAACTTTGCCATAGACACGCGCACGGTGACATTTGTCGAGGGTTCAGGTGGAACGATAACCGGGAGCAAGGCTCAGACGGTGGACTATGGATGCAACTGCACTGCCGTCACCGCCGTCCCTGATGTCGGATATTATTTTACAGGATGGACCGGCGCTTACATAGGTATTGACAATCCTCTGACCATCACGAATGTTACAGCTGACAAGACGATTACTGCGAATTTCGCACCCAGGCTGGACAATGTTATCACTTTCCGTGCTGGCCTTAACGGCGGCATTACGGGGATACAGATACAGACAGTCAATAACGGGGGGAACTGTATAGCTGTCTCTGCAGTTCCTGCAACTGGCTACCATTTTACCGGCTGGTCCGGCGATTATGTCGGTAACGAGAATCCCCTTGTTCTCAGCAATGCCACCACCGACATGGACATTACTGCCAACTTTGCTATAAACCAATACACGGTGACATTTGTCGAAGGACCCAATGGGTCAATAACCGGAAACGAGATACAGACCGTCAGCTATGGCGGCAACTGCACTGCAGTCACGGCAGTTCCCAATTCCTGGCACCTTTTTGCCGGGTGGACCGGGGATTATTCAGGGCTCGGCAATCCTTTGACAATTACCAATGTCACATCTGACATGGTGGTTGCGGCGAATTTCATGTCGGACAACACTTTGGTCGGCTATTATCCATTCAACGGCAATGCCGACGATGAAAGCGGCAGGAGCAACAATGGTACCGTTTCCGGCCCGGCCCTCGCCAATGATCGTTTCGGGAATGCCAATTCAGCATATCACTTTGACGGTATCGATGATTATATAAATCTGCATGATCCCATCAGTGGCGACTTTGACTTCGGATTGAACGACAGTTTTACATTGAGCGCTTGGTTTAAAACATCGGCTCCTGCTTCTTCTGAAATAGATTTGTTTATAAAGAGGAGAATGGTTGGAGGTGTTTTCGATGAGGGATACAGGCTTAAGATTACACCTCAAAATAAAATAGGATTTGAACTTGAAGATACTAATAACACATATCCTCAAATTTTCAGTCCTGCGGCAGTTAATGATGGAAAATGGCATCAGCTCACGGCAGTTCGAAATACATCACAGGATAAGTTGCTGCTTTATATTGATGGCATTCAAGTTGCGACTCCTGTAACCGATACTACTACAACTTCTCTGGCAACCACAGTTGATTTGCTGATTGGGAAAAATCCATATTCAGGATATAGCTATTTCTTCAATGGGGAGTTAGATGATCTGCGCATCTATCGCCGTGCCCTTACTGATACGGAAATTTCCGAACTATACGACATCGACTATCTGACGATGGCGGTGTTCCCTGCTCCTGGAGGAACTGCTTTGCCCTCAGGTGCAACGAGTATCAGGAAGGGTACAGCCACAGCGATCACAGCAACTCCTTCTATCGGCTATCACTTTGTGAACTGGACTGCATCACCTGCGGACAAGGCAGTATTTGGAAATGCTAATAATGCAAGCGCGACCGTCACTCTTTCAGCTGCGTGCACAGTTACTGCTACCTTCGCACTCAATACTTATACTGCGACATTCATAGAGGGAGCCAACGGGACAATAACCGGAGGCAAAACCCAGATTGTCGCCCATGGTGGCAACTGCACTGCCGTCACCGCTGTTCCTAATGCCGGATATCATTTCACAGGTTGGACAGGCGACTATGTTGGCCTTGTAAACCCGTTGACTGTAACAAATGTCATTTCAAACATGACAACAACGGCTAATTTCGCAATCAATACTTATACCTTGACCTACAATGCAGGAGTGAATGGGAGCATAACCGGAACAACGCCGCAGACGGTCAATTACGGGACTGATGGAGCCCAGGTTACTGCTGTTCCTGATGCCGGATATCATTTTGTCAAATGGAACGACGACGTAATGACTGCATCTAGGACCGACACGAATATCACAAGCGACAAGACCGTCACTGCGAGTTTCGCAATAAATATTTATACCTTTACTTATAATGCCGGTGCTAATGGTTCGATCACCGGCACGACCCCGCAGACGATCAATCACGGAGCTGATGGCGCTCAGGTAACTGCAGTACCTGATGCAAACTATCATTTCGTGAAATGGAGCGACGATGTGATGATCGCATCAAGGACTGATACGAATGTTACAGGCGAAAAGACGGTCACTGCGAATTTCGCAATCAACACTTATACCTTGACCTACAATGCAGGAGTGAATGGGAGCATAACCGGAACAACGCCGCAGACGGTTAATTACGGGACTGATGGAGCCCAGGTTACTGCTGTTCCTGATGCCGGATATCATTTTGTCAACTGGTCCGATTCATCTACCGCCAATCCCAGGATAGATGCGAGTGTTGCTGGTGACATTACGGTTGCTGCGAACTTCGCGATCAATACATACAATGTGACATTCGATCTTGCAGGCAAAGGCATTAGAGTTGGAGGAGGTGCGCTTTCTCAGGTGGTTGACTACGGCTCCGGAGCGGTCGCACCGAATGTGTCTCCAAATGAAGGATGGACTTTTGCCGGATGGGACAAGACCTTCGACAATGTTACCGGTGATCTTGCCGTGACCGCCATTTTCGACGGGATAATAATTTATGTCAAATCAGATGCCACAGGCGCTAATGACGGTACTTCATGGACGAATGCCTATACCAACCTCCAGCCTGCGATAGATGCGGCTGTTTCAGGAGATCAGGTCTGGGTTGCGAAGGGCTCATACAATCCCACATCCTGGCCGAATGGTGCAAGGGAATATTGGGATCAAAGTATTCGCGCAATGCATTTCTCTCTCAAAAACGGAGTATCCGTTTATGGAGGACTCATTGGGACAGAGATATTTCTAACACAGCGGGATATACTCGCTAATCCAACAATTCTTTCCGGGGACATTGGAACTGCAGGCGATAATTCTGATAACTGCTATAGCGTCTTCTGCCATCCGGAAGGATTGAATCTTGACAGTACTGCTATCATTGACGGATTTACTATCTCTGGAGGAAATGGGATGGTGAGTCCGACAGGGGAGAGATACTCCGGAGGAGGGATGTATAACAGATCTTCATCTCCTACGATTAACAACTGCACTTTCAGCGGGAACATTGGAGGGTATGGCGGCGGAATGCATAATTATACCAATGCCTCGCCGACTCTATACAACTGCACTTTCAGCAGGAATATAGCAAATTTAGGAGTTGGCGGTGGAATGTATAATAATAGTGGCTCCTCTCCAAATCTTACAAACTGTACATTCATCGATAACTGTGCAGGGGTTTGGGATGAAAGTGGACTTCAATGTATGGGAGGTGGAATGTTCAACCATTATTCATCGCCAAGACTTACCAACTGTACTTTTAGCGGTAACTCAACTGTTTCATCTCATGGATATGACAGCTTTCAGCCTACTACTACAGGAGGAATGGGAGGTGGAATATGTAACTCAGAATCCTCTCCCGTACTTACGAACTGCACGTTCAAAGACAATTCCTCAAAAATCGGTGGCGGGATGTATAACATCTCTTACTCCAATCCGGTGATTGCAAATTCCATATTCTGGGGGAATTCTCCATCAATTACTCAAATATACAATAAACCCTTCAATCCTACCCGACACTTTCATACTGCGTTGTCCAAGGTGGATATGCAGGTGGAACGAATATCATCACTGCTAATCCGCGGCTGTGCCCATTGGCCGATAATTGCGGCTTTACAAAAACTTGCGCAATCCCTGCAAATAGCTCTGCAATAGCAATTCCCAAGTCTGCAGGAGGTGGAAATTGGAACGGATGCCCCGACACTGATCAAAGGGGATATCCAAGGCCTACTTCCGGATTCAGGACAATAGGAGCCTATGAATCTAAAGCGGTATGTACCGTGACATTCATCGAAGGCTTGAAGGGAACTATCCCTGGTGGCACAACAACGCAAATGATAAAGCCTGGAGAGGATTGCACTCCTGTAACAGCAGTTCCTGATACATATTATCATTTTACTGGTTGGACTGGAGATGTGACAAGCAATGAAAACCCCCTTACAGTCAGCAAGGTCACCCACGACATGACAATTACTGCGAATTTCACGCATAATCAGGGGACCATCATCTTGAACCAAGTTGGAAATGGATCGGTTGATGGAGGAGGAATTTTCGACACCAACACGCTTCAAAATATTACTGCAACAGATTCAGGGAACTCCCATTTCGTCAACTGGACATTGTCTGGACAGGGAATAATTGCAGAACCAAATTCGCCAAACACGACTTTAATTTTGACTGGTTTGAATGACTGCAGTGCAACAGCTACAGCAAATTTCTTTGACTTAACGACAAATAATACCCTTGCCAAGGCAGTTCCCCTTGCCAATCTCAATGGTTTGGCAGGCGAAAGCCATGTTTACAGGATAAATGTTCCTGACAGCCTGCAGAAATATCTGATGGTGACGCTGAAAGGATTCACAGGCGACTGCGACCTGTACGCAAGATATGACAAGATCCCTTCGACTTTCACATATGATTATAAATCCACGAACCCTGCAGGGCAGGGCGAAAGTATAACGATATTGAATCCCCTAGCCGGGGACTGGTACATAATGATCCATGCATATGCTGGCTACACCGGGGCGACGCTGGAATTCAATTTCGGAGCCGACGGGCTTGCAACGCCTACCGGGTTTGCAGTTTCCAATCAGATTGATCGCGTGCGTCTCAGATGGAACGACGTTCCCGATGCGACAGCCTATGAGATCTGGCGCAGTAAAACCGACAGCATTCTGCTTGCGGAAAAGAAAAGTGAAGTCGCAGACATGCCGGGAAGTAGAATTACCTATGAAGATGTTTTCGAGCCAGGGAACTATCACTACTATTACTGGGTGAAGGCGAAAAACGGCTCCATGGAGAGCGATTTTGCCGGTCCACTCCCTGGGAACAATCTTGGTACGACTTCCATTGCACTCAATAACGGCACTGCGGTTCTTGCGTCCGGCGATGAGGATTCCATTGTGACATATTCCATCTACATTCCGGATGCCCTTCAGAGTCTGCTGGATATAAAGGTGTCGGGCGGTACCGGAGACTGCGACATAGACGTGGTCGATCCCGCGGGCAAGACGGTTAAGCGCATCCTGGGAGGTGGCAGCGACGGGCTTGCACAGTTCGCAAACCCTGAACGGGGCACATGGCTGATCCATCTCTATGGCAGCAGCAACTACACCGGAGTGTCCGTGCTGGCGAAATACAGCAAGCAGACTGCCATGCCTGCCGTCCCTGCGGGTGTGAACGCGAGCGACGGGTTGTTCGCGGACAGGATAGTCGTAAGATGGACGGCTGTTGCCGGAGCGACAAGCTACGTGGTTGCGAGGAACGCTCTCAACTCAAAGACCGGCGTGACGGAGCTGGGTGAAGTCACGGATATAGTATTCGAGGACAAGTCTGCGGCCGTGACTGGCGATACTCCCGGGAAACTGTTCTACTATTTCGTGAAGGCGAAGAACACGTTTGATTATGGTAATTACGGCACCGGCAACTCAGGTTACATATCGAAGAAACCTGTCATACCTGCGGTGCCTGTTGTTTCCAACGGCACGTATTTCGACCATATAAACATTAAATGGACGAAGGTGAAAGGCGCGACTATGTATGAGGTGTGGCGTTCGAATACGACAAACAGCGCCGATGCCAAGCTCCTGGTGAAAACTTCTCAGCTGTTCTACGACAACATGTCGGACTACACGAACGGAGGAACCGTCGCCACTCTTAACCGGGGCAACACATATTACTATTTCATCAAGGCGGGAAACGGCAACGGATGGTCGGATTTCAGCAGGAGCGACTACGGCAAGGTGTCGGTGAAAGGTCCAGCAACGGTCACTGCCACCAAAGGAGTATATTGGGACAATATTGCAATATCCTGGAGTGCAGTTCCAGGTGCGACTAGTTATGACATATATTGTGACGATAGTTTTACCGGTAATACGGAGGGAAGAATTTTCCCCTACGCCCCAATCGATAACTTCCACCACAAATACCAGGTCAAGGCGAAATACTTGAACCTATATGAAAGCGACTTTAGTCCATCAGCCACCGGACAGGCGCTTGCAACGGGAAAGACTTGTTTCTTCCCCAGCATAAGCCTAAACAGTGGTAAGGCCTCCGACCTACAGGATGATGGCGCTGGCAACAGCAAGTATTTCTCTGTTGATGTTCCGGTTGGCATGACAAGGCTTGTGGCGACTATCGATGGGAGTCCGATCCTGAAAAACGACTGCGACCTCTTTGCGAAGTTCGCAACCTGTCCGACGAAGGCTTCGTATGGCGTGAAGGGCGTAGAAAGCGGCATCGTTGAGACCATTACTGTCAGCAATCCCGCGGCCGGCACATGGTATTTTTTGCTCTATGGCACGACTGCATATTCTGGCGTTACGCTGAAGGTGACATGCTATTCGGTGGCCGACATAGTACTCACGCAGGTTCCCGCGAACGATCTTGCGGTGCCATTCACTGCGAAATTCGCAGGCAAGGTTCTTGACGAGTCCGGCATCAATGGCATACCGAACATCGTGCTGAAGGCCAGGAATCCGATTACAGGTGCTGTTTCGGTGCTCACGAAGACTGACGCCAAGGGTGTGTTCAAGTATTCGACCGCTGTCAATTCCGAGGGAGAGCACACGTTTGATTTCTTCTTTAATGACATGCCCGACACTGCAAAGGGCACCGCGAGCCATACGGTGGCTACGAGGAAGGGTTGTCTTGAGGCGAACGGCTTCTTCGACATGTCGGCATACATCCCCGCCGAGCCTGTGGTAGTGCCTCTGCATGCCGATGTGATGGGCCTGCAGGACTTCCTGGACACCCGCAATGCCTGGGACGAGGATCCGATAAACGGAACATACGAGACTATCTGGGTTGAAAGCACGCTCGTGAAAGCAAAGGATGATACGCAGCTCGCTGACAAACTAGACGAAGGCCTCTACATGTTCTTCTACGGAGTCGAAGGTGCAGGCGTCGGCAACGATACGACAACCACATCGGCGCTTTCGGCGGTTCCCTTTGTCTTGCATGTGGAGGAAACCAGGAAGGGCGGCGTACTTGCAAAGCTGAAACTCCTGGAACTCGTGGACGAATCGCAGGAGACAGATATAATGGCTGGCAGGATTGGAATAGTTGCCGTGGTGTCTCTCAGCTCTCCCAATGATGCAGCTGTTCCGGCAAATATCTCGCTCACCGCCGGTGAACAGCTCGAACTTCTTTCGAAACTCGCAGGGAACAGCGACGACGTATCACCTCTGGGCAACATGAAATATTCTGATGTCCCTTCTAAACTGCTTACCGTCATTCTTTCCAACGGCAGGAAGCTCAATGTCGTCGGAGCTGGATTTGTGAAGTAGTAGGTACGGGCTTTCGCCCTGTCTGCTATACGCATTTCCAGTACTGTCCACGTCATGTTCTCCGGTTCTTCTGTCTTTGCATCTTTACGTCAGGCGCTTCGGCCTGACTTTGGACTGCGGTGATTATTCACCGCTTTGTTTTTAGAGCTGTTCGTCACGCCATAGCATCTTAACAAAAGCGAAAGCTATTATCTTCTCCACGGTTCCAGTGGAATCCAAAGCGCAGAATGATCTGCGCACTCTTCCAAAGATTCGTCCTCCGTCCTGAGGACTCATCATAAAGAATTCTAAACAGAGCAAAAAAATGCGTATAGCAGTTCTAGCCTCAAGGGGCATCTTAAGTCTCTGTCGAAAACAGGACTAACCACAGAGGAGCGGAGACACGTAGCAATGAGAACACAGAGATTCGGCTTTCGTCTGATTGACTTTAGGCCAATCAGGCGAAAGCCAAATACTTTGTATTGAGAAGGGAATGAGATGGAGTAGATCGTGTCCCTGAGAATTCTTTCGTTGGCTTTTTCCAGTCCTCCTCATAATTTACTCATAACAATTGGCTTCAAATCGGCGCTCTCGCAACGAGGGCGCCGATTTGAAGCCCTCTGTGTTTGATGACTCCATACTGACTCCGTGCGCCTCTGTGGTAAATCTTCTCGACTCGGTTCCCGGTTTGGATGCACGTGTTAAAATATATGCGTATAGTAGACAGGGCTGAAGACCGTACCTAATTGAATCAAAGCTGAAGCTATTATTTGAAAGGATTTTTTATTGTGAGGAACTTGTCAATTACCTGGCCGTGCTGCATATCTTCTGAATAAAGCATGCTGCACCCGGATTCAAGAGCAGAGGATATTATAAGGCTGTCCCAGTACGAAAAAGCATATTCTTCACGAATCCTGGAGGCATTAAGCAGTGAATCTTTGCTTGGGGACAATACTTGAAATTTTAGGTATGCGTCATTGATGAAGTCAGTTATAAATCCTTCGCTCACATCGCATTTTTTCAGAAGATTCCTTGAAACTTCATTTATCACCTGGGTGCTGATGCATATTTTCGACTTATTCTCCTCAATCAGTCTTTTTGCTTTAATATTTTTAATTCTTTCTCCTGCAACAAAAGCATACAGCCACACATTGGAATCAATGAAGACATCACCTCTCATATACTTCTTCTCTTTTCATAGGTTTGAAATTTTTAACCTTCAAGGGATTTAATAGAAGATTGTCGATGAAGGATACCTTCTTTTTTGAAACTGATACTTGCGTGTCCGAATCAAACAAGGCGACAAGCCTGAGGTGCTTTGATTCAAGCATGCTGAACCTGCCGGGTATCTTGATAGAACTGTTTTTTACATCCGCTTCAAACTCTATGGCCTGCATGTGTAAACCTCGTATTTTTTGTAAACATATCCCGGAATGGGCATATTTCAAGAGAACCTGAATCCCCGATTCCGCTTCTCGGAATAGAAGTTTCTTTGTAATCCAGGAAATCCCATCCAAACGAAAGCCTCGTAAGTGAAACTCTGTCTGAAATCTTCCTTCCCGTATGCCTTCCGGGCACACAGCAACGGTTAGGGTATTTCTACTTTATAATCAACATCATCCCCAGCATGGCACCTGCGGCCCTGGGCAAGAGCATGATTAGTAGGAAGTAGCGCTGATACCGTTGGTCTGAAGAACAGGGATTGTGAATTAGGGATCGGGCCGGAATGGTGCTAAGATAAGACATAACTAAAGCTGCCACGTGAGTCACGTTTCGCGTGTCAACGTGGTCACGGGATGAACTCCAACAAGAGCGGCTTTCAATAGGAAGATCAATGTCGTCGGGGCTGGATTTGTGAAGTAGTAGGTACGGGCCCTGGTCGCCTATGGCGCCGCCGCAGGCGGGTAAACTTTAGCCCTGTCTACTATACGCATTTTCCAGTACTATCTACGTCACGCTTTCCGGTTCTTCTGTCTTTGCATCTTTACATCAGGCGCTCCGGCCTGACTTTGGACTGCGGTGATTATTCACCGCTTTGTTTTTACAGCTTTTCGTCACGCCATAGCATCTTAGCAAAGGCGAAAGCTGTTATATTCTCCATGCTTCCATCGGAATCCAAAGCGCAGAATGATCTGCGCAGTCCAAAGATTCGTCCTACGTCTGGAGGACGAATCATAAAGAAGTCAAAACAGAGCCAAAATAATGCGTATAGTAGATAGGGCTTTAGCCTGTACCATTTCATTAAGACTGAAAAAACAAAGATGGTACAGGCTAAAGCCCGTACCATCTTCTGATGCTCTTTTCTTCATTTATTCGTTCAAGCACATTTGCATTGGACTTCCATGTCACTAGATTAAGCCACGTGCACCCGAGTGCATGGAGACTGAAGATTGGATTAATGGATGGTTGGATTGCTGGATGATTGGGAAGATGGGAAGACTTGAATAAATCATGTAAATCATGTTATCCTGTCAAATAATTATATAAGACAAGATGAAGAATCTGACAAGAAAAGACATTGCGAAAGCCGCAGGGGTTTCCCCTTCGACGGTCTCCCGTGCGCTTTCGGGAAGTCCGCTCCTGCCGAAGAAAACCATCGAGCATGTGACCAGTATAGCCACAAAACTCGGTTACAAACCCAACATCCTTGCCAGGCGCCTTGCATCAAACAGGAGTTTCCAGATCGCGTTTGCAGTCGAACTCTGGACAGGCACGCGCCGCGGGCCCATCCAGATGTCGTACTACTCCGCAATCCTCGATGCGATGGTCTCCGAGGCGTTCAAGCGGAACTTCAGCGTCCTTGTCCAGCCGTATACCAGGGACGAAGAGTCATTCGTGGAACATTTTTCCAACCTCATACAGACAAGGCATGCCGACGGGCTTGTCTTTGCCGGATTGAATCTTAAAAGCAGGATTCCGGCGGAGCTTCTGAAAAGACATCTGCCCTTTGTCGTCATAGGCTCGAAATCAGCCAAGAACAAGTATGTTTCGGTCAACGCCGATCCTTATCCGGCGATGGTGGAGATGTTCAATGTCCTGATGCAGAAGAAATACAGGAGGATTTTCTTCGTTGAAGGCGACATGAATTTCCATCATGCCGTGACCCACAGGGAGGCGTTCATGAAGGCTCTGAAGATGAGTTCGTTGAAGCTGGCCGGTATCATAAGCGGAGACTATTCGCGCAGGCGCGGCTACAGCGCAGCCCCGGAAATACTTGTCGGCAAGAAAAAGGGTGACTGCGTTTTCTTCTCGAACGACAGGATGGCCACAGGTTTCTATAGGTATTGCTACGAGAACAAGGTGTCAATGCCCGACGAGATCGGAGTCGTCGGCAGCGATGACGATGAATCCGCCCTGGTTCTCTATCCCGAGCTCAGCACGATCCGCCAGCCACGCGTAGAAATGGGAGCGGCCGCCGTGAACCTGCTGATGGACATGCTTGAAAAGAAAAAAACAGAATCGGTTGTCATCCCTAACAGTTTCATTGCGAGAAGATCGATTTAAGTAGGACAGGCTTTCAGCCTGTTTTGGTATTATAAGATGACGGGCTGGAAAGCCCGCCTTACAAAAGGAGAGAGAATGGAAAAGAAGATGAAAGTTGGATTGATAGGATGCGGCAATATCAGCGGCGCCTATCTGAAAGCGGCGAAGACTTTTGATTTCATGGAAATCTCAAAGTGCGCCGACCTCAATCACGCTGCGGCGGAAGCCAAGGCGAAGGAATTCGGAATGCAGGCGGTGTCAATCGACAAACTGCTTGCTGATCCCGAGATCAGGATCATTCTGAATCTCACAATCCCGAAGGCCCATACCGAAGTCAATCTCAAGGCCCTCAATGCGGGAAAGCATGTGCATTGCGAGAAGCCTCTTGCGATCACGCGTGCGGACGGAGCAAAGGTTGTTGAACTTGCGAAAAAGAAAAAACTCCTTGTCGGATGCGCACCCGACACTTTCATGGGCGCTGGAATCCAGACCTGCCGGAAACTCATTGACGACGGCTGGCTCGGAAGGCCTGTAGCGGGAACAGCGTTCATGATGTGCCACGGGCACGAAAGCTGGCACCCCAACGCCGGTTTCTATTATCAGACAGGTGGCGGCCCGACTCTTGACATGGGGCCGTATTACATCACCGCGCTCGTAAATCTTCTCGGACCGGTTAAGAGGATCTGCGCATGCACCTCCAGGGCTTATGACAAGAGATTCGCCACATGCAAGGAGCTTTACGGACAGAAACTTCCCGTCGAAGTCGAGACGCACCAGGCTGGTGTCCTTGAATTCGCCAACGGCGCGGTCATCACCGTGGTAATGAGCTTCGATGTCTGGAAGCACGATCATTCGAATATTGAGATCTATGGCACAGAAGGAAGCATGAGGGTGCCGGATCCCAACGGCTTCGGCGGGCCTGTGAAGCTTGCAAAGCCAGGCGCCGACTGGCAGGATATCCCGCTTTCGCACGGATATGCCGACAATATGAGGAGCATAGGTGTAGCGGACATGGTCAAGGCGATCCAGAACAAGAGGATCAACCGCTGCAGCGGAGACCTTGCATTCCATGTACTCGACGTGATGCTGTCGTTCGAGGAATCCTCTAAGAGCGGAAAGCATATCGTTCTCAAGAGCACCTGCAAGAAACCTGAGGCCCTGCCGCTGGGACTGCAGAAGGGGGAACTTGATTAAAGACTGAGCCGGAGAATCGGAAATACTTGAACCTTGAAATTGGTGATCAGAAATTGTCGAAGACAAGGTAGGGATGGCTCTCCGAGCCGTCCAGCATTAAGACGGCGCTCTCGGAGAGAGTCGCCCTACCTAATAAATAAAAAAAGGAAATTGCAATGAGTAAGAAAGCTTTGATCGTATGGGGCGGCTGGAACGGGCATGAACCTGAACAGTGCGCGAAGATTGGTGCTGAAATGCTGAAGAATGAAGGTTTCGAAGTCGAACTTTCAGCGACTCTCGACAGTTATCTCGACGAGAAGAAGATGATGGCACTCAGCCTTGTTGTCCCGGTCTGGACGATGGGGCAGATCACAGGGGAGCAGGAAAAAGGTCTCATGAACGCCGTCATGAGCGGTGTCGGAATCGCAGGCTGGCACGGTGGAATGTGCGACTCTTTCCGCAACAATACGGGATACCAGTACATGACAGGCGGACAGTGGGTGGCCCATCCCGGCGGAATCGTCGAATACATTGTGAACATTGTCAAGGAGAAGCAGAACGACCCGGTAGTGAAGGGAATAAAGGATTTCAAAATGAAGTCCGAGCAGTATTATATGCATACGGATCCGGGCAATGACGTGCTTGCGACGACGACTTTCTCAGGCGAGCATGAAGGCGCAACCTGGATCAAGGGCACGGTGATGCCAGTGGTCTGGAAACGCATGTTCGGAAAGGGCAAGGTCTTCTATACGTCGCTTGGACATGTCGCGAAGGACTTTGATATTCCTGAGGCGAAGGAGATTGTCAGGAGAGGATGCCTGTGGGCGAGCAAGTAAGGCGGAGTTTTAACCCGCCTATAAACGTCGGGTTTAAACCCGACATACTTTAATAAAGGAAAACATGAAAAAATTCAAGAATGCTTCCGAGATCAAGGTCGGCGTGATTGGCTACGGTGGTGCCTTCAACATGGGCAAATCCCATTTGAACGAGATGAAGAAGGCCGGGATGACTCCTACGGCGGTTGCTGAAATAGACAAGGAACGCCTGAAGGTCGCGGAGACGGATTTCCCGGGAATCGAAACCTATACGTCCGTTGCTGAAATGCTGAAGAAATCCGATGTGAATCTTCTTGCGATCATAACGCCGCACAACACGCATGCGAAACTCGCAATACAGTGTCTGAAGGCGGGAAGGCATATCGTCTGCGAGAAACCTCTTGCGATAACTACTGCGGAATGCGATGCGATGATCGCGGAGGCGAAGAAGAACAAGCTTGTAGCCAGCACCTATCATAACCGTCACTGGGACGGATGCATCCTGGATGCGGTCAAGAAGGTCCGCGGCGGCGCAATAGGCGAGGTCGTGAGGATCGAGGCGCACATGGGCGGCTGGGGACAGCCTGGGGACTGGTGGCGCACGAGCCGCACTATTTCCGGCGGCATCCTCTATGACTGGGGCGTGCATCTCCTCGAGTATTCCTTCCAGATCATGGAAGGTGAGAAGATGAAGGAAGTCTCCGGTTTTGCAAAGACCGGTTTCTGGGCTCCGAAGACGAAATGGAAGAGCGATTCGAACGAGGATGAAGGTTTCGCAGTCGTGCGTTTCCAGTCTGGAAAATGGCTGACGTTGAATATTTCCTCGATCGAGTCAAAGCCCAAGGAGGGAACTGTCGAGATAACAGGCACCAAGGGAAGCCTGGTAATGAACCACGGCGACTGGAAGCTCATCACGCACAAGGATGGAGTGACAGTTACGGAAACCGGCAAGAATCCGCAGGGCGAAGGATGGAAGCTCTACCAGAATGTCGCGGATCATATTGTGAAAGGTGAAAAGCTCATCATCACTCCTGAATGGGCGCGCCGTCCGATACACGTTCTCGAGCTTGCAGGCAAGAGCGCGAAAGCCGGAACCGCAATCAAGGTTAAGTACGAATAAAAACAGGAGGGCTCCTGTTTTTATGAATCCGCCGCCGTCCTCCGAGACAGGACGACGGCGGATAACTATGCGATCAGTTTGATCTGCAATATGAATTTGTTTGGTAGTCAGAGCCAGGTCGAAAAGGGGGTAGCGCGGACATTCCTGTCTGCGATTGAAAATGAAATTTGAGTCCACAGACAAGAATGCCTGTGCTACTTTTTAGAGAAATTTCATTTTGAGATTATCTTTTCGAGCAACGTATAGTTAATGCCGCAAGGCATGTTCTTAACGGAATTTAGAAATACTGAAGAACGTGCAAGAATACGTCTTATGAAATCATCAGACGTCCAGATCAGGGATCCATTCATCCAATAATTCGCCACGGGCTAATAAATCCATCCATCCGTCATCCTGTGGGGTGACTCTGTTGGTTGAGGCAATTTCAGAATTTGGAGTTCAAGCTTCAGCGTGCGCAACCTTTTGAATACCAAGACAAACTAAAGTTTGAACTCCAAAATGGATACTTCCACGACTAGCTGTTTTTTCGGACTTTTGAAATCAGCCCAGTTAATACTACTACCCTTTTGAATAAAAAGATAATTTTTTTTCCAGAAAACTATTGACATTTAAAGTTGATACGGTTAAACTAATGTTCAATCGGTTATACAAATGGGGTTGATTCATGAGTTCGACTTTAAGGGATGTAGCAAAGAAGGCGGGGGTGTCAATCGTCACCGCCAGCAGGGTTATCAACGGAAAAGAGACCGTTAAGCCTGCATTCAGGAAGAAAGTCTTCGATGCTGCAAAAGCATTGAACTACACTCCCAACCTGCTTGCCAGAGGCCTTGCAAAGAACAACTTGAAGATCATTTCAATGCATACCGGCGAACTCGAAAACCCATACTTCGGAAGCCTTGCGTCGAACATAGCAAAGGAATTCTCGAGGAACGGATATGATCTCATCATCTGCGACTCCCTCGGGAAGACCGCTGAACTCAACAGGAGCCTCGCCACCTCGGGGAGCATTCTCGTGTCGATCGGCAACCAGGAGGTTCTCAGGAAGATCTCGGAATCGCATCCGGTCGTCGGAATTGGCTGTCTTATCAACGAAAGCATGAAGATGCCCAACATAGATTTGGATTTCTCCGAATCATATACTGAACTTTATGAAAGGGCTGTATACTCCGACAAGGACAGGATCGCCTTTCTGTCTCCTGTGCTCAGGGAATATCCCCATCTCTCCGAAAACAAGTTCATCCATGTCTATTCCGCAATGAGGAAGAAGGGGCGTGACCCTGCCGGGAACCGTGTTTTCGCCGATGTAGATTCGCTGATATCCTTCATTAATGTAAGTCCTTCTTCGATAAACTGCGTGTTCTGCGAGAACGATGTCCTCGCCGGAAAACTTTACGGAAGGCTTGTCAAAAAGGGATTCAGGATACCGGAGGATGTAATTGTTGTCGGCTGTGACGGTACGATGATCCTCGAGGGCATGTGGTCAGTGATGATCGACACGGGGAAGATAGCGGTGAAGGCTGTTGAACTGTTCAATGGATATGTGCATGACGGAGCGTGCAATGGCACGCATATAATAAAAACCGAACCGGTCTACAAGTAGGACGGCATATGTAGAGTTTGTTTTAGACCCCCAAAGCATGTCCGGGGGCGAAAGCCGAAAGGCCCAGCTCCCGGACGTGCTTCTTATATTAGAGATGAAGATGTAAGAGATGTTTCGAGATGGACTTGGGATTGAGTTAGACCCCCAAAGCGTGTCTGGGGGCGAAAGCCGCAAGGCCCAGCCCCCAGGCATGCTTCTTATATGATTATGAAGAAGCAAGAGATGTTTCGAGATGGACTTGGAATTGAGTTAGACCCCCAAAGCATGTCCGGGGGTGACAGCCGTAAGGCTTAGTCCCCGGGCGTGCTTCTTATATCGAATTGGACTTCAGGAGGCGTGCGGAATTCGCACGCCTTTTGCTTTTTCCTTCCAGCGCAAAGGTAGGGTTATACCCCATGGCGGAAGAATATTTGAAGGTCTACCTTACCACATTAACGTTTCAACCGGTATTAAGGACTCTTATCAACAAGGAGGGCGTCATGATCGAGCAGCTGAAAAAAAACATGTTCATCGGGATCGGACTCATGGCTATGACAAAGGACAGGGTAAAGGAGTTTGGGAAGAAACTCGCCGAGGACAGCAAGCTGTCCGAAGCTGAAGGAGAGAAGTTTGTGGATGATCTGCTGAAACAGGCCGATGATATGAAGAATTATTTTGAGAAAAACTTTTCGGAGGTCGTGGAGAAGAAGATCAAGAATGTGAAACTTCCATGCACCGAAGGCTTCGAGAAGATGCAGAAGGAAATCAATGAACTGAAGGAAACCCTTGCCAGGATCGAATCAAAATTTAATAAAAAGGATGCCCGGCCTAAGGCTGGTACTGTTCACAACAAACCCAAAAAATAATAACATCGATGTATTTCCGCAAAAGAAAATCAGGATGGAGGCGCCATCAGTACAAACGCTACCAGACGGTCGTAGGCGTTCTGATCAGGCATGGATTCTTTGATTTTGTCGACAACAGCAACCTGCTCAGATTCGTCCCGTTCAGACATAGATACGTGTCCGGAGGCAGATCTCCGGAGGATGATGAGAAGCTTAGCCACTGGCAGAGAATAAGGCTCGTCCTCGAGGAGCTTGGCCCCGCCTATGTCAAGCTTGGACAATTTGTAAGCAACAGACCAGATCTCCTCCCGCAGGAACTGTGCGTTGAGCTTGAATCGCTTCTTGACGAAGTGCCGCCTTTTGACAACGCCCAGGCTGTGGATATAATAGAAAAAGAGTTCAATGCTCCAATCAGCAGGATTTTCAAGAAGTTCACCGAAACCCCTTTCTCATCGGCTTCAATCGCCCAGGTCCATAAGGCAACGCTCCATGATGGAACCAAAGTGGCCGTCAAGATACAACGTCCCGGCATAAAGGAAGTGATAGAGGCGGATCTTGAAATAATGGGGGAAATCGCTGGGCTGCTGGAAAAATACGTTTCCGGCATGGATGTCATAAATCCAGCCGGAATTATCGAGGAATTCAAGATATGCATCTCCGAGGAACTCGACTTCATCAACGAGGCGGACAATATTGAAAAGTTCACCAGGAAATTCAGAGGGGACAAACGGGTAAGCTTTCCGAAGGTGTACAAGGAGTATGCGACTACGCGGGTACTTACGATGGAAATGGTTGAAGGAGTGTCCCTCGCCACAATAAAGGAAGGCGGTAATCCGGATTACAATCTGGATCTGATTGCAACGACGCTGAGCGACCTCTTGATGGATCAGATATTTGAGCATGGCTATTTCCATGGGGATCCGCACCAGGGGAACATCATAATCCGTGAAGACAATGTCATCTGTTTCGTCGATTTCGGCCAGATTGGAATACTCTCGCCGAGAAACAGGCAAATCCTCCGTGAAATCATTATTGGACTTGTGCAGAGGGATCCCAGGAGAGTTGCAAATGCCACAATGAAACTTTCCACTAATTCTGAAATCATCAACAGGGAGCAGTTTGAGAACAAGGTGTTCAAGATCATTGATAAATATGCCGGTGTCACGCTGCACAACCTCAATCTCAGCAGGTTTTTCAATGATCTTTTCAAACTGGTCATCAGCAGCAAGCTCATGATTCCGCCAGACCTATTCCTTCTTGGCAAGGCGATAACATCGCTTGAAGGGACGCTCAGGAAGTTGAAACCCGACTTCAATATCATTGAGCACATCGAACCATTCGTCAGGAAAATGATATTGGAGAACATCAGCCCGTACAGCATTTTCAAGGACGTCTATGCCAGCCTTTCCGATTACTCCGATCTGTTCCGCAATCTTCCCGGAGGGCTCAGGGACATACTCAGCCAGTTTAAAAACAGGAATATCAAGATCCAGTTCGAGCATAAAGGACTCGAACCGATGCTGCACAAGCACGACCAGATCAGCAACAGGATTGCGTTCTCGATAATTTCATCTGCCATGATAATAGGGTCGTCTCTGATAATGCACGCAAAGATACCGCCGCTTGTCTGGGGAATCTCATCCCTCGGACTATTCACATTCGTCTTCTCACTGCTTCTGGGCAGCTTCCTCCTCCTCTCCATACTGAGGCATGGAAGGATGTGATTTGAAGATTCCACGCCGTTGTGTTTCCTGTCCCAGCTGGGACAGGATGAGAATAGGCAGGGGCTTCAGACCCCTGTTGAATGGATTATATGTATTTAAGAAGATGCCAGCAAGGGTGCTGGCGTTCCTTAAGACACAGGAGAGATGCCTGTGCTACATTAGGCGTGCCATAGGTACGCCGTGAAAACCATAAACCCGGACTCACCACAGAGGAACGGAGATACGGAGCAATGAGGACACAGAGATTCGGCTTTCGTCTGATTGACTTTGGGTCAATCAGACGAAAGCCGAATACGTTGTATTGAGAAGGGAATGAGATGGAGTAAATCGTTCCCGTTGGCTTTTTTTCCAGTCCTCCTCCTCATAATTTACTCATAACAATTGGCTGCAAACCGGCGCTCTCGCAACGAGGGCGCCGGTTTGCAGCCCTCTGTGTTTGCTGACTCCCTGCTGACTCCGTGCGCCTCTGTGGTGAATCTTTCTTACCCGTCTCCCGGCATGGAACGTACTGAAATATATGCGTATAGTAGATGACATTGCAGGCGATGGCTAAAAATGTTTATGGTTGTTCCACATGCAAAAAAAAGGCGTGCGGTTTTCCGCACGCCTTTTGATTTTTATGGTCTTCGGAGTCCGGCAATCAGATATTCACTGACACCTGAAGCCTGACACCTGGCCTACCTTCTTAGTAGTCCATTCCGCCCATTCCACCCATTCCTCCTCCGCCGTGAGGCATAGGAGCTGCTTTTTCCTTCTCAGGAATTTCTGTGACCATGCATTCGGTCGTCAGAAGAAGTCCTGCGATGGATGAAGCGTTCTGGAGCGCTGAACGTGTCACCTTGGTCGGATCGATGATACCGGCCTTGAGCATGTCCACGTATGTTCCGGTCTCGACGTCGAAACCTTCGTTGACCTTGCGGTCGAGCACTTCGCGTACGACGATGGAACCTTCATATCCGCCGTTTGCGGAGAGCTGTCTGAGAGGCTCTTCAGTCGCCCTGAGCACGATGTCTGCGCCGATTGACTCGTCGCCTTCGAGCTTGAGGGATTTTACGGCCTTTGCAGCGCGGAGAAGGGCTACGCCGCCTCCGGGTACAATGCCTTCCTCTACCGCAGCGCGTGTTGCGTGGAGGGCGTCTTCGACGCGGGCTTTCTTTTCCTTCATTTCAGTTTCGGTGGCCGCACCGACGTTGATGACTGCCACGCCGCCAGCGAGTTTCGCAAGGCGTTCCTGGAGCTTTTCGCGGTCGTAGTCGGAGGTGGTCTCCTCGATCTGCCTGCGGATCAGGTTGACGCGTCCGATGATGGCGGACTGTTTGCCTGCGCCTTCAACGATCGTGGTGTTTTCCTTGTCGACCGTGATCTTCTTGGCTTTGCCGAGGTCTTCGATCTTGACGTTCTCGAGCTTGAGCCCGAGATCTTCAGTGATGCATTTTCCACCGGTGAGGATCGCGATGTCCTCGAGCATTGACTTGCGGCGGTCGCCGAATCCGGGAGCCTTGACTGCGCAGATCTGGAGTGTGCCGCGGATCTTGTTCACTACGAGAGTGGCAAGGGCTTCGCCTTCGACATCTTCCGAGATGATGAGCATGGGCTTGCTGGTCTTGGCAACCGACTGGAGAAGAGGAAGCATGTCGTTGAGACTGCTGATCTTCTTCTCATGCACGAGGATGTAGCAGTCTTCGAGGACGGCTTCCATCGTCTCTGCGCTGGTTACGAAGTACGGAGAAAGATAACCCTTGTCAAACTGCATTCCTTCGACTACTTCGAGGGTGGTCTCGATTGACTTGGCTTCTTCGACGGTGATTGTGCCGTCCTTGCCGACCTTGTCCATCGCGTCCGCGATCTTGCTTCCGATTTCCCTGTCGCCGTTCGCCGATATCGTGGCGACCTGTGCGATCTGCTCGCGGTCGTTGACCTTCTTGCTTATGTTCTTGAGTTCCTTGACAATGGCTTCAACGGCCTTGTCGATTCCGCGTTTAAGGGCCATGGGGTTTGCGCCTGCGGTGACGTTCTTGAGTCCCTGGCGGTATACTGCTTCCGCGAGGACTGTCGCCGTGGTTGTTCCGTCGCCTGCGATGTCGGATGTCTTGCTTGCGACTTCACGGACCATCTGTGCGCCCATGTTTTCAAAGGGGCACTGGAGCTCGATTTCCTTTGCGACGGTCACGCCGTCCTTTGTCACGAGAGGTGAACCGAATTTCTTGTCGAGTACGACGTTGCGGCCTTTCGGTCCGAGAGTCGCCTTTACCGCCCTGCTGAGCTGTTCGACGCCGAGGAGGATCTTCCTGCGGCCTTCTTCTCCGAACAATATCTGTTTCGCTGCCATATTATACTGTCTCCTTATATTGAATATTTAGTGGGTTATTTCTCGATTACCGCGAGGATGTCGTCCTGGCTGAGAATCTTGTATTCCTTGTCGTCGAACTTGACTTCGGTGCCGCCGTATTTGCTTGTGAGCACGGTGTCGCCGACCTTCACGTCAAATGGAATCTTCTTCCCATCCTTGTCCGTCTTGCCTGTTCCGAGTGCGATCACTTTCGCCTCGAGAGGCTTTTCCTTCGCGGAATCAGGAATGACGATGCCGCCCTTTACCTGTTCCAAGTCTTCGATCGCTTCAACGAGGATACGATCTCCAATTGGCCTGATCTTCGATTTGCTCATTCTTCTTCTCCTTCTTTCTGTTTAAGGTTCTCTGATTTTCCTTTTTAGAATATATAAAAAATGCCGTCAGGCAGTTTTTATTTGTCGTCGTCCACGACTTCTGCGTCCACAACTTTCTCGTCCGAGCCTTTCTTCTTCGAGGACTTCTTCTCCGACTCGTCGGCAGCCTGCTCTGATGGACCACCGGCCTGTTCTCCGGCCGATCCAGCTCCTGCTGCTCCTCCGGCGGCTCCTGCCTGGTTCGCACCAGCCTGCTTGTAGATCTCCTCTCCGAACTTCATCAGATGCTCTTCAATGCTCTTCATTGTGCCCTTCATCTTCTCGATGTCGTCGGCCTCCTTCGCCTTCTTCAGCTCTTCAATGCCATCCTGCACGGGTTTCTTGACATTGTCAGGAAGCTTCTCGCCGAATTCCTTCATCTGCTTCTCGGTATGGTATATCATCGAGTCGGCCTTGTTGCGGGTCTCGATCTTTTCCTTCTCGCTCTTGTCCTGTTCAGCGAACTTCTCGGCGTCCTTCACCATCTTCTCGATGTCCTTGTCGTTCAGCCCCGAGCTCGCGGTGATGGTGATCTTCTGGACCTTGCCGGTACCGAGATCCTTCGCCGTCACGTTGAGTATGCCGTTCGCATCGATATCGAATGTGACTTCGATCTGCGGAACGCCTCGCGGTGCAGGCGGAAGGCCTTCAAGCCTGAATCTGCCGATGCTCTTGTTGTCGCGGGCCATTTCGCGTTCGCCCTGCAGGACGTGTATGTCTACGGACGGCTGGTTGTCCGATGCCGTGCTGAATATCTCGCTCTTCCTGGTCGGGATAGTGGTGTTGCGCTCTATAAGCCTGGTGGATACTCCGCCGAGGGTCTCGATTCCGAGTGAGAGAGGTGTGACGTCGAGAAGAACGATGTCTTCGACGTGTCCTGAGAGCACTCCGCCCTGTATCGCAGCGCCTACCGCGACGACTTCATCGGGATTTACGCCCTGGTGCGGTTGTTTCCCGTCGAAAAGCTTCTTCGCGATTTCAACGACCTTGGGCATCCTGGTCTGTCCGCCGACCATTATCACCTCGTTTATCTTCGAGGCGTCGAAACCCGAATCCTTCAGGCAGTTCTTGACAGGTGAAATAGTCCTGGTGAGAAGATCGTCGCACAGCTGTTCGAGCTTGGCCCTTGTAAGCGTCTGTGTAAGATGTTTAGGACCGCTCGCGTCCGCGGTTATGAACGGCAGGTTGATGTCCGTGCTCTGGTTCGAGGACAGTTCGCATTTCGCCTTTTCAGAAGCTTCCTTGAGCCGCTGGAGGGCCTGGGGATCCTTTGTCAGATCTATTCCGTTCTCCTTCTTGAACGCATCTACGAGCCAGTTGATTACGGCGCGGTCGAGATCGTCGCCGCCCAGATGGGTGTCGCCGTTGGTCGATTTGACTTCGAAGACGCCTTCACCGAGTTCGAGTATTGAAATGTCGAACGTACCGCCGCCGAGATCGTATACGGCGACGATTTCGTCCTTCTTCTTGTCCAGTCCGTATGACAGGGATGCGGCGGTAGGTTCATTGATGATTCGTTTTACGTCAAGTCCGGCAATTTTCCCGGCATCTTTCGTGGCCTGTCTCTGGCTGTCGTTGAAGTAGGCGGGAACTGTTATCACAGCTTCCTTGATCTCCTCGCCGAGATAGGCTTCGGCATCGGCTTTGAGCTTCGAAAGGATCATTGCGGAAATTTCCGGAGGGGAATAGAGCTTGTCGCCGATTTTGACTGCTGCGTCTCCGTTTTTCGCCTCTACGACCTGGTACGGCACCATTTTTATCTCGTCTTTCACTTCGCTGAATTTGCGTCCCATGAAGCGCTTGATCGAGAACACTGTGTTCTGTGAATTAGTGATGGCCTGCCGTTTCGCGGTCTGCCCCACGAGCCTTTCCCCGTTCTTCGTGAATGCCACGATTGATGGAGTTGTGCGCATGCCCTCCGCGTTCGGTATCACTTTAGGTTCACCATGATCCATTGTAGCCATGCAGCTGTTGGTGGTGCCCAGATCTATTCCAAGTATTTTTCCCATAGTATTATCCCTTTCTATAATGTTTCAGAGCCCGGATTTTTTAATTTATACAGACTCCGCATTTGTTTTTGAACGTATATTAGCAATGGGCATGCCAAATAAATTTGCTTAGTCGCAAATTTATAATGATGAAGAAGATATAAATAGTAAATTCAAAACACCTCCGCGAAGTCCGCACGGCATTATGTCGCTGAGTGCGACAAAGTGCGACAGGATGACACAGTGCTGAGGCGCAGGTAGGTTTCAAAATAACATATAAAGCAGTGAATGCAGAAGAACAGCCTTAAGGTAAATTCGAAACTGCGGACGCGGCAAGCGCGTCCCTCCATCTTAACGCCCGTTTCGGGCGTGGAGGGTCATGCTTGCCATGACCATTTCTTAAGTAGCGGACTTCACAAAGTTTGATTTATACCGCGCCCTGGAACTGATATTTGCCTGAGACTATCTTGAATACGGCGCGATCGTTTTCCATCCTTAGGAATTCGACTCCGGAAGAACTGGAGGCGGATTTTCCACCTTCAAGGACTGAAGCCGCGTCTTTTGCCGGCACATATGCCGTGGCGGTTGAGCCTGACGGAACAGCAATGTTCCAGATGAATTTTCCATCTTCTATTTTCCAGGCGCTTGAGATTTTTCCGCGTACTGAATCCAAAGACGCTTCAGCGTGCGTTATCGCTCCGCCCGGTACGGGACGCATTATGATATTTTTATAGCCTGCGGATGAACTGTCAATGTCAATTCCAGCAACGGTCTGATACAGCCATTCTCCTACGGCTCCATATGCGTAGTGGTTGAAGCTGTTCATGCCAGGATCCTGGAATCCCTTGTCATGACGCCAGCCGTCCCATCTTTCCCACATCGTAGTAGCCCCATGCTTTATCGGGTAGCCCCAGGATGGGAAATCATCGTTCAACAGCAGCTTGTATGCGACATCCGTGTGTCCGGTCTTGAGAAGAGCGAAAAGCAGATATGGCGTGCCAAGGAACCCCGTTGAGAGATGGTCCTTGCATTCATTGATGCGGCGCACCAGGTTCTCGCCGGCAATCCTGGTAAGTTCATCAGAGAGCAGATCAAAATGTATTGCCAGCACGTAGGAAGTCTGCGAACCATTTACAATCCTGCCGCTGGGAGTCACAAACTCATGGTTGAACGCCTTCTTGATTTTTCCAAAGAGGGAATTGTAGCGCTTTGCGTCACCCTTCTTTCCCAGAGCATCCGCGACGTTCGCCATTATTTTTGCGCTGTAGGCGTGGAATGCCGTTCCTATGAGATCGTTTGGTGTCCTGTCATCTATGTTGAGCCAGTCGCCGAAGCAGTGGCGCTTCTTCATGTCGACAGTTGAAAGATATTCGAGATAGCGTGTCATTTTCTTGTAATGGACTGCGAGGATGTTCTTGTCTCCATAGCAGAGATAAATCGTCCAGGGGCATATGATCGCCGCATCCGCCCAGCCGGCACCTCCGTCGCCCTCCCTCTTTCCAAGCACGTCAGGGGCGACCATCGGGAAAGCGCCGTTCGGTGACTGCGAGTCGGCCAAGTCGGTCAGCCATTTTGTGAAGAAGGCGGATACGTCCATGTTGAAGCAGGCGGTTCTGACAAATGCCTGGGCATCGCCAGTCCATCCGAGTCTTTCATTGCGCTGAGGGCAGTCCGTCGGCACTTCCAGGAAATTACCTTTCTGGCCCCACTGGATATTGTGCTGGAGCTGGTTCAGCATCGGGTTTGAACAGCTGAACGAACCTGTGGGAGGAGTGTCGGAATGCAGTACCACCGCAGTGAGGTTTTCGATGGAAGGCCTGCCTGGGAAACCTGTGATTTCGGCATAACGGAATCCGTGGAAGGTGAAACGGGGTTCATATGTTTCTATGCCTTCACCTTTAAGTATGTATTCATCAGTGCATCTGGCAGCTCTGAGATTGGTAATATAGAGGGTGCCGTCAGGATTCAGGACTTCTGCGAAACGCAGCTTGACCGTTGTCCCGCTTTCTCCCTCGACTTTCAACCTGGTCCAGCCGACAAGGTTCTGTCCGAAGTCGAATATGAAAGTCCCAGGAGCCTGTTCAACCGGCTGGGAGGCTTTCAGTTCCTGGATTTTCCGGACGCGTGGGGAGGCGGATGCGTTCAATGCCGCTGATACCGGAGGGTGGATCTCGACGGGCTTCCACTGGGAGTCGTCAAATTCCTGGCAGCTCCATCCTTTTATCTCGAGGCGCGCATCATAGATTTCGCCGTTGTATATGTCGGACTCGAGAATGGGTCCGGTTGAACTTTTCCAGGAGTCATCCGAGACGATCATCTCTTTTCCCCCGTCGGAATATTCGACCTCGAGCTGGGAGAGGAGGCGCGGGGGATGCCCATATGTATTGCGATTCTTTTCCCAGACGAGGTAGCCGCAGAACCATCCGTCTCCAAGGATTCCACCGACGGCATTGTCGCCTTCCCAGACGAGGGAGGTTACGTCATAAGTCTGATATTGGACGCGCAGATTGTAGTCGGTCCAGCCGGGAGTGAAGAGATCGTTCCCGACCCGTTTCCCGTTTATTTCCATTTCATAGAGTCCGAGGGCTGAAACGTAGAGGCGGGCTTTTTTTACAGGCTTCTTGAGTTTGAAGTTCCTGCGCAGATATGAGGCCGGAGAACTTTTATCCAATGCAGCCTTTGTTCCGCCGGCGATCCATTTGGCCTTCCAGTCGGCAGGCTTCAGCAGGCCCATTTCCCAGCTGGCAGTCTCGCTCCATGCGGATTCTTTTCCATCCTTGTCCCATGTCTTGACCTTCCAGAAACAGATGTCGCGCGATTTCAATGCCTTGCCTGAATACTCAATTTGCATTGACTGATCGGTCTCCATTTTGCCGCTGTCCCACATGTCGGCCGTGTCCTGGGAAAGCAGTTCTGACGACGAAGCGGCCAGTATCTGGCAGGAGGATTGTTTCTGTCCGCGTTCATCCGAGGCAACGATCCAGTTCAACCGTGGTTTGAGCACATCAATCCCGACGGGATTCACCAGATATTCGGAACGCATTCCATCGATCTTCATATTTTTATTGCTCCATGTTGGATTTAATTTTTCAACATAGCCCTTATCTTAGCCGAAGATAGCAGCCGTTCCTTGACTCGAGTGCCATTTTATAGCACAATAGTCCCATGGATGAAACTCCGTTGAAGTGCGCATGACGGAGTTCCCGCTAGCGTATCAAAGCAGGCAAGCGTTAAGCTGGGTGTTTATCATATTCCCCTGCCAGCTTGACTGGCAGTAGATCCTCAATCCTTAACTTAAACAATCTTCTACTCCTGCCAGTCAAGCTGGCAGGGGGTATCCAATCTTAACGGTTACCAAAACTAGAGGGGCGTGATTTACTTCAAGCCTTTACTTTATGCCATGCGAGGTTGATAAGGAAACTTGAATCCGGTAACAGCAGGTGGTAGTTTTAAACGGCAAATCATTAATTTCTATATGAAATGGAGGCTTGATCATGGGAAACGTATATTTCGCAAGCACTGCGTACAAGAGGATTGAAGCCGAGGCTACTCTTCCGGCTAAATTCAACAGAATGCTGAAGAAATCCCTGCCGCCTGAGAAGCTCAAGAACAAGAAGATCTGCATCAAGATGCACCTGGGCGGAAACCTCGGATATACGACAATACATCCGTTCTTCATCAGGCAGCTCGTAGAACATATCAAAAAAGGAAAACCTAAATCCCTGTTCATCTGCGATGGAAATGCTGACAACTGCGAATGGCGTGGTTACACTGAAAAATCCCTCGGAGCTCCCATCGTCGGACTGTTCAGGAAAAATCACCCGCCGCTCAAGACCTTGAAGATCGGCTATGGGAAGCTGGACGAGGCGAAAGTATCGAAGGAAGTGCTTGACGCCGACATGATGATCGTCCTGAGCCATATAAAGGGGCACGGCGACTGCGGGTTCGGAGGAGCATGCAAGAATATAGCTATGGGCGTGGTCCCCGGGGAGACCAGGGCGAAGATCCACAAGCTCGAGGGAGGAATCAGCTGGGACAAGTCAAAATGCATCCATTGCGGGAAGTGCATCAAGGAATGCAGGAACCGTGCGAACAAGTTCACGAAGGACGGAAACTACGAGATATTCTACCACAACTGCACCTACTGCTGGCACTGCGTGATGGCCTGTCCGGTGAAATCACTCACGCGTACCGGAAACACCTTCCAGCCTTTCCAAGAAGGACTGTCTCTGGTGACCAAGGCTGTCGTCGACGAGATGGGCGCGAATAACATCTTCTACATAAATGTCCTGATGAACATAACGATATTCTGCGACTGCTGGGGCATGAGCACTCCGTCTCTCGTCCCGGACATCGGAATTCTTGCATCGGATGATATTGCCGGCATAGAGAAGGCGACGCTTGACCTTATCAAGGCGAAGGATCTTCTGAAATCGGGGCTTCCTGCCGGACGCCGGCTGCTTCCCGGGAAACATCTCTTTGAGAAGATCCACGGGAAGGATCCGTATCTCATCACAGGCATACTTGAGAAGAAGAAGCTTGGTTCGAGGAAATATAAGTTAGTCGAGATCGAATAATTCTGGGAAGATGGATGAGTGGATTATTGTCATGTTTTTTAAATTTATTTTTAAAGATAAATGGAAAAAGTTTAAGGACACACCTCCGCAATTGACAAAAGATAAGGCTGACAAGACAGGTTTAGCACCAAATAACAAGACGAAGTGAGTGTCGCGCAGTCTTTAAGTAACTTATTTTTTCTAGAAAATAACATAAAATCATAACTAGGCGCCTCCCTGGCAACCAGGCTTCGCCGGTTGCCAGAGCCTGAGACGTTAGCGTTAATCTGCCTCCTGACCGTAGGCAATAGGGCATGTTTTATTAAAGTATGCCGGTTTCGCCGACGTGAGTCGCGCCACGTGAGCCGAGTTGGACACGGCAACGTGGCCTCTCTCGGTTGCGACAACGTAGCTCACGCGAAACCGGCACGAGGCTCTTTCGGCGAAAGGGCCATACTTGATTGCGTAAATGAGGCTGACATACCTAGTTTTACGCTTACTAATTCTGGTGGAATAAGGCAGGAAAGAAGAAAGATGCCGGCAAGTTGCCGGCGATCCCGGAATACAATTACCCATGCGATCAAGCTTAACGGTTGTGATTTTCCATAGGATTACATGCATCCACCCAGTCATCCACCAATCCATTCATCCAGCGGTAGTTTTCTTACTTGGCCACTGTCAGGATGTGGCTGAAGACAAAATAGGCAATGGCGGCGAAGGTCGCCGAGGCGGGTATCGTTATAATCCAGGCCCAGATGATCTTTCTTGCGGTTATCCATCTCACGGTTGCGCGCTGGGTGCTGCCGACGCCCATGATCGAGCCGGCGATTACGTGCGTGGTGCTCACTGGAATACCGAAATGCTGGGTACCGAGAAGAACTGCTGCGGCCGCTGTTTCGGCACAGAATCCTTCAGTCGCATGGATCTTTGTTATGCTCGTGCCCATGGTCTTCACAATTCTCCAGCCGCCGCAGATTGTTCCGAGAGCGAGTGCGGAATAGCAGGTGAGTATGACCCAGTTGTCCAAAGTGAATTCCTTGTTTATCCCGCCTGCGAAAAGTACCAGTGCGATTATTCCCATGGTTTTCTGAGAGTCGTTCGTGCCATGCCCGATACCATAGCATGCAGCCGATGCGAGCTGGAGCTTTTTGAAAATTGAGGCCGACTTTTGGTGGTTGGTCTTCCTGAACAGCCAGAGGATGATGGCTGTGAAGATCATCGCTCCGAGCATGCCGAGGAATGGCGCTATTATTATGAAGGAGAATATCTTTATCACTCCGGCCCAGATCACTACCTTCGGCCCAACTGCCACCAGCCCGCTTCCGATAAGTCCTCCGATGAGGGCGTGGCTGCTTGAAGTCGGGAGGCCGAGAAACCAGGTGATGATGTTCCAGGTGATTGCCCCTACAAGTGCTCCAAGAAGCAGGTGCAGGCTTATGAAATCCGCATTTATGACTCCTTTCCCTACCATCTTTGCGACGGCGGTCCCGAACAGGAAAAACCCGATGAAATCGGCGCATCCGGCCATCATCACCGCCTGGAAAGGTGTCAATGTCTTTGAGACGACCACGGTGGCGATGGCGTTTGCCGCATCATGGAATCCGTTGAGGAAGTCAAATGCAATTGCAAGAGCTACTACAATGACGACTAAAGTGAATGTTGTTACCATAGATCAACCCTGTTTGACGGAGACTCCCCTGACTATCTTCCCGATGAAGTCCACAGAGTCGACGATGGATTCAAGATGCTCATATATCTCCTTGAACTTGATTATCTCTACCGGACTGTGCTTGCCGTCGCTGAAAAGTTCCGCTACGCTGGTATAGAAAAGAGTGTCAGCCTTGTTTTCAAGTTCGTGCATCTTCTTGACTATCTCGATTATGTTTTCCTTCTTCTCAAGGGCGGCGAATAGATTCCTCAGTTCGATGGAAATCTCGATGATTACGTCGGCGAACCTGCAGACGTTGACCGGGACTTTCTTCACCCCGTAGATCTCGAATTTCCTGGCGATGCTGTTAAGGATGTCGAGGGACTTGTCGACATTTATCGCTATCAGATGGATGTCCTCGCGGTCGAGGGGGGTGATGAATGTCTTGTGGAGCTCGTCTATTATCAGATGCTCAAGGTCGTCGCCTTTCTGCTCCAGTTCGCCTATCCTTTTGATCATGTTCTTAGTCTCGTCTTCGCTCAGTGTATCTATGCTTGAGACCATCTTCTTGAAGACTTCGCAGCTCTCAATGAAAATCTCCGCCTGGCTGGTCATGTATTTGAAGAATTTCACCTCTCTGGGCAGAAGGAAATCAAGGATGTTGAACTTCATGTTTTACCTCGTTAAAGTAAGTTAATGGAAACAATAAGTGAATCAGACAGTTTTCAACAATACATTAAGAGTTATATTTTAAAAGCATGAATTTTGAAAAATATATTTTAAAGAACAGGGGACGCCATAGGATTGGAAATACTCCTGTCCGCAGATACAAGAACGCCATTGTCATACCTGCGTTTTCCGAATTCCAGCATCTTCCCCCGACCTTGAAATCACTTTCGGAAAACCATCCGGCCATCCTGGATGAGACAATGATAATAACAGTCGTCAACAATCCCCCCGCGGATTCAGCCGGCCCGGACAAGCTCAGGGAAAACGCCGAAATGCTCGACCTCATGCGGAATTCGCAGTTCCCGTGCCAGGACAGGCTCCAGCTGTTCTGGATTGACGCTTCCAGCCACGGCCATGAGATCAACCCGAAGGAGGGTGTCGGCGCCGCAAGGAAGATCGGAATGGACGCGGCGCTCGAATTTCTTGATTTTGAAAGGGGTGCGCCGCTTATAATTTCCCTCGACGCAGATACTCTTGTCGAGAGGAATTATCTTGAAGCGATAAATGAATATTTCATGTCGAATGCCGGGATCGCCGGGGCCGCGATAGAATTTGCGCACCAGCCGGGCAGTACTCCGGAAGAGGATGCGGCGATAACACGCTACGAACTATTCATGAGATATTACGTGGAGGGCCTGCAGATTTCGCAGTCGCCGTATGCCTACCATGTCCTGGGTTCGGCGATGGCTTTCCGCGCGGAGGAATATGTCAGGGCAGGGGGGATGCGGAAGCGCAACGGCGGCGAGGACTTCTATTTCATGCAGGCATTGAGGAAGATCGGTGAAGTCGGAGAGATAAGAGGCACGACTGTTTTTCCGTCATCACGTCCTTCCGACCGTGTGCCTTTCGGGACAGGTCCGCGGATCTCGCAGATTCTGGAGGGCGGCAAGGAGCTGAAGTTCTACAATCCATGCATATTTCTCCTGTTAAAAAAATTATTCTCTGCCATAAAATCGGTGGACGTTAAGGATCCATGTGCGGCTTTCAACGGACTTGACGGGGAGACAGGGAAATTCCTGGCAGAGAATAATTTTTTTCACGAATGGGAGAAAATCTTAAAGAATACGCCGAATGACAAGATGAAGATCCAGTGGGCGTTCCATACCTGGTTCGATGCGTTCCGGACATTGAAGTTCGTGCATTCATGCGAAGACAGATATCCTGAACTCGGCCTGATGGAGGCATATGCAAGGCTTTTCGACATGGCCGGGAAACCGCTTCCGGAAACAATTAAGCCATCAGAAAAGGCCCTGTTGGAATTCATGAGGAGAAAAAATATTTGAAACATGGGTTTGCAAATATTTTTTAAAGTATAAATTTCTTAAGTTTAAAAAAAAAGGGGGATGAATTATGAAAAAGATTTTTCTTGCGGCAGCTGTGGCGTCCATTGCGTCGGTGATTTCCTTCTCGGGCTTCTCCGATGCTCCTGCTGTCGGTGCGATCGAGCTTCCAAAGCTTCCATATGGGGAGAACGCCCTGGAGCCCGTAATTTCAGCCAAGACAATGGGCTTCCATTACGGCAAGCACCATAAGGCATATGTCGACAAGCTCAACTCCCTTCTCAAGGATTCCCCTCTCAAGGGTAAAAGCCTGGAGGGCATAATCGTTGCAAGTGCCGGCAAGGAGGACATGGCCGGAATTTTCAACAATGCGGCGCAGGCGTGGAACCACAGCTTTTTCTGGAAATCAATGAAGCCTGCCGGTGGCGGTGAACCCAGGGGAAAACTGCTCGAACTCATAAACAAGTCGTTCGGCTCATATGCCGAATTCAAGAAGCAGTTTGCAGATGCCGGAGCGGCCCAGTTTGGAAGCGGCTGGGGATGGCTTGTGCAGGATGGCGATAAGCTCAAGATCATGAAAACTTCCAATGCCGATACTCCAATAGCGCACAATCTGAACCCTTTGATTACCTGCGATGTCTGGGAGCATGCATACTATCTGGACTACCAGAACCGCAGGGGTGATTTCATAAATGCATTCCTGGACAAGCTGGTGAACTGGGATTTTGCCGAAGCTAACTTGAAGTGATTGATGTAGTGTTGCCTGTCTCAGGCAAGAATCTTCGCCGAGACGGCGAACTCTACATCTGAAAAATACGAATTTGAAAGTAGTGATGAAAAGACTTTGCTGGTCTATCGTGCTTCTACTTGTTTCATTTCCTGTGCTTGCACAGGAAATGATGCCGAAGAACATCATCTTCATGATCGGCGACGGCATGGGGCCTGAACAGGTCAAGGCCGCTGGAATGTATCTCAATGGGCAGGAGGGGACGCTGAGTTTTGAGGGCATGCCTGTTAAGAGTGAAGTGACGACGAAGTCGGCAGACAGCAGTGTGACCGATTCCGCCGCGGCAGCTACTGCAATGGCGACTGGCGCCAAGGTGAACAACAAGGTTGTAAGCGTAGCCCTGCCTGGTGACGGCAAGGATCTGAAGACGATGCTGGAATTCTTCAAGGAAAAGGGCAAGCTTACCGGAGTACTCACCACCAGCTATCTCAACGATGCGACTCCCGCGTGCTTCAGCGCCCATGGAAGGAAACGTGATGATTACGTCGAACTCAGCAGTTACATGATGAAGGACAGCCATCCGAACCTGCTTTTCGGAGGAGGCTGCAAGGGAATGAGCCCCGACCTTCTCAAGGAGGCGGGATATTCCGTGTCAACCGACCTTGAATCGATGGAGAAGCTTTCACCGGAATCAAAATACTGGGCCGGACTTTTCGGTTCCGGTGTACTGCCTTATGAGAAGACCGGCAATTTCGACAAGCTCCCCCATCTCTCGCAGATGGTAAAGAAGGCGCTTACCCTTATAGATAACGACAAAGGCTTTTTCATCATGATAGAAGGCGGCCTTATCGACAAGGCGGGACATGTCAACAAGCTTGAAACCAATATCGGTGAGACGATTGAGTTCAGCAATGCCGTCAAAGCCGTCCTCGACTGGGCCAAGGATCCCAAGGACACTCTGATCATTGTGACTGCGGACCACGAGACTGGCGGTTTGACTGTCATAAAGAACAGCGGCAAGGGCGTTTATCCTGAAGTAACATGGAAGAGCAAGGGGCATTCCGGCGTGAACGTGCCTCTCTATGCCTGGGGGATGAATTCCGAGGCATTCAGCAAGACGATCGATAATACGGATTTCTTCAAGATCATCACTTCGTGGAAGTAGTCATATATTTTTTCAGGAAAATAATTAAATTATTTTTATGACAAAATATATTTCTGGATTTCCTTGTAGAGCTCGCGTCCGACCCAGGCATCTGTGGCGGCGTACTGTATCTGCCCCTGAGTAAATTCATCCCTGGACCAGTTTGTTGTCTTGGCGGATTTGGTGATGCGGAATCCAAGCAGGACGGCTGCAAGCCCGCGCAGGCCGTGGTTCTGTATTCCAATATCCTTTGCGGCATTCCCGATGTCTACAAAGCCCGCAGGTTCAAATTCAGCAACGCTTCTGAGCTCCTTGAGGTCATGGCTCAGTGAAACTCCTGCCTTGATGATGCTGGGATTGGCAAGAATGTTGAGAAGCGGACGCGGGAGACCTGTGAATTTAAGCTGGAAGATGAATACTTCATTTGCCCCGGCCAGCTGCAGTAGCGCCGGCGGGTAGCTTTCACCTACCCGGTAGGAGGGTCTTGTCTCCGTGTCAAATCCAAGGAGGATTTCCTTTTCCAGGAGCCTGACTGCCTCAAGAAATTCCGGTTCCGTGCGGATTAAATTGATCTTGCCTTCATATCTTCCGATGGGATGCTCATTTATTTCGTCCTTTTCCATCCTTTTCCATACGGATTTGACCTGATGTTTCGTTTCCGGAGATTCGATATTGTCTATCATTTTATTGTCTTTCATGTGTGTGTTGATTTTGTCAGGCGGAAGGCGATGGAATAGGGTCTTGTCTTGCTGTTGTTCAACAGTTTTGCAGTTCCGGCTTGATGATAGCGGTCACGCGTAATCCGCGGCTCCTCCATGTCGTCCACGGTGAATCCCGCCTGCTTGAACGCCTTCCAGTAGTCCGAGAGCGAGCGGTGGAACCATATGAAATCGGATTTGAAGTGCCCCCATGGCGGATCAACGCGCTTGCATTTGTCGAAGTAGGGGAAGTCCCAGTTATAGCTTATGGTGTCCCTGTCCTCGGAAACTGTTGCGCGCCCCTGCGGGAAGCAGGGATGCGAGAAAATCACGACAGCCGCGCCGCCGGGCCTGAGTACACGGTTGAAGGCCTTCATGGTCGCTTCAAGGTCCGGCGTGTCCATCAGAACATAGTTTGCGATTATGAGATCGAAGTAATTGTCCTCCAGTCTTGCCAGCGTCGAACATGAATCTACATGGTAGGTGATGGAAGGGCTCTTCTTCTGCGCTATTTCTATCATCTTATAGGAGATGTCGATGCCGGTGACGATTGCACCCTTCCGATGGAGTTTCCGGGAAAGATATCCTGTGCCGCAGCCGGCATCAAGAACTTTCAGGCCCTTGACGATTCCGGCAAAACGCCATAGGACAGGATCGGAATTCAGCTGGCGGTTGTTGTCGCCTTCCTCTCCTACCTGGATGTCCCAGTCGCCGGCGACACGGTTCCAGAAGTCCACTACGTCATCGTTTCTGTCTGTATGCATCATGTAAGGTATCCTTGATATAACAGCTTTCAATCAACATCGATGTTCCCCAATATATGCCAGTTGCCGACTGTTTCACCTTCAATACCGAGCCGGATGTCAGGCATCGGGCGTGTTGGATCGGAGAAGAGTCCGATCGCAAGCCGGTAGGAACCGGAAGGGGCTGTGAATTTCAGGCTTGAAGTTTCGGAGACCTGTTTGCCGTCAGGAGCCCATTTTTCCGGATGGCAACCCGTTGCCGGACATTTCGCCACGACCTTGCCGTCCTTGTCGACTAAGGCCGCAGCTACGCCGCACGGTATGAAGATGAATGCGAGGCCCTTGTTCTCCCATTTGAAGAGGGCTTCGAAACCAGTACCGGACTTTATATGTCGCGGCATTGAGGCCTCACTCAGCAGGAAATGATATCCCATCATGTTTGTGAGTTTGTCGATGAAGGGGCGTTTCTCCTTCACAAAGAGATCTTTCATGTCGTATTGTCCGAGGTTCTGGTACGTGAAAGTTCCTCTCACGGTATCGTCGAGTATCCTGTCCTCAAGCTTGTCACCCCACTCGTACTTCTGTCCGGTATTCCTGCTATGCACTTCATAGCTGGAATACCATTCGCCTAAGGAAGGGACCTTGCCCTTGCAGCGTATCAGCTCCGAACCGTTGGAATTTCCGAGGATGCCGTCACGCCTTATGGCGACACCTTTGTCGATTGCCCAGTCGTATACGGGATTGTACAATGGTTCGCCCCACGGGATCATGAGACGCGTCTTCTTGAAGGCGTCTAGGTGTAGCTGGATGTGATTCCTGAGTCCGTCAGGGGAGAGTTTTTCCGAGCCTTTGAGGTGCCCAAGGTGTCCTTCGCCCCACTGTCCGTAGGAACGGATGTCGATGAATGAGATGCGCGGGTCTCCGTCATAGCGTTTGCCCATCGCGGCGAGGAAATTGCTGAGCTTCTCAAGGAAGATCGGGTTGTCCCACTTCTTCAGGGCGATCTGTCCCTTGACCTTCTCTCCATCATAGGCTATCGAAGGTGCGCCGAGGTCGAAGACCCATTTGGGCGTGCTGTATTTCATGCCGGAGTGGAAGCTCTCGCACATCACGCCGAAACCGAACTGCTTTCCGGCGGAATCCCAGTCGCGCAGTTCCCTGTCGATCGGCTCCCAGTTGAACTTGCCCTCCTCGGACTCCAGCTGGCTCCAGCAGAAGCGCGTGTATGCGGAACTGCAGACGTCCAGCGCATCCTTGCAGTGGTTTTTCGTCGAACCGCCATAGACCACCCATCCCTTGCCAGGGTTGACAACAGGATCCGACGAGGCTTTGAACTTCAGGATCTGGAGTTCGTCTGCGGCGCTGGCGCTGATCGCGGATGAGATTCCGAGAAGTGATAAGCCGGCAATTGCAAATGTATACATGCGAGATGATGTCATTTTACCCTTTTTTTAGTTTTCATAAAGAATAACGGTTGCGGCTCAGCCAGGCGAAGCGACCCTCCCTGCGGATGAGCGTAGCAAACAGAATTATTGTTCGTAGTTAACTCATTCTTGCGTGTCTCTTAACTTTTTAAATCACAGCCAATAATGGCTTAACTACCAAACAAGTATTAAAGGCGTCAACCTAAAATATGACATACAATTATTCCTTCAACTCAAAACCATATATTCTCTGTTATTTGGAGAAATACGAATACCAGAAGAGCGCCGCGCACAGGATTAAAAACATCCAGTAGTCGACCGGCATGAAGATCAGCCAGCGGTGTCCGTGCCAGGGAATGTCTTTCCTGGTGAATTTTTTCAGTCCATAATGGGGGTTCATCAGGAACCATAGGAAATCCTCGGCGAGCCAGAAGAGCATGATTGAAGCAATGACTCTTGCCTCCATCTTCAATGACCATTTTGCTTCCAGGAAAAATATCAGATGGAAAATAAGTATCATGAAAGGGAAAACCCAGGCGTGATATCCTGTCATTGCCCGTCCACCCCAGAAAATATCCAGGAGCCAGTGTTTTTCTATGCGCCAGGTGGGCAGCCCCGCGGCCCAGCCCTGATCCCCCTCGATGTGGATCTCCACCTTCGCGAAGAAAAACGCAAGGACGAGAATCCAGAACAGTAGAATTAATAATTCCATGGTCGTCAGTCTCCGGTCGTCAGTCAAAAACAAGGCATGTTCTTGGTTTTGCTTTTCTATCTTATCGCCTTCAGGAACTTCCTCGTGATTTTCCCGTTCGTTGCAAGTATTCCGTCTTCGGGATAATTGGATTTACCCTTCATATCGCAGACTTCCCCTCCGGCCTCCTGCACGATCAGGACGCCAGCGGCGATATCATATGGTTTTAGGTTCAATTCCCAGAATCCTTCGAGCCTGCCGCATGCCACAAAAGAGAGATCCACCGCCGCCGAACCATACCTGCGGATCCCGCGGAGCTTCGGTATGATCTTGTTGAAGACAGGGAGATTGTTGTCCTTCAGGTCGGACCTGAGGCATGCGAAACCCGTGCATAGGACGGAACTGACCAGCTTGTCACGGTTCGAAACATGGATTCTCCTGCCGTTGCAGAACGCCCCTTTCCCTTTTTCCGCCCAGAACATCTCGCCGAGCCTTGGTGCGTTTACAGCTCCGGCAATGGTATTTCCATTTTTATTCAGGGCGATTGAGACCGAGAAGAAAGGCTGCCCGTGCACGAACGATGTCGTGCCGTCTATCGGATCTATCACCCAGCAGTACTCGCTGCCTCTGGAGGTTTTTCCAGTCTCCTCCCCGAAGATGTCATGCCCGGGGAACCTCCTGTGGATTTTCGAGATTAAGAAGTCCTCTATTCTCCTGTCGGCCTTGGTGACAAGATCCTTTTCCGACTTGAAGTCGATATCCTGAGTCCTGAGTCCTGCGAATTCCGCAAGCGCGAGCTTCCCGGCTTCTGACGACAGTTTCCTGACAAAGTCTAGCATAAAGTTTTCCTGTGGTTTTGCATTATGGTGTACAGGGGATAATATATATGTCATGTTCCAATAATAAAAAGGGGAGGGGTTCAATGATAGACATCGGCAGTTGTTTTAATTACGGGATCGAGAAGCTCAAGCAGAATCCGGCATACTACATAGGCGGGTTCCTTGTTATCGTCGGTGTTTCAATCGTGGTCAGTTTAATTTCCAATGGACTGAGTTTCGTCTGGGGCCTTGGCGTAGGCTTCGTCGGTGCCAAGATTCAAATCAGCGAACTCGTTTCCAGGATAATCGCGACCGGCGGCGGAGCCATCATAGGATCCATCCTCGGGATCATCATAGCTCCGTTCATGGTCGGATATTACAGGGGGATCAGAAAGGAATACGAAGGCGGGCACGCGGAAATATCCGATGTGTTTTCAGCGATGAGCATTTCCATCCCCTGCATAATAAACTATTTTGTGGCGAACATGATCATTGTCATCGGTTTCATATGCTGTATCATTCCAGGAATCCTGCTGAGCCCCCTGCTGAACCTCACGATATTCTTCCTTGCCAAGGATGAGATTGATGGGATCAAGGCCGTGAAGTGCGCATGGGAGGCCCTTAAGAAATCACCGATTCTAATACTCTGGAACATCGTCCTGGGAATCTTTGCGGCCCTTGGAATAATCCTCTGCTGCGTGGGAATTCTTGCAACAGCGCCAATCGCGATGTGCGCGACATACAAGCTCTTCCAGCAGGCGATCGGAGAGGACAAGCAGGCTGCCGAAGCTAACCCGGTCCAGTCCTGAAAATACTCGTCTGACATTTAGAGAGCCAATTTTAATTGGCGAAGGTAGGGCGGTTTCGCCGAAACCACCGCAGTCTGACATTTAGAGAGCCAATTTTAATTGGCGAAGGTAGGGCGGTTTCGCCGAAACCGCCGCTTCAGAACGGACGGCTCAGCGAGCCGTCCCTACCTTGAAATAATTATTTTTAAGGCTCTTTCTCCGGAAAGGGCCTTATTTTTGTTATGCGTCCTGTAAATAATTGCTTGCAAGGTGTAAATTCCAAACGCATTATGAAAGACAACAAGCTTACAGCCGGATATTGTTTCAGCAACAACAAGGATTTCATCAAGATAGCGCGAGGCATGAATCTCACGCTGTTGCGCCGCTCGGCCGACAGCAGGGAGCTGCGCGACTGCATTGAAAATCCCGAAGTCCACCTGTCCGCATCAGCCGTCCTAAAGGATTCAAGAAGCACCAAGGCGGGCATCGCCAGGCTTCCAGACGGCAGGCAGGTGTTCATCAAGAGATATAACAACAAGGGGCTGCGCTACACGCTCAGGTACATGTTCTTGAACGCCAAGGCGTTCAGGACCTGGCAGGCGGCATGGTTTTTCGAGATGAACAACATCCCGACGCCAAGGCCGATTGCCGCATCGGCGAGCAGGGCGGCCGGAATCCTGATATCGGCCTACCTTGTCACCGAGTCCGTCCCGGATCTGATTCCAACTCTTGATTTCTGCAGGACGATGTTCGGAAGCAGGAAGGTGCAGGAGGTCTTTTCCGATTCCGTCTGCAGCCTGCTTTCCAGGATGCATGACGCAGGAATATACCACGGGGACGCGAAGCTCAGCAACATATATGTGAGCTCCGGAGCCAAGGGTTCTTATTCGTTCGGAATGTGGGATCTCGACGGAGTGGACATCCGTTCAAAGCCCATCTGTGAAAATCTCAGGGCTTCCGAAATAGCAAGGACAGCCTCCTCCTATATTGAGATTGGAAACAGGCTCGGAGAGAAATCCGATGTTGAAAAAACAGTCCGCATGTTCGTAAATTCGTATTCTTCTGTTTCAAGCACGGCTCCGGATCATGGGGCGATTCTCAGGAAGACCGGCAAATATCTAAGATTGAAATAAAATTATGGCAGAAGTCAGATGGTCAAGTGAATTCGACAGGGACCGCTTCCAGGATGCGGGGCTCTCCTCTTTTGAAGACTTCTGGAACCTCGAGGAATCCGGAGCGAAGGCCGACTACAAGCCTGTCAGGCAGCATCTCGACCGCAAGACCGGCGCGGTCAAAAGACAGACCACCATCGTAAGGATAAACAAGATAAAGTATTTCGTGAAGCGTGCTTCCGGCGAGTCGTACAGATGCATTGTCAGGGAGTTCGAGGCCCTGAAGATCCTCCCGGAATTCGGATTGAACACGGCGAAGCTCCTCTCCTACGGGTTCGACGAGCAGGAAAAAAAGGCGTTCCTCATATTCAAAAGCCTTTCAGGCTACAATTCGCTCGAGGACCTGATCGACTTGAAGGCCCCGCCGGAAGTCATCGCAGCCTTCCAGGTGCATAAGAAAGCCATCCTCAAGAACATCGCCTCAGCAGTCCACAGGATCCACAAGGCCAATTATTTCTATCCTGACTGGAGGGCCAAGCATATTTTCATCAGGAAGGGCACCGACGAGGTAGTGCTCATAGACCTTGAACGGTTCACGCATATCAGCAAGTGTCCCTGGTACTTCAAGTACCGCATAGTCAAGAACTACGTGCGCATGCAGGAATGGAAGAAGCTCAAAGGCGCCCTCGGTTCAAGGATGTATACGAAGAAATTCCTGAACAAGCTCCTGCACGAGTAGAGGTAATTTCAAAACTTCGGACGCGGCAAGCGCGTCCCTCCATTCTTACGCCCGTTTCGGGCGTGGAGGGTCATGCTTGCCATGACCATTCCTTGAGTTTTGAAATTACCACGAGTAAAGTAAATATCCACTTCCGTGGATATTTACCATCATTTCCCGCCCTGGATCAATTCTGCTGCTGCTTCCCGCATACGGCGGAAGTTTTCGGGAGTTACATATTCGGACTTCACCGCCCCGGCGTCATCTTCGTTTTTCCTGATGACTTCGCCTGAGAAGCTGACGAATGAACGAATGAAGGCGTTAATCTGTCCTGGCGACAGGTCGAACTTCATCCTCATCAGTTCAAGATATTCTATGTCCTGCTGCGCCCTCCTGTATGCCTTCAGGCGCATCGAATGATAGATTACAGGTTCCTTTCCGGAGTCGTCGACGAGGTCGAAGATGGCGAGGGAATCCCCTTTGGCAAGAGGTTCCCTGCCGCGCACAATCGTCTGCCACGGAACTATTCCACGGGCTCCTCCGGCATATGATTCAACGGCCCACGCCTGTATTGAAAGATTTGAATCCTCGACGTTGTTGCTGCCGCTGTATGTCCAAATCTCCTCTCCTGTGAGTTCCGTCCGGTCAAGAAGCAGACGATGATATTTCCTGAATGCATCCATGCCTACAACCCAGAGGTTCGCCTTGCCGGCCAGTTCACCCCGGTCGAATTCGGGACGGGAGATGTCGATGCGGAAGTTCAAGGGGACGGGACAGTCCGCCCCCTTTGCCTGTCTTACAAGGTCTGCGTAGAAGGCAAGAGCCCTGTAGTCCCAGTATGAGGACGGCTCGTCCAGGACCCACGGACTCAGTTTCGGATCGTCGAGCTTCCCCTTGTTGTTCAGATAGATCTGGAATTCCGTCCGGGTCCAGCCTTCATTCCTGGTAAGTGAAATGAAATCACGCAGTACTTCTATGAATGTCTTGGCATACATCGGGGAGGTCTTGAAGGCCTCATAGGCGTCGGGATTTCCGTTGAAGAACTTCCTGACGTTCAGAGGCCAGCTCTCGTGGAATGTCAGATAGAATCCAGGCGAAGGAATTGGTCCGCGGTAGCTGTTCTTGAAATACTGTCCCGACAGGTAGGGGCCGAAGGCTTCAGTGAAATCGACCCACCATGTCTGTTTCGCGCCGGGCTTGATGTCATTGTAGTAATTTTCGTTCATGCGGCGTCCGCTCGGCAACCGCATGTCCATGTTGCATTTTCTCGCATCAGGCGCCGCGCTGCCGTGGGGATAGTGGAGGATGTTGCAATGGACTCTGTGATCATACGCGATTTCCTGGAGGCGGTAGTAGGCCCTGACTGAATCCGGCAGTCCGTAGCTGTTCATTTCACAGGAGAAGGTCGCCTCCTTCGGAAGCGCAAAATCGCGGATCCTGAGTTCGACGGGTATCCTGACTCCGTTCGAGAGGGACAGCGTTCCCTTCACTTCCTTATTTGAAAATTCAAATGGAACATAGATGTCGACGCAGACCGGGACGGGCCTGGTGTCCGACAGCGTGAGCTCCCTCAATGGAATCAGCGGATCCGGAATTTTCCCTTTTGGAGTGTCGACATATGTCGCCTCATACATTTCAGTGCGCAGCTCAGGCATGTCGCATTTCACTGTCAGGGTTCCGGTTCCCTTTATAAGCGTCTGGAACCCTACAACCTCTCCGCGCGCAGCGGCCAGATGGATTGTTTCACCGTCGAAGACCTCGTTCCTGGCGAGATAGTCTTCCGGCAGCTCGCCGACAGGCTTGCCGGAGGCCTCATACTTGTCTTCAAGAGGTATTATGCCGTGGATTTTAGCCGTGCCTTCGGCCCTTGCGAGCTTCGCAATCTTCGGTACGGCGATCTTTTCCGTACGTGGCACATTGGTGCTTGCCGAGACGGCCTGGGCCTTTTCACCGGTCCGTCCGATCGTGGCGACGGATACTTCCAGTGGTTCGCCGGCTTTCAATCCCATGTCGCGGACCGGAATAATCTGGTTCATGTTCGGCTTGACAAATGGTATGTTCCAGCGCGGAAGGTTCCTGCCGTTGACCTTCACTTCATAGGTGAGACCGGCGGAAGGCGCCTTGACCACCAGCCTCAGGCTGTTCGGATCCCCGTTGTCGGAGGTCTTGAGGATCTCGGCTTTCCTTGGCATGGATTCATCTTCGCAATAGGTGACAAGCAGATACGGTTCCTTCTTTTTCTTTTCACGGGACCAGATGGTCGGATTGCGCGAATAGTCCGCGCTCGATTCGTGGACGGTTATACCATATGCGGCACCAGTGGCGCATGCATGTATTATGTCGGGATCAACCTGCCAGTGGTATGCGCCGCTCTTGATTTCCGAAAAGGAATGGCAGACCAGGGAATTGCTGTTTCCGCCGGTGACTGCAGGGAATCTTGTCTCCGGCACGCCCCAGCCTTCCTCCTCCTGCATGCCGGACGTCAGCGCATTCGACTTGTATTCATCCCAGTCGGCCTGGATCGTCGAGATCGTCACGTGGTCGATCTTCTTTTCGCCCTGGTAGCAGACGAGCGTCGCGGACTTTACCAGCTTGCCCTTTATCGCGGACGTGTCAAAGGCCATTGCGACCAGGTGCTGGTTTCCCTTGATGCGTATCTGATCCTGTCTGCCGGCGTTGACGTTCTCCTCGCTGGGATAGAGGTCGATGGAATTGTCGCGGATCACCGGCAGCTGTACAGTCTGATCCGCGGAGTACGAGACCGCCTGCAGCAGGAACATGGCAAATGCTATTGATATCAGCTTCATTATTATCCTTTTATAAATGGAATGCATAAGATAACTTTTCAGTCAAAAGATGCAACCTGAAAGTTTAAAAATGGAAAGATGAAAGATTTGACGGGATCTTCCGACCTTCATATGGAAAAATCCGGTATAGAAAATAGATTAAACCCCTTATGCGACCAGAAAATGAAAAATGGCTTCTTTGGCGGGATGGCGGCAGGCCTCCGGCATTGAACATGGCCATCGACGAACTGCTTCTTGAAAAATCGGAGGTGCTTGGCGGCAGGATCCTCCTGAGAATCTACGGATGGGACAGCCCTTCCATCTCCATCGGCTATACTCAGCATTATTCATCCGTTTCCAGCGAATCAGGAAAATATTCAATTGTGCGGCGTCCGACCGGCGGAGGCATAGTCTACCATGACAGGGATCTGACATATACGGTAATTGTCCCCGCAGGACATGCTGTTGAAAGGCTCGACCGCGTGGAGAGCTACCATGTTTTCCACAGGGCCGTACTTCTGGCGATGAGGAAGTTCGGACTCGAAGGACGGCTTGCGTCCGATATGGCGAACGTCCAGGACAGGGCTACAATGAAATGTTTTGTGACTCCCACTAAATACGATGTACTATGCGGAAACCGCAAGATCGCCGGCGCCGCCCAGAGACGCACCAGGAAAGGCATCCTGCACCAGGGAAGCATCTCGCTGGAAGTTTCAGGAGGCGACAGAAACGCCTTGTCCGCTGAATTGATCGAAGGCTTCGCTTCCGAGTTCAAGATCGGCTTTGAAACCTTCAGCGTTCCTGATGAATTTTCGAGTGAGGCTGGCAAATTGTCTTCTGCGAAATTCGCAGCCGACGAATGGAACAAGACAAGATAAGGAAATGCTGTAAATGCGGTCCGTGTTTATAAGTGGCCGCAAAACAGGCCAACGGTTGTGCTGGGCCCCCGGGTCTTTCGACGATCTTAACAGGAAATATTCCTGAAAAGCGTGGAAAATTCATCTAATTGGAACTATAGATAGTAGACTGGTCGCAGTCATCCCACAGGATGATTGGGTGATTGGGTGATTGGGTTTGAATTCAAAAAACGATAAAAGCCATGGAGTTGCATGAGGATTTTTATTTCAGTTGTCATCATCCTGTCCGCCTTCATCTCGGCGGCTGTTGACGACAGCACTCCGCTTTTCCAGCTGGGTCAGCAGAAATGGGAGCCTGACTCCTACAGGGGCATTGTAGTTTTCAGCGGTGAACATCCCGCAGACAAGGAGAAAGGCCTCAATTTCATCGAGGGCAGGATCCAGGACAAGGCCAGGGCTTTGAACCTTGTCGTCGGCAGGGCCGACATCAACGACAAAAGCATAATAGATGAAAAGACGAACGGCATACTGAAGACCTTCAAGCCGGACAGGCTTCCCTTCACGGTGATTTATTTTCCTGCCATCTCAGACGTCGAGATTCCATTATGGGCGGGATATCTGACAGCCACTGTGGCCGAATCCATATGCGATTCGCCTGCGAGACGGGAGATTGCAAGGAGGCTCATCAAAGGTGACAATGCCGTATGGCTCCTTGTTGTTTCCGGCAATGATGAGGCCGATGCCAATGCCTATCAGATGCTCTCCGGGGAATTGAGGCAGGCGTCCGGCGTCATCCCTGAACCCATGCCTGTAAATGCCGATCCGGAAATGGTTCCTGATGAAAAAATCATTGTCCCGGCAGTCAACCCGATGAAGATGTCCATCATAAGGATCTCCAAGGACGACAAGTCCGAGATAATCCTTCTGGAAATGCTGAACTGCATGGAACCGGAGATCATGAACGCTAAAAATGATCCGGTGATCGTCCCTATATACGGCAAGGGAAGGATATTGGATATTTTTTCGTCCGATGAGGTGAACAAGGAGAATGTAAGAACTGCCCTGCGGAAGCTTTCCAGTCCGTGCACCGAGGGTATTAAAGAGCCGGCATCCGGTTCGGACATGCTGATGTCTGTCAACTGGAATGCCTTCCTGAAGGGCGGACTGTCCGTCGACAAGGATCTGCCCGCACTGAAGTCTTTCGGAGACGGAGCCGAAAAAGAACTGGTCGACATGCTGCCGCCTGAATATGATAATGTCTCCCTTCCGGATCTCGGCCCCGGCAGCCCCGCCGCCGAAGATGCCGCTTCTCCTCCTCCTCCAGTTCAGATGAAGATCATCAACCTCTTCCTTGCATTGATAATAGCCTTCCTGTCCCTGCTCTTCGTAGTTGTCGTGATGAAGCTGAGGAGATAGCGGTCACTGTACAGGCCTGATGTAGAAACCCAGCGAGACACCGCATGAGTGCCAGCCGTTCTCAAGGCGGACCAGTATCTTGTTCACGCCCTTTGCCAGTCTTACCTTGCGGTATCCTTCGTCAATGTTCCAGGTCTTCTGGATGTCCGCGCTTTTCCAGACAAGCTGTCCGTTTATCCACAGTTTCGACTGGTCGTCGCTGCCGATCAGGAGCCATATGTCGCGGGCCTCGTCGGAATACATTTCCGTGGAGAAGTAGTATATGGCATATTCCTTCTGGCGCGCAGGCGCGAGGAGGGGTGACCCGGTCTGCATGAATGTCCAACGCACCATTTGCCCGTTCATGCCTTCGTATGACGCATCGAGATCGACCACTGTTTCAGGCGGAAAGAGCTTGTTGATGTTCCTGCGCTCGGGATTCGGGAACGGGCCAATCACATACCAGCTGTCAAGGAACAGCCAGTCGGACGGTTCCCCGTCCTTGGAGATCGACCGTGATAGATTGACCATGTCTCCCTGCTTGTATAGCCGAGGTGAGCCGCCTCCGCCTTCCTTATGGTTCAGCTTCCATGGTTCGCTTGTGACAGACTTGAATTTGCCGTCGCCGTCACCGTTGGCGATTTCCTTGCCGGGCAGCCCTTCAGGTGCACCTGCCTTGCCTTCGCCCTCGGAGCCTTTTTTACCCATGGCGCCTGCTGTCTCATATGCGTTCTCCATCAGGCCGGTCATGTCCTTCATATCGCCCCGTTCCTTGCTCGCACCCGCCTGTCCCTCGAGTTTACCAAGCGCTCCGGCCATTTCCTTCGCCAGATCCCCTGAAACGGTAAAACCCTCCTTGCCGTCTTCAGTCAGCCCCTGTGCGGCGCCTCTCAAGTTGTTCGCCAGGGAAAGCATGTCGCCGAGTTCCTGTGAAACCTTCTGGAGCTCCTTCTCATATTTGATGAAATCCCTTCCATTGGTGATCTTCTTCTCAAGCGCCACCTTGTCCAGATCCGGACGCGGGGGCGTTGCGACATCAGTCATCTTGACGGCGTCCTTGAACTGCATGTTCCTGATCATTGCAAGTTCCGCGGCGCGTATGTTGCGGTAGATCTCGGTGATGTCGTCCTCCATGCTGCGTGCGGATTCATAGAGGTCTGAAATATCCTTCTGGGCAAGATCCTCGTTTTTGCCATCCGTCCTGCTGCGGAGTTTCTCCTCGCGTCTCACCCTCGAGGTCATGTTGTTTGCCTGGATCTCCGCGCCGCGCGCGCTTTCATTCGCCTCTTCCGACTCCGATCTCTTCTGCTGGGCGATCTGGTTTGCGGTATTCGCGGCATTGTCAAGCTCGTTCTTCTTCTGCCTGAGCGCCTGCAGATCCTGTTCAAGCTTGTTCGCCTCCTGGTCCAGGCGCACAGCCTCGGTTTCCGCGGAAACTTTTTTAGTGCCGGCGTTCTTCTGGGATTCCCTCTTTTCTGCGGCTGTCTTTTCCTTGTCCGCAATTTCCTTCTGGACTTTTTCCAGTCCTGTCTTCGATTCGGTTTCCTTCTTGCGGCTGTTTTTTGCCTGATCGCTGATCTGCCTGGCCCTGTTCTCCGTCTGATTCGCCTGGTCGCGGAGCTGGTTGGCCTCCTGCGCCTTCTGGTCGGCCTGCTGCCTGGTGGCGGAATCCTTCTTCTTCTCGTCGCTTTCAGTCCGCGCAAGTTTTTCCTTGTCCCTGAAATTATTGACTTCCTGCTCAAGCTTGCCCGCTTCGTCTTCAAGTCTTTTAGCCTCGTCAGAAGACCTCTGAGCCTGATCCTTGAGCTGGTTCGCCTGGTTCTGCTTCTGGTTCTTCTCGTTCTCGCTGCTCTGCGCCTCCCTTTCGGCGGTCTGGCGTTTCCCTTCCCAGTCGCTGGCCTCCCTGCGCTTGTCATGGGCTTCCTTCCTGAGGCGCTTGATTTCATCTACGAGCTGTTTCTCGCGGTCGACTGCATCCTTTGATTCCGCAGCCTTGGTTTCTGCGTCCTTGCGCAAACGGTCTGCCTCTTCTTCGGCCTTGCGGCTTTTCCCGTCAAGCCGCTCCGTTTCCTTCCTCTTGGATTCCGCCTGGGCCTTCAGCTGGGCCAGGGCCTTTTCATCCATCGGCGGCGGCGGTTCCATCTTCTTGCCTGTCGCCTTCTCGAACTCCTCCTGCTTGACCTTTTCAATCGCGGCCATTTCGTCGCGGATCTGCTTGAGATCCTCGACGCTCAGAAGCACGTCCGCAGTGCGGAGTTCGCGGATCTGTTCGGCGGCGGTTTCAACCTTGTCGCCTTCCATGCGCTCGATGCGGTTCTGTTCGGCCTCTTCAAGCGATGGCGGCGGCGGAATGATGATGCTCTTGAGCGGCGTCAAGGTGACAAGCGCCATGAAGGCGCCTACGTGCAGCAGAAGCGAGAGAACCCACCATAACGGAGATGTCCTCCTCCTACCTCTTCGAAAACGACTTGTCGTCTGCAATGTGGAAACTGACATTTTTCAACCCCTCGAATTGGCATATGTCCAAGACTCTTATGATATCCTGTCCGCGCGTCGATGCATCTACGTCAAGCCGGATCTTCTGAAGCGGGTTCGCCCTGGCGGTTTCACGGAGCTTCTGCTGGAGGAGATCCGTGGTGACCGGCTGGCTTCCGATATAGACGTGCCCTTCCTTGTCGACTGCTACGACGACCGCCTGCACTGAACCGCTTATGGCGACCGAAGATGCGGATTTTGGCAGCTGTATTGGAAGTTCCTTCTCGACTTTCTTCAGGGTCGACGCGGCCAGGAAGAAGAAGACAAGGAAGCAGAGGCAGTCGATCAGCGGCACAAGCATGATCTCTATATGATCATCGTCTCCGAGATCGATCCTCATTGTTTCACCTCTTTGCTGTCCCTGTGGGGGAACCAGTCGCATAGGAGATCCGTGATGGTCTCCTCAAGCTGTACCGTGTATATCAGGGTGCGTCCCTTGAAATAGTGGTATGCGCCAAGCGAGGGTATCGCGACGATAAGTCCTGCCCCCGTGGCGACCATCGCCTTGGAAATGCTGTCGGCAAGGAGCGCGGGATTTCCGAGAGAACCGGCAAGCGCGACCGTGTTGAAGGCGTCGATCATCCCTGAAACTGTTCCGAGAAGTCCGAGGAGGGGGGCGAGCGTGGCGGCTATGGCCAGGGGATAAGCCTTCTGGATCTGGAGCCTCATCTCCCTGGCGCCGACGTCGCCGGCGATCGTATGAAGGCGTTCGGGGCCTTCGTTCCTGCGTTTGACTATCTGTTTTATTATCCTGGCAAGCACTGAATCTGATTTCTCACAGAGTTCCTCTATTTCAGCATATTTGCCTTCCTTCCAGAGTTCATCGGCCTTTTCCGCGAGGTCTTCGGGGACGATCTTCTTCATGCGCAGGTTCACAAGGCGTTCAACCGTGTATGTGACGAACATGACGGAGAGCAGGAGCAGCACCCACATCACGTTCCCACCCTGCTTGAACTGGGCGACCAGTTCGTTTTCAGCTGTCTTCTGCTTTCCGGCGCCTGCAAGCATCGCGGCACGCGGATCGGCTGGCGCAGTCCCGGAAGCATTAGGACTTGCAGTACTGGAAACTGCTGACGGGGAAGATGCTTTTTCCTGGGCAATTGCTTGACTGGTGGAAACCAGGACAGTTAGGACAGTGAGTACTGCCGTGGACCATAAGGCAAATCTCATAGTTAATTCCTTTGCTTTATAAAAAACTCGTAGACATGCTTGTTTTCATTCCATAAAGCGCATGAAAGCCAGGTTTCGTACATGGAAAAATAAAATGTTTCAAGCTTTGTGATACCATAAATATCCGGAAGGCATTTTCCTCTCGCAAAATGCCAATGTCTAGGCCTCAGGAAGCTCAGCTGTTTTGAACGGCAAACATCATGGCATGATATCATCCCATGGGCGGGCTTTTCATTGCCCGCTTGAAATTGAGCAGGGGGAAAAATAGGTTATATAAAACAAGCGAGGGGGGTATGAAAAGTATCATTGGCGTATGCATGTTGATGATCTCCATGATTGCTTTCGGGGCCGGAGAAAAACCGGCAAAATTAATAGTCGATGGCGACTTTATCGTAAAGGCAGAAGAAGGGATAATAGTTAAATGTCCAAATTTTTCCTATAATCCGCCAATGGCAATAAAGGGTGATGATCCCCAGAAGAATCAGGAGCAATTGGACAAGTATAACAAGGATTATTCTGACAAGAAAAAGAAATATGTGGAGGGAGCGATTTTATTGAAGGGCTACAAAGGCGGCGATAAAAAGGGAAAGGGCGACAGTATCAAGACCTACGCCATCGAATCCGGCGTTATAGAAAAATACACAATTGACGGCACTGTTATTGCGGATCCCCTGCACGTATATACGGCAATTGATGAGCCAGTAGAATAATTTGCTCCGCGTATTGAACGCAAGATGTCGGGATGGCTGTGTAAGCGCTTAGGAAAACCAGTGCCAGTCCAATGCCGTTAAGTTAAGCGCAACATATTAATAATACAGGTTTTATGCTTTTATCTTTACGCATGGAATGCGTTAGGTAATAAAGCCTATGGTTTCAACCCTATCTACTATACGCATATTTCGACTCCGCTTAGAATTCTTTATGATGAGTCCTCCAGTCGGAGGACGAGTCTTTGGACTGCGCAGATCATTCTGCGCTTTGGATTCCACTGGAACCGTGGAGAAGATAACAGCTTTCGCCTTTGCTAAGATACCATGGCGTGACGAACAGCTGTAAAACAAAGCGGTGAATTATCACCGCAGTCCAAAGTCAGGCCGAAGCGCCTGACGTAAAGATGAAAAGACAGAGGAAGCGGAGATCGTGACATGGACAGTGCTGGAATATGCGTATAGTAGACAGGGTTGAAACCACAGGCTATATTATACAATCCTTTCAGGATTTGTCATTAGAATATAACATGCTATACATCAACGGGATCGCCGCCAGCTTGGCGGCTCCAGAAGCCAGCAAGGGTGCTGGCGTTCCAAGTTTAAGAAAGATTGATGCGTTTCCAATCAGGTGTTAGCCTCAAACAGGAGTGATGGCTTTTTGATGTATTTATGAATTTCAAAACGCTATAACACACCGTCCAACAAGGTTTTGATTTCATGAGGTTTGTTAGGTTTAATTCGTTGATAGTCAAGGCAGGGAGATGGAGCGAGCGATGAGATTCGAACTCACGACATTCACGTTGGCAACGTAAAAAGTTAGCCTCAAAAGCAAGAAATGATGTAATAATGTTGGCTTTATGGTTTTTACATGCTATCCTTTCATAAATTAAGATTTAAACTTATGAAAGGATGTAAAAATGAAGAAGACAGGCAAGGGACATCTATTTCAGAGGGACAAGGACAGCAAGGGCAATCCCGCCGGAAATTATTACCTACAGTACACCATCAACAAGGAACGCAAGATCGTCTCCCTTGGAACTGCCAACTTGAAAGCAGCCAAGCAGAAGAGGGATGATATTCTCAACCCTGCATTGACTGCTAAAACCAAAGAAGATGTTGTCAGGCACATTGCAGAGGCGAGGGCGTTAATGTCCAATGTATCCCTGCCATTGGATAAAGTATGGAACCACTTCACCAAGATTCCTACAGGCAACAAGAAGATGCTCAAATTCAGGCCAGATTCCGGCGAGGGCACACTTTCAAACTATGAGAGGTTTTTCAGGCACTTCTGCAACTGGCTCAAGGATAAGTATCCCAATATCACGAAGATCAACGAAGTTACTTCCAAGGAGGCGGAGGAGTACATGACTTTCCTGTGGACGAATGAAGAACATGAGATCACGGCTAACACTTTCAATTATCATTTGCAGGGATTACGGCTGGTGTTCAGCCGTGTATGCAAATCATTTAACACTCCCTTTGATGATGTATCCAGACAGGACGGGAAACAGATAAAACGCAAGAACTTCACCGTCGCCCAATTAAAGTCACTCTTCGAGGCAATCGACAATCCTGAGTGCGATATCTCCAACAGAAGTGAAATGAAACTACTGTGCCATATAGGGAGATGGACGGGACTTCGTCTATGTGATGCCGTCCTGATGAAATGGAAGCAGATTGATTTTATCGCTAATAAGATCACGGCAGAGCCTATAAAGACCAAGAATATCCATAGGGAAGTGAATATTCCTATTCATTCAGAGCTAAAGAGCCAGCTAGACCGTGCAGAATCGGCAGGAGGCGAATACGTCCTACCTGTGATGGCTGAAATCTACAATAGGAACCCAGACGAGATAAATAAGGATTTTGCAACAGTACTGGATAAGGCGAAGTTGACTGAGGTTGTGACAGCTAAGAGAGGCAGGGATCGCAGGGCTTACGGTTTCCATTCATTCCGGCATTCATTCGCCAGCTTCGCAGCCAATGCAGGTATTCCGATCTCCGCCCTGTCTGATATTTTGGGAGACAATGCAAGGACGCTTGAGAAATACTACATCAAGGCTTCAGACGAGAACAAGGCGAAGGCCATTGAGTCCCAATCACAACCACAGCTTACCACAGGAAATGATACGGAAGAGGTCATTGACGTTAAGCCTATAGACGAACTGGTTGAATTGCAAAAACGTGTTTCTGACGCTCTGGAGCTTATCAGGACGGCCACCAAGAAGGATATCTCAGAGGCGTTCACGGCGCAGTTGGTCAAGATCCTCCAGCCTCAAATATGAACAATTGTTCACATTCGCTATTCGTGAATCACGAACAGAGGCAATAAAAGGGCTGGCCCTGTGAAGGAACCAGCCCTGTATGAAGGGACTGAAATGGGATTTATGTTAATCCGACTCTATTCCTACTGCCTTTGCTCTTGTGCAATCTATAATCCCGAAGGTCTTTTCCTCTGACGAGAATTCCATTTTTGCTGAGAATCTCTGTCAATTCCCTCATTTTTTCTATAGGAGGTTCAATCAAACCGCAGTTCTTGCTGTCATATCCCAGCCAGATATACTCGGGCTTGATTCCCATAATCCATTTAGAAAATACATCCACGTCAAAGTCCAATGCTGGCTCGCATGTGACCACCTTCCTCGGATAATCCAGTTCCTTGAACTGCTTGAACCTCTCAGAGGGAACGGGAGCTTTTGAAACCTTTTCATATCCGGCATCCCTATTGGTCTCAAGAGTTGTCAGCAAGATTACGTTCTCCGGAAGCATCTTTAGATACGGCTTCAGGCAGGATGGCTGCTTTGTCTGGAGGTAGAATATTTTCTTGCGGCGCGAAGTCAAGTTGTTTTTTTTGATTGCATCAATCACCAGAATCATCTGATCCTCTGACGCGAATGAAATGTCTGAATTGCCACATACAAACACAATTTCAGAATTGGGGATTGATGGCAATCGCTCCTCGTGGAAATGTGGAGTGTAGCTATAGCACTTCATGCAGTTGTTTTTCTGACGCTTTGCCTGTCTCTGGAAGCTTGGTATGCAATAAACGCAATCAAATTTGCATCCCTTGAATGGATTCCAGGTGGTTGCCGACTCGTACATGTTCGTTCCTGTGTTACCTGTATTCATGATAGTAATTCCTTTGTTATTAAGTATAGGGACTGTCCCTGTATGAGAGACAGTCCCGTATGAAGGTTGGATTACTTCTTCAACACCATGTTGGTTATCGTGGAAGCCTTGTCCAGGTCTTCTGCAATACCGTCAATAAGCAATTTCAGGTAGTCCATATCGACAGGCATTGTTCTGTATCCTGGCAGACCGCTAAGACGTATGTTCTCATCTTTACAAATCTCGTCTAAAGCGATAATCTCATGGGCCAGCTCTATGAGAATCTTCTTGTTTTTCTCATACTTCGCCAGGAACTTACTCATTTCTTTGTCTTCTACAGAATTCTTCTTCATAACAATTACTCCTTGATTAATTTTAAAATTTATTCAATCGTCTATAAAACACTCATAATGGATCATGTTCCTCCTCTGCTTGCTTTATGTTTCATGCGAATTATTTTCATCCTATACTTCGGGTGTCCAACATATAAAAGTATCATAATTAATGCAAATGTCAAGCCCTTTTGACACGATTTATCGAAAATAATCCAACATATACAACAGGCTAGTAATAGAGTACTCTGTGACCAAATATCCCAATTCATACCTATGGAGTGCTCTGCAACTACCGTTTAGCCTATTCCCAGCATACTCCACGACTACCACAATATATTCTGACCTCTCCTTGTTTACCCAAGGGCGACTGAAACCCTGATCCGCTGTCATGACCCTTGGAAGCGGTCAAGTCTCCGGCAAACGCTGTTTCCACGTTAATCCAGGCCGTTCCCAGATGATGGCTCAGACTCAGGCCAACAAAGAAGAAAGAACCAAAGAAGAAACGAATCCTTACGAACCGTAATAGCTATTACGGAACCATTACGGTTCCTGATGGAACATAGGTTCGTAATTCTCAGGGTTCGAAATTCTTACGGTCACACTACAATCATGCTGTAGGGCGTAGCAGATACCATAAGTTGTGGGCGTTAGCCCACGTGAGCCCTGTACTCAGGGCGAACTTCCTCTTAGTATTTCAGTTAGCTTGCATCCTGTATGCAGTACGGATCCGGAACTCTTAGGAGACTATATAAGATATAATTCTTTAAGCGCGCGTTAATAGAAGGAGGCTCTTCAATCGGAGTACCGATTGGAGTGGGACGGCGGAGGAACCGCCATCCCACACGGACATCGGGTAGGGTGCCCCAGATCCAGAAGACATGAAGATCCTGGGACAGATCCTTCCACGGTCTGCATAAGCAGACACACATGAAGAGGAAACAAGAGAAATCCCAAATCCAAGAATCCGCCATGCCCATTATCAGGATGTAACTCCAGATGCCTCCCATGATGTCCCAGGGCTGTTTCTGCAAGGTTGATGACTTGGGACGGCTCAGGATAAGGGATGACTTCTCCCAGGATGTTGCAGGAATCTGGCAAGTTAGCCCTGACAACACAATTCACGCCAAATTTGCCCGTAGTAACTCGCTGGCAATCATGTAGATGTGAAAGAGGCGGCTTGTAATAGCATGGCAATTAACAAGTTAGGAAGTTGAGAAGTTCTTGTATCATGTTGGCGAAAATTTTTTAAGGACAAAAAGGTTTAATCGAAGGAGCCAACGTGACTACAAATGAAGCCAAGCTGATCCGAGGTGCATTGAAGCCATTTCAGGACTCGGGACTAATCGCAGAAAGTACAATGCAGGAAATAATGGAACCTCGTCCGGAAGACAACAAGGCTCCGAGGCCGGATCTGTTGACCAGGCGAGAGGCATGCGAGATCCTGAAATGTTCGGGCCAGAGCATGATCAACTGGCATAAGGCTGGCCTGATAACTCCGATCAAGTTGGCTGGCAAGAGGGCGATCAGATACCGCATGCAGGACGTAGAAGCACTCTTGAGCACTAAAAATGAGGCTAATTCGTAGCAAGTCTATGAATATGAGCGATTAACAATGCATGAAATCAAAAAACAGCCCTGTAAGTCGTTGGTAATGAACAAATGTGTTCAAGAATTTAATATGGGTCCATGTTCAGAATCAGATATCAGAATTTAAAAAAGGAGATCGGAATCATGAAAAAGTCAGAAATGGTGAAGGAAAGCAAGACGGTGAAGTCGCTGATCGAGAGCGATGATCCCGTCGAGGCATGGGCCAAGAACAAGTTGAAAGAGGATGAGAACGATGGTTATGGCGTTGACGACCACATAAATGCCGTCCTGTGGGCACTGTATCAATGCGGTGCAGACGCGCGAACAGCCAACTTGGCGAGGCAACGTCTGCTGAGGGTGACAGAGTTGGTCAGACGGGATGCGCTTGCAGGGGCAAGAGCCAAGCTCATGGAACTGGTCTAATCATAGCAAAGGAGTAAAATCATGAAATCGGAAACAAAGAAGATGTTCAAGGAATCTGTAACTGAAGTCCAGGCGGAAGTCATGGATGATAATGTGCTGACTGTCGAGGAGGAGCGTAAACTTGAAGAATGTGAAGCTGTACTTGCGAAGGGGATCGACACTATTGCCGAAATGGCAGAAGCCTTGAAGCAGATCAAGGAGAGGAAGCTGTATCGCCGGACTCATTCCAACTTCAAGGACTATTGCAAGGCGAAGTGGGACAAGTCCGCTGTCAGGATATACCAGATCATCAATTCCGGCGAAGTCGCCAAAAGAGTAAACAATTGTTTACAGTCTGGAGTAAAATCACCCAAGGAAGCCCATCTCAGAGAGCTTGGCAGACTTCCAGAAGAGCAACAGGCACAAGCCTGGGATGAAGCTGTTAAGAACACGCCGGAGGGCGAGAAGACTACTGCCAAGGATGTGAAGGCCGTTGTAGATAGCAAACTCGCCAATGTTGTCAAGGATGCAAAGACTGATGTTGCAACACCTGAAAACATCGTGGAAACACCTGTTGCAGAGGAAAAGACAATCCCGCCGTTGGCTGATGTGCCGGCAGAGGAACCTACACCAAAGACAGATGAAACCGACTCTGTGACATTGCCCAGGGAAGTCGTGAAGTTCCTTCTGGAAAATATGATTGAGACTGCTGGGGATGACTTCACCAAGTTGATGGAGACGTACCCAGAGGCCAGCGAAGTAATAATGTCGATAGCATAGGAGGGCGCAGCATGTTAATCATGGAAAAAGTTAACGAAGCCACAAGAACAACGGAGGAAGTCTTGGAATTGTGGAAGAAGCTCCGCGAGGAGTGGAACAAATACAAAAATAAGCCCAAATAAACATTCAGATGCTATGAAGATTAAAATTAAAATTAACATCAAGGCGAAAGGAAACCAAACATCATAAAAATAGGTGATTGCGATGATCGAACTCTTTTACTTCCAACTGCCCGAAGATGATTACACTCCAAGCGAGATCAAGGAAATTCTGCGAAATGCCTTCGCCCTGGGAAAGAAATCAGGTGCCAAGGCTATCTTGATCGAGACTCCCATCAATGATGCAACCGAGAAATCGACAATCATGCTCGGTATGCTCAAGGGCAACATTTACAGGACATTTGCATTTGTGGGGAATGCCCACATCTACATTTTCGCTCCAAAGACCTTCTCCCTGCCTCTGTCACACTTCAAGCACGCGAAGACTCGCAAGCAGGTGCTTCTGCCCTTCATTCGCGAGGGCGCAACCGTCTTGACCAATGCGGATCCCAATGAACTCCGAAACGATGTCCCCAGGATGAAAGTTCTAACTATAGGAGAACTGTCAATATGAAATCAGAAATCGTCAAACTGTCCGACTTGACCCCAGATCCAAATAACACGAGGATTCATGACAGCCACAACATCGAAGTGATCAAGAACTCGCTCAAGGTTTTTGGACAGTACAGGCCATTTGTGGTACAGAAATCCAACATGATAATCCGAATAGGCAATGGCATGTAC
>MHBI01000020.1 GCA_001804815.1 Lentisphaerae bacterium GWF2_50_93
CAGGAGGATTTTTGTCCTCCTGTCAATAAAAAAACATGGAAAAATAAAAGAAATGGGGCGGAGGCGGCTTGACTGTTTACATAACAGCTTGAACTCCAACGATTGAAAGCTCCTCTTGTTGGAGTACAAGCTTCAGTTTGTCCTCTCTTAACTTTGATTCGTTCTATTCCAAACCTTAAATTGTCCGTAATACTATCCGTCCTTTTAGTGTTTTATATGCGCGATTATTTGAAGGAATATTGGTAAGTTTTTGCGGAGCAAAACCTTGCCAACGGCTTTTTTCGTGTCATTCGTGTGTTTCGTGGTGTTTTTTTATCTGTGTCATCTGTGGGCGCATGTTTTGGTTGCGGCGTAAGCTGCTCCAGGAAAGTCTGTGGCAAAAATCATTTCCCATCCATCTTTTCATAGAATTCTGCCTCCTTGCCGGAAAGCCTGCCTGCCTTGATCCTTCCATTGAGTTTCTGCATGTCGACATCGCGGGATGTTCCGGGAGGGGCATCCTCGGTTTTCCTATCCGCCACAGTTCCAGCATTCTTTTCAGCCATGGATTTTGCGGGCTGCTCGAGAATAGACGTCGGTTTCAGGAAAGAGCGGTCGTCCTTTTTTCCCAAGGCGGACCACAATTCGACCGCCGAAGAAACCGCAAGTACCAGGGCTACAGCAAATAAAAGCATGCGCCAGCTCCGTCCCTTCATGAAGGAAAGGACGATAAAGAGCAGGAATGCCGGAACCATTATGTAGAATGAAATGTTCATATTGAAGATCAACAACCCCCATATGGCAAGAGATGCGCCTGCACCGAACAAGATATAGGCTCCCAGCCGCAATATCAAAGCAGGTGTGGAATTTTCATGCCCTGTGCTTCCGAGAAGCATGCGCGTGCTTGAAATGGGGAGATTCAAGGCAAGAAACATCATGAAGAAAATCAGCGCGCCGCCAGTGCCGAAAAAAGGGACTATCAGTATTCCGCATGTTGCAGCCCCGGCACAGGCGCCGACATGATCAGCCGTCTCAATGCCTCCTCCGGATTCAATCTCCCCCTTCCCTGATTCCTTCAGCATCCTGGCCGCGATCGGGAAATATAATCCGCAGCATATCCCTGAAGAGGAAAACGCCAGGACAAACCAGCCGAAGTTCCAGAAGTCAGGCGTCTGATATGAAATTGCGAACAGGAGCAGCACATGCGCAGTCAGGGCAATCACCAGCGAGGCGCCCGAGGAAACCCTCTTCTGCAATACTGGATGGAGTACAAGCATCCCGCCGGCGGCAAGTCCAAGCATGAAAAGGGCTGAGACCAGTCCGGCATTCACGTAGAGGGACCCCAGCAGAGTCTGGAACATATACATCAGCACAATGACAGTCCCCATGCTCACATATCCGATGCAGAATATAATGCGCCCCGCGCCTGGCTCACCTGTGCCGCTGGAACATTCCGACACCGCGGAAACAAGCGCCATGATCAGGAAGACGAGAAGCGGGACAAGGAGGACAAGCATGCCCTTCTGGATTATTTTAACGCTCAGTCCGGTGATATCCATCCCCGACTGCCTCGATGAAAGCAGAAGTGCGTAAAGGAAACCGAGCGGCATGGAATCAGAATTGATCATTGGAGCAGCCCCGAAGGCCGCGGCATATGATTCCTCGGCTAACTTCTCACGGTCAGGAAGATAGAGGCTTCTCAGGGATTCAACTGGAAGGATTTTCCCGATGCCTTTGACCAGTCCAAGTCTTTTCTCCAGAATGCCGGGATCACCTGTCAGCCAGGAGGAATCCGAAGCGATGAACCAGCTGCTGTCGCCAGTTACAACAACCGATTTTTTGAAAACATAAGCGAGGCTGTTCTTCACCGACGCCCCGGCAAATGCGAGCTCAGGACCAATCACGTTTTCACCTGCGCTGACACGTGTCCCCAATATCCCGTTCCTGGTCAGCGCCTTCGAAACAGCCTCGTAGAACTCAATCGTAAAATAGCGGTTGACAACCGAACTCGTCGCGTCGGGCATGTTCACGATGACAATGTCATAGGCCTTATCCCTCCTCTTCAGGAACTCCCTGGCGTCGCTGCCCGGGACCGTATGGAACCGCACGTCGCTTATTCTCAATTCAGGTGGAAGACATGCATTGACCCTGCGGATGTATTCTCCGTCGTAATGGATCCATGAGATCTCCTCTATCTGGGGGAACTTCAGGAATTCCCTGCACAAATTGAGGCCGGAACCAATTACAAGAATTTTCTTCGCATCAGGTTTCTGGCAGAGATGGACGGAAATGATCTTCAGGGCGCTCTCGCTGTCAGGCACGCTCTCACCTGCGCCTCCCTCGCGTACTATCGACCATTGCCCGTTGTAGACGCCATAGAGGTATTCCGCCTGCGGCGTCGCAAACCATCCCCGGTATGATTCGGCAGGAAGAAGCTTCTTCCATTTCTGGATCCTCAGGCCGTCGCCAACCTTGAAAAAAATACCGGCTGCTGTCAGCATCACGGCGCAGGAAAGCAGCATGACCGCCCTCTCCTTCCTGAGGAAAATGGCGCATGCCGCAACCACTGTCAGGCAAAGCGGCATCGCGAGATATTCAACAGGAACGCCGGCGTAGAGAAGCAGCGTTGTGCCGGCGCCTCCGATGCAACTTCCCAGTGATTCATATATGAAAGTCCCAGCCACGGGAAACTTCGAGTTCCCGGCGGTCCATCTGCATGCAAGCGGAAAGATGGCGCCTGTCAGAAAACTGACCGGACCGTTGGCGAGGAGCGACCAGGATATCAGTTTCCATATTGGAAAAACCTCATACGCCTCCACTCCTGCAAGGCTCCTTATATTCATGATCAGGAGACTTTGACTTAGAAATGCCGGGACATAAAGCAGTATGACGAAATGGGTTTTCGCGGACATTTTTTCTGAAAGGTTCCCGAAGGAGAAGACAATTGATGCACCCAGCGCTATCCAGAAAAACCAGGTCGCAAAGAAGACGCCTACGGCTATGTCGTTGCTCTCAAAAGATCCCAGGAATTCGCGGAATATGATTGCCTGGGACGCGATGGCGAACATCCCGACTGCGAAGATCGCAAAATTCTTTTTGAATTTTTCCATATGGTATTAAGGAGCGCTGGCATCCTGCCGGCATTCTCATTTTCTTTCATCTTCCCCGAAGACTTCGGCCTGGAATGTCAGATAGCTCGCGCCTTCCTTCCAGGCGTCTGCAGGAAGTCCGGCCTTCCTTGACAGGTAAGTCAATGTGGTCTCCAGATCCCAGCCCTGTTCCGGAGCGACCTGCGGCAGGAAAACCGCCGATCTCCCGCTTTTCTTGAGAACCATGCCGTCGGTTCCGATCCTGATGTCCTTGTATGAATCGACTTTCTTCGGAGGAGTGAGCGCTGATATCTCAATTGACAGATTCTTAACTTCATCCCTGGCGACAGCATTGAACCTCGGATCATTGACAGCGGAATTTACGGCGTTGGAGAGCACCGATTCATAAAGCGGCTGGCTTGGAAAAATCTCTCCGATGCATCCGCGGAGTTCTCCCTTTTCCTTGAGGGTGACGAAGGCCGCCCTCTGCTCCTTCACCCCATCCGTAAGCACAAAACCTAATTCAGCAGGAGTCGGAGGCTTGTTCTTTTCCAGATAATAGACAATCGTCTTCCTGGCGAGTTCCAAAAGCATTTTCTTTTCCTCAACCGTCAATCCCTTTTCCGGATTTTCTTTAACTGCCTGTTCCTTTTTCACACTCCAGGCACCTGAAAATGCGATGGAGAAATAACTGACCGAGTTTTCATAATTACCTGTGCCCCCGCCTGAAGTCGAATAATTAACCTTCACGGCCTTCGAATTTTCCGGAAGCATTGAAAGAAGAGTCGCAATCGGCACATAACCGCATATTGTGTCACCTGTTTTCCGTATGTACTTCAGGAAAACATCCGCATCCTTCTTCACGATCATTTCATATGCTCCTGAATCAAGTTCATAAAGCTTCGCGGAAATATTGTCCGTGAAAGGGAGATAATCATAGTTTGGACCGTAGTGTGTGAAATCAGAACTGACCAGAAGAAGAGTGCCGTCATCCATCAGGCCCTTCAATATTCTACCTGCCTCCCTTATGGCGTCAAGGGAGCATTGTCCGGCGATGATGAAGACTATCTTCGGGAACTCGCTGGCCGTCGGTTGCCGGTCGTCGGAATTATGGAATTGAAACACGTACTGGAGGAGAGGCACCTGGATCTGGACGCTGTGCTCGCTGGTCAGCGCTTCAGGTATATCCTTGAAGATCGGTTCCTTCAGAAGCCTGTCTATGAATTCGGTGTCCATGGACACTTTTCCCAAGGGCGTCTCGAAAGTATCATATTTCGGAACGCTGCAGGTGTCGCTCATCCTCATGCTGTGGCTGGGACCGAGTATTACTATCCTCTTGTAGCTTTTATCCAGGGACTTGAGCCCGCAGAACGCAGTTTTGCCAGAATATTGATATCCTGCATGCGGCTGTATGAGCGCGATGACATCCTTCACATCCCGGCCTTCCGCTTTTCTGTAAAGTTCGTCGAGGAGCCTGGTAAGTTCAGCCTTTTCGGCGGGATACCATCTGCCGGCCAGCGTGGACTTGAAATATTTTTCTGTTTCTGCGAAACATAAAAATATAAATGATACGAATATCGCGAGACAGAAAAGAGATTTCTTCATATTCTCCCTCCAGGTAACGCAGACATTCCTGTCTGCAGTTTTGAATATTTTTCAACAAGGGAAACAAGACGCAGACAGGAATGTCCGCGCTACCCAAATCACCAGTTCAACCTGCCTTTTCTTCAATCAATATTTCACAGTAAATTCATCAATCTTCCTGATAAAAGAATATTTGTTCTTCAGTTTTAGCAGATCCTTGTCAGCAGTAAAAAGCTCCCCTGATGCGAACTCCGCAGCATGAAGATAGGATGCGTCATAGGCGGTCAGTGAATTTTCATCGGCAATCTTCATAAGGTTGAACATTTCCTCGATACCGGGATTTAAATATTCCACCTTGATGCTGTTGACAGTTGAAACCGCAAGCCTTGCCTTGTCACTGGCCATCCTCTTATGCAGGATGGCTGTCCTAAGCAAATTGACAATCTCATATTTCCAGAGGACAGGCTGGAAAAGATCAAGCCTCCCGTGAATCACTTCAATCAGGAGATTTTCAGCTTTCTGATTGAATTCATCATGCAGGAACCAGGAAGCCGACACCGATGCATCAATAACAACCCTCCTGTTCATCTCTTCCTCCCGAAATCGACCATTTCCCTTGCGGTCATCTTCCTGGCAGGCCTGTATTCCTTCTGTGACTCCCTGATCATCTTGAAATTGCTGAGTATCCCCTGCGCCTTCCGCTCACGTTCAGAATCCTCCTTCTTACCATAAGGGATCAGCACGGCCACGTCCTTGCCCCTTTTCCGTATGAGAATTTCCTCTCCCGTCCTTTCAACAATTGCAAGCAACTGTGAAAAATGTGTCTTGGCCTCGAATGCTCCATATGCTTTCATAAGTACTCTCCGTAAATAAACTGGTTTATCCAACTGGTCTGTTTAAACATACACACCTAAGACATATTTTCAAATATTCAATATCCGAAGAAAGACGCAGACAGGAATGTCTGCGCTACTTCATTCACCCGATCCATTTTCCTTCGGTGTTGACCTCGGGCCCAATCGGCCTTATCCTGCCAGTATATTTTTTTATTTTCACATCAGCCATCTCCGATTGCATGCCGCGGTACTCATGTCCAGGCAGAATCCCGATCACACCGTAAGCCGATGTGAAAATAAAAAAATATTTCAAGAATGTCCTGCGGTTCATTTCCATACGCCGTATATCTCCCTGCCGCATGGGCACTTGCCATCCTTGAGGTTGTTCTGCAGCAGGGTATATCCGTTTCTCTCGATCAGAAGCCTGCTGCATTTCGGACAGTATGTATTCTGGCCTTCCCTGCTGGCTATGTTGCCGATATAGACGTAGTTCAGCCCTTCCTCCATCGCCATCTTCCTGGCAAGATCCAGTGTTTCAAGCGGTGTCGGAGGAAGATTCTTCATCTTGTAAATCGGGAAGAAACGTGAGAAGTGAAGAGGCGTATCAGCTCCGATGTTCTTTACAATCCACCTTACCAGTTTCCTAATTTCGTCCTGACTGTCATTCAAGGTAGGGATGAGCAGATTGATTATCTCGACGTGTACGCCACTCTCCTTGGCGGTGACCAGGGCATCCAATACGGGTTGGAGGGTAGCCTGCGGGACTTTCCGGTAGAACTCTTCGGTCATGCCCTTGAGATCGATCCTGGCAGCATCGACATGCTTGAGAAGTTTCTTCCACGGAGGCGTGTTGATGTATCCGGCAGTCACGAGGACATTCCGGATCTTCTTCTCATGTGCGAGCTTCGCAGTGTCGAGGACATATTCATAGAAGACCACTGGATCCGTATAAGTATAGGAGATGGTTGTGCAGCTGTATTTCACTGCATTGTCGACAATCTGATCAGGAGGACAGCTGTATGCCTCGCTGTCTTCCGGGTTGGCCTGGGAGATCTCCCAGTTCTGGCAGTTCAGGCAATGGAGATTGCATCCGACAGTCGCAATTGAAAGCGATTTTGTGCCCGGCAGGAAATGGAAGCATGGCTTCTTTTCGATGGGGTCGACATTTATGGAGCACGGAAAACCATATACGACCGAAGTAAGCCTGCCTTCAATATTGACCCTGACCCTGCACTCGCCGCTCTGGCCGGGCATGATGATGCAGTATCTCGGGCACAGCTCGCACTGGACGGTTTTAGACATGATTCACCATAGGCATAAATATTTATGTCAATATAGTTTAATATCATGCATTATCCAGTTATCCAGAACGGGGAGTTACCCTGCCTGTCAGGGATAATTGTAAAAGAAGTCAGAATTCTGCGGCCTACTGCGGTGGTCGCAGTTTTATCAGTGTGAAACTTAAGTAGGTTTTGTCTCCGCATTGCGCGGGACAAGCGTCGCTTCGCTCGGCTATGCGATCTCCGAGCGCAAAAGACAAAGAGTCCGATTGCGCCAAGGATGTCGCAAGCTACTCAAAGCAAGTTTCAAAGAAGGAATCAGGAGTGAGAAGATACCCGTAGTTGAAATAGAATCTCATTCTGGATTCCAGCAAGCCGTTCCACACCTACTTTTCCAGCATGGCGCCGACCATCGCCGATGCATCCAGGATAGAAGCCAGCTTGCTTTCCATGGCAAATGTCGTCCCGCAGAACACGTCATGTTCAGGAAGGTAGGATGACCCGTGCGTGCCCCTGATCCTGGAGTCGTCCTGTGAAATGCTCATCGGCGGCCAGAGGGACATGAAAAGTTCACATGGATCGAAACCCGGCTTGTTATGGATGTCGACATGAGTTGCATAATCGGGGGCCTCGGACTGGCGGTCCCACCACTTGTATGAGAACCAGCTGCCGGCGGCCGCCTCCATGATGATATCGCCGCAGCGTTCGTTGTTGATTTCATTCCTGGTCAGGATCCTCAGGACGCCCTTCACATCATCGAAAAGTTCGGCTACGGCGCTTATGTCGCTCTTGTCATTTATATAGATATGGGCGATCTGGTGGTCGACCATGGCAAAGGCCCTTGAAGCATAAAGATCCGGATACCGGCGGCCTCCTACGTTCCGTTCAACGAAGAATCCGGCATCCCAGAGTATCCTGTTGGGAAAAATTGGCTGCTGGGCCTGCGTAATGGCATAATCCCCGAAGATCAGCACCTCGTATCCTGCGAGTTTCGCAGAAACGAAAAGCTTCTCAATTTCATTTTCAGTCTGACGGAACGTATCCGGAACCGTGGCGCTGTCAGGCCCGAATTTCTGAAGGCCGTAGTCCATATGAGGCAGATAGACAAGCAGGACATCTGTCGCCTCGTCGGATACAAGGAGCTCGGATGCGGCCGAAGAAATCCATCTTGTCGAATCAATTGAAGTGAATGGCCCCCAGTATGAACGGAGGTTGAAATCCTGTCCTGTCTTCCGGCACAGGGCGGAATAAAGGCCGTCGGGCTCCGAGTAGAACGACTGGATCATCCCCCCGTGATGCTTGTGTATCGGCGCCGGAGAGAGGACGAGATCGCTGTCGCGCCCTATGCTCTGCTGCCAGCAGATCTGACCTACTGTGCCGCCGTTCCTCCGGAATTTCTCCCAGATCCTCTTGCCGTCGTAGAGGGATGAGGACTGCTCCCAGAAGAAAGTCTTCCGCAGCTTCCTGTCGAGGAAACCATTGGCTATCATCCCATGCTGTGCCGGAGGGAGTCCCGTACGGAAACTAGCCTGCACCGGGCATGTGAGCGCGGGAAAGACTGTCTTGATGTTTTTGCTGTTAAGTTTTTTCCAGAAATCGGCCTTGGCATGCTTCTGCCAGAGCTCATGGCTCAGCGCGGCGACCTGGATTACTAAAAGCTTCATTGCGGCCTGTGTATAGTTTTTACAAGTTCCAAATTCTAAACTAAAGAAAAATCTAAGAACATGCCTCACGGCATTAACTACAAACGAATAAATGACAATTGGGAATTTGTTCGTAGTTAAGCCCGCAAGGGCTGTTCATTTATTTATTTCGGCTCAAATATTCGCCTGGAGCTTGGACACCATCAGACCTTCGAATAGTTCTCTGTGGCTCCGGGATTGCGGGAGATGGCTACACGGCCCGTCCTGGCGATCTCTATGATCCCGAACTCCGACATCATGTTTATGAAATCGGAGATCTTCTGGGAGGAGCCTGACAGCTCGATGCCAAGCTCGCTCTTGTGGACAGACACGATCTTCCCGTTGAAAATCTCGGTTATCTGGATCACTTCGGCCCTGTTCTTCCCGGCCGCCTTCACTTTGATGAGCATGAGTTCGCGTTCGATGAATTCGCTGCCGGTGAGATCCGTGACCTTGATCACGTCAATGAGCTTGTTGAGCTGCTTGTCGATCTGTTCGATGATGGCATCGTCGCCCTTGGTGACGATCGTCATCTTTGAAACTGCCGGATCATGCGTTGCGTTCACTGAGAGTGATTCGATATTGTAGCCCCTGCCGCTGAAAAGCCCGGCGACCCTGGCCAGGACTCCAAACTTATTTTCCACCAGTACGGATATCGTGTGCTGCTTCTTTTCCATTGGTATGCCCTTTCAAAAAGATTTCAATCAAATGCCATAAGTACCTGTTAATGTATACTGTCACAGGCTTTTTTCATATGAGCGAACCTCTAAAATCCGGATTTAGTCGGAAAGGGAATGAGAAGCGGGGAAAAATTTTGATTTTTATCCATTCCCTTAACCGGAACTCCGCCGACTACGCAAGATGCCACAGGCGAAGTCCGTCAATATTGGAAAAGTGCCTGTCGTAGGTGACTATGACAGCGCCTCTCTCGACAGCCTGGGCGGCAATCCATACGTCATTAACTGGAATAGAAGAACCTTTCCGGCGCAAGGCATCCTTGATCAGGCCAAAGCAATTGCCAGTTTCACGGGTGACTTCCAGTGTTTCAACAGTAGGCATGGCGAGAAATCTGTCAAGTATTTCAATGTTTTCCGCATAACGCGCCCCTCCGCGGAAACCAGCCTCAAGTTCACCTATGACGATGGCAGATGCGAAAACATGCTCCGCCTTCGATATTGTTTTCAAAACCTCTTCATCGCCACGGAAAAGGGCCGAGAAGGCATTTGTGTCAAGAAGAACATTCCTCATTGCCAGTCCTTCTCATCGACACGTTCAAGATCGGATATTGCCTGGTTGAATTCTTTCAGATCCTTGTCCGACCATATGCCGGAAAATTCCTGGAACTCCGCGCGATGGTTTTCCGGACAGGAATTTGAAACACCGACAGCCCCCGAAAGCAATTCCTTTAGAAGCTTATTAAGGCTCTTCTTTTCTTTCCGCGCCTTTACCCGGATCCGTTTTTCTGTCACGGAATCAAGGGCATGTATGGTCAGCGTACTCATCTGCAAAATCCTTTCTGATGTACTTATGACTCATTATGAACTGATTTTACATCACATTGAGATTTCTTCAAGCGTGTCCACCATTAATTATATGAAGAATAAAGTTGAAGAGCACACTATATTCATTCTGTCAATAGATCCTTGAGCGTGCTCTCATGCCTGTTCAGGAAGTCCCGTGTCACGGTGTAATGCTCCGTCTCCGTATACTTCACGCACTTGATATCCTCTTCGCTTAGCTGGTAGATCGTGGCCTCCGGATATGCCATGATGATTGGCGAATGCGTTGCAACGATGAATTGTGAACCCTGCTTCACCAGTTCGTGAATCCTGACCAGGAGTGATAGCTGCCGGGTCGGCGACAGCGCCGCCTCGGGTTCATCAAGGATGTACAGTCCGTGTCCGCCGAACCTTTCCATGACGAGTTTCAGGAAAGACTCCCCGTGCGATTGCTCATGTAGGGATCTGCTGCCATAGGAATTGATTATGGGCGGTGCACTTAATCCCGCATATTTTTCAGCTTCGGCATCAAGATGCTCAATCTCACTTGCAACATTGAAGAAGCTCTCCGCCCTGAGGAAATAGCCGTCACGGGGCCGCTTCAAACTTCTACGCAGTGAAAGGACATCATGAAGCGGCGAGTGAGACTCCCTCGTGGAGAACCTCATGTTTCTGGAGCCGCCTTCAGCGTTGAATCCGGCGGCTACTGCCATGGCCTCCAGCAGCGTTGACTTGCCTGTACCGTTCTCACCAATGAAGAAGGTCACCGCAGGATGAAGCTTGAGGGTGTCAAGATGCCTGCAGACGGGCAGAGAATACGGGTACTGCTCGAACGAGCTGATCCTGTCCCGCTCAAGGGAGACGGCTAGCAGGTAATGTTTTTCATCTGCGAGTATCATTTCTGTAATCCAATCGAGTAGTTCGGCTATCACGACTGCACTCATCCACCGCGCGGAGCGGCGGCTGGATGCAGAGGTGTGGTTAAAATTCTAAATTCGTTATTCTTGCTCGGACAGAGACAAAGCCTTTTGAAAATCGAAGATCCCGTGAAAGATCTCGGGAAGGTTTATTTCTCCTTGTCCCGCCATAGCCTCTTAGCGACGGCGGAAGACTCTTTTCCGAAAACTTTTGCTTATCTTTATTCCTTTGCGGCGGAGTTTATCCCGATTCCACAGGGACATCGGGATGCCTTTGTGCGATAATATTTCTTCTGATTTTAGCTTATTATTATGTGTTTCCCGCCTAAGCAGGGGGCGAAATTACAATTACGTAAGCCACGCGACGGATTTAGCATCAAACCTGTGACCGTATGTATATAATACTTAAGATAAATCACCCTATGCACGGTAAAATAGACCATTTGGAAGGGGAAAGTCAAGGTGAAGCCTCCAAGGGAGATGAAAGGTGAACAATTGTTAATGTTTCAGTAGCCAAGAGAACTATTTGACAGTGCCTATAATTCCAGGTCCGAAAAGCTGGTGAAGTCCGGCTATGCCACCTGTTCTCAAAATCCAATACTGGTTTGTTTCCGAGCTGATGTAAATCGTGTGCGTACATCCATCCTTCATCGCAAGGGGTGGCAGTATGCTGACGGATTCATATCCTGAAAAGTCCCTCTCATTAATTTCGACAGGCAGGTTTATTGGTTTTACAGCCATCTTGTCGTCTGCAATAATCTTCAGCAGGTTCTCTGCAAGAGGGGAGATATCCTGGCTGCTCAGGTGGTAGTGTGATACCTCCGGATTATCAATGGATTTTATGCTATGGCTGTCTGTGGACGTGCAGCCAATGAATGAAATGCATATAACAGCCGTAATTATAGCTATGGTCTTCATCTGTCCTTCGGAACTCCTATGAAAATCGGCCCCTTTTTATGGGAAACCCAACATAAATATATCTTACAACGGAGGGAAAGGCAAAGTAATTGGATGCTATTGTTCGTCATTCGATTGTTCGGATGTTCGATATTCGATTGTTCGACTATCTTGCCTGGAAAATCACCTGAGGATTTGGAAATGGGAGGATTGACGGTTAAAATTACAAATGGAACAAAAACTGAAAATATGCCATGTGATAACCCGGATGATCGTCGGCGGGGCGCAGGAAAACACGCTCCTGACCGCGCTCGGGCACATAGAAAAGGGGCACGAGGTGACTCTTGTAACCGGCCCCTCCCCCGGACCTGAAGGCGAACTGCTCAAGACGAAGAAAATAAGCGGACTCAAGATAGTCGTCGACGAGAATCTTGTCAGGGAGATAAATCCATACCGTGACATTTCCGCATATTTCTCTCTGAAGAAGCTCTTCCTGGACAATTCCTTTGACGTCGTCCACACCCACAGCTCCAAGGCTGGTGTAATCGGGCGGCTCGCGGCAGATGCCGCAAAGGTTCCATTCATAGTGCACACGGTGCATGGACAGGCGTTCCATCAATATGAGAAGGCATGGAAGAACTTCATATACAAAAAATCCGAGAAGATTGCCGCAAGGCATTGCCATAAGATTTTCGCGGTCGCCCAGGCCATGGTGGACCAGTGCGTTGCCGCCGGCATCGCCGGACCGGATAAATACAAGGTCGTCTACAGTGGAATAGAACTCGCTCCGTTCCTCAATTCAGCCGACGACTGCGAACTTCGCAGAAAGCTGGGGATACCGGATAATGCGCCGGTGATCGGAACTGTTGCGCGTCTTTTCCCTCTCAAAGGATATGAGGACTTCATGCCTGCGGCCGAAATAGTCTCGAAAAAACATCCGGAAACCTGTTTCCTGATCGTCGGCGACGGGATCATGAAGGACAGTTTGAAGAACTGGGCTGAATCAGCGAAAATGAAATTCTTCTTCACCGGCCTTGTGCCACCTTCTGAAGTCCATAAGTATACTGCACTGATGGATGTGCTTGTCCATCTGTCGCTCAGGGAGGGATTGCCGAGGGCGGTCGTACAGGGGCTGGCTTCTGGAAAACCTGCTGTCGGGTTCGAACTCGACGGAACACCCGAAGTTATCATAAATGGAAAGACAGGTTTTACCGTAAAGGCCGGCGATGTCAGTGGCGTCAGCGATAAAATCATCTTCCTCCTTGAGAATCCCGAGAAGGCGAAGGAAATGGGCATGGCGGGAAGAAATATGGTTTCCGAGAAGTTTGACTCGCGAAAGATGGCGGATATACTGGAAGAGGAATATATTAGAGGATTGGAAGGTAGAAAGTAGAAAGGCTAAAGTAGAAAGTAGAAAGGCTAAAGTAGAAAGTAGAAGACAAAAGGTAGTAAAAGAATGAAATTTTTCAATACATACACCAGGTCCGAAGAGGAATTCACTCCGATCAGCGGCAATGAAGTCAGGATATACACCTGCGGTCCGACCGTATACAACTACGCCCATATCGGGAATTTCAGGGCCTACATATTCGAGGATATCCTGCGCAGGGCGTTGAAATACTGCGGATACAATGTCATGCAGGTCATGAACCTGACGGATGTCGACGACAAGACTATAAGGGATTCAAAGGCTGCCGGGACGGCGCTTGACGCCTATACGAAGAAATTCAAGGACGCCTTTTTCCAGGATCTCGGGACACTCAGGATCGAGAAGGCTGAATTCTATCCCGAAGCCACGAAACATATTCCTGAAATGATATCCATCATCAAAATCCTTCTTGAAAAGGGATATGCATACGTCGGAGAGGACAAGTCCATATACTTTTCAGTTGCGAAATTCGCAAACTACGGCAAGCTCGCGAGGATCGACATGGAGAACCAGCGTGCCGGTGTGAGGGTCAAGACAGATGAATACGGCAAGGATGCAGTTGCGGATTTCGCATTGTGGAAGATATGGGACGAGAACGACGGAGATGTCGCCTGGGAAAGCCCATGGGGCAAGGGCCGTCCAGGCTGGCACATCGAATGCAGCGCGATGAGCATGAAATATCTTGGAAAGACATTCGACATCCATACCGGCGGGATAGACAACATGTTCCCGCACCACGAGGACGAGATCGCCCAGAGCGAAGCCGCCAACGGCTGCAGGTTCGTGAACTACTGGCTGCACTGCGAGCATCTCATCGTGAACGGGCAGAAGATGTCGAAATCCCTAGGCAACTTCTTCACATTGCGCGATCTGGTCTCCAAAGGGTACAGCGGGCGTGAGATAAGATGGGTGCTGATGGGGACGCATTACCGGAAGAAGCTGAATTTCACGCTTGAAGCGTGCGCACAGGCAAAAGCCACTCTCCAGAAATTCAATGATTTCCTTGTGCGCCTTTATTCGGTGAAGAACTCATCCGCGCAGGGTGATTCTGCTGGAGAAATAGTCCGGAAAGCCGCGGACTCGTTCAAGGCCGCAATGTCCGCCGACCTGAACATCTCGGAGGCGCTTGCTGCGGTATTCGAGCTTGAGCATGAAGCAAACAAGCTGATGGAATCCGGAAAAATGGGCTCCGGCGGAGCGGCTGCGGTACTCGGGCAGTTCAAGGATTTCGACAGGATTTTCTCGGTATTCGACGTTGCCGCGGCGGACGCAGGCAGCATTCCAGCTGAAATAACCACCCTTGTTGAAGAACGTATTTCCGCCAAAAAGAACAGGAATTACGCGAGGTCCGACGAGATAAGGAAGGAACTGCAGGCCAAAGGATGGATGGTGGAGGACACTCCGGCAGGTCCGAGGGTAAAGAAGATTGCCTGAATGGATGATGACCGCAGCTGTATTTTGTAAAATTGCCGAAGGTAGGGCTGTTTCTATGAAACAACAGCCTCAGCGCGGACGGTTCGGAGAGCCGGCCCTACCTTGAATTCGCATTTGGAGATCACAGGGAAAAGAACAATGCCGAGCTTATATTATTTCATGATTCTTACGACTTCGGCCGTGCTGTTGCTTCTTGTATATATCCCGTTCCGCAAGGCTGATTCAATTCTCTACAAGTCGTTCATCGCAGTCCTGAGCTTCTTCATCCTGTCACTGGTCTGCTACGACATCGTAATGTCGATAATAAGCTCCAAGCAGGACGGTTATGTGAAAAAACACAATGAATACATGGCGCTGGCCGGAGAGATACTCGGCAAGCAGCTGAAGTATTCCGAGTATGAAGATCCGAGGACGAAAGTGCTGATTCTGGATTTTCCTGAAAAGACAAATGCTCCGAGGGCCGGAGTTTCAAAGTATATAATCGCAGGATTGGAGAAAGGACTCAAGGTGTCGGGTTTCAAGATCTCAGCCATCGAGCGAATCGAACCTGTGAAAAGCAATGACTACTGGCTCAGCGCCAGGGAATTCGACAACGTAATAAGAAAGCATCCCGAGGTCGGGCTGGTCATTTCACTGGTCGGACTTCCAAAGGATCTGCGGGGTGTCACCTTCTGGAACGAGGAAGGTTCACCGTTGCTTGTCCTTTTCGGAGGAAACCTGAAGAACATCGACCAGGCGCTCAAATTCAAGGTCGTGGTGGCAGTCATAACTTTCCTGCCTGGCGCCACTTTCAGTGAAAAGCCCGGCGAAGAGGAAAAAAGCCAGAAGCAGGTGTTCAACGAGCACTTCCTTTATATTACCGGAAAGAACTTCGAAGACATACGGGAGGAATTTCCCTCCCTCTTCAAATAATCCATCATCCTTGCATCAGGTCATACAGCTTTCCTGCCTCAGCCCAGTGTCATGTACCGCAAAATTTGCGATACATGACACTGGACAAAGAATCTTCTTTACATCCCCCTGTTTTTATGATATCATTGATATTGAAGTTTGAAAAGCAGGGGGTTTCCCTCATGAGGACAAAAGATGAATCACATCAATATAGCCTTGTATGCAAGGCAGTTATAAATATTTATCAATTCCAGCCGCGATTATGAATGGACTTGGCATTTCTAATGCTTGAAACAACTGCAAGAGAAAGGGGACATATATATGAAAATCAAGAGATTTACAGTAATCGAGTTGCTGGTGGTACTGGCAGTAGTAATGGTCATATTTTCAGTTCTCTGCCATAGTTTCATAAGGGCGAAGGAAATAGCCAGGAGGGCATACTGCCTTAACAACCTCAAGCAGGTTTCAACTCTCGCCAACCTTTATAACATAGACAGGGGAGCAACTCCATATTCCCAGCACTGGCTGGTCGACTTCACCTTCTGCGCAGATTATCTTAAAACCTACAAGGTACTTGAATGCCCCTCCATGGACGACCGGGTCGACACCCAGAGCGATCTGAACGGCAATACCAGCTACCATTACATGGGCAGCAGGCAGGACTGGCTCAGGAACAATGTTGCCAGCGGCGATGGTACCGAATACGGATTTGACGCGACAAATTCCGCAATCGCAAACCTCGTGGGCGGACGCGAGGAGAAGATTGTATATGACAAGACAGACTCAGCACACGCGGGAATATTCAACGTAGTATACATAGAATCCTCAAGTGCGGATTACTTCCAGAGCAGCCAGGCATCGAACTTCTGGTTCGTGACCGAGAGCGGCTCGCTCAACTTCCCCCAGGGAACGTCTGTGGCAAGCGCGGCATCATCCAGCGCAGTGACAGTTGCCAGCGGCAGCACAGGCGGGGGGCACAGCGGCGGCGGAAATCTCGAGCAGAATGAAGAACAGAACATGGGAACCACTACACAGAATCAAGACACCAACATGGACGTATACCAAGGGGAAGAAACAACCGACGATGGAAATGATACGCTTGGAACAACTTCCAACCAGGAAGGAACTTCAACTGCGGCCTCTACCACAACGACTTCCACCAGCACCGACACAGGACACACCAACAACGGCCATGGCAATAATGAAGACGGCGTCGACTCAAGCAATCCTGGCAACTCAAAGGAAGGAGAGGATTCTGACCCCACTGTTGATGATGAAGCTAAAGACGGAAAGAAGAAATAGTTTTTACCCCCATCCCCCCTTGAATAAAAGGCAGGAACTCTAAACGAGTTCTTGCCTTTTCCTTTTCCAACGGCATTTTATCCTATCAAGTTCAAAGAATGATGAAATGAAAGGCAATAACGTGAAAAGCATATTGGGCATAGCCCTTTTTGTCATGCTGACATCAAATCTCTGGTCCCTGAATGTGGACTCCGGACCACAGCCGTTCGAGTATTTCCAGCCTAACATCTATGCAAATTTCTACAATGAAAAATGCGCTTTCGTAGAAGTTCCCGCTGAAACAGGTGCCGTGATAGGCGATACTGTCGGCATCGCCGGCGGATACCCTCTCGGAATCGTACTGGGACTTCCTGTCACCTACTTCACGGAATCAGACGATCCAATGACCGCGGGAATGCATCTGGGCTGGCTCTGCATCGGACTGCCGGTCAGGCTGGTCACGGCCCAGGCGGTCAGTGCACCTTTCTTCATGGTCAAGAAGATATTCTGGGATCTTCCCAGATATTGCTATGATCCTGGCTCGTATGTGAATTGACACTTTGCCACTCTGACACTATCTTTATGCCTTAATTAACCAGGAGCTTCCTATGTGTGGAATAGTTGGATATATCGGCAACCGCAATATCATCGATACCCTGATAGACGGCCTTAAACGCCTGGAATACCGGGGATATGACTCGGCAGGCCTCGCAGTCCTAGAAAAGAAGAAGATAATTTCAGTGAAGGCTGTCGGCAAAGTCAGCGCTCTTGTTTCAAAGATCACCCCCGAACTGAAGAAGGAACTTTCGAAATCAAAGATAGGCATAGCACACACACGCTGGGCGACCCATGGGTCGCCTACGGAGAAGAATGCCCATCCGCACCTCGATGAGAAGGGGCGTTTCGCCGTCGTGCACAACGGCATCATCGAAAATTACGCCTCCCTCAAGGAACGACTGATCGGCAAAGGCCATAAATTCATTTCCGAAACCGACACCGAAGTGCTCGCCCATCTTATCGATGACTGCTATGAGGGTGATCTCCTGCAGGCTGTCGCCGCCGCGCTCAAGAAAGTCGAAGGCACCTTTGGAATAGCGGTCATATCCTTCGAAAATCCCGGACAGATCGTGACGGCCAGGCGTGGAAGTCCGATTGTAATCGGGATTGGAACGGATGAGATGATTGTCGCCAGCGACATTTCCGCCATAATCTCATATACAAAAAAAGTGATTTTCCTGAATGACAACGACATAGCCCTGGTCGAGAAGGACAACGTCGATCTCCGCAACATCGACAATGTCCCTGTAACCAGGGAAATAGCTCACATCGACTGGGATCCCGGCGCCGCGGAAAAAGGCGGATACGAACATTTCATGCTCAAGGAGATATTCGAGCAGCCGGAATCAATAGCTAACTCCATAAGGGGCCGACTCGATGAAACCCTTGGGACAGGGACGCTCAGCGGACTGAATCTGAATCCGCAGGAGCTTGTCGGCATAAACAGGATAATCATAGCGGCATGCGGAACAAGCCTGCACGCCGGGATGGTCGGTGAATATTATTTCGAGGATCTCGCGGATATTCCTGCGGAAGTCGAGCAGGCGGCGGAGTTCCGATACAGGAATCCGATCATACAGCCGGGGACGATGATCATCGCGATAAGCCAGTCCGGGGAGACCGCCGACACTCTCGCCGCAGTGCGCGAGGCACAGAACAAGGGCGCCAAGGTCGCCGGGATATGCAACGTAGTCGGCTCGACGATTGCCCGGGAGACCGGACGCGGAGTATACCTGCATGCCGGACCTGAAATTGGCGTCGCCTCCACGAAGGCGTTCACATGCCAGGTCTCAGTCCTGCTAATGATGGCATTGAAGTTCGGGCGCACCCGGAGGCTTTCAAGGCAGGCAGGAATCGAGCTTGTTGAAGACATACGGCGCATTCCGGAACTAGTGAAGAGAGTGCTGGCCAATGCCAAGGACATTGAGAAGATAGCCAGGAAATATGCCAAGGCGAACGATTTCTTCTTCATCGGACGCGGCTACCTGTATCCGGTCGCCATTGAAGGCGCCCTGAAACTCAAGGAGATCAGCTACGTCCATGCCGAAGGCTACCATGCCGCCGAACTCAAGCACGGCCCGATTGCGCTTCTCGATGAGAAGGTTCCGGTCCTCGCACTTGCCAACAATGTGCCCGGCAAGGACAAGATCATCGGGAACATGCAGGAATGCAAGGCCAGGAAAGCACCTGTAATAGCGCTGGCGACGGAAGGCGACAACGAAATCAGCAGGCACGCCGACGACATCATCTGGATTCCCGAATGCTCCAATTACACAGTGCCTGTTCCATCCGTGGTCGCCCTGCAGCTCCTGGCCTATTATATCGCCAGGGAACGCGGATGCCCCATTGATCAGCCCCGCAATCTGGCCAAGAGCGTAACGGTGGAGTAATCAGCCTGGATTCAATGCTCCATATTTCTAATTCCAAGCAATAGTTACAAGAGAAAGCAGAAGAACACGCCTTGCGGCATTGACTACAGGCAAATTACGAATTATCTGGAATCCGTTCGTAGTTAAGCCCGCAAGGGCTGTCATTGTTTTTATCTGTTTGAAACCTGGAATTTGCCTGTTGTTTGGAATTTGCCATAATGGAAACCTTTCGAGTGCATGATGGATGAACCGATTTTAAAAAGCAGAAATTTCATCTTCCTGTCGGCGTGGGCCATTCTCGCCGCGTTGACACTCAACATCCTTCTCAAAGTCTTTTTCAGGCCGTTATGGTTCGACGAGGCGATCACAGTCATGGACTTCGTGTTCCTCCCGAATCCCATGGACATCTACAGGTATTACAACATACCGAACAACCATATAGTCTACAACATGCTCCTGAGGTTCTGGATAGACATCTGCGGGCAGATACCGTTCATAGACAGGATCTCGCTGCGCCTGTTTACTGCGGTCACAGCTATTGCCTCATTGCTTTTCATTGCCTGGTCCTGGGGCAGGAGATTCAGCCGTGAGACGGTCTTCATAGCCTGCTTCTGCTTCATCCTATCCCTGCCTTTTGCGATATACGCAAGCGCCATCCGCGGCTACATGCTCAGCTTCCTGCTGGTACTGGCCGCCATCGAAATCTGCCTCCGCTACAGGGACACCGGCAAAACAGTGCATCTGGCGCTTCTATTTGCAGTTTCCTTCCTGGCCGTCGGGACGACGCCTACGAACCTCATTGCATTTGCAGCCATATGCATAATCCTCCTGCCTTCCTTCAAATTAAAGGAAATACTTTCGAAGAAGTCCATGATGCCTGCAATAATTCCGGTGGCGGCCTTCATCGTTTTCTACATTCCAATTTCAGGCAAGCTGATGAAAGCCCTGGCGCTTAATGAAGGATGGACAGGATGGCTGAACGCCTCCATCCATTTCTATGCCGCATTCGCAATATCATTTCTGCCATTGATAATCCTCGCAATACTGGGCAGGAAACTCCTACAGGAGAAAAATCCTGGTTCAGCCGGCATTCAAACCATGATTGCACTTCTCATCCCGCTGCTGGTATTCCTGATAAAATCACCATCCCCGTTCCCACGCGCATTCTTCTGCCTGTGGCCGCTCTGGATCTTCATGCTCTGCCAGTCGGCGGATCCATTCATCAGGCATTTGAACGGAAAATTTCCAGGACGGACGCTGCCAGTGCTCTTATGCGCATGTGCAGCCTGGTCGCTTCTGCCGCTGGGATTCTCCACACAGCTTTCCGACAATCTTTCAACTGGTGGACAGGACGATTTCTTCAGTCCATACTTCATGCGCCAGAATTTCCGTCCAGTCGAAACGGTTACAAAATCAATTGAGCTTGCCGATCCGAAGACACACGGCCGCGTTTTCATCGACTTCGCAGCGGATTATCCATCAATAATGTTCTATAGCAGGATACTTAAGCTCGACGACGCCTTCTGGGTTTTTGACAGGCCCGGAAAAAAAGCCGGCTCGCTGGGCGGGATTGAAAGCATTTTCGTGATCACCAGGGGAAAAGGCGAAATGGAATCCATTTCAAGGCGGTTCAACATGAAATCATATGAGCCCGTGGCCGACTGCGGATACCAGAAGATTTACAAGGCGAAACTGAAGTAGGGGAAACATGGCGGATGATCCGCCTACGCAGAGAAGCTACGGCGCGACAAAATGGATTGCTGGATTAATGGATGATTGGGACCGAGATTCTTGACCAGCAAACAGGGGAATCGCCATAATTAAGGAGTCATACATAAAATAAAATTCCATTCTTTAGAGGCAATTTCAAAACTACGGACGCGGCAAGCGCGTCCCTCCATTTACATGCCCGTTTCGGGCGTGGATGTAGTTGGATTTCGTTCGTAGTAGGCGAATTTATGCTCCATAGGCGCACAAGTACGCCGTTATCTTAAAAGAACGTGCAATAAATTGCACTACTACTAACAAAAAAGTATCGAACACAAATTAATTCCTGCAGGAGTTTCTAAGTCCGACAGGCTCCGGAGGCAGGTAAACCTTGGCGAATGGGAAAGCGAATCTTTGGAGGTGAATAAATCCAATCATCCATGGGGTTGATGGCGTATATGCTACTTTGCCGCCGGAGGAGGATTCTGGGCAGGCACGGGCTGCGAGATGTTCGCGGCCTTGAAAATGTTCCTGTTGATGGCGCGCGTCGAGGTGCTGGCATCATTGTGGCTGACGGGTATCATGAAAGTCATGACACAGCCTTTACCCTCCTCGCCGGTCGCGAAGATTGTACCGCCATGCCCTTCGATTATCCTTTTTGAAACTGTCAGGCCGAGTCCTGTGCCGCCGGCACCTTTGGATGACACGAAAAGATCGAATATCTTATCAGCTGTCTCCGACTTTATTCCGATACCGTCATCCGTGACGGTAAAGACAATTGATTCCTTGTCCTGGGTGAAGGAGGCATTGACTGTGATATTGCCGATATCCTTCTGATCGAGGGTCTCTCGTTTTTCCTGGATGGCATGTTCCGCATTGAGTATGAGGTTCAGCAGGACACGGTGGACACCCTTGGCATCGACTTCAGCAAAAAGCGGCAGTTCCATGACCTCTTTCGTGAAAGTCAGCGTTATTCCGTCCTGCTTGAGCTGGGGTCCGAGAAGTTCGTTCACATCTTCGATCACCGGCTTGATGTCCTGGATCTTCATGTTGAGCTTCTGTTCACTTGTGAGGTTCAGCAGGTCGAGGACGAGATTGCCGAGACGCCTGTGGTTCTTTGCGAGAATATGGAGCGACTCATTGGCAAGTCCGAAATCCTTTTCATCGATACCCATCTTGAGGAGGCTCAAGCTGCCGTCAAGCCCTGCAAGGATGTTCTTGATGTAGTGTGAAAGATGGGCTGCGGTAGTGCCGGTCGCCACAAGTCTTTCATTCCTGAGATTGAATTCGATCAGCCTGCTGTTCTCAAGCGCCATTCCAGCGGTGTGGCCGATGACGGTGAGGAGCTTTAGATCGTCTTCGGTATACTGCTCCTTGTCATGCGACATGGTCAGATAAATCATTCCATTGAGCTGCTGTTTGCCGAGCATGGGCACGCACATTGTGTTTTCGGTCATTCCCGCAGTTACGCCGACCTTGAGTTTCGCCTTGTCGGTTTCGGTGGAAAGGACGGCCTCCCTGTTCTCCTTCACGAAGTCCACTATGACTTTCCTTATGCTGGAGGAGTCAATCTGGTCCATGGGGGCATCAGGGCCCCTGCCTGCGACAGCCTCGAACTTTCCGCTGCTCAGGTTGTAAACCAGGAGGAAAGACTTGTCGGAATGGATTATCGTGCTGATGGCGCTGAGGATCTTCGGGCACAGTTCATGTTCATTGAAAATCGATGCGATCAGGTTCTGGAACTTGTAGATCGCTGAAAGACGCTTGTTCTCCTCGCGTGCGATCCGCATCGGATCGATCTGCACAGGCATGGTGGGCTTGGTGCCGGATGTCGACGCAAGGGTTTCTGGCTGGATCCTGTATGAGACGAAAGGTATGGAGAAGGACTGTGTTTCATCACGGGCGGCATATAGGTTGTAGAGTTCAAATATTGTATTTCCGACCCTGACGGAGGTTTTCAGTGGAAGCAGGGCCTTCTTGCTGACCTTCTGCCCGACCATCCAGGTGCCGTTCGTGCTGTTAAGATCCTCGATGTACCAGTTGCCGCCTTCGAATGAAAGCCTGGTGTGGGTCCTGGAAATAAGCGTGTCATGCACCTGTATGTCCGCTTCAGAACAGCGGCCGATCGTAATCACGGGACTTTTAACTGGGAACTCGGTACCCTTCATCGCCCCGCTGACAATCTTGACAACGACCTCACCGACCATGTTTGAGATTTTCTGTGGTGTTGCTGGTACAGCCATATATTAATTCCATTAATTTACTTAACCGAGTAAATATATAACTTGAAAAGATGATTATCCAAAGCAATTGCAAAAATAATCAAATTATCGCAGAGGAGTGTACTGATGCAAAAAGAGGTATAATCGAGACCTGGAATTACCCTTTATTCGCGGAAGGAAGGCTTCTGAGAGTTATACCATTCTCAAGCATTCCTGCAAGCATCGCCGCCATTTCATTCACACACGCATGCGAATCAGGCCATCTGGCGTCCAGATATCTTTCGGAAAACGCGGCTATCTCATTGAGTCTCAGGAATATTGGAAGCTGCACGTCTGTCGACCTGGCTCCGTTGGCATTCAGATAGTTCAGGTACAAGCCCCGGGCGACAGACGATATCTCGTTGACTCCGGACGCGCAGGACTGGAAACAAGGCAGGACTGCAAGTTCGGTCAAATTCCTTTCAAGCGAAAAGTGTCCGGCCGCCGCTGCGAGATTCAACTCCATCTTCAGTGAAGGGAAAAGACGGCTCACATTGCTTGCCGAAATCACGCCTGCCGACACCAGCCTCCTGGTGTCCAATGACAGCGAAGAGAAAATCTCCTCATTCCTGAGGCACCACGGGCTGTCGGACTTGAGCTTTGGAAGTCCGGCGCCTGCCGCCCTGAGATCAAACGACTTCTCCCTGTAATATCGCGCAAGCTCTAGTATGAGCGACGGCGAGGCCTTGTCCATGCCAAGCATCCCGCATGATGAGACAACTTTCATGACTATCGACTGCAGCTCCTCGCCTTCCACTGCAAGATGCTTCGAAACAATGCCCGAGATCAGGTTGAAATCAGGAGTAACATCGAGCCTCTGGATCTTGTTCTGGCGTATGAAGCTCTCCGCAAGTTCCGGATAACCGGCCTCCTCAAGCATCCTGACAACAAAATTATTGATCTCGGAAACTGCAAATATACGGCCCCCTTCCGATATCTTCTTCAGGACATATTCAACCGAAAGGGTTATATCCTCGGCAAGAATGCCGTCGTTTATGCCGCAGGAAAGACAGCTCTGGTAGAGGCGGGACTGGAGCTCATCGAACTCAAAGCTCCTTCTTGTCCCGTCCTCATGGACTGTTATGACCGCTGAACTTGATAATCTTATCATTTCTGATCCAGCTTCCTGACTTCTGTTATGAACTGCTCGACATCGCTGAACTTACGGTATACGGACGCGAATCTGACATAGGCCACCTCATCCAGGTCCTTCAGTGCGTTCATCACCCTGCGCCCTATCTCATTGCTTGTTATCTCACGGTCAAAATCCTTCTCGATTCCCGATGCCAGGAGATCGACGATCTTGTCGACGTCCTCGGGATTGACAGGCCTTTTCTCGCAGGCCTTGGAAATGCCGGCCCTCAACTTGTCACGGTCGAAGTCCTCGCGGATGTTTCCTTTCTTCTTCACGACCTTGAGCTCCGCATGGATGATGGTCTCATATGTCGTGAAACGGTGGGCGCACTTCAGGCATTCCCGGCGACGGCGCACGCCCGCGCCTTCCCTGGTTATGCGGGAATCAACAACCTTGTCATCAAGACAGCTGCAGTGTGGACAACGCATACGAACACCTAGGATTTCCGGATTAATGGATCGATGGCTGAATGGAGGTAAAAATAAATCTGTTTCAGGCAAATGCAAGAAGACATGGATTGATACTGGACGCTTGATACTGGAAACTTGAAACTGGATCGGCGCGCCGGCATCTTGCCGGCAATTGCCTTCAATCTTATTTTATGCCCAGATCTTTTAACGGCAATTGAAAAGCAGACCCAGATAAATGGTATCTATTGGTTATAAATATATGTGTTTTAATCTCATACATGGCCTTTCCCAAGACACGCTAAAGTTTACCTGCCCCTGGCAGCGCCTTCGGCGACCAGGGCTGTGAACTCCAAAAAATCAACCAATGAAAATCCTAACTTCCGTTTTCTACTTTCTAAATTCTACTTTCTAAATTCTACTTTATAAATATGACTTTCACTTCCGAACTCTCGAACTTCCGAACTCTCGAACTTCCCCTACTTCCCCTTCAAGATATTCTTCACCTCGATCCTGATTTCCGGATCCGGATCGTTTGTGAATTCTTCAATGACGGGAAAGGCATCAATCCCCATTTCGAGGAGTTTCTTCTTCGAATCGGCCCTGACATTGCTGTCGCTGTCGCCAAGCTTCTTCACGAATCCGCGGATCTCTTTCTGCTTGTCCTCCGGGACATCTTCCTTCTTTACAAGCCCCTTGAACTTCCAGCCCTGCCTTGCAACGGCCTCCTTGAACTTCTCCTCGTCCATCTTCTCCACATGTCCATCTATGCATAGCACTTCGCGCCATCCGTCCACGGCCACAGGCGCGGCCGCTATTATACTGTCGGCGTCTTCCGACTGTTTGAGGCCGGCACGGTAAATAAAGGGGAACTTGGCATCCTCTTCGGGGCTCTTCCACAGGAAAATCTCCTCATTTTCCAGATAACCGCCGGTCCTGAGGACTTCCAGGCTGGCTGGGAAAAGATCGTTGTATTCCTCGGAATACATACTCAGGGCCAGGCCGATCTGCTTCAGCTTGTTAAGATTGCCCTGGGGAGGATTGTTCACGCCGATGTCTATCTCCCCGTTCATCACCCTCTCGTCGATCGAGTCTATCAGCCACACATTGTTCTTAACATCATGGACAAACCCCATCTTGAACTTGACTTCGTCTTCAGAAGGCACCTGGAATATCAGTTCCGCCGTGCCCCGCTTGTCATTTTCCCCGAGTTTCTCCTCCACAGGCGCAAACGGGATCTCTTCAGGGAGAGTCTTCAGCTGATCCGGATCCTCCCCGGCCTCCTCCTTTATAAGCTCCCTGAACTTGCCTGACGACATTTCGAGGGCAGTTTTCAAATCACCCTTCCTGGCGACTTCAAGGAATTTCGTCCATGCCGCCTTAGGGGAAGCTACGGGAAGAAGTTTTTCCGGAGCCCCGCCCCATTTCAGATATAGCGCCCTGGCTTCCGCGTCAAGTTCAGCTCCAGGCTGCATCCTTATCAAAGACAGCAGGTCGGCGCACGCCTTGTCCTTGTCTTCCTTCCCATAATATGCCTGGGCCCTGAAGAACAGCGCAAGCTCCCTGAACTTGTTGCCAGGAACGTCCTTTTCATAGACCTTCGTCAGTTCCGCGACCGCCTCATCATATTTCCCGGCCCCGAGATTCTTCAGACCGTCGTTGAACCATCCGCTTATCGCTATCATGATAGAAAGGGAAATTGCTTTTACCGTCTCAACCATGTCAGAATCCTTTTTTACTGGAACCTCTAAATAATATCAAACGATGTCATCGACGGGTCGCGCTTCTCCTCAACGAAACTGAAATGGTCCACCCTCGCCATGCACGGGCCAGCTTTGAGCCATTCGAGCATCATGTCCACTTCCTTCCTGTCGCCCTGCACCCAGGCCTCGACCTCGCCGTAATCGGCATTGCGGACATATCCCCTGATCGTCTTGAACTCCCCGGCCTTGTCAAGAGCCGAATACCTGAATCCGACACCTGTCACGCGCCCTCTTATGGTAACTTTATATGCAACTTCCATATTTTTATCACCCCAGAATGATATATTGTCTTTACGCAACCAAGCCTGTATGTATAATATAAGACAGAATTAATTATAGCAAACTGAGCTGATTGCAATAAAACAAAAACCGTTGTTTATGAACTAAACCTGTAGGAGTTCACAACTTTAGTTGTGTCTTGTTATTAATACCATGGAATCAGTACTCGAACATTTCTCAGGATTCATGACCATTGAAAAAGGACTTTCCGGAAATTCCGTCTCAGCATACCTGACCGATCTCCGCGACTTCATCCGTTTCATCAGGGAAAAGGGCAGGAACGACTTCAACGATGTCACCCGCGCCGACATACAGGACTTCCTGTCGGACTGCAAGGCCCGCGGGCTCGAATCTTCCTCCATGGCCCGGCGCCTGGTCTCGATCAAGATGCTTTTCAGATACATGTTCCAGGAAAAACTGATTAAAAGCGACATCACCGACGTGATGGATTCCCCGAAACTCTGGCGCCTCCTGCCGGACATGCTTTCGGCCAAGGAAGTCGACTTGCTGCTCATGGCATTCCCGGCTACCGGCAAGGATGCTCTGACCTTCCGCAACCGCACGATTCTGGAACTGATGTATTCCTGCGGACTCCGCGTTTCCGAGACCGCAGAATTGAAACTCGGAAGCCTTCACCTCGGAGAGGAGATAATCCGCGTGATCGGCAAAGGCGACAAGGAAAGAATCGTCCCCATCGGCAAACCCGCCATTGCACTCATCTCCCGATATATCTCGGAAATGCGCCCCAGGCTGATGGCGAAAGGCGATCCCAACGAACCCAATGTCTTCGTCTCATACCGAGGCCAGCCTCTCGATCGCGAACGGATATGGGCAGTCGTAAAAGAAGCTGCGAAAATCGCAGGCATCGCGAAGGACATCCACCCGCACACGCTCCGCCACTCGTTCGCAAGCCATCTCCTGGAGAACGGCGCCGACCTCAGGATAATCCAGGAAATGCTCGGCCACGCCGACATCAGCACCACCCAGATCTATACGCATGTCGACCAGAAGAAACTGATAAGGGTCCATAAGCAATTCCATCCGAGGGCGTGAGGAAGCAGTGGGCAGTGGGCAGTGGGCAGTGGGCAGTGGGCAGTGGGCAGTGGGCAGTGGGCAGTGGGCAGTGTAATAATTTAAAAGGAGCGCTGGCGTCTCGCCGGCAATAATCAGTTAATTCATGATAATTATTCCGCCTGAAGGCGGGACTCCACAGCGCCTACATCGCCGCGACCAAAGGTTGGTTTCAAGACAAACGCGCTCGGAGTACCGGCTTTAGCCGGAACATGAAGGGACAACATCTCGCCAGTTATTTTGAAAACTTGAATGATGGCAGTATTGTTTAGGAAATTATTTGGAAGATATATAAAACACAATGAAGACATTTTTAAAGGCCATATCAATAATACTCTCTGCTTCTGCAATATCGTTCCTCCTTTCCGCCGAGGACAACAAGACCGGCAATCAGGAACAGCAGCTCTCTTCCTGCATCACAGGCCTTAGTTCTGAAAAATTCGAAACGCGCGAGGAATCCCAGACAAGGCTACTGGAAACCGGAAAGACCCAGTACGACCTGGTACTGAGGAAATCCATCGAGGCTTATGCCCTCAACAAGGATCCCGAAATCCGCCTCAGGCTGAAGAATGTACTCAGAACCCTTGTGACGGAAAAGAACTTCCAGAAAAAAGGATTCATCGGTATTTCCATGAGCAACAGTCCGGCCGTCCTTAAAATCGGCGACATTACCTACAATCCGATCGAAATTGTGAACGTCATATCGGACATGCCAGCGGACAAGAGCGGATTCATGACCGGCGACAAAATCCTGAGAATCGACGACAAGACATGCAATATGAACTTCAACTCGAACAATGTCGTCGAATACATTTCCGCTAAAAAACCCGAGACAAAGGTGACCTTCCTGCTGCAGTCCGGCGACAACACAGTTACAAAGGAAGTCGTGATAACCGAACGACCTGATCTTCCGAACGAACCGACAGCCGAACAACAGAAAGAAGACTTCTTCACGAAGTGGTTCAAGGAAAACGTCACCTCTCCAGAAAAACAGAAGCAGGTAAAACCAGCGAACTCCAATTGATTGGATGTAGGGTTGTCCGTCTCGGACAAGAATCTTCGCCGTGACGGCGAACACTACATTTTTCAAAAGCTAATACTACAAGACCCTCTAAGTTAACTTCATCGACCTGCGCTTCAGGAAATGACACCCGCAAAGCTGTGGGAGTTCACAACTTTAGTTGTGTGCTTTATGATTTTATCAAGGCACAGCTGAAGCTGTGAACTCCTACATTTCCCATCACGTAAAGGAGTCGCTTTTTCCTGGAAACTGGCATATATTAATGAACAACAGTATAAAGAGAGAAAACTATGAAAACCACCGCCCATGTAATTTTTGTCTGCGTGATGATGGCCGTCTTCTGCACCATAGCTGAGGCTCAAAGCCTCGAAAACAGGCTGAACAGGATAATGATAAAGGAAATCTCCGTCGAGGAAGGCAAGTCCAGGGACGTGTTTGAACTTGTGCGCCAGAAAAGCAAGGAAGCCGATCCTGAAGGCAAAGGTGTGAACTTCGTTTTCCAGGACATGCCCGAAGGCAATGCTGAAGTCACAATCAAACTCGTCGACGTCCCGCTCATAAAGGTCATTGAATACATATGCATAGCTTCAAAACTGAAATACAGGATAGACACGCACGCCGTCATCATCTCCAAGGACAGGAAGGATGAGAAAAAGCCAGCGAAGTGAGCTCATCTTCATGGATAATTTGGATTGTTGGATTAATGGATTGATGTAAATCAAAGAGTCATGCAAAAGCATCTCATTGGAAAACTATTTTGATATCTTCCTAAAAATAAGACAACTGTGTTTTTCTTGATCTCAAACCCAATAATCCAGCAATCCAATCATCCATTAATCCGCTTCCCTCTATTCAGCGCCCTCCTCACCGCCTATCCTTACAAAGATATCCTTCGCCATCGATTCGTCGACGGCGAACTGGCTGTTGCCAAGCTTGAAGAGACAGGAAGGGAAGTTCTGCAGCATCTTGATCTTCATGCCTGGCACCACGCCTATCGCCATCATCTTCTGCATCTTCGCGCTGTCGCGCGTATGGATGTATGCGATCTTCCCGCTCTGTCCGGATTCCAGCGATGACAGCGGTGAAATCAGCTTCAGTTCCTTCTTCTCGCGGGCGCAGCATTTTCCAGGCGGGATGTCGTGTCCGTGCGGACACAGCTTCGGGTGGCCGAGAAGAGTGCAGATCCTGTCATCGATCCCTGCGTGCAGGAGATGTTCGAACTCGCAGGCCTTTTCGTTCGCGAGCCTGCCCTTGACGTCAAGGACGTCCTCGAGAAGCCGTTCGGCAAGGCGGTGCCTTCTCACGACATCCCTTCCGAGTTTTCTTCCCTTGTCAGTGAATACGAGAGTGGAATTTCGGATCTCCGCAAATCCGGAGGATACGATCTCCTTAACGGCTTCTTCATCTTTCTTAAGTCCCATTATCTCGAAGCTCGCCGAAGGAATTTTCTTCTCCTCCAGCTTCACCCAGAGGGATTCGAGTATCTCCTCCGCCTTGTTGCTTGTCATATGTGATTCTCCTTATATTTATATTTTTTATGCGTTCTGTTCTTAAAGTAGGGACGGGCTTTAGCCTGTCCCATGAATTCAAGGATGGTACACCCTAAAGGGCGTACCTACTCTAGCCGATTTTTTCCCAACAACCGGCGACCGACAACTGACAACCGACGACTTATCTTTTTCATCCATTCCGGTTCCTTTGGGATCTCATAGCCGCAGTTCGGACACTTCACCATCCTGCATTTTTTCGCCATGACGCAGCCTTCGCAGCTTGATGCCGCGGCGTTTTCATCAAACTCGTTTCCGCATAACGGACATTTCATAAATGCACCCCGGTGACTTTCAATATGGCGCTCAATACAAGACCTGAGCCAAACGAAAAGAACAATATGAACACGGAAATGCCGACGCCTGTCTTCCATCCGCGCTCCTTGATATTCATTATCAGCTGCGCTATGCAGGGCAGGAAGACAGTCATGACAACGCTTGCGACCAGAAGCTGGTTTCCGTTCAAAAGACCGTGCGTATTAAGCTCATAAAGTCCGGCCGCCCCGTAATCGCGCCTGAAGAAGCCGAAAAAGAATGCGACCGCCGTCCTGTCGGGAAGATCCAGAAGTCTCACAGGATGGACAAGCGCTCCTACAAGAAGATCGAAAACCCCGGTGATCTGCCCTATCCAGATCAGCACGCTTGCAAGGATGAAAAGTGGAAGGACTTCTACGAAATACCATACCATCCTCGTATATGTCTTCACGATAATGTTTGACAGCTTCGGCAGCCTGAGCGGTGGAACTTCCATGAAAAAGACAGGTTTCTCGCCGGGGAGGATTTTTGCACCGATAAATCCGACCAGCAGGAAAATCATGAAAATAATCGCCGCCCAAATCAGGAAGCCGGAAAGGTTGTCCTTGAACAGGGTAAGGATGACCCCAAGCTGTGCGGCACAAGGGACTGCAAGAGCCAGAAGGAGTGTCGCCATAATACGTTCCCTGTTCGTAGAAAGGGTCCGGGTCACCATGGTGGCCATTGTCTTGCATCCGAGCCCGAGCACCATCGGTATCACCGCCCTGCCCGACAATCCGATCTGCTTGAAGACCCTGTCAATCAGCATCGCAAGCCGTGGCAGATATCCTGTATCCTCGATGACCGCGAACACGATGAAGAATGTCCCTACGATGGGTAATATTATTGCTACTGCGTATCTTATGCCCAGAGTTATTATCCCATATTCGCCGACAAAGAGCTGCTGGATGGAAACCCAGGGGACAATACCTTCGACAATTTTTGTGACATAAGGATTCACATATCCGGTGAACACGGTGTTTTCAAGGAAATCCACAAGCACCCCTGCCCCGAACCCACCGATGAACTTGTAGAATCCGAAATAAAGTACGACCATCAGTATCGGAATTCCGGTCAACGGATTCATCATAAGCCTGCTGAGAGTTTCAGCGAATCCAACCTTCTCCTCCCTGGCATGGCTCAGGACTTTCTCCTCAATATCTGCCGCCGCCTGATATCTCTTCATGTTCAGCATGTAATTGACCGAGTGCAGGCTTGCTTCCGCTGTCTCATCTGCCAGGCTTGCCATCTTCTCAAAGTCAGGTTCCTTCTTCTTGGCAAGTGCAGAAATTCCGGTGTCCTTCTGCAGGAGCAGTATCGCAGCCGCGCGTTTTGAAATCATGTACTCGGTCTTGCTCAAAGCCTCCATCGTGGCAATTTTTTCTTCTATGACTTTGTCATATCGAAGAAAAAATTTATCCTTATCAGCAGAATAATTGATAATAACGCCCCTCAGAAGATCCATCCCCCTGCCTGTGACGGAGACAGTCGGTATTACTGGAATTTTCAACTCAGACTCAAGCCTGGGGATATCGATCTTCATCCCCAGCTTTTCGGCTTCATCCATAATGTTGAGGACAAGGATTACCGGCAGGCCAGCCTCAAGCAACTGGAATGTGAAGGGCAGCATTCTTTCAAGGTTCTTGGCATCTATTACATGTATGAGGACATCCGCCTTTTCCGTAAGGATTATTTTCTGGGAAACTCTTTCTTCCTCAGTGATAGGTATGAGGGAATACATCCCGGGAGTGTCAATTATGTCATACTCATCAGAACCGATCTTCCCTTTTCCGCGGGATACTTCTACAGATGTTCCTGGATAGTTTGAAACGGTGGCATAGCTTCCGGTAAGGTCGTTGAATATCACGCTTTTCCCGACATTCGGGTTCCCGGCTATAAGAATTTTCTTTCCTGCATCAGAATTCATATGTTAATCTTAATTCAGGTTTTTAATTAGGCCGACCTAACTGCGGTATCAAAAAAACAGCTATCCGCAACCATTTTGAACTTAAGCTTAACTTAGGGCATCCTAACTGCAAGTCAAGTCTTTTACCATAATTTATGCAGAATATAATACAGAATCTGAATCACTTATACTGCTATGAATACCTACATGCCTGTTCTTGAAGCAAGTCTAATCTTGTAATTTTCCAAGCAGCTCATATGATTAAAGAGGAAATTGTAAAATTGTCTCTGCTGAGCTGGTTGCTGAAGTTGGAGTCAACGCATTATTGCGTGTCTCTTTGCTGCTGAAGACACAGCCAGCAATGGCTTAACTACCAACTAAGCAGGAGAACTGGACTAATCCTTTTTGCGCGCAGTTTCTCAAATTACAAATTTCGAGTTACAAGTTTCAGACTTCCCATTTTGAATTCAACCGTTTGCAAGTTATGTTATTATATTGAAATAAAGGAATTTCCTATGGATGATATTGACGCGAAAAATATTGGTGAAGAGAAGGCTATAGAAATCAACGGTGAGGATGTCACCAACGGGGACAAGCCCGCCAACCTCCAACGGCGTGACAGCTACAACGTGCCTCTTCTCGCCCTCAAGGACATCGTAATTTTCCCATATACCCTGTCCCCGCTGGTAGTTGAAGGCGAAGCTGTCATAAAAATGATAGAAAGCCTTATCAGCGGCGACCGGACCCTGGCCCTTTTCCCTGAAGTGCCCCATCTCAAGGAAAAGGCCATAGAACTCGCGGAACCTGTAATCCAGACATTCGATGTTGAAAGCAAGTCCCTGTGCACCATCGGCGTCCTCGCAAGGATAGTCAAAATGCTGAAGTTCCCTGACGGCACCGTGAGGATCCTGGTCAGAGGGCTCAAGAGGATACGCTACCAGAAGAAAATCACCAGCGCGCCTCCGTTCATTGTCGAAGTAAAAGACATCATCGAGGAAAAGATCGAGAATATTGAGACCATCGCAATGGCGAGGAACGCCATAAAGCAGTTCCAGGAAATCATATCCACCTCACCCTTCTATCCCGAAGAGCTGCGAATTGCGATCCTGAACATCGACGACAACGCGCGCCTCGCGGATCTCATAGCCGACACGCTCCACATAACCTACATGGAAAAACTCAACATACTGGCCCTGCAAAACCTGCATTCACGCCTGCAGTTCCTCACGATCCTGCTCAACCGCGAACTTGAAGTCCTGCATGTCGGAACGAAGATACAGTCGCAGGTCAGCAGCTCCCTCGGAAAAAGCCAGAGGGAATATTTCCTCAGGGAACAGCTTAAGACTATCAAAAAGGAACTCGGCGACGACTCGAAGAATCCGGACATAGCAGCCATCGAGGAGAAAATTGCAAAACAGAAACTGCCGGAAAAAGTGGAAGCCACCATCAGGAAGGAAATGGAAAGACTTGCGATGATCCAGCAGGCATCCCCTGAATACAATGTCGCCCATACATATATTGACTGGCTTGTGACCTTGCCTTGGACAACGTATACCGACGACAGGATCGACATCAAGGAATCCTCGGAGATCCTCGATGCCGACCATTATGACTTGAAGGACGTCAAGGAAAGGATTCTCGACTTCCTCGCAGTCCTCCAGCTCAAGAAGAACAGGAAGTCCCCGATCCTTTGCTTTGTCGGCCCTCCCGGAGTCGGCAAGACTTCGCTCGGACAGTCCATCGCCAGGGCGATGAACAGGAAGTTCGTGCGCATGTCGCTCGGCGGCATAAAGGACGAGGCCGAAATACGCGGACACCGGCGCACCTATGTCGGAGCCCTGCCCGGCAGGATCTTACAGGGGCTGAAAAAGGCGCAGAGCGCGAATCCGGTCTTCATGCTCGACGAGATCGACAAGATAGGAAATGATTTCAGGGGCGATCCAGCTTCCGCCCTGCTCGAAGTACTCGATCCCCAGCAGAACTTCGCATTCAACGACCATTACATCGAACTGGACTTCGATCTCAGCTCCGTAATGTTCATTGCCACCGCCAATATCACCGACACGATCCCGCCGGCCTTGCTGGACAGGATGGAAATGCTCAGGCTGCCCGGCTATACAATGATGGAAAAAAAACAGATCGCCTCGCGTTTCCTCATTCCGAAACAGCTGAAGGAAAACGGGCTTGAACCAAGACAGCTCAACATGCCGGTGAAGACCGTTGAATCCGTCGTCAACAAATACACACGCGAGGCCGGCGTAAGAAATCTTGAAAGGACTATCGGTACCGTATTCAGGAAGATAGCCAGGAAAATAGTCGAAAAGAAACTCTCCCCTGACAAGAAGACACATGTAAAGCCCAATGAACTCGGTCAATATCTGGGCCCTCAGAAGTTCTTCATGGATGAAGTCGAGATAAAGCCTGTTGTCGGATCCGCGACAGGCATGGCATGGACCAGCGCAGGGGGGTCGATCCTCGCCGTCGAAGTCACCAGCATGCCTGGCAAGGGGAACCTCAAGCTGACCGGCTCACTCGGCGACGTCATGAAGGAGAGCGCGGAGACGGCTTTCAGCTTCATCAAAAGCCACCAGGTGGAGCTCGACATAAAAGCCTCTGTTTTCACGGACAACGATTTCCATATACATATTCCAGATGGCGCGACTCCAAAAGACGGCCCATCAGCAGGAATCACCATGGTTACCGCCCTTGTCTCCCTTCTCAAAAACAAGGCTCCCAAAAGCCGCATGTCCATGACCGGTGAAATCACCCTCCGCGGCAAGGTCACCCCTGTCGGCGGAATAAAGGAGAAGGTCATATCAGCCCTTGTTTCAGGGATACGTACGATAATCCTTCCCGACAAGAACGAGAAGGATCTGGAGAACATACCCGAGGAGGTCAGGAAGAATGTCAAATTCATATTCGTCTCCGACATCATGGAGACTTTGAAGCATTCCTTGAACCTGAATCTGGACGGTAAAAAGCCTGCGAAACCCGCAAAGTCCGACAGGAAAAAATCCGACAAGAAGAAATAATAAAATGAAAAGCACCTTTCTCAGACTTATTGCATCGGCCATAACCCTGTCCTGCCTGTCAACTCCGTTTTCTTCCCATGCTGAAGAGATTCAAGGCGCCAAGATGGAGGCGGCGGACTTCCTCAAGATTTCAAGACGCCCCCCCCTCGAGGAATCATGGGCGAAAATGCAGGGGGAGATCTCCCACAAGCGTGGAACCGAGGATACGGTCAGGCACCCCATCTATCTCGGCCTGAGGTTCACTCCGGAACGCACGCTTGCCCAGGTCGTCGCCAACAACAATGAATTCTATCTTATCGGACAGTCATATTCCGACAAGCCGGAAAGCACAAGCGTCATCGTGAACAGGCCGGAAAATGAAAAGTCCGTACTCGCCTATTGTGGAATACGTCCCGAGGATCTTACTCTCTCATTCATGTACTGGCCCTTCCAGAAGGAGATGAAGAGCGATGAGATAAGCAGTTTCCCGTGCCGCGTGTTCCAGCTCCAGAGTCCTGACAAGAAGGAATACGCGATCGTTTATATCAGCACGCAGTATTTCTTCCCGTTGAAGGTCGAATGGTTCAAGACCGGACAGGTTGAGAAGGACGGTGCCGACAGGACGCTTGAAATCAAGTCCTTCAAGAAGGATCCCAAGGAGGATTTCTGGCTCGTCAATACCCTCATGATATCCGGATCCGGATTCAAGACCAAGATCGATTTTACTGAAGCTTCAGCAGGTTACACGAAGAACGGCATCCCGCAGGATCTCTTCCAGAAAACTCCGGATGGCAAATAAAACCGCTACAGTTACATCCGATGAAGCATTCAAGAAGGCGTTTGCATCCCTCTAATGAAAAAGAATGAACTTATGAGTAAAACAGTCCTATAGCTTGAACCGGCGTAACAGATATGTTACCTTATGCCCTAAAGAAAACTAAAGAAGGATTGGGATGTACCAGTTTTTCTATTATAACGAAAGAGTAAAGAAGGAAATCGACTCCCTGCCTCCGGGGATATATGCGTCATTTGCACGAATACGCGGCCTGATGATAAAGCACGGCCCTGATATTGGATTGCCACATACAAGGCCATTCGGAGAAGGGCTCTTTGAAATCAGAGCACATGGGGCGGAAGGCATATGCAGGATTTTCTACTGTACGATGTCAGCAGGGAGAATCATCCTTCTGCACTCGTTCGTTAAAAAGACACACCAAACACCAGCCAGGGAGCTGGCAAAAGCTAAAAAAAGATTAAGAGAGGTGAAATATGCATGGAGATAAATTCAGTCCGATATACTGTGACCACGAGAATGAGCTTGAAAAAAAGCTGAAAAAAGAGGATTTCAGGAAAGCTTATGAGGCGCTTGAGGAGGAATTCACGCTCGTCAAATCACTTCTCAGGGCCAGGGAAAAGGCGCATATGACACAAAATCAGGTTGCCGAACGCATGGGTACGCTTCGTCCAGCAGTGGCCAGGATCGAATCAATAGGTTTCAGGAAAGTGCCATCCCCTTCCTTCAACACGTTGAAACGTTATGCACATGCCGTTGGATGCAAACTCGAAGTCAAGCTTGTCGCCGCTAAATAATCCTATAATGAAAAACAAATCTGTCAGCAAAGACATCCACGGCGGAAACCTGAAACTGATTCTGAAAAATCTCGGACTCAGGAACTCGCCAGAAATAATCGCCGACTTCAGCGTGAACATCAATCCCGCAGGCTCTCCGCTCCAGGCAAGCCGAATGCTCATGTCGGCGGACCAGAAGACCATTTCCGACTATCCGGACATCTATGCGGACAATGCCGCCTCAGCGCTGGCTGAAGCACATTGTCTTCCAGCATCTTCAACCATCGTCGGCAACGGCTCCACAGAACTATTCTCCCTCGTCATCCAGTCGTTGAAACCTGCGAAAATCGCATGGATCTCCCCGTGCTACAGCGGATATTCCGAGATATGTTCGGCACACGGCATCGAAGGCGAGGCATGTGGTTTTTCAAAACCCGGAAACAATTTCAAAATATCCATCGGACACCTTTCAAATTCAGACGCCGACATGTTCTTCCTCTGCACTCCGAACAATCCGACCGGTGCTGTCATCGACAAAGGAGAAATCCTTGCCTTCGCCTCCAAGCATCCGAATAAGTTTCTCGTGGTTGATGAATCCTTCATGGATTTTCTTCCGTCCGGAAGAAAATCCCTCTTCACTGAAAAGCTCCCCGACAACGTCATTGCAGTTAAATCCCTGACAAAATTCTTTTCACTCGCCGGCATCAGGATAGGAATGCTCTACGCTTCAACCAGAACTCTTGCGAAGATCGCAAAGGCGAGACTGCCATGGAGCGTCAACGGATTCGCGCAGAAAATCATCCCCCTGCTCTATTCCGACCAAAAACACATCGAGGATTCAAGAAAACTTGTCTGCGGACTTCGCAAGGGATTTTCTGCGGACCTCGCAAAAATATCCGGATTGAAAGTCTATCCGTCCCACGCGAACTTCCTGCTCTGCGAAATTCGCAGGCCGAAGATGGACGCTGATAAGCTGCAGGCAGAACTCCTGAAGCGCGGAATCCTGATTCGTTCGTGTTCAAAATGGAATGGACTCGGCCCGAACTTCTTCCGCCTCGCCGTCCTCGACCGAGACTCCAATAATTCTTTAATCTCTGCAATGAATTCCATCTTCAATTCTAAAATCTCCAAATCTCCAAACCTCAAAATCTCCAAATCTCCAATCATGGTCGTCGGTACAGGTTCAGGTTCCGGAAAGAGCCTTCTTGTCAGCGCGCTCTGCAGATATTTCGTGAGGAAGGGACTCCGCGTCGCACCGTTCAAGGCGCAGAACATGTCGCTGAATTCCTTCGTGACGAAGGAAGGCGGGGAAATGGGCCGCGCTCAGGTTGTCCAGGCAAAGGCCGCGAAGATCGAACCGCACACCGACATGAATCCCGTCCTCCTGAAACCTACCGGCGATGCCGGCTCGCAGCTGATCGTCAACGGCAAGGCGACATGCAATGTCACCGCGAAATCCTACTACGAGGAGAAGTGCGAACTTCGCAAGGATGCGTTCAAGGCGTTCGACCGCCTCGCCGCGAAATTTGACCTTATAATACTGGAAGGCGCCGGAAGCCCTGCCGAAATAAACCTGCAGGACAAGGATTTCGTCAACATGGCGATGGCCGAACATGCGAAGGCGAAGACAATACTTGTGGCAGACATCGACAAGGGCGGAGTTTTTGCATCGATATATGGAACAATTATGCTGATCCCTCCTGCCCAGAGGAAATTCATCGCCGGTGTAGTCATAAATAAGTTCAGGGGTGATGTATCCCTGCTAAAACCAGGCATCGACGAAATTGAAAAGCTCACCGGCGTACCAGTCCTAGGCGTTCTCCCCTACATCAAGGACCTCCGCATCGAGGAGGAAGATTCACTTGGACTGGAAGATAGAAAACAGAGGTCAGTAATCAGATGTCAGCGGTCAGTTGGAAAAAAGGAAGAAGCTGAAATCCGTGGACAGAATACAGACCGCAGACCACAGACCACTCTTGACCTAGCAGTAGTCCGACTCCCCAGAATCAGCAACTACACGGATTTCCTGACTTTTGAAACACTCGACAAGATCCATGTGAGATACGTCGAACGTCCGGACGACCTCGGTTCGCCAGACATAATTTTCATCCCGGGCTCGAAAAACACCTGTTCGGACATGCAGTTCCTTCGGGAATCGGGGTTTGAAATTAAAATAAAGGAAGCCCGCAAATCAGGAATTCCGGTTTTCGGGATCTGCGGCGGGTATCAGATGCTCGGAGAAAAGATCTCCGATCCCCACCGCGTTGAAGGCGGTGCTCCATCCATCAAAGGCCTCGGGCTCCTGCCGGTCGAGACAGTACTCGAGAAGATGAAGGAGCTCTCACAAGTTTCAGGGCAGGTAAAGATGCCACTGCCTTTCGCCAATTCCGGAACTCCGTTCACAGGTTACGAGATACACATGGGCAGGACTTCTCCTTTGAAACCTGGCACTTCCAATCCATTCGTACTGAGAATAACCAGGAAACTCGGCAAGGAATTTTCAGGTGTTGACGGAACCGTTTCAGGCGACGGACTTGTTTTCGGGACTTATATCCACGGAATATTCGACATGCAGGAAATGCGGGATTCGCTGATAATATGGCTCTGTTCGAGGAAAGGCATTGACGCGTCAAAGATAATCCTAGGCGGCTCACATGATCCCGAACCGGTCTTCGAGAAGCTTGCAGACATGGTCGGAAAACATCTTGATTTAAGCCAATTGCAAAACTCTGAATAACTTGAATGCGGGCAAGTGAAAACCTTTTAAAAAAAGGTTATTCCCTTCCCCGCACCCCAACCTGTTTGCATTGGGGAATGTTTCTCGAAATCATACTCAAAATCGCCGATTCATTGGTACATCTTGTGTATCTATAGTTCCTCAACGAATACGAACCTCTCAATGTTTCTGTAATCCTCCAATTCCAATTCGCATGTTCCCAGAAAAAGCGATATAGACGTGTGTATCGTAGAATCGAAATACCCAAGCAGAGTCGGTAGGATTACTCTGCGAGAGGCCATATTTATACTCAAACACACCTGGCCATGATCGTTTTCCATTCTGTGTGGCCGAATGAATAGATGGGAGGTCCACGTACTCAGTGTCGTATCGTGGACATTCAATCGAAACAGATGCTGCTAATGGCGACCCAATTTCAAACCAGTACAGTCCACGGACACACTTCGCAATTAGGTTAACAACACGCTCCCAGTTCCCTTCGATTGTTATAATGCTTCCAACCTGAACCCCTTCCGCATTGGCCAAATTACCCATTCGCAGACTCTTCTCAATGGTCGCTTGTAGCAGCGGACTCCGATCTAGGCCTCGCTTGACTTTGGCCCAGAATTCCGGTTCATCCCTCTCGATGGCTGCACCTGTAAATTGAAAAAGGCCTCGGAAATAATCTTCGTCTTTTTGAAATCCTTTATTACAATCAAGACAGGAAGGAACCGTAACCAAGTTTGAAGGCTTAGGATTTGGAAACATCTGTACTGGAGGGACGTGATCATTCGTTATTCCTGGCCCCATGCCACAGTAAATACATGTATAATTTTTATATTTCATATCATCATATATAACGTTGACAGAGAGGACGCAAGCATGCACTCAGACGAATTATTCGGCACTTTTAATCTAGATCACACCAAGCACTCACAAAAATCTTTCCTTGTACATAATAGAAGTACGACCGGTGTTTTTAACATTCAAGTGCTTGCGCGCTTTAATCTTTTCTCTTCTTGAACCTCAAACAGGCCACTAATATCACAGCCAACAACCCCATAGAAACTGCACTAACAGTAGCTTTTGCGAATATTTTGCCCCAATCCATACCGCGCCCGCCTAACGAGAATAATTGTGCTCCAGGATTGCTATCAATAATCATATCTGTCCAAGCTTTTGAAGCATCTCGGGTCCACTCTAAATCATTTTGCGATCCATAACAGTATAGAAACAGGATCTTACCTGATACGTTTATAAAAGTGGCTGTTGCAGAAAGAACCTTTTTTTCCTTTGATCCTTTAACTGAAGCTCCACAATTTGCATATATTGAATAGGAAAAGATATTATCTGTTTCATAGTGCGGATCAAGGGGTATCGCCTGAGAAACTTGGAGGGCTAAATCAACATCAAACTCTTTACTAATTCCTTTGCTCAACTTTTCCATTAAGGCCGGGAGCTGCGATTCTACCGACTTGAAAATATCTTTATTCTGTTGCTTCGTAATGCTCTTAAGTTCCGCAAAGTCCTTAGAACCTACAAGCATTTCTTTCAACTCTTTATTAACCTTGAGAATACAGTAACGCTCAAGTGATGGAATTTTCCCTACCATCGCAACCGGAATATCTGATTCTGAAATGTAGCATGCCAATTGATCATTCACCGGATCTGACATCTGTAGGCTCAGCCTATATACCGCATCCATTTGCTGTGTAATCCGTGAGAAGCCCTTAGGCGAAGGAACATCAAGTTCCTTTCCGCCTATGGAAAAAGTATCTGCATAAAGAGAGCCAGCGAAAAAAAGTAGAAGCGTGATAGTTAGGATGTTCTTCATTTCATCTTCCTTGAACTCAATAAAGCTATTATTCATCATTCCTGCATATTAGTTATACACTAATTGCGGAAGCGATGGAATTCCATGAAGAGACAAAATAAATGAGCCAATTGCAAAACTCATCCGCCGCAGCGGACAAGAATTCAGTAGTCAGCGGTCTACTACGGTGGCCGCAGTTTTATCAAAATGAAACTGCCAAGAAAAGAACACGCTAAAGCCGTGAACACCAACGGCAGTTTCAAAGGATGAGAATTAAGAATTAAACTTGAACTCAAATCCAAATTATTATGACTCCTGACTACTGAATTTACTTCGTACCGTCACTTCGTTCGGGTTGCTGACTACTTTTGGAATTGGCTCGGTGTATTCCAACATTATTATTTCTTCTTAATCACTGCAATGCCCTTGGGAGTGATTCTGTATTTCTGCAATCTGCTGTTTGGCTTGTCAGGTATTGTCATTTCAATTAGACCCTGGAATACTGCCGGCTGTTGATAGTGCTCCCGGAAATGCTTCTCGTCCTTCAGGCCAAGAATTTTTTGAATCTGCTTCCGGGTCATTTCTCCATTGATTGCGGAAAGCATCTTTTTGACTTCGGGGGCGACTTCAGGGGCTACTTCGGGGGTGCTCCGCGTTTCTACTGCACCAAGCACCATTTTCAACATGAACTCAACAAAAACTGATGATTCGGCATTTGCCGTGCTTTTATTCAAAGCGTCATAATATTCTGCCTGATGTTCATAGACAAGACTTTCAACAGGGATAGTGGAAAACAGAGGATTCCATTTATTGAGTATCAAAGTCTGCCAGAGCCGCCCCATTCTGCCATTGCCGTCTTCAAAAGGATGGATGAACTCGAATTCGTAATGAAAAACCGAACTGGCAATCAACGGATGCTGGTCGGTTGTTTTCAACCAATTCAAAAGACTCACCATAAGATACTCGACACGATCGGCAGGAGGAGCCATATGGACAACCGCGTTTCCCGCCATGACACCTACTCCACCGGTCCTGAACGCTCCCGGACGATCAAGCAGGGCTGACATCAAAATACTGTGGGCCGACAAGAGATCAGCTTTTGAATAGGGATCCCATTCCGTCAATTCCTCATAGGCCTTTATTGCATTGCGAACTTCCTGGATTTCACGCGGAGGCGCCAGCACCCGCTTGCCTTCCAATATTGCCGTAATCTGCGCTTCGGTAAGAGTGTTGCCTTCGATCGCCAGAGATCCCTGGATTGTCCGGATGCGGTTGCTACGTCGCAAACGCAGATTATCTGGAACGTCATCAAGCACCGCAAGTCGGCCTAGTCTCTGCGAAATTTCAGCGACAAGCGTAACTATTGCGGAGGAGATATTAAACGGTGGGACATAGCCTGATTTGATTTTTGCCACAGCCATACGCATCTCCTTAATATTAGTATAACAATGTACTATACCGCATCAAAAAGACAATCGGCCAAGGCAACTGCAAAGCTCTTAATAACTTGAATGCGATGAAGGGAAAACATTTTAATGCCCCGATAAATTCCAAACTCCAAACAAAAAGCACAGCCCTTGCGGGCTTGACTACCAACAAAACGAATCTTAATTTGTTCGTAGTCAATGCCGCAAGGCATGTTCTTAGATTGTTTTTATGGCACACCAGCGACTGGGTGGCATAATGTTTGGCAAAGGAAGTGGAAAAGAAGAATGCCGACAGTTGCCAGCGATCCCAAAATACAATTTTCTATACGATAAACTTATCTTTTAATTTTTCACCGACATTCTTTTTGCCATAAAGTTAAATTTTTGCAAGATTTGCCTGTATCATGATTCCTCCACTATTTCTCTCTGCTGGACTTGCGAAACAGGCGTTTAAGAGCAATTTTAGCGCGGGTCAGCGGTGTAAGCGGGCGACCTTCGTAGGCAAGGCGCATCTCAACATAAAACTGGGAAAAGTGTCGAAGCATGAACTTAAAGAGTTCATCTTGTCCTTCCGTTTCGCCACGGCAAAGGTGGCAATGGCTGCCGATTGTGACAACTTGCACAGGCACCATCGCCTGGATGCCGTCCAGAGCTTCTAGATCCAGTGGACGCCGGGTCGCTTCAATTTCGATTTGCATGCTGGCGGCCCGAGCCTTGTGGCGGTCGCCTGCATATTCCTGATAACGCATGCCGATCAGCTGGCGCCATTCGCGTTGATTTTCTTCGCTGATGCCCAAAGTCGCCAATTCACGGACATGGGCCTCGGGAATCTCGCCCGCCACCTGTTTGAGAAAAGGACGCATGTCATCGGGAATGTGCAAATCGGGCGCCTCAAGCGTAAGCATCTGCAAAGTCAGACCGGCAATCAGCAGCTCGTTGAATATCCGATCATGCTCGGACACAGACAGAGCGTCAAAACGGGCGAGTCGGCAAAATTTCTTGTCCTTGAAAAGAGTAAAGGCCGATCCCGCTGCCGCCTTGGCAAGGCTGGCTGCCGTGGCGGTGGACATCTCCTTCATTGTTTCAAACGGTGGCAAGTCGCTATTCTGCATATCAGTTTTCCTCATTTTCGGGATGTTACTTCAAGCATATTTGGAAGCTACGAGCATCATTGCTAATGTTCAAGAAAAAACGCTGTTTTAGTAGATTATTTGCTTTTCATTGCGTGTTAACATGGCATTTTTATTTTCTGCGTAGCATAAAATAAAAATTTAATATTATGAATTTCGCAATCGACATGGTTTTCGCTTTCGGACTGGATCTGATGCTGGGTGATCCGGAATGGTTCCCCCACCCCGTAAGATTCATAGGAGCAATGATAAACCGTCTTGAGAAGATCACCCGAAAACTGTTTTCAAACGAACGTGTCGCGGGAACAATCACTGGACTTCTTACCGTCGTGATCTCCGGCATTCTGGTCTATCTGACCATAAAACTTGCGAATCTCGCAGATCCGGTTTTCGGAAGAATTGTAGGAATCATATGGCTTTATCTCGGACTTTCCGCAAGAAGTCTTGCTGATGCGGCACAGAAAATCTCCGATGATCTGGAACGCGTGGATCTGCCGGCAGCAAGAAAATCGCTTGCATGCATAGTCGGCAGGGACACGAAGAATCTTAATGAATCTGCAATATCCCGCGGTGCGGTCGAGAGCGTTTCGGAGAACACGGTGGATGGAATACTGACCCCGATATTCTTCGCGTTCATCGGAAGCTTCATTCCATTCTGCGCAGCACCGATGATGTGGGCGTTCAAGGCGATGAGCACATGCGATTCGATGATCGGGCACAAGGACGAGAAGTATATCAGGTTCGGAACCTTCTCAGCAAGGCTTGACGACGTGGCCAACTATATTCCTGCAAGACTCTGCTACCTCCTCTTCCCCCTCGCCTCCCTACTACTTGGATTATCGCCCGTAAAATGCCTGATTGTCGCGTTGCGCGACTCGAAATATCATGACAGTCCGAACGCCGGAATCCCTGAAGCCGCGACGGCTGGCGCTCTGGAGATAAAGCTGGGCGGGCTCACATATTACGATGGTATTCCGCATGAAAAGAAGCCTTTCGGAGGGGAGTTTCTTCCTCCTGACAAGATCCATATCCTTCGTTCAGTCCGTCTGATGTGGACGGCGACGGTTCTCATGCTTGCAATAGCAATTGCAGCAAGAATAATATTCTTATCTTGAAGTGCTTTCAGTGTCATCCAACAGGATGACGGATTAATGGATTTTTGGATTAGTGGATTATTGGGGTTGAGTTCAAGAAATACAATAGATGCTAGATTTTAAGTAAAAAATACAAATAGGCATTTTGGATTTTTCTCATATGTTTTATTTTACACAAGTCTTTGATTTGAAACAATCCATTAATCCAGCAATCCAATAATCCATGGGACGCCGGTCTCCAGGTCGGCACTCCTTTATGCCCAGTTAGAATGCGGCATTGTTCCTGCGGTAGATATCCGGGGAGGCACCCATTATTTCCTTGAACCTGCGGCTGAAATGGTAGGGATCATCATATCCGAATGCCATCGCTATCTCTGAGATATTCTTAGTCGTGATACAGAGCTGTTCTGCGGCCTTGGTCATCTTGATCTTGTCGATATATGCCTTGGGTTTCATGCCGGTCTCCCTCTTAAAGACATTTCTGAACTGGTTGGCGCTGAGGCGGCAAATCTCGGCGAGTTCGTTCAGAGACCACCATTTCTGCGGATCCGACTGAATTATCTTGTGCAGGTCGGAGATCTGCGTGGAATGGTTCTTCTGGTTCAGGTTCTGATTTTCAAAATAAAGATCTACAAGGAGGTTCTGCAGCGCCATATTGGCTTTCAGCTGGGACGAGTCGGAAGGATTGTCGGCCAGGTCCATTATCGGCAGGAGACGGCGGAAATGCCCGATGTTTAAAATTCCCGGCTTAAGTATGCCCGACTTGAACAGCTGGTCAGCGACGGGACCTGCGAAGCGGATCGTATCCTCTACAAACTCTGTTTTGTCTCGTCCGTAGTAGTGCAAATGGTCTGGGATCATTGTGACGCCCTGATCTGGCTCGTAGGAGCGCCTGGGGGCACCGTCCTTCTCCCAGTAGAACGCCTTGCCTCCGATCAGCTGGCTTATCGCATAGAACTCAAAATACCGGAGCCTGGGGAGCCAGGAGGGATTTGGCGACTGTCCCCGGCGAGACGAGATGATCCAAAGTCCATATGTCCTATGGATGTTCCTGCATCCGAATTTCGGACATTGGTGGACGTTGTATCCCGTCTTCCTCAGCTGTGGTATGTCAGGTGTTGTTTTATTCATCATGCAATCTCCTTCCGCAGGTTTTCAGTACTGTATGATTCCTGGAGCGGTGATTCAAATATTTTGGCATTATTAATTGTGTTTTTGTCCATTCATAAATATTATTCATGTGGCATAATATTTATTATGAAAAAACATAATCCACAAAAAAACTTCACCCTTATTGAATTACTTGTCGTAATCGCGATCATCGCAATCCTGGCGGCCCTCCTCCTTCCAGCACTTTCCACGGCCAAAGAGCTTTCACGGCAGGTCGTCTGCCTGAGCAACCTCAAGCAGCTCGGAGCGGGAGTTGCGCTCTACGCGGCCGACAACGAGGGATGGCTCCCCGTATCCAACGATCCGGTACGCAGCGATGGCACTGGCGGAGACACTCCCATGCAATGGCGTGTGTCGGTAGCTCCATATGTCGGAGCAGGCGATGTCAGCAGCTGGTGGACCACCGGCGTCCTGACTAGAGGCGTATTCCTCTGTCCTTCTTACAGGCGCCCAGCGGCAGGCATTGCAAAGTTCGACGGCGGATACGGATGGAACCGCATCATGGGATACAATGATCCGAAACGCCCCTCCTTCGACATCGGCAGGCAGCAGATGGGACGCATCCCCAATCCTGTCGAGACAATCATCGTAGGTGACACGGCCGACTGGATAACCATCTCGTGGCAAATCGCATATCTGTTTCCTACTGTTTCAGCATCGGGAGGCACACTTTCACCGCAGGTCGGGAACCGCCATCGCAAAGGCATCGATCTGCTCTGGGCGGACTGCCATGTCTCCTGGATGAGCCAGGCGGATCTGATGTCCGGAAAAAACGGTGATCCCGACTGGTATTATAAAAGGGATAAGAACTGAAGAAGTTCTGGAGTTCGGAAGTCCGGAAGTGCGGGAGTTGGGAAAAAGGTGTCAGGTGTCAGGTGTCAGGAAAAGTTCGGGAGTTTAAAGGCTGAATAAATATTTACGAGAGGGTAAAGACAAACATATGAATTTCTGGAAATTACTTTCATGCGCGGCGGTGGTGATGATATCAGCATCCGGATTTGCTGCTGAATACTACGTATCCCCGCAGGCCGGAGCATCCGATGAAAATCCCGGGACGAAAGAAAAGCCCTGGAGCAGCCTGGGAAAAGCAGGAAAGTCGGCCAAGGCCGGAGACACGGTCTTCATACAGGAGGGAATCTACCGCGACAATCTGCAGATCATGAATTCAGGGACAAAGGATGCACCTATCACATTTGCCGGGAACGGAAAAGCCATCATTACCGGCGCTGATGTCGTCACTGGCTTCACAAGGGAAGGCAAGCTGTGGGTGAAACGTCCATGGGCGCAGATCTTCAAATGGCACTGGGGCGATGAATCGACTTATCCTGAAGTCGCAAACGAAAACTCCCCGTTCATGTCCGCAGGCAGGATGGAGAATGTGTTCATCAACGGAATTCCAATGCAATGGGTGCCGAGGAAGGAGGATCTTGCGCCGGGACGTTTCTTCTGGAACGGCAGCGCCGAAGGCAAGGGCGAACTTCTTATTCATCCTCCGGAAGGCATGGACGATCCCGGAAAGGCGGCGATAGAGATCCCATTGCGCAGCGCGGTGCTATGCGGTCCGTGGGGCACATTCCCGAGAGGGATGTCGGAAGTGCGCGGCGGTGGCAAGAAGTTCGAGGATTCGGCCAAATATAAAAACTGCGAATACATCGTTCTGAAGAATCTGACATTCGGATACACCTGCGAGGGATTTGTCGGCTCCGGCGCGGTTATTTCCGGCGACAACTGGACGGTTGAGAACTGCATCTTCGAATATATGAACGCAGGCGGGTTATGGGTCGGCGGCGATTACGCCAAAGTCAAGAACTGCATCTTCAGATACAACGGCAAATACGGGTTAGGCTCGAAATTCCACCTGGACGGAGCCCTGATCGAGGACTGCGCAGCCATCAACAACAACCGGAAGTTCTACAAGATCGCCTGGGACGCCGGCGGCATGAAGCTCCATCATACGAAGAACACCACAGTCAGGCGGCTGACGACGGCCTTCAACTTCGGGGCGGCACTCTGGTTCGACATCGAATGCGAAGGAAACACCATAGAGGACTGCGTATCCTTCGGGAACGATGGGCTCGGGCTGTTCTATGAAGTCTCCGACGCCGGAAAGTTCAGGAACAACGTCTCCTTCGGAAACGGCGTCGGCATAATGTACGCACACTCTGCACACGGCGACATGCAGGACAATGTCATCATCGGATGCAGCTCCGGTCTTGTCATCGGCGGCGACAGGGAAAAATACAAGGGTGTCAACAACAACTTCCAGAAGAACATAATCTTCGAGATCAGGGGCAGCAACCTTGGATGGAAATCGAGCAAGACTCCCAACTCCAAGGATCTGGCATCGAAGAACATGCTCACTGAAAACCTCTATGCGTCGGTGAACGGCTCCACCAGCTTCGAATTCGGCTCATTGCTTCCGGATCTCAAGTCGTTCGAGTCGGATTACAAGAATGCGTCGGGCAACATGCAGGTAAAAGGTCTCGAGAACATCGATACTGCAGCCCGCAGCCGGATCGACACGGCTTTCCAGCGCATCATCAGGTGCCTGAACACGCTCAGGCCGGACATGAAGCTGTCCGAGGAAAAAGTTCATTTGAAGTCCGTATGGAAACTCGGCGGCAAGGGAAGCGTTGACGGATTCTGGCTTGAGACAGCAGGCGGCCCTCTGCTGATGATGTCGGTATACGGCGAGGACACTATCTCACTTTCATGCGACAAGAAGGACGGCGTCGTCCTCTGGAACTTCCCCCATATCGGTGCAAACACGCGCGAAGAACTGAAAGGCAACGGTTTCCTGGTGAGCGGAAAGGCCAGGAAGAAATTCGCGATAGTCACCGGACTTTCCCCGGAGGCTGAACCGGTCAAGGATATCTTCCAGATTGCCGCGTTACAGCAGGGTAAGCCGAAGAACGATTTTCGCGAGGGGGAGGATTTCACGGTCAATATCAGCATCTCGAATCCCCTGAAGACGGCCGCATCCTTCACGGTGCAGGGTCCGGGGATCGACAAACAGCAGTTCCAGCTCGGGCCCGGCGAAAAGAAATCCGTGGATGTGGCGCAGAAGGCAAAAGGCGGCAGTGAACAACTCGTGTACGCGCTGAACTCCGAAGCGCTTGGCACTCCCCTTGAACAGGCAGTCCAATTGAAGGTGACACGCATGGCGGTGGCGAAGAAATGTCCGGACGGAGCGCTTCCATCGGATGGAGCCATAGTGATCGACTCCGCGCAGCAGCGGAATGTCAGCATCTGGGACGAGCAGACCGGCAAGACCTGGCAGGGCAAGGGCGATCTGTCAGGTACAGCCTCCGTCGCATGGAATGAGAAGAACCTGACGGTCCTGGTAAAGGTGTCGGACAACAAAGTGCTACGGAGCGGACGCGGAGTCCAATGCGCTGACGGAATCGAGCTTTTCCTTGACTGCCGCGGTGAAAAAGATTTCCACGCCGCCAAATACAGCGACGGAGTCATTCATCTGAAGGTTGCCGCCCCGTTGAAGGATTCATGGGAGCCTCTTGCGATTGATACCGACAAGGCGCTTGTCAGAAACGGCAGTTTCAAAAAGGGAATTACCGAATGGTTCGTACCGAAGGATGCAAAGGCGAAGGAAGTCCAGGAGGCAGTCAGCAGCTATGCCAGGATCGAAGGCAATTCGCTGATACAGCAGGATATAGCGATTGATCCGAAGTGGGGCCGGATAAAAGTTTCATGCAGGGCCCGTTATGAGAAAATAGTTCCAGGCGAGAAGAACTGGCATACTGGACGGCTCGTGGTCGAATTCAAGGACAAGGCCGGCGCCCATGCAGGAGGATATCCTGACATGATCACATTCAAGGGTACGGGCAAGGAGTGGACCGCACAGGCCAAGGAGTACGACATCCCGGAAAACGCCGTGTCATTCCGCCTCCAGGCCGGAATGTGGAACGTAAAGTCCGGCATTCTGGAAATTGACGACATAGCTGTGATGCCTGTGAGCGATCGTTCTGGCAGGCAGATTGAATCTTCGCAGCCGGAAGGGATATCCGTAGTTGGGAGGACTGTACCGGGCGGATACGAAGTCAAATCTGTTGTAGGTCTTGCCCGTTTCAAGGAACTTAAGGTGCAGCCGGGCACAGTGATTGGATTCGACATTGGATTGAACGATTCAGACGTTGATGACAGCAAAGCGCTCCAGAGCCAGCTTTTCTGGCAGAATGCCAAAGGCGTCGGGGCATATGATGCAGGCAAGTTTGGATTTGTAAGGTTTGAATAATGCAAAGGGAAATAAATATTCTGGCATCATCGAATTAACATGCCATATTATTGAAAATGAAAACTAAAGCCAAAAACAGTTTCACGCTGATTGAATTGCTGGTCGTAATCGCGATCATCGCAATTCTTGCGGCCCTCCTGCTGCCTACGCTGAGAAATGCGAAGTTCATGGCTAAAAGCATCCTTTGCATAAGCAATCTCAAACAGATGGGCACCGCCTTCGATTTATACTTGTCCGACAACAGCTATCGTCTGCCCAGGGCGAGGGATATCGTCGGCGGCTATCAGACTCAATACCGGGAACGGGTAATTGATGAATATCTCAACAAACCCGAGATGTCAATGTGCCCGAACGCGACCCAGCAGAAACTTGGCGGCTACCACTACAGCTGCAATCCTGCAGTCATGCGGGAAGTCGATGCCGCGACCATTGCCAGCGGACATGATACAATCGCATATACTCAAATAGGGAGATTCAGCGAAGTTGCCGTGCTGATGGACGGTGTCCAGTACAGGTCGACGAGCAACTGGAGCGCTGAAGCTATGGCAAAGAACATAGACAGCGCCTCCGTCTGGGGGGCGACCTACAATCCATCCAGCGCTACCCTGAACAATCCTGTCAACATTGGTGTCAATGCTGACGGGGTTGGCAGTGATGTTGGCAAGCAGCAGATACGCTGGCGCGAATCCGGAGTCAGCGGTACAGTTGGAGCACTGAAGACGAACTGCCTGTTTGCGGACTGGCATGTGGAGTCGCTGACACCCGGCTCCTTCACAAACAGCAGGCTGCGTCCGAACAAGATTCCATAAATAAAAAAGGCGATGGGCAACCCATCGCCTTTTTTATTTATATAGTCACAAAAATCCCTGGGGATTTTTATTACGGGAACATCTTCTTCTTGGGATCTGCAGTCTTTGCGCCTGACGGTGCTCCGGGCTTTGCGCCCTTCACTTCAACCTTAGGTGCGGGCTTCGCAGCAAGTGCCTTGGCTTTTTCCTCTTCGACCTTCTTCCTCAACCAGTCTGTAACGAGATTGATCTTGGATTTGAGCTGGACGTTTTCGCTCTGGATGGCTTCAATGTCGCTTCTCATACGGTTGAGTTCCGAACTGTTAGCCTGAATTTTCTCGTTCTGCTGCGCTTCGGCCTGTTTGTCTTCACAGCCGACGAGTAATCCGAGAACTAGCACTGAGCCTGCAACTGCCAGTAACTTCTTCATTTATTATTCCTCCAAATTGGTTCTGATTTTTTGTAAATTAAGAGGAAATCTAACCGTTACTCACCAATAACACAATATATAAAATCATTTTTTATGGAAAATTTTGTTTTGAGTGTATTTTATACTCATTATGGCAAAGCGTTCAAACACAAGAAGAATCTACATAGGCCGCATCCCCGTGGGCGGGGCTTCGCCTGTCACCGTACAGTCGATGACAAACACCGACACGCGCGATTCTTCAGCTACGATACGGCAGATAAGAAAGCTTGCGGAGTCCGGCTGTGACATCATCAGGGTAGCAGTGCCTGACATTGCCGCCGCCGGCAGGCTTCCTGAAATACTGGAGAAGAGTCCGATCCCTGTAATCGCCGACATTCATTTTGACTTCAAGCTGGCGCTGGCTTCGATAGACGCTGGTGTCGCAGGAATCAGGATCAATCCCGGAAACATCGGCGACGAAAAAAAAGTCAGGGCGATAGCTGAAGCAGCAGGAGCAAAAAACATCCCGATCCGGGTCGGCGCAAATGCTGGAAGCCTGCCAAGGGAATTTCTCAGCAAGCTGGGAGGAAAGAGACCCCATGATGAGTGCAGACTTGCGGAAGCCCTGGTGAAAAGCGCCCTGAATGAATGCCGCATCCTCGAAAAATTCGGTTTCAGGGATATCAAGGTATCATTGAAGGCATCGAGTGTACCTGTGACCGTCATGGCATACAGGAAATTCTCAGGCGAATCCGATTATCCCCTGCATGTCGGCATCACCGAGGCGGGAACCCTCGTCCGCGGAACAATCAAGTCAGCAGTGGGCATTGGCGCCCTGCTGCTGGACGGGATCGGGGATACGATCAGGGTAAGTCTTACTGCAGATCCTGTTGAAGAGGTGAAAACAGGGATTATTATACTGGAAAGCGCAGGCCTGAGAAAAGCCGAACCCGAGCTCGTATCATGTCCTACATGCGGAAGGACTGAGATAGATCTCATGGGGCTAGTGCATAAGGTTGAATCCGAAATCGAAAAAATCAGGAAGACTGGGACTAGGATCAAATTGAAGAAGCTCGCAGTGATGGGATGCGTTGTCAACGGCCCGGGAGAAGCCAGGGATGCCGACTTCGGCATAGCCGGCGCTAAAAAAAGCAGGGCCGCGGTGTTCATGAAAGGGAGGCTGAAGGGAATATATTCTGAGGCAGCGGCCATGGAGATGCTAAGGATAGAATTGGAAAAGTGAACATCGAACGTCCAACTTCGAACATACAACGTTGAATGAAAACAAGGAATTCAGAATAGGGAATATGAGTATCGAACTTTCAAATTACTCATATAATTTTTATCGCAGAGAAAAATCATGATATACAAGAATGTAAACATAGACTCGTTCGGCTACGAGCTTGCACCTGAAGTGGTGAGTTCGGACGATATAGAAAAGAAACTCGAACCTGTCTACCAGCGCCTGCGACTTCCCTTCGGAAGGCTTGAACTGATGTCCGGAATAAAGGAGCGCCGTCTCTGGAAGCCGGGAACAATGCCGAGTGATGCGGCCATCCTCGCAGGCAGGAAGGCGCTCGAAAACTCCTCCGTTAAAAAGTCTGATATCGGCTGCCTTATAATGTGCTCGGTATGCCGTGACTTCCTCGAACCCGCTTCCGCCACCGTCGTGCACAGCGAACTCGGCCTGCCGGAAGAAGCCCTCGTATTCGACATATCGAACGCATGTCTTGGAATCCTCACGGGAATGATTGCGGCGGCGAACATGATAGAACTCGGCCAGATCAAGGCCGCCCTGCTTGTCGCAGGCGAAAACAGCCGCCCGCTGCTCGAAAGCACCATCAAGGTGATGCTTGACGACAAAAGCCTGACCCGCCAGACAATCAAGAAATATTTTTCCTCGCTTACAATCGGTTCAGGCTCGGTGGCACTGGTGCTGGCCGACAGGAAAGCAAGCTCTGCAAACCACCGTTTCCTCGGAGGACACTCCCTGGCCGTGACGACCCACAACAAACTCTGCCGTGGAAATTCCGACAAGGGGATGTCTGACAATGACGAAACCCTCATGAACACGGATTCAGAGGAACTCATGCTGAAAGGCGTGGAGGTCGCGGCATCGACATGGAAGCTGTTCAAGAAGGAAACCGGTTGGACGAACGACACTCCTGACTGCTTCTGCACGCACCAGGTCGGCTCCGCCCACAGGAAGCTAATGTACGAGACCTTGGATATCGACATCCGGAAAGATTTTCCGACGCTTCCATTCCTCGGGAATGTCGGCTCGGTGTCATGCCCGATAACAGCAGCAATGGCAATTGAAAATGGAATAATACGTTCCGGGCAGAAGATGGCTCTGCTCGGCATAGGCAGCGGAATCAACTGCACAATGCTGGGAGTCGAATGGTGATGGAAAGCCTGGATGGATTAATGGATGGCTGGATTGCTGGATGAATGGGTTGGAACACAGGAATATTTCATTTTTCAAACTTTAATTAAGGATAATATTCACGATGGATGTATCTATGATAAAAGACATCTACCCGTTCAAGCATCATTATTTCAAGATAAAAAGCTATAACATGCATTATATCGATGAAGGGCTGGGCGAGCCCCTCGTCATCCTTCACGGAAATCCTTCCTGGTCGTTCCTCTTCAGGAATTTGATCCCCGAGCTGAGCAGGACAAACCGCGTCATTGTCCCCGACCATCTCGGCTGCGGCATGTCCGACAAGCCGCAGAATTTCCAATACAGGCTCGAGACGCACATCGACAACCTCGAGGAATTCCTTCTCGGCCTGGATCTTCAGAACATCAATCTCATGGTCCATGACTGGGGCGGTCCGATAGGTCTCGGGTTCGCGATTCGCTATCCGGAAAGGATCAAAAGGCTGATAATCACAAATACCGCCGCGTTCACATCAACCAAGATACCATTCAGGATCTCTGTATGCCGTACTCCCTGGCTGGGTGAAAAACTTGTCAGGAGCCTCAACCTGTTCTGCAAGATGTCGCTAAGAATGACAACGGTCAGGAAAATGCCGGAAAATGTCAAAAAAGGCTTTATCCTTCCCTATGATTCATATGAGAACAGGATAGCCGTTTATAATTTTGTCAAGGATATTCCGGTAGTTCCAGAGGCGCCTTCATACGAGGTGCTGGTCGGGATCGAGCATGGCCTCTGGATGTTCAAGGACCATCCGGTGGCGATCGCATGGGGCATGAAGGACTGGTGTTTCCATGAGGCTTTCCTGAAGAAATGGAAGCAGGTCTATCCGCAGGCCTCCGTCCTGCCCCTGTATTCCGCCGGACACTATCTGTTCGAGGATGAACCCGCGAAGATCACTGAATTCGTGAAAAAATTCATCTCAAATTAGACCTTCGCCTTGCAAATAGACAAGGCAAAGTTCTAATAATATCCAATATGAAAAACAGAATGGAAAACTCCAGGGACAAGGCCATGATGCTCGGGGTAGGCCTTGACAGCAGGGACGGACATGCCAGGGTTACAAAGGGGGAGAATTTCTATCTCGCAGGCGGATCAGAAGAGACGCATGACCGCATGACCGAGACAGTGATCAAGGTCAACGAGAAGCTCCAGTCAAAGGGCAAGAAGCTGGAGGAAGTCGCCCCCGACGAATTCACCGACATCCTAAGGGAGGCTTCCAAGTGAGGACCTCATCCAGCTATGACAGCACTCTATCCAATCTTGAAGAAAAATTGAAATCCGCCAGAACGTCCGATCCCCGCCTTGAAGCTGACCTCATCCTCTCTGAAGCAGTCGGGAAAACGTGTCTCGAAATACTGCTGGATAAAAAACAGAGGATCTCGTCAGAGCAGTCAAGAAAAATCAATTCCATGCTGGCAAGACGGCTGAAGCATGAACCGCTGCAATATATTTTCGGAAAGGCCTACTTCAGGAATCTTATCCTGAAAGTCGGTCCTGGTGTCCTTGTCCCCCGGCCTGAAACTGAAATACTTGTGGAGCATGCGCTCAAGCTTGCTCCGGAGAATTCACATGTCCTGGACATCGCAACCGGCAGCGGAGCAATCGCAATCTCACTCGCCCAGGAACGTCCTGATTTGATGGTGAACGCTTCAGACATCAGCCGCACTGCCCTCGGATATGCAAGAAGAAACATGAAGCTGAACAAGGTCGGTAAAATCAAGTTCTGGAAGGCGGATCTTCTCAAAGGCATAAGGAAAAGGAAGAAGTTCAGTGTCATCACGGCAAACCTTCCATATATAAACGCGAAGGACTACGCCGCCCTGCCCCGCGAAATCCGCAAATATGAACCGAAATCGGCATTGCTCTCAGGCAAGGATGGTCTCAATCTTATAAGAAAGCTCATCTTGACAGCTCCTGAAAACCTTGAAAACGGCGGACATCTCATCCTCGAGATAAGTCCCGAACAGGAAAGGAAGATCATATGTTTTTTCGACAAGTCGAAAAAATTTTCTTCGATTGAATTCAAGAAGGATCTCTGCGGTAAGATACGGTTCTGCATAATTAAGAAAAAAATGAAACACAGGCGTCCCGCCTGTGTTTTAAAGCACCGGTATGTCACGCCGGCAAAAGGAATGTAGAACAGGCGTCCCGCCTGTAATTATGAATTTTGAGAACAACAGGCGAGACGCCTGTTCTACATTATCAAAGGAGAGAGACAATGGGATTTTACAGGACAGACAAGATAGACGGCAGATGGTGGTTCATCGATCCGGCTGGCAGGCGCTCCATATGCAAGGCCGTATGCCATGTGAGTTTCAAAGCTGACCGCATACTCAACACCGACAAAGTCCCCTATGCCGAAAACTGCCTGAAGAAACACGGTTCCGAAGAACGCTGGCGTGAAGCCACGGTGCGGCAGTTGCGTGAACTCGGATTCAACACTCTCGGTGCCTGGTCCGATGCCGCGCTGGCGGAAATAGAAGTCCAGGGGAGTCGATTGTCAATCACACCGATCCTCGACACGGCCTCATCGTTCGTCGCGGAAATGAACAAAGGCAGCAACGCCTGGCTCCACGGAATCTTCCCGGACGTATTTGATACGCATTTTGCGGAATTCGCACTTTCATCAATGAAGAAAAAATGCGCACTACACGCAGACACTCAGAATATCCTCGGCTGGTTTGCCGACAACGAACTGCGCTGGGGACCGGACTGGCGTGGGCCGGAAGAACTGCTGACTCTCTTTCTTGCAATGCCGGAAGACGGCCATGGCCGAAAGGCGGCAGTTAATCTGCTAAAGAGCCGATATCCATCCATAGCCGACTTCAATTCTGTCTGGAAAACCTCTTTCACCGGCTGGGGTTCACTTGAAGATTCAGGAAAAATAGTTCAGCCCTATGGCAGAGAAGCCATGTATATGCAGAACCAGGAAGTCGAACGCAAGGCGAACGAGGCCGATCCGAAACGCGCCGCTTTCATCGCCGACTGTGAAGCCTTCGCAGGACTTGTCGCCGAAAATTATTTCAGTGCAGTTTCAGCGGCAATTAAAAAGGCCGCCCCGAACCATCTGAACCTTGGGGCCCGTTTCGCCTATGTACCTCAAGAACAGGTGATCGCAGCTGCGGCAAGACATCTGGACGTGATCTCGTTCAACTGCTATGCACAAGAACCGCTTTCATCACTCGCAAGATATGCGACTCACGGAAAACCCTGCATGATAACGGAATATTCCTACAGGGGCATGGACACAGGCCTTCCAAACTCAAAAGGCGCCGGGGTATGCGTCCCGAACCAGGTGGAACGCGCAAAGGCGTTCGAGAAATTCACAGTCTCCGCGCTCGAAAATCCTTCGTTGATCGGTTACCACTGGTTCGAATATGCCGACGAGCCGAAGGAAGGCCGGCATCCCGATGGAGAAAACTCCAACTACGGAATCGTCACTATCGAGGACAAGCCGTATCCGGATCTAATGGATGCCATGAGGCGTGTAAATTCCGCAGCGGAAAAAATACATCAGGACGGCTGCCGGGAAATATAGATCAGCGCTGCCGGATATCTACGGCTGAAACTTCTCATGCATTGTTCGTAGTCAAGCCATTATTGGCTGTCGTTTTTCAAGCAAAGAACACGTAAGAATGCGTCGACTACAAGCAGGAAGGCAGAACAGGCTCCTTCCGGAAAGTCGAAATTCATTTGAATCAGGAAATCACAGGCGAGACGCCTGTGCTACATTATGAAAGAATTGCCGGCAAGATGCCAGCGCTCCAAAATTACTTCGTTATTCGAATGTTCGGCTGTTCGTCATTCGACTCTTCCTCTATCTTTCCGACATTACATTCCTGTATTTGACCGGCGACATGCCTGCGTATTTCGCAAAGATCCGTGTGAAATAGTTCGGGTCGCTTATACCGACGGTCAGAGCAACTTCCTTCACGGATACATCCGAGTTCATAAGAAGCTCCTTCGCCTTGTCGAGTTTCAGGCTTACCGCATATGTCCACGGCGAGACTCCGGTCGCCTTCTTGAAGAGCCTCGAGAAATGAAACTTGGAATATCCAGCCTGCTTTGCGGCTGCCTCAAGATTCGCACTCTCAAGCGTGACAGATTCAAGCAGGTGCCTTGTCATGTCCTGGGGCTCGGAAACCTTTATCAGCTCAAATAGTATGTCGAGAAAGGTACGTGTGGCATCAAAGCTGTAGTTCATGCGCTTGGCTTTGAGTATGCGGTAGAGCTTGTCGAAACAATTGATGATCTGCCTGTTCTGTCCGATCCTCCTCACGGGCCTGACCGCGCTGAACCCCGCGATGCGCAGAAGATTCTCGGCATAGCTTCCCGAGAAATGCATCCACTTGATATTCCAGCCTATGGCAGGATCGCATTCATAACCATGCGTGAAATGCGCGGGTATGTAGAAGATGTCTCCAGCATTGATCTTATATGTCGTCTCGCCGAGCCTGAACGAACCGACCCCGTCGAGGCAGTAGATCAACAGCGACTGTTCGAAATTCCTGGATTTCAGCACATGGTCCCTGGTATTGAAGTTCCCTGCGCTGATCAGCCATATCCCCATCTGGCGCTCCTTCTGCGTAGGAGAACTCGGGAATCCGATCTTGAAGTCTTTCCTTTTCATAATAGCAATATAATCCAGTTCTTAGCAATATAAACATATTGATAATATTTATTTCACAGACAATTTTATTGTCATTGAAATAAATATCATAACAAGATAATGCTAATAACAAAAGGAGAGTCAATGAAGAACATCACTCCGTGCCGTCCGAAATGGAAGAGCAGCAAGATGACCGACCGCGAACGCTTCAACAACCAGATGCACTACAAGCCGGTCGACAGGTGTTTCAACATGGAGTTCGGGTACTGGGAGGAAAACTACGGCCTCTGGAAGCCCTTCATCGAAAACAAGATCACGAACGAGGGCGAGGCAAACATATATTTCAACTTCGACAAGATTTCAGGAGTCGGGGCACCATGGCTCTCGCCGGCCTTCGAACGAAAGACCCTTTCCGAGACCGCCACATCCAAGACCATAGTCGATTTCAACGGACTCATCTGCGAGATTCCAAAGGACGGGCACAGCACCATCCCGCATTACATAGGCTCGTCCATACAGGGCCCCGACGACTGGAAGAAGGTCAAGAAGGAGCATCTCAATCCCGACAATCCTTCAAGGAAGCCTGACGTTGCAAAGATGAAGGCCCAGCATCCGGAAAACCGCGACTATCCTCTGGGAGTCCATTGCGGCTCGATGATTGGACAGGTCAGGGATCTGCTGACGGTCGAAGGGCTCTCATACGCCATATACGACTATCCGGAAATGGTCGAGGACATGATTGAGAACCAGTGCGTGCTCATCGAGAACTTCCTTGACGAGGTGCTGCCGCATTTCAAATTCGACTACGCGAGCGGCTGGGAGGACATCTGCTTCAAGAACGGTCCTCTTGTTTCAGTCGACTTCTTCAAGGAGAAGGTCATGCCCCGCTACAAGCGCATCAACGCGAAGCTGAAGAAGCACGGCATCGACATCTGGTGGATAGACTGCGACGGCGACGTAAGGCCGATACTCAAGTATTTCCTCGAAGGCGGAGTGAACTGCCTGTTCCCGTTCGAGGTCATGTGCTGCTGCCATCCCGGCGAACTGCTGAAGGAATACGGCAAGGACCTGAGGATCATGGGCGGATTCGACAAGACGAAGATGATCGCCGGGCCGAAGGCCATCACCGAGTACATGGAATCCCTCGTCCCTCTCGTAGAACGCGGAGGATACATACCGTTCTGCGACCATCGCTGTCCGCCGGACGTCAGCTGGGAAAACTACGTGTTCTATCTCGATCTGAAGGAAAAGACATTCGGGATGAAATAAAATAAATCCGGACGGATTTATTTTATCAGTTTATACTCGGGAATACGAAATCCGGGCGGAATGACGGTTTGGCTTTTTTTAGATGATCCTGGTTTGTGATGCCGGTGAGGACTAGTCCGGATGTAAAGCCGAAATTGTTGGCACCGCGGATATCAGAGGCCAGCGAATCACCGAGCATGAGAACCTGCTTCTTCTGCAGATTTGCAGGAAGATTGAAGCTTGTTATAAGGATTTCAAAGGCGTGATCGAAGATGGCACTGTATGGCTTGCCAAGATAGATCGGATTTTTCCTGATTCCGTAATCCGAAAGGATGGTGCATATGAACCGCGCCTTGCCGCCTGCACCGATCCCGAGCTCCCCGCTTGCGCCGTTCGGCCAGTAGCTGTCTGGATTCGGAACAACAAGGAACCTGTCCGGATACTTTATAAAGAAGTTCATCGCCGCGCTTATGTTCGACTGCCAGTTGTAGGTCCCCTCGCCCACGATCACGCCCTGGCATTCGCAGATCTTCCGGGTCATCCGCTCCACCTTCAAACCGGCCTTTTCCGCAAAATTCGGCTTGCCGAGGTCACCCATTACAAAGAACTTCTTTCCCTTGAGCATGTTATTTTCAACAAAAGGAACCAGGGCATCAGCGCAGGACACTATTCTGTCAGGCCTTATATCGAGGCCTGCTCTCTTTAACATGCCGCTTTTCTCCTCGGTGGAATGGTTGCCGTCGTTGGTCAGGAGATAAAACGGGAATTTCGCGGTTTCAAGGCGCTTGATGAGGGATGATGCTCCGGGCATGACCTTGCGACCGGCGATCAGAGTGCCGTCAATGTCGAAAAGCATCGCGCGATAATCGCAGCTGTTGTTCTTCCACCATTCATTAAAAGTCTGGTTCAATATCTTCATTATAATTTTTACCCGTGAAATTTATTACTTTTCAATCCCGACCCTTGCCGTCACGCCCTTCTTATAATAGTGCTTCACTTCCTTCATTTCAGTTACAAGGTCAGCGGCCCTGATCAGCCTCGGGTCAGCATTCCTGCCGGTTAGGACAAGTTCTACGGATGCCGGTTTCGATTCAATTATCCCGAGGACTTCCTCAACTGAAACGAGGTTATACTTGTTGGCTGCCATGATCTCGTCGAGGATCACAACGTCATATTCACCTGAAGCGACAGCGGTCTTGATCTCATCGAAGCCCTTTTGCGCGAATTCCATATCCTCTGCATCAGGTTTTTTTCCGATGAAGCAGCTTCTGCCGAACTGTTTCACCCTGATATTTGGAAATTTCGCAAGGCTTCCATGCTCGCTGGACTTCATGCCTTTTGCGAACTGTCCGAAATAAACTTCAAGGCCCGCACCGGCGGCGCGGACTGCAAGTCCGATTGCAGCAGTGGTCTTTCCTTTGCCGTTTCCCGTATAAATCTGGACAAAACCTCTTTTAAGTTTCATATAAATCCCTTGTCAAAGACACATAGAGCCTATAGTTTATCACATTCCGTAGTGAATGAATCCATAAAAGTTAGCATGCTAAATAAAATTTTCCTTAAAAACAGAACTTTTTGTAAAATCCGGTGTCTATAATGGAAGAAACGACAGGGACAGACGATTCAGATCTTGTTAGAAGCTTCATGGGCGGATCTGAGTCCGCCTTTGATGAGCTTGTAAGGAAGTACAGCGTAAAGATGTACAATGTGGCCTACGGGCTGCTGGGCAGCCGAGAGGATGCCGAGGAGGTTGTCCAGGACGGTTTTGTAAAGGCCTACAATAATTTGAGGACGTTCAGGGGTGATTCATCTTTTTCGACATGGCTCTACAGGATTGTGGTCAATCTGGCCAGGAACAAGTATCATTGGAACAGGAGAAGAGGTGCAGGGCAGAACATAAGCATGTCTGAAAACAGCACAAGAGAGGATGCAGGCAAGGATAAGGATCTAGATGTGCCTGACACTTCAAGCGCGCCTGAGAAGGCGATTGAAAGCTCCGAGGAGGATGAAAGGATAATGAATGCGATAAACGCACTCCCGGACGCATTGAAGGAAGTCATAGTGCTCAGGCATATTGAGGATATGAGCTACGAAGACATATCCGGAATTACCGGTGAAAAAATAGGAACGGTCAAGTCAAGGATCTCAAGGGCGCGGGAAACTCTTTCAGAAGTCCTTAGGAAATAGATATTGGTCCAACAGCATGGAAAAGGATGAAATGAACAAAGAGAAGAAAATGAGGAAGCAGAATCCCGGGTGTCCGGAACATGATGAGGTATCCGCGCATTTCGATGGGAAACTTGAAAAAGGAAGTCTGGAGTCGGAACATATAGGCTCCTGCTCTGAATGCCAGGCAAAATTAAAGGACTTTTCCTCCATAGCCGAAATACTGGACAGGAAGACGGCAGGGAAACTACCGGACAACTTCACTGAAAAAATGCTGCACAGGGTACGTACGAAGATATCCGCTGAAAAGAATCCTGTCATACCATTCTATCTTGTCCAGTTCATGAAGGCTGCCGCAGTCTTCCTCATCATAGCCGTGATTTTCGTGTATGTTAAGAATAGTTCCGGCGAGAAGGCCCAGGTTGCTGTAAATGCTCCAGTACGTTCATCTCCTCCAGCCGTCCTTGTTTCAGCTGTTCCTGAAAAAAAGTCTCCCGGGAAAATTGACATCCCCGGCGAGATCAAGCTCCGGGACCTCCGGGATGTCAGCACTTCCCCCGACATAAGATTCATGAATTTTACGAACGCCAGGGAAAACTTGACGGAAAAACCGATTGCAATACCGGAGAGTGTCAGCCATGTCTGGGTTGCGGAGAACATCAAAGAAGCGGTCGAGAAGGCGAGACGCTGCCTCATAGAGGCGGGAATCCCTGGCGACAGCATAAATTTCACCTCAGATGGAAAAGGTACATCGACGCTGTCCCTGGATATCAATAAAAAGCAGCTGTCATCCTTTGTCAAGCTTTATGCCAATGACGGATTTGAACTTCTCTCCCCGGCCCAGCCGCAGCCGGAGCAGAACGTCTTCTTCGGGGAAGCATCCGACCCCGTAGGGTATGAGCTAAAAATCGTTTCAAAAAACAGATGATTTCATTTTCAATGGTAATCCAAGGGGGAAGCTTCAAATGAAAGCAATACGGGCGCTGTTTCTTTTTTTCCTTCTTTCCCCTTCAATAAACGCCGCGAGTACCGCAGCGGCGCCATTTGCATTCTCCGGCGACATTGGACAAGGCTCGGTTGCAATTGAAGTGGAGAAGAACATCTACCTTTATTCGGACAAGTTCAAAATCTCAATAACAGACTCTTCAGGCAATCAGGCGAAAATCCTTTCCACCCCCGCCAGTGTAGTCGAGAAGGATCCGTACGGCGAGGAGCATTCGATATATTCCGAGGGCAGGCACGAATGGAAATTCTCGGCGGACGGGCTGTCCGGCGAGATAAAAGCTGATATTGACTACCAGGCATGCGGGAAAACCCCCTTTGTCTGCTATCCGCCGCATAAGATCCAGTTCAATCTTTCAGGCCCGCCAGGAACAAGCGTTCCACATAGGAATCCGCAGGCGGATAAAATCAACCCGCCGGCAAAATGGGAGGATTCCGCAGGTAAATTCGTGATTTCCGCTTCTGAATCCGGCTATATGGATGCGAAAGCCTTCTCCGCATTCCTGGATAATTCATTGTCCAGCGGAATAACATTGAAGAAATCCCTCTTCGACGATCTGAAGGGAGGGAACCTGATAATATCCCTGATACTGATCCTGGTCGGCGGGCTCGCATTGAATCTGACTCCCTGCGTCCTGCCGATGATCCCCGTCAACATAGCGATAATCGGCGCCGGGGCGAACTCATCATCCAGACTAAACGGATTTGTACTTGGCCTGATGTACGGTGCCGGAATAACTCTGGTCTACGGCCTTCTTGGACTGGCGGCTGTGCTGACCGGATCGACATTCGGCGCAATCAACTCATCAGCCTACTTCAACTTTGCAGCGGGGCTGGTCTTCATTTTCCTGGCACTTGGCATGTTCGATGTTTTCCCTATCGACTTCTCGAGGTTCCTGAGATCAGGTGAAACGAACAAAAGCCGCAGCCTTGTGACCGCCTTGTTCATGGGAGGCGTATCGGCCCTGCTGGCAGGAGCATGCGTCGCGCCGGTCGTGATAGCCGTCCTGCTCTTCTCATCATACCTGTATTCACAGGGGGACATATACGGTCTGCTGATGCCTTTCCTCCTGGGCGCCGGAATGGCGCTGCCCTGGCCTTTCGCCGGAGCAGGACTGTCGCTCCTGCCCAAACCCGGCGCCTGGATGATCAAGGTGAAATATGCGTTCGGAATTTTCATCGCCGCAATAGCCGCCTACTACCTTTTCACCGGATACACGATTGCTTCAAATAAAGAGCAGGTGTTCCAGGACAACGGTTGGAATTCATCTATCGCGGAAGCGCTTGCCGAAGCCCAGAAGGAAAACCGTCCGCTGCTGATCGATTTTACCGCAAGCTGGTGCAAGAACTGTGAAGCAATGGATCTGACCACATTGAAGGATCCGAAGGTCTTGGAAAAACTCGAAAAGTTTGTAAAGCTCAAGTTCAGGGCGGAAAACCCAAACGCTCCGGCGATAAAGGAAGTACTCTCATACTTCAAGGTGCTCGGGCTCCCGACCTATGTTGTATTGAAGCCGACTCCGGAATTTAGAAAGTAGAATTTAGAATTTAGAAAGTAGAAAACAGTGCCAGGATTTGAACTCCCGAACTTGCGCATCCCCGAAATCCCGCACTTCTTCATATATTCCGTGTCTCAAGAAAATCTGTCAGCAGTTTCTCAAGGTTGACGTGCTTGCCCTGCGGCAGGTTGAAACGCTCGCATATCTCGCGGATTATCCTTGCGCTGTGCCCGACGGTCCCGCTCATGAGATCGGAAGCGGTGCGCTGGAGCTTGACTTCTATTTCCGGGATGCGGCATGTATATGCGGCATCGCTGGATTTTCCACCTGTCCCTGAAAGACGTACTTTCTCGACTGAGGATATTTTGAATTTAAGGCTTAAAAGCTCGTCAGTGCAGCCAAGCTCATAGTAGTATTGACCGAGAAAATGCACGGCGCTCGAAACAAACCTGATGACGTCCTCGTAGCGCAGGGAGTTCTTATCCTTGTCAAGCACGGTCACATAATGAAAGAGCCCTGAACTGAAAGCCTGCCAGTACTGCTTGCGTTCCCTGGAGAATGTCCTGAACGCCACGTTGGTGAAATAGCTGTCTTCACTCTCCTCGAGGAAAATAAAGGATGATTCCAGAGTCGTTGAAATAGAATTGTCGACGGCACGCTGTATTTCCGACAAGGCGAATTTCTCCATGATGAATTCAGAAGGGAAGACCGACAGCTCCCATAGAGTGCCATTTTCCGGGCTGAACTCGCCTTTCCTCTTGTCAAAAATCCTGTAGGAATGGTTCATCTGTTCCTTGAACTCGCTCTTCGCCTCTGGTGCTAGAGTTTTTCTTCCCTCATACAGGATCCCCCTCAGCATCCTGCCAAGAAGTTCGCGCTGGTTCCTCAGAGCTCGCTGCACGATACCGTGGATTTCGGACGCCTTGAAGGCAGGACGGCTTGACGCATCGGCGGTCCTGATGTAGAAGACCCCCTGCTGGAGTTCGGAATTGCAGCTGACCGAGCATACATGGGGTATCTCCGAGAAGCGCCTTATTACAAACACTACATATCTTCTTCCGTCGATCACAGGACGTTCAACGTCAAAATCAATCTGGGGATCCGAAAACCTGTTTATTACGTTGCCGACATCCGTGGGATCGAACGATCTGCACTGCCTGTCGTTGAGCCCGGTATAGAGGCATGGTCTTCCTGACTTGTCCTCACCTACTCCTACGACGATATATCCGCCCTTGGTGTTGGCCATGGCCATGCAGTGGCGCGCGAAACGGGCTTTGCCGGCCCTTGTGAGATTGTTCCAGTTCTGGGCCGCCTTGTAGTCGAGCTCTTCCGATTCAATGCCGCGGAAGATTATCGGCCTCCAGTCGAAGGACATCCCTGTTTTCATCAGTCTTCAATTTTATGTTTGGAAATTGGAGCGGAAAATATCTGTTTTTCGTCCTTTAATCCGTTTAATCCGTTATTTTCCTTCCTGGAAATGCTGGGGAGCGCAGGGGGGGCGCTGATGTCAGGATACTCCCGTCTTTCCTCAAGCTTCAGGATCATCATCCTTATTGTCTTGAGCTCCTCGGCAAACGCCTTGAATTTCTTGTCCATGATCCATTCAATGTGCGATTCCATGTTCTGCTCACGCTTCTTCATGAGTTCTATCAGGTAGCCGATCCCGGCAAGAAGGAAGCCATAGGCGAAAAGATGGATATACATCTGAGGGAGATACCCCATCACAAAATAGCATATGACCGTGCCTATGATCATGACGACAGCAAGAATTGAGAAAACCCACATAGAAAACTCCTGGATAGATTCAATTAAAATACTAAAATATTCTTTCCCGTCATTTTTTCAATTAAATTTCATCATGTTGCAGCCAATAATTTTTTCATGTCATCCGGCAGTTCGGCATTGAAAACAAGCTTTTCTCCTGAAATCGGATGCTGGAATTCAAGGCTTGACGAATGCAGAGCCTGCCTTGCAATCATGAGGAGACTCCTGTCATCATCGGTCATCGCGTCTTCAATGAACCTTAAATATATTGTCTCATCCCGGCCGTATATCTTGTCTCCTACCAATGGAAATCCGAGGGAACAGAGGGTGGCCCGTATCTGATGCATGCGTCCGGTGGCGAGTTCGGCCTCCACTATGCTCAAGCCTCCATTTGCTCCAAGAAGCCTGAATTTTGTTTCGGAATATTCATCCTTTTCCCCAAGCCTGGCCCCCTGGTAGAATTTCCGTTTCTTCCTGACAGCGCTGCAGACGCCATCAGTCAGAAAACCAACCGCATTGCAGGCATCCGGAAATTTCCCATGCACCACGGCGGTGTATTTCTTCACGATCCCGGAATGCGCCTCGGACATCGCCGCCGCGACTGCGGGAGACCTGGCTAGAAGAACAAGCCCGGAAGTCTCCCGATCAATCCTGTTGACAAAATAAATCTTCCCGAATTTTTCAGAAAGGAGGCGCCATAGGGTGTTCCTGAAAAATATTCCTGCGGGATGACATGGCAGGTTGCCTGATTTTGAGACCGCAATAATGTGTTCGTCGGAAAAGACTACATTGAAGCCTGGGTCGACTTCCGGCTCGGTTATATCGCCAGTGTCATACTCAATCCTGTCCCCTTTCACCAGCCTGCGGGATGATCTGGAAGATCTCCCGTTCAACTGGATTTTCCCTTCCCCGACAAGGTTCTGCCATTCGTTCCTCGAATGATAGGTGAATCTTTCAGCGAGGTAGACGTCCAGGCGCCTGCCCTCGCCGGCCCCATCCGCGAAGACCACGGCCTTCCGGGAATTTGTATTGTCGGGCTTAGTCACAGTCAGTCCTTTATTTCTTTTGAAAATACCACGGAGGCATTTGAAATCAACACGCCTCCTGAGGAATGTAAAAAAAAGAAAAGGAGGCGGTGTCTATCCGCCTCCTTTCCATCACTGGCGATTGAACCTTGAATCAGCCTATGGCGACACCTCCCGACTCGCCCGTCCTGATCCTCATGCATTCCGCAAGATCAAGCACGAATATCTTTCCGTCTCCAACCTCGCCCGTCCGCCCGCCTGCGACTATCGCATCTATTGCCGGCTTGACGAACGCATCGTTGACCGCAATCTCAAGCTTGATCTTCTTCAGGAGGCTTCCCGCCTCCTTGTGGCTCCTGTAGACGGTGGCGACACCTTTCTGACGCCCTCTCCCCATCACGGAAGTCACTGTCACCAGATGAATCTCCTTCTCTTCGAGCTTCTGCAGGACGTCGTCCATCCTGTCGGGCTGTATTATTGCAATTATATATTTCATTTCCTACCTCCTTATTCCAATGTTGTGTAACCGGCTTCACGATGTTCGGCGAGATCAAGACCGACTCTTTCCTCATGCTCGCTCGCCCTGAGTCCGAACAGCTTGTCGACTATCCAGAACAGAACATAGCTTGCAATGAAGGAATAGACCATCGTGATCGCCACTGCCTTGATCTGTATGAACAGCTGTCCGGGATTTCCATAGAAAAGCCCGTCGGCTCCGGCGGAATTCACAAGCTTGGTGGCAAGCAGTCCTGTCGCCAGGGCTCCGAAGATTCCACCGACACCATGGACGCCGAACGCATCAAGACTGTCGTCATAACCCAGTTTCGCCTTGCAGAAGCTGACAGATATATAGCAGATGACTCCAGCGCCAATGCCGATTATGATGGCCCCCATCGGGGTCACGAAACCGGATGCCGGAGTGATGGCGACAAGCCCTGCGACCGCGCCGGTGATTACACCAAGCACGGTTGAACGCTTGTTGAAGAACAGATCCATGATTCCCCATGCAAGGCCGGCTGCGGCTGTCGCAACATGCGTAACCACGAATGCGCTGGCGGCAAGGCCGTTGGCGGCAAGGGCGCTTCCTGCATTGAACCCGAACCATCCGAACCAGAGAAGTCCGGCGCCAAGAACGGCGAAAGGCAGGTTGTGCGGAGGGGACATCTTATCGGGATACCCAATCCTCTTTCCGAGGAACAATGCGGCCGCGAGCGCCGCCATTCCAGCGTTGATATGTACGACCGTGCCTCCTGCGAAATCCAGAGCGCCCATGCCTCCGAAAGTTCCAAGGAGCCCCTTGTCGGCCCATACCCAGTGACATACCGGATCATACACGATGGTGGACCAGAGAAGCGTGAATATGCAGAAAGGAACGAATTTGATCCTTTCAGCGAACGCACCGATTATGAGCGCCGGCGTGATCACCGCGAACATGGCCTGGAATATCATGAATGCCTGATGCGGAACGGTCGTCCCGTATACTGAATGCGGTTCAAGCCCGACTCCATTCAGGCCAACCCAGGAAAGATCGCCTATGATCCCCTTGATGTCGGGCCCGAAGGAAAGACTGTATCCGAGAAGCACCCACTGTATGGTGACCAGGCAGAGGATAGCCATGCACTGCATCAGCACCGAAAGCACGTTCTTCCTTCTGACCAGGCCTCCGTAGAAGAATGCAAGCCCGGGAGTCATCAGCATGACAAGCGCCGCACTGGCAAGCAGCCATGCCGTGTCGCCAGAGTTGATAACCGGCGGTGCCGCCGCAGCTACCGCGGCAACTGCCGGAGCAGCCGCCTCCTCCGCAACCGCCATGCCGGCAAACCCGGTTCCAAGAGCGGTAAACAGAGGCAGTCCAAACATCAAATTTCTCTTTCTCATGTCCTCTTCCTTTCGTTTAATTAACAATTCATGTCAAACATTTAAACTTGCCCTGAGCTTTAGCAAAGTCCATGCCAACCGACATAGCATCATAGCTATCACCTTACATGCCAATATGTTATAATTATATCATTGCAATTACCATAAAGTAACGCAATGCGATACTTATAACATTATTGTAACTTATTATTAATTTTATAACCCTTTTGCAACACGTCAAGAAGCATGAAGTCCGCGCTACCCCCTTTTCGAGCAGCGTCCAACTGGTGTCATGCTGGCAAATATCGTTCCATAGTGTAAGTTTAGGGAACCTAAAAAATAAACACGGACACAGTTCGATGAAAGTCATAAGCTACAAGAGCAGCAGTTTTAAAAACGATCTCGGAATCCTGTTTTCACGCCAGGTCTGCCCTGCCGGAATTGAAAAGCCGGTTAGGGAAATAGTCGACGACGTAAGACTCGACGGTGACAAGGCAATATCAAAATACGCCCTTAAGTTCGACAAGGCTGAACTCAGCCCTGCCCAGTTCCGTGTATCGGACCGCGAAATCCGCGAAGCCGCCGGCAAGACAGATGCGGCAACAAGAAAAGCCGTTGATATTGCAATAAATAATGTTGCGAAATTCGCAAAAGCGCGCATTCCCAGGGGTTGGACGTTCTCCCCGCGTCCGGGAGTTGTGCTTGGCGAGAAATTCTCCCCGCTCAACCGCATTGGCGCATACATACCCGGCGGAACGGCCCCGCTTGTGTCGACTTCAGTACATACTGTCGCAATTGCGAAGTCCGCAGGAGTCAGGGAAATTGTTGCAGTGACGCCTCCTGACAAGGACGGAAAAGTCCACCCCGCCCTGCTCTACGCCCTTTCAAAATCAGGGGCGACCGAGATATACAAGCTTGGCGGAGTATACGCCATAGCAGCCCTCGCCTACGGGACAAAGACCATCAGGAAAGTCGACAAGATCGTCGGCCCAGGCAATGCATATGTGACAACCGCGAAAAAACTCGTCTACGGCGATGTCGCCATCGACATGATAGCCGGACCTTCTGAAATAATGGTGATAGCCGACAAGACCTGCCGTCCGGACTTCATAGCCGCCGACATGCTTTCGCAGGCTGAACACGGAAGCGGGCTCGAGCAGGCAGTACTGGTCACCGACAGCGACATGCTTATCGAGAAGGTGAAGGAACAGCTTGCAGAGCAGTCGGGAAAGCTCAAACGTTCGGGGCCGGTCGCGAAAGTACTGGCGAACGGAGTATTCTTCATCCTTGTCAAAAACATTCCCGACTCTGCGGAGATCGCAAACCTGTACGCTCCTGAACACCTTGAGATAATGTGCGCAAAGCCCGACAGGCTGGCAGCAAGGATAAATGCCGCAGGCGCGATCTTCATAGGCGAATGGACTCCGGAACCTGTCGGTGATTTCGTCGCCGGACCAAGCCATGTCCTGCCGACTGCCGGCACCGCCAAATATTTCAGCGGCCTCACAGTCGAACAGTTCTTCAGGAGATCCAGCATCCTGAAGTATGACCGGAAAGCATTCCTCAAGGAACTTCCGCACATTGCGAAATTCGCAGAACTTGAAGGATTAGACGCCCATGGGAGAAGCGCGACGATTCGAAAGCAGTATTCAGTCGATAGTCGATAGTCGTCAGTCGCAAGCTACATAATATTCATGGGTTTAAAATACTTTGATTTTCTGGACATTTCCAACAGGGACTTCCGCACATTGCGAAATTCGCAGAAATCGAAGGCCTCGACGCGCACAGTGTAAGCCAAGCCTCTCTTCTACATAACTTCACCTGGCCCGACACTGTTTTATCATATTGCTGCTGTGGCACTTGCACGAATTCCATCTTCCATCTACAATAAAACGTTAATTCATGCCGTTTACCATGCAATTAAAACAAGGAGCGTATTCTTTGTATTTAACATTTATCAGGGTATATTTCGCACTCATAAATTTGAATTTCAAACCCTAAAAAGGAGATATTGCATGAAGAAGATTATCGCACTGCTCGTGGCTCTCGGACTTGTAACTGGATTCGCCGCCTTTGCTGAAGGCGACAAGAAGGCTGAGAAGAAAGCTGAAGTAGCCGCAGACGCCAAGGACCTGGAACTCACCGGCAAGATCGTAAAGGAAGAGAAAGCCAGCAAGAAGGAAGGCGCCGAGAAACATGTTTTTTTCATGCTTGAGACAGCCGACGGCAAAGTCATGCTCCCCAAGGGCAAGGACGACGCAACGAATCCTGAAAAATTCCTTGACAAGACTGTAACGGTCAAAGGCAAAGGCGTTACCAAGGAAAAAGAAGGCAAGAAGATGACGAGGATCACTGAAATCACCAGCATTACTGAAGCTGCTGCCAAGTAACTGCTTGTCTTGATTTGATTCATATGGGGCCGGTTCAAGCCGGCCCCATTTTTTTGCCGCAGTGAAACAATATGCTATATGCACCGTCGAAATAAATCAGGGTTGCCGGCGAGACGCCAGCGCTCCTCGACATTTGTATTTTGTAAATTTGATTTTATCTTTATCAACCTTAAAATTAAAATCGCGAACTAAACAAGGAGCTGATTCATGAGACCAGTAACGCTGTTCACGGGCCAGTGGGCCGATCTTCCGCTGAAGGAACTTGCTAAAAAAGCCAAAGCCATGGGCTATGACGGACTCGAACTCGCATGCTGGGGCGACCACATGGACGTGCGCCAGGCTGCCAACGATCCCAAATACTGCAAGGCCCAGCTCGACATCCTCAAGCAGAACGGCCTCAAGCTCTATGCAATCAGCAGCCATCTTGTCGGACAGGCAGTATGCGACAACATAGACATCCGGCACAAGTCAATCCTCCCCGAGCATATCTGGGGCGACGGAGAACCTGAAGGCGTCAGAAAAAGAGCCGCCGAGGAGATGATTCTCACGGCAAAGGCTGCCAAGAACCTCGGAATCGATACCGTCAACGGCTTCACCGGAAGCTCAATCTGGCATCTGGTCTATTCATTCCCGCCGGTCACCAAGGAGATGATCGACAACGGATACAAGGATTTCGCAAAGCGCTGGATTCCAATCTTGAACGAGTTCAAGAAACTCGGTGTCAAATTCGCCCTCGAAGTACATCCCACCGAGATCGCATTCGACATCGCATCGGCTGAACGCGCCCTCGACGCCGTGAAGAACCATCCCTGCTTCGGATTCAACTACGACCCGAGCCATTTCGGATACCAGGGGGTGGACTATGTGGAGTTCATCTACAAGTTCAAGGACAGGATCTTCCACAGCCACATGAAGGATGTCAGCTGGTCATGCAAGCCTACACAGGCCGGTGTATTCGGCGGACACATCGACTTCGGCGACAAGAGGCGCTACTGGGATTTCCGTTCGCTGGGACATGGAAAAATCAATTTCGAGGAGATCATCCGCGCGCTCAACAGGATCGGATATCAAGGACCTCTCTCAGTAGAATGGGAGGATGCCGGGATGGACAGATTCCATGGCGCAAAAGAAGCCTGCGAGTTCGTCAGGAAGATCGATTTCCCGCCATCGAACATAGTCTTCGACGCGCAGTTCGACAGATAATAAATTCGCAGTGCGAATTTATGAAATAAAAATCCCCGCCTCGTGCGGGGATTTTTTTTACTGCAGCTGCATGGCTTCAGCTACGCTCTGAGGCGTAGAACTGTCTATTGGCAGGGGTTCATCATGATCGGCCAGCCCCCAGCGGCGGGTGAACGGCCAGAAAATAAAGAGTGCTTTGCCCACTATGTTCTTGCGAGGCACAAATCCCCAGTACCTGCTGTCCGAGCTGTTTGCAGTATTGTCGCCCATCATGAAATAGCAGTCTTCAGGAACATAGACTTCATTTCCATTGGCCAGGCTGCCAACAGCGGAATGTCCCTGGTATCCGCCTTTCAGGGAGTATATCCTGTCTATCTCCTTTATGCCGAATTTTGTGATCGGCATATAGAACTCGCCGCCTTTAGGCTTGACGTGTACCATGCCATTGACTATTTTGAGCATGTCCCCCGGCAATCCGATGAGTCTTTTAATATAGAAGAATCCCCTTGGCTCGCTTACAGGAATTCCTTCAGTATTGAAAACAACAATGTCACCACGCTTCGGATCGCTGAAATGATAGGTGTAGCGGTCCACGAAAAGATGGTCCCCGAGCGACAGCCAGCCGTTGCAGAGGACTTCGCCCTCTTCAAAACCCGGCACCATCCTGTTTTTAAAGCAGTAATTATAAACATGGCCCCTGTCCCCAGGCAGAACATAATCGACACCACCTATATTGAAGCGGGTCTGCGGATACATCAGATATTTGGGAAACGTATCAAAACTGCTGTTGTCAAGATCGCCGGACGCCTTGACTGTCAACTGCGCCCTTTCAGCCGAAAACAGTGCAAGCTGGACAAGAGGCGGCAGATCAGGAAGCGTGTTCTTGTCCTGGATGTAATGGATTCCGAAAAGCGTCGGCTGCATGCTGCTGGTTGGAATCTTGAAAGGCTGCACGTAAAGCGCCCTGGCGCCGAAGGCCACAGTAAAGGCGACTGCAAGAATATCCGCGTATTCCCTCAATGTCATGAAGGGCTGGCGCGGAAGAATCTTCATGACACGCAATGGTGCACGCTCAAGAAACTTGTCGGCTTCCTCCGAGTTCCCCGGATTTACTGTTTGAGCTTCGGTTATGATCTCCCGCACCTTCTCCTTGGTGGACTGGACGAGTATGTCGTCGTTCAAATGGAGAATGTGCGCAAGCTGGTGGCGGAGCTCGGCCAAAGCCTTCACCCGCTGCCTCGTTTTCCAGAACTGTATTATTTTCTGTATCATAATTTTATCATTTTATCGCAACGATAAAATAATTTACGTTCCCGCTTTCAGGATTTCGACGAAGGCTTCCTGTGGAATGTGGACCTGTCCGATCTGCTTCATGCGCTTCTTGCCTTCCTTCTGCTTCTCCAGGAGTTTTCTCTTGCGCGATATGTCGCCGCCGTAGCATTTTGCAAGCACGTTCTTGCGGAGCTGCTTTACCGTCTCCCTGGCAACGATCTTTCCACCGACTGCGGCCTGGATGGCGATCTGGAACATCTGCTGCGGAATCACTTCCTTCAGCTTCTCGGCGAGCTGCTTGCCCCTTATATGCGCTGATTCCATATGGACGATGGTTGAAAACGCATCGACTATGTCGCTGTTGACCATCATGTCGAGCTTGACCAGCCTGTCGGGCCGGTAGCCCGCCTGCTCGTAGTCCATGCTGCCATATCCGCGTGTAATGGATTTGAGTTTGTCATGGAAATCAACGAGGATCTCATTCATGGGAAGTTCAGCCGTGAGGATGACATGCCTGGAATCGACTGAATCGGTCCTTGTGCAGAGTCCGCGCTTGCTCATGATGAGCGCCATGATATCGCCGATGAAATTGTTGGGCGCCATGATCTTTGCGTTGATTATCGGCTCCTCAATCCTTTCGATCATGCTGGGATCCGGCAGATGTACCGGGTTGTCGATCATCTTCATTGTGCCGTCCGCGAGGTAGACATTGTAGATGACGCTCGGATAGGTGGCGATGATGTCCATGTCGTATTCCCTGCGCAGGCGTTCCTGGATGATCTCCATGTGGAGAAGTCCGAGGAAACCGCATCGGAACCCGAAGCCGAGGGCTGCGGAAGTTTCAGCCTGATACGTGAAAGCTGAATCATTTAGCTGCAGTTTCGCCACGCTCGCCTTGAGCTGTTCATAATCCGCCGTATCGATCGGATATATTCCACTGAAGACCATCGGCTGGATTTCCTTGAAACCCGGCAGCGCCTTATGGCATGGCTTCCTGTTTTCAGTTATCGTGTCACCTATCTTCGTGTCTGCGGGACTTTTCAGATTTGGAATTATATATCCAACGGAGCCTGCAGAAAGGGTTTCAGTCGGTTTCATAACCGGAGTAAAGCAGCCGACTTCCTTCACTTCGCTTTCAAGCGCCGTGCTGAAAAGGCGGATCTTCTGTCCGCGGCAGAGCGTGCCGCTTACGACCCTTACATAATTGACAACTCCGCGGTACGCATCATAGGTCGAATCGAAAATAAGCGCGCTGAGAGCTTCCTCCCTGGGAATTGTCGGTGGTGGAACATTTTTCACCACACGTTCAAGAAGTTCTTTTATTCCAAGTCCCTCTTTCGCACTGACGAGCAGGACTTCATCCCTCGGAATGGCCAGGATCTCCTCCATCTGCTCCATGCAGAGCTCAGGATCGGAGGCGGGCAGATCGATCTTGTTTATCACGGGAATTACGGCGAGATTCTGCCTGTGGGCCAAATTCACGTTGGCGACAGTCTGAGCCTGCACGCCCTGGGTCGCATCGATCACGAGGATCGCACCTTCACAGGCGGCAAGAGAACGGCTCACCTCATAGGTGAAATCCACGTGTCCAGGAGTGTCAATCAGGTTCATTTCATAGGTATTGCCGTCATCGGCCTTGTAGTGCATCCTCACAGGATGGGACTTGATGGTGATGCCTCGTTCCCTTTCAAGATCCATGCCGTCGAGCGTCTGTTCCTGAAGCTGGCGTTTTGAAATGGTGCCGGTAAGCTCCAGAAGCCTGTCGGCAAGCGTAGACTTGCCATGATCGATATGGGCTATGATTGAAAAGTTCCGTATTAGTTTGCTGCTCATGTCATTAAACCATTTCCCTTACTGTATGCTATTTTTTTCCACCACGAAGAACACGAAGTTCATGAAGAGTTCAACGTACAAATCTTTTTATTCCGTCTTTCAACATCATCGAATTAAAATTGATTAACAAACCTTTCTTGATCATGGCAAGCTTCATGTATGTTAAAAGCTGGGCTTCATGTATCGCCTTCAACTCTTCAACGCTTTTCAATTCAATAATAAGTTCATCCTCTATCAAAAGATCAACTCGATAGCCACAATCGAGATAAGTATCCTTGTAAAAAACAGGCAATGGATGCTGAAGCTTGAATCCGATACCGTTAACAGACAACTCATGTGCCAGGCATTGCTCATATGTCGATTCGAGAAGTCCAGGTCCAAGGTTCCTATGTACTTCAATAGCGCAACCAATCACCTTCTTTGACAAATCATCAAAATACATTGTAATATACAGCCTTCCTTCGTGAACTTCGTGCCCTTCGTGGTAAAACTTGCTTCTATCTATTCATCTAAGCTCCGCATGGAGTTCGGCTTTAAGCTTCTCACGGACCTTCTCATGCGATGCATTGACCTCCGTGTCGGTCAAAGTCCTCTCGTGGCTCCTGAACGTCAGAGTATATGCCAGGCTCTTCTTTCCGGCACCTATGTGCTCGTCCCGGAACTCATCGAAAATCTCGACATTCTCAAGGTTAGGAATCCCGAGCGACTTTATGAATCCTATAATCCGGGCATGCTCGATATTGTCAGGAGTCACCATTGCAACGTCCCGGGTGACAGGCGGGAACTGTGAAATCTGTGAAAATTGAATCTTGGTGGCAGGCAGTGAAAGCAGCCTGTCCATGTCCACAAGAGCTACAAAGAGCGGATTCTGCATCCTCATTCCTTTTGTCAGCCGTTCCGAGACTTCCCCGAAAACGGCGATCCTGTCTCCGCCGATCACTAGTTCGGCGCAGGTTGACTCAATGAAATTGCCGGGCTGGTTCTCAGCGCATCTGCGGATCTCGCAGTTTTTGATCTTCCTGGACTCGCAGAATGATTCGAGCACGCCTTTGAGATCGTAGAAATCATAGAGGCCGCTCTTTTCCGACGAGAATCTTTCGGGGTGCTTCCTGCCTGTCAGGGCGATACAGCATTCGATCTTCTCCTCGTCCTTCTTTGAGCATCCACAGAAAATCTTTCCGATTTCAAAGATGGCGAGATCGGTGTTCTTCCTGGAAATATTATGTCCGACAGTACGCAGGATGCCGGAAAGAAGCGACGGCCTCATTATAGCCGACTCGTGGCTTATCGGATTGCTCATGGCGAGCAGATAATCTTTTCCGTACCTGGAATCTGCGAGGGCGTCCTTTTCATCGGCATAGCTGTAGTTCATCACTTCATCAAGCCCAAGGGAGATGAGCTGGTTCCTGGCCTCTTCAAGCGCCGCATAGGCGTCTTCCTTGAACGATCCGCCCGGAATCGCAGACACGCAATCAAGCGGGATCTTGTCGAGCCCGTGGATCCTTGCGACTTCTTCAGCCAGATCGGCCTCGTTGCCGAGATCCCCTCTGAATGAGGACGGAGTAACCTTGCAGGAATCAGCGGTGACATCTGAAACGCCGAGTTCAAGCTTCCTGAAGATTTCAACGATTTCATCTTTGGATATTTTGACGCCCAGTATCCTGCGTATTTTTTCAAACCTGCAAATGACTGGTTTTATTTCCGGACGAGTGATGCAGACATCAAGCATGTCGCCTGCCTCGCCTCCTGCGAGTTCGAGGATAAGGGCAACCGCCCTGTCGCTGGCCTTCACAACCATGTCAAAATCAACTCCGCGTTCAAACCTGTACGACGAATCGGAAGAAATGGCGAGGTTCCTTGATGAGGAACGAATGTTGGAAGGTTTGAAGTATGCGCTTTCAAGAAGGACGTCCTTTGTCGTTTCAATTACACCGCTGTGCTCTCCGCCCATTATTCCTGCAAGTGCGACGGGTTTGCGAACATCGCAGATCACAAGATTGTCCTTGCCGAGCTTGTATTCCTTGCCGTCCAGGGCGATAATCTTCTCCCCTTCGGAGGCGCGTCTGACAACTATCTTCTTCCCTTCAAGCAGATCCAGGTCGAACGCATGAAGCGGATGCCCGAGTTCAAGAAGCACGAAATTCGTAATGTCCACGACATTGTTTATCGGACGCAGCCCGACGCTCTTCAGCCGCTGTTTCAGCCATTCCGGACTTTCGGTGACCTTGACGTTCCTGATGATTCTCGCAGTATATCTCGGACATAGCTCCCCGTCCCTAATCTCAACAGTATCTGGAGAAATCATCGCTTTTGATTCAACGGTCTGGCTTGGATATTTGACCTTGGCTCCCGACAAGGCGGCAATTTCCCTTGCGATGCCGACGTGAGAAAGCAGGTCTGGCCTGTTGGGAGTTATTTCAAGATCGTAGGCAGTGTCTGTTCCGAGGTACTCATTCATTGGCTTGCCGGTCGGGGCGTCAGCAGGAAGCACCATTATTCCGGCACCCTGTTCGCTGAGTCCAAGCTCCTTTTCGCTGCAGATCATGCCGGAAGATTCGACTCCGCGCAGCTTGGCCTTCTTGATATTGAATTCTTTGCCGGTTTCCTTTTCAACAAAAACGGTTCCAATGGTGGCGAGAGGGACTTTCTGTCCGGAGTCGCAGTTCGGGGCGCCGCAGACGATCTGCAGTTCCTCCTTGCCGGTAGAGACGCGGCATACGGAAAGCTTGTCGGCGTTAGGATGGGGCTTCCTCTCGATGATTTCGGCGACTATCACGCCATTTGGAACAGAAGTCCTTATCACGTCTTCAACTTCGACGCCTGCCATGGTCAGCTTCTCGATCAGTTCAGCATCGCTGAAGCTGATGTCGACATATTGGGAAAGCCAGTTGTATGAAACCTTCATTATAACCCTGTCCTTTTAATATTGGAACGGAAAGGCAAAACATAGCTGAAAAAGCTGGCAATTCCAGTCATAAATTTTTCGTTTCGGAAAATTTATTCTTCGTCGGCAGCAGCGCGCTTCAGCTTGCGTCGTGCAATCTCGGTAAGAGAGCGTTTGCGCATCCTGACGAAGTTGGGTGTCACTTCGACAAGTTCGTCGTCACATATGTATTCAAGGGCCTCTTCAAGCGACATCTTCTGGGCCGGCACGATCTTCATGGATCTGTCCGAACCCGAGGCGCGCATGTTGGTGAGTTTCTTCTCCTTCTGGACGTTTACGACAAGATCTCCCTCCTTGCAATGTTCGCCGACGAGCATGCCCTCATAGGCCATTTCGCCGGGATCGATGAAGAAAATACCCCTGAGCTGGAGCCCGTCAATGGCAAACGGCACGGCACGGCCTCTGTCCATACTTATGAGGACTCCGTTCAGCCTTCGTGGAAGCTCACCCTTGAAAGGCGCATATTCATGCAGCCTGTGGGATATGATAGCCTGTCCGGCAGTGGCCGTCATAATCTTGCTCCTGAGTCCTATGATGCCTCTTGTCGGCACATAGAATTCCAGCAGCACCCTTGTGCCGTGCTGTTCCATGAGGAACATTTCGCCTTTCCTCATTCCGACAAGCTCGATGGCTTTTCCGGAATAATCTGAAGGCACATCCACGGTGAGGATTTCGATTGGTTCGCATTTCTGCCCGTCAATGGTCTTTATGATGACCTGCGGCTGTGAAGCGGAAAGCTCATACCCTTCACGCCTCATGTTTTCAATAAGTATGGAAAGGTGCAGGACGCCTCGTCCGCTGACCTTGAATGAATCAGTTCCAATGTCCTCGATCCTCATCGCGACATCCTTCTCTGTCTCCTTGTAGAGCCTCTCACGCAGGTGTCGGCTGCTGACATATTTTCCGTCCTGCCCGTAGAACGGGGAATCGTTTACCCTGAAGGTCATTGAAAGAGTCGGTTCATCGATGCTTATCGGCGGAAGCGATTCGGGGTTCAAGGCATCCGTAACAGTGTCGCTTATATCAATTTTTTCTATTCCAACGACAGCGCAGAGATCTCCGCACTGTACGATCTTCGCATCTTTTCTTTCGATGCCTTCGAATGTGAGGAGCTGCTTCAGCTGGGCCTGCTGCTTTTCACCGTTGCGCTTGATCACGACGATCGGCTTGGTTATGTCGAGATCTCCGCGGTAGACCCTGCCAATCCCGATACGTCCGACATAATCGGAATAGTCGAGGGTGGAAACCTGCATCTGCACCGGACCTTCCTTGATCTGCGGAGCCGGAATCTTGTCAATTATAGCATCCATCAGGGGAGTTATCGTATTTCTTTCACCGCCGTCCTCTTCAAGGGAGGCCCAGCCGTCGCGTCCGCTCGCGTAGAGCACGGGAAAATCAAGCTGGTGGTCGGAGGCGTTGAGCTCGAGGAAGAGCTCGCAAATCTTTTCCAGGACTTCCTTCGGACGTCCGTCAGGCCTGTCGATCTTGTTGATGATCACAATCGCATGGAGTCCGAGCTTGAGCGCCTTGTCAAGGACGAAACGGGTCTGGGGAAGCGGGCCTTCTGCGGCATCGACCAGGAGCAGGACGCCGTCGGCCATGTTGAGGACTCGTTCGACCTGCCCGCCGAAGTCGCTGTGTCCGGGGGTGTCGATGATGTTTATCTTTGTGTCCCTGTAGCGGACGCTTATGTTCTTCGCCAGGATGGTTATTCCGCGTTCGCGCTCAAGGTCGTTGCTGTCCAGGAAGCATTCATGCATGGACTGGTTGTCGCGGAAGAGTTTCGCCTGTCTGATGATCTGGTCGACAAGCGTGGTCTTGCCATGGTCGACGTGCGCGATGATCGCAATGTTTCTTATGTTCGCCATAATAGATTTTCAATTTCAGATTTTAATTTTTGATTTTAGACCTGTCCGCCATAGTTTTAACTAAGGCGGATTGCCGATTTAGATTTACAAATAAAGCATAACGCTGTTTGACAGGATTACAGGATTATCATGATTTTCCATATGCCATCGGCATGTGGATTGCTGCAAACCACGGAGATACTCAAGAAGAAATTTGTGCAAATCATCCATTCATCCAGCCATCCATCAATCCGTCCCAACTCCTTTGGGACAATTGTGGTCGGGCGCATATTATAACACATAAACCGGATTTTAAAAGTCAGGAAAGGAAAAATACTTGGCTTATTTGAAAGGATTCGTAATCCCTCAGTCTAGGCTGTCCGGCTCAAAAAGACCAACCACAGAGGACTCAGAGGAATTCACAATTATCATAGGATCATGATTAATATGTTTCTCTTTCCCTCTGTGTACTCTAAACAACTAAATATCTTCAATCCGTCTTCAAACCATTGAGCATAGATGGGAATTTATTATTGCTGGAGTGCGCAGAGCAGTGTGAATTCCTTAGTTTTAACCCTTTACGAATTTGCGAATCTTCTCTGCGTTCTCTGTGGTTAGTTCTAGGAAAGACTGAGCCGTTTCAAGGATTCTTGAAGAATGGCTTCTTTTTTGAAACTGATACTTGCGTGTCCTGGCACGTTATTTCCGTCAAATTACCGATGGTTTCTGGATCAGGTGTTGAAGTTCCTCTCCAAGCAAAGTCCACAGAAGAGGATGACTTTCGACCAACCGTGCAATATCTCCCAAATCCTTGATTTTCTTGCTTTGCCGTCGCTCCTTATCTGTCCACGCCTTGATCTTGCCATGCAGAGTGTCCTCGAGCGATGCAACGCGCATCAAAATACCATGGACATCGGCTGGCACTGCCCTGTCCGGAAATTCACGGTAAAAACCCTCAGTGCTTAACTGGATGCTGACTTTAGAACGCCCACGGAAGTTGATTGACCAGTCGAACCGTTCAGCCTTGAAGCCCAACTCCTCCAGCAAAGCAACAGTGCGTTCAACCGCATCGGTTGCTACGACCAAATCAACATCCTGCGTCACCATGGGTTCTTCAGCCCAATGATTTACAGCAACTCCGCCAATGGCGCACCACCTGATGTCTGCCCTTTCAAGACAATCCACCAGACGCATTACATCATCAGTTCCACCGGAAGTTTGCCAATCAAAAAACTGCTTGGATGTCATAATTCCACCATGTCAATATAATTCTGTTCTGTCGGACAAGTAATACACCGCTGAAAGTAAAATAGTTACCTTTAATGAGAATTGCAACTCATGGCAAAGGAAACGGAAGAATTTGGAGAGGCGTCCCTACCTTTGGAAATAAAGACTGACACATTACGGCACGGGCACACGGGTTCACACAACAACGGTCAGGTTATTATACTTCATAATCAAAACTTTACCCAGCATGGCACGTTACGGAATTCAAATTTCCTATCCTATCTGCGATCTGTAGCTGGGGGTAATGATGAAAAAAGACCGTTCCTGGATCAGGCTCTCGCTTGTAGTGCTTATCGTTTTTTCCTTCGTGTTATCGGCAAAAGCCCTTCAATTTGGCGATTTCACATATACTGACAGTGGCACAGCCATCACAATCACCGATTACACAGGCCCCGGTGGTGCGGTGGACATTCCCGGTACAATAGACGGCAAGCCGGTCACCAGCATCGGATACTGCGCGTTCTATCAGTGCACCGCCATGACCAGCGTTACGATCCCTGACAGCGTCACCAGCATTGGGCGCAGTGCTTTCAGCTTGAAGTACTTGCGAAGCAAGCAAGGAACTCGGATACTTCCGGAGTCACTGATGTCAATTATTCGGGTGTCGCATCAAAGCAGATCACAATCACACTTGCCGGCGGCAGGAAGATCAACGTGGTTGCCTCGGCATTTGTGAAGTAGTACCTGTCACACAACACCTGCCCATACGGAATGGATTTAAGAGGTCTCCACCTTGATTCTTAAGGTTTCCCGCATTATTTTTATCAGCCTTAATTCCAATTTGAACACACAATCACATAAATAATTACAAGGGGATCGTCCATGCGTCTGAAAAAGTTCTGTATGATGTTTGCACTGCTGCTCGCGGCAGCCGTCAACGCCGACGTGAAGGTATCGAACCTGTTCAGCGACAACCTGGTACTGCAGCGGGATATTCCTGCTCCTGTGTGGGGCACGGCCGAAACCGGGGAGAAGGTCACTGTGAAGATCGGTGAATCCGAGGCTTCTGCCGTCGCCGACGAAAAAGGCAAATGGATGGTGAAGCTTCCCGCGATGAAGATGAACGCCACGGCCCAGGAAATGACCATCAGCGGAAAGAACACGCTTACAATAAAGAATGTCCTCGTCGGGGATATCTGGATATGTTCAGGCCAGTCGAACATGGAATTCGGGCTTGGCTCATGCAATGCAAAGGAAGATGTGGATTCGGCGAATCTCCCGAACATACGCCGTATCAAGTTCAACCACGTAACGGCAGGCCGGCCCGGCGGCGATGTTCCCAGGAAATGGGACATATGCACCCCTCAGTCAGCAGGGGGATTCACGGCGGCAGGCTTCTATTTCGCAAGAAAAATCCAGAAGGAGACCGGAGTTCCGATCGGGCTGATCGACAACAACTGGGGCGGCACCCGCATCGAGCCATGGATCGCCCCGTGCGGATTCGAGATGGAAAAGAATCTTGCAAACGTTGTAGCCGACGTCAAAAAGCGCGAACAGGCATATTCCACCGAACTTGTAAAGGCCCTGGATCCGCTCGAGAAATGGATTCCGGAAGCAAAGAAGGCGGCAGCCACGCCTGGCGCCGAACTTCCACCAATGCCCCCTCTTCCCAACAGCCCTTATAATGAATCCAGTTTCCCATCGTCAATCTACAATGGCCAGATCTGCCCGATAGTCCCGTTCGCGATAAAGGGAGCGATCTGGTACCAGGGCGAATCGAACGGCGGTGAAGGGGATGAATATTACGCCAAGATGCGCGCGCTGATCGGCGGCTGGCGCACAGTATGGAACCAGGAAGGCACGTCAAAGGATTTCCCGTTCTACTTCGTACAGCTTGCAAACTTCCAGCAGCCCAGCGAAAGTCCAATGGGCGGCGACGGCTGGGCCAGATTGCGCATGGCGCAGTTGAAGAGCCTGGAAATCCCCAATACCGGAATGGCTGTCGCAATCGAGCTTGCCGACGCGAACAATCCCGGCGACATCCATCCTAAGAACAAGTTCGATGTCGGGGAACGCCTGGCCCTATGGGCGCTGGCGAAAGACTATCCTTCGACTGTGCTCAGGACAGGCGGCAAGGCGGCGGATCTGGTGTACAGCGGACCGCTTTACAAATCAATGAAAATTGAAAGCGGAAAAATCAGGATAGAGTTCGAATCCACCGGCAGCGGCCTGATGGCCGGAAAAAAGGAAGGACGCAACCCTACCGTTGAGGACAAGGACGGAAAACTTAAACGCTTTGCGATTGCCGGTGAAGACAAGAAATGGGTATGGGCGGATGCTGTGATCGACGGGAATACAGTAGTAGTGTCGAATCCGGAGGTGCCGCAGCCTGTCGCCGTGCGCTACGCCTATTCGATGCATCCTGCAGGCTGCAACCTGTACAACAAGGAAGGTCTTCCGGCATCGCCGTTCAGGACTGATAGCTGGTAAAAATATTTCCCCTGGGAAATATTTTCAACCAATCGCCTCACTGCCTTCTTCTCCTGTGCGGATCCTGATGCAGCGCTGGAGGTCGGTCACGAAGATCTTGCCGTCGCCGATGTTGCCGGAACGCGCACCCTTGATGATGGCATTGATCGTCGCCTCGACGAAATTGTCGTTCACGGCAATCTCGATCTTCACCTTCTCCAGGAGGTTGACCTTGTAGATCTTGCCCCTGTACGATTCGGAATAGCCCCTCTGCTGACCGCATCCCCTCACCTTGTGGACGGTCATCTTGTGCACGTCCGCCTCGAAAAGGCATTCCTTAACACGCTCCAGCGCATCGGGCTGAATTATCGCTTCTATCTTTTTCATGGTGTTTTCTCCAATTTTATTTCTTTCAAATTAAGACACAACTGAAGTTGTGAACTCCTACCTTTTTCCATCCGTCACATTATTCCCAATCCTCAAGCAATGTCATGTCTACTGCCTTCATTCAATATTCGACGTTCAATGTTGGATGTTCGATGTTCATTCCTTGGTTCTCCGACACTCCGATTCACCGGTTCGCTCCAGACTACAGCGCCTCCTCCGGATATGCCTCGATATTGTGGATCGACCTGTCGGATCCGATGAACTCCTCATGCTCAGTCAGCCTGATACCTGTCAGGATTTTCATGAACCCGAAGGCCAGGAACCCTACGGCCAGCGCGAAGAATATCGCCATGAAAGTTCCGGCAAGCTGAGAGAAGATGCTGACATCGACCCTGGCTCCGAACAGGGCTTTGCTCCCGAATATTCCGGTGGCTATTCCGCCCCAGCTGCCAACGACACCGTGAAGCGGCCACACGCCGAGGACGTCGTCGAACTTGAAGCGTTCTGTCTCTATCTGGTACATGAAGAAGAATATCAGTCCGCCTCCAGCCCCGATTACGAAAGCGGCAAGCGGATGCACGACCGCGCTTCCCGAACAGATGGCGATGAGGCCGGCGAGAGCGCCGTTGTGGGTGAATCCAGCATCATTCTTCGAAATGAGGACGCTTGCGAGAATGCCGCCGACCATGGCCATGAGGCTGTTGACGGCGACAAGTCCGGACGCCGCATTGAGGGCGGCCGCGCTTACTACGTTGAATCCGAACCATCCGATGGCGAGTATCCAGCTGCCGAGTCCGAGAAGCGGTATGCTTGAGATCAGAGGGGCGCCGTTGCCGTAGCGCTTGTATCGGGCGCCGAGGAGGATTATCGCGGGAAGGGCAAGCCAGCCGCCCATCGAATGGACGACCACCGAACCTGCGAAGTCCACGAATTCACCTCCGAGATATTTTACGAAGAAGGCCTGTACGCCTATGGCCCCGCCTGTCGCGTCATATGCGAAACGCCCCCACATGATCCCTTCGAACAGGGGATATGCGACGGCCACGAGGAAGGCATTGACAATGACGACCGGCCAGAACTTCGCCCTTTCTGCGATGCCTCCGCTGATGATAGCGGGGATGCACGCGGCGAAAGTCAGGAAGAAGAAGAATTTCAAGAGTTCTACGCCATGTCCCTGGTTCAGCACCTCGGCGCTGACCATGAAGCTGATTCCCCTGGCTATCGGATAGCCGATGAGGAAATATACGACCGTGCTGACAGCCCAGTCGACGAGGATCTTGTTGAGGGCATTGACCTGGTTCTTCTTCCTGACGGTACCGATCTCCAGGAAAGCGAAACCGGCATGCATGCTGAACACCATGACCGCTCCGATGAACAGGAACAGCATGTCTCCGGCGCTTTCAAACGAAGCCGCCTTGTTGGTCACTGTGTCGTCGGCACCAAGGCAAAGCATTCCAGCCGACAGCAGGAATGCAGTCAGTAGCATCTTAAACATTCAACCCTCCGCGATTAATATTTTAATTTGTCGCAGATGGTTCAGCAGAGAGCGTGCCAGCAATGTTTTTGTTTTTATAACATTATTGCAATAAGCAAGATATAGTTATTTAAAAGGAACCATCCAAGGCGCTATTGTTACATATTTGAATATATTTTATCATATTTATTACATTACTGTAACTTTATGCAATGCGTTATTTCAAAACGGAAAGCCATGGCAGGCATATTGAATGCGTTACAGCAAAAGCAGGAAAAAGGGTCACAGGGAATGCTCCCCAACTTAAGCGGTTTTTGACTGTCAACAAATCCAGAATTGATGTTATGCCGCCGCCCTGAGGGGGCTGGAATTTATATTTTTTATTCATAATCCCCACGCTTGCGCATGGGGCTACAACATGTCGCCCTCTGCAAGGGCTGAATAGGAAAAGAAGTTCGCTTCATCCTATGCCAGCCGCCTCCGCAGGAGGTGTAATAATGTAGCCCAAAGGCGTAAGCCTTGGGAGAATACGGATTAAATAGAAGATAACAAGCCCCCGCAGGGCGGCGACACCTTAAGCTGGGGGGATTCGGGTCACAGGCAGGCCGAGAAGGTTTTTAAAAACTCCTTGAATGATACTTGCAGCGTGAAAAAACTAACGCCTCGGTGGCTGGGGCGGACCTATCTGGCGCCAGGGGCTGGCTTCTTCATCATTGGCCCGGTCGGCCCTGCGGTCACGTTTCTTCCCGTCCTTCGCGACGTCTTCCACCGGAGGGCCTGTCACCTCAATCTTTTCCAGCTCAATATAATAATGCGGAAGCATGGTTGCTTCAGGTTCGCTCATGAACTTCTTCACCTTGCCGTAGACCTTCACCTTCGAGCCTTTCTTCAGGGTTGGAATCAGCTCGTTGATCTCCTTTGTCTTCTCCGTCATGACCGGAACCGCGACAGGCTTGACAAGAAGAAAGAAGTCCTTCCCGGCCTTGAATCCGGATTTCTCGACATATGCCGGAAATGTCGTCTCATATCCAAAGTACTCCGATTCATACCAGATTTTCTTGTTCTTGTATTCCTCAGGAAGCGCCTTCAGCTTGGCCTTGTCAACCTCGGTATAACTCTCAGCCTTGAAGGTTTCCGCATTTGCCAGACCGGCAAAAAGGAGGATGGAAACAAGCGACAACAGAATTCCACTGACTGTTCTCATAGGGTCAACTCCCATTGTAAAAGAAATGTTTATACGCCAATCAACGCAGGCAGGCTGTTTTTATTGTGCCCGTTCACCACAATGCATTCACAATATCGACTTCAACTACGGGCTTGTGCCAGTCCCTCACCCACCGCTCCTGTCCAGTCACCTGGATCTTCTTGTCCTCCCACAGCTTCATGTTCATCTTCCTGCTGTAGACATAGCATATGGGGAAATACTGCCCTTCAGTCCTTGAAGCCACGGCATGCGTCACAAGTCCCGTGCCCATATCCTGCTGGACAGGCACCAAGACACCTTCATAGGATGCCGCCTTAGGCCCTATGCCCGTAAATGACATTTTTCCGGGTTCGGGATTCTTCTTTTCCGCGCCTTTTTCATTGCCTTCCTTGTCTTCAGGCGGAACTGCATCATCCTGTTTTTCACCCTTCAATGTTCCGGCCTGCACGGGATCCACTTCGACAAAATCAGCATTAACCCATGCAGTCAACCCCTCAAACACGGCGATCCTCATCCATCCTTCCTGGGTGGTATCCAGGACTTCGACCTTGGTACCCTGTTCTGCAAGCTTTGCGTATGGCGCGCAGGCGACGCTCGGGCCCGTACGGAGATAGGCCTTTTTAGAAACAACCCCGTCCTTCACGAAAGCCGATGAGATCCACACCGAGGATTTCTGCGGCGCCATTACCTCGTACCAGCCTTTCTCAAAACTGAGCACGGTCACCTTGTCATTCCGGCTGAGCTGTGCGACGACCGCGTGTTTCTCCCCGGATTTGACGCGGACATTCAGGACGTTCGCCTTTACTGTTCCCGCTATCTGGTCTGCGCAGAAAACAGTAAATGCCGAAAAAAGTGAAATGATGAGAATAATATTTTTCATGTGCTTAATATACCAATCATACCGATTCATGCAAAATATTTTCTTAAATCCTTCAAGGAACCTTTTTCAAGACCCGTCCTGCGGAATCCCCAAATCACCATTTTCCACCGTGATATTCCTTGTTCGCTTCAAAAAGCTCATTGAACATCTTTTCGATCTCAGGGAGAGTCAGGATTGCTCCGGTGAGCGGATCCGCCTGCATTGCCTGGCGCAGCAGCGTCCTGTCCCTTGTCAGCACACCCTGGACTGCCATTTCATCAAGGCATATATGTGGCAGCATGACTGCGGCAAGCTGTGGAGGAATCTCACCCGCCGCACATGGGAGCACGCCGTTGCGGCCGACCAGGCACGGCACTTCGACTATTGCATTCGCAGGAAGATTCGAGATCAGCCCCCTGTTCGGGAAATTGCCATAGACTTCAAGCAGCGATCCGGTCTCGATGGAGTGGATTATCTTCACACCGTATTCATGGCTCCGTTCATAGCTGATCGGCATAGTGCCCTTGATCTGCGCTGTGACCTCTTTCTTCTTCCTCCTGAAATTCTCGGAATCGATCCTGTAGCCGCCACCGACATCTGCGGCGTAGTGCTCCGCCCTCTTCCTGTCCTTCAGGAACCACTGGTAGTATTCCGGCTGATGGAGCGGCCCCTCCGCCGGGAAATATCCAAGGTATTTCACCAGTTCAAAACGCGGCTTCTCGATTGGCCTCTCCTTTACGATCCGTTCACCAGCGGCCCTGAGCGCCGGATACAGATCACGCCCCTTGTGCTCAAGCTTCAGGTAGAAGTTCCTGTGGTTTATGCCGGCGGCGAAATAATCGATCTCCTCCGGCTTGATGCCGAGCCATGGCCCGAGACACCACCCGATCGAACCCTGTATGCTGTGGCATAGCCCGACTGTCCTGCGATGTCCGCAGAGGTTGAGCACCTTCGTGTTCATTGTCATCGGATTGGAGTAGTTCAGGATCCAGGCGCCAGGACAGACCTCTTTTGCATTCTCAGCCAGCTTTTTAAGGACCGGCGCGGTGCGGAGTATACGCATGATCCCGCCAGGCCCGGTGGTGTCGCTCACCGTCTGGAAAATCCCGTATTTCTTCGGGATACCGACATCGGCCTTGTAGCAGTCATAGCCGCCGACCATTATCGATATGATCACGTAGTCTGCCCCGTCCAGCGCCCTCCTCTGGTCCGTTGTCGCCGCGACCCTGGCCGGTAGCTTACGGTCTGAGACGATCTTCTCGAGAAGGCGTCTTGAGAGCTCAAGCCTTTCCTTGTCGATATCCATGAGCGTTATCAGTGTGTCCTGAAGTTCCTCATAGCTGAAAAGATCCACCAGCAATTCCCTTATGAACTTTGCGCTTCCTCCGCCAATAAATGCTATCTTCCTCATTTCCTGACTCCTTATTGCCATTTCAAAAGTGTTTTCATTGAACTTCTTGATTCTCTCGCCTCCGTCATCGCCTTCTCGAAATCCGCGGCCTTGTAGACTCCGCTCATTATCTTCCCGAGCGGAATTTCACCTCCAGCTGCAATTTCGACCGCCTCCGGCCAGGCGCCTGCGCTGGCGTTGCTTCCTATGAGCTCGAACTCCTTGTGGAGGAATTCCTGGAGGATGATTTCCGAACGCACATCGACGTAGTTTCCAATCAGAAGTATTTTAGCCCCGTTCGCGCCTGTCCTGGAAACCAGAGGGATCGCGTCTGCGGATTTCGCGGCCTCTATGATCGAAGCAAAGGGTTTCAGCCTCTGTGAGGCGACATACTCCGAAAGGGATTTGCCTGCGTCATGGTAGTTGAGGATCCTTGAAGCCCCGGTTTCGATCGCAAGCTTCAGCCTCGCCTCCCTGCCCCCGATGACAGTCACATCCTCAACGCCATGGCGTTTCATCAGCATGAGCATCAGCAGGCCGATAGGTCCGTCCCCGATGATCAGCGCCGGTCCTGCGGTCGGATTAAGCCTCCTGATTCCCCTTACCGCAACAGCCAGCGGCTCCATAAGCGCCGCCATCTCCATGCTGAAGCCTTTCGGCAGCGGGATTATTTTTTCCGCTTCAGTTATGAAATACTCGCCGTATCCTCCCGGATGCTCAAACCCCACCTCCCCTCCATCCTTCAGTACATTTTCAGCCACGCATGGCGTGCCGAGCATGGACCTGTCGACTCCAGCGCCGCACTCATCGACGAATCCGGACCATTCATGACCAAGCACCTGCGGATATCTGCCTCTTGACCATCCATCTATCATCTCCAGATCGGAGGCGCAGACGCCGCAGACGGCGGAACGTATCAGGACTTCCCCCGCAGCTGGAACCGGCTTGGGAATATCGGTAAATTTCAACTCTCCCCTGGCGGTGTTCAGTATGGCCTTCATGGAAGCACCATCACCTTGTTTCTTTCTGGCTGCCCCATGGCATCCATCGCCCTGCCTATCTCTTTCAGCGGGAATCTGTGTGAGATTATCTTCCCGGGATCCACGACTCCTCGTTCCATCAGCATTATCGCCTTCTGCATCGACAGGGGGTTGCATCCGAAACTGGCGTCCATGCGCCCTTCCAGGAAATGCGTGAGACCGCCGTCGAGTTCGAATTTCTCATGGGTCGTTATGCCGAAAATGTTCCACCTGGTCCCACGCCTGCGCAGATCCCTGGTCAGTTCGACAGCCTGGATCGGCCCGGCCGCTTCGACCACGAGATCAGGTCCGTCAGGAATGATCTTCTTCACTTCTTCGATGGCATTCTTCGGGGAGATCGCATGTGTCGCGCCAAGCTGCATTGCATTCTTCCTGGCGTAGTCGCTGGAATCGATCGCGATCAGCCTTCCTGCTCCGGCGGCTTTTGCAACCATCATGCAGAGAAGCCCTATTCCTCCGACCCCTATTATGATCACATCGTCGCCGACCTTCATCTCACTGTAGCTGATCACGCCTTTCCAGGCGCCGGAGAGAGGTTCGGTCAGGGCTGCCGCTTCGAAGGAGATGTTCTTAGGCTTGTGGAACACCGAAGAGACGCGGGTCTTCATGTATTCGGCGAAGGCGCCAGGCCATACATCATCCACCCCGTCCCCGCCGGTGGTGAACGCATTCCGGCAATAATGGGTGTTGCCAACACGGCAATGCGGGCATACCCCGCAGAACCCTGACGGCTGTACGATCACTTCGTCCCCCGACTTGAAGGCCGTAACGGCTGAACCGACTTCAGTGACGACGCCGGAAGCCTCGTGCCCGGCGATGAACGGAAAGCCGACATTCCTCCTGATCCCCTTGATGGCCTTGTAGTCGGTGGCGCAGACGCCGCAGGCCTTGACCCTGAGCACCACCTCGTCCATTCCCGGTTTCGGCATCGGAACATCTTCGAGCACAAGATTGTTGAAATCCTTCAATACTGCTGCAAGCATGTTTTCCTCCTGACACTTTATTTTTTAGAATTAAATTGCCTTTTATCTGTTTCAATTCCGAGATCATCAGCCGTTGCTTCGAGATGCCTGGACATGATCGCGGCCGCCCCTTTCGGATCCTTCCTCATGATCGCGTCAAGTATCGCCCTATGCGTCTCAAACGTCTTCCTGGCCGCCGCTATGCTCTTGAACGATATCTTCCTGCTCTTGTAGAGCTGGGAGTTGAAGGGGCTCAGCACAAGAGGATATATCCTGTTCGGACATGCGTCGATTATGATCTGGTGGAACTCATAGTCGAGATCAATGTGCGAACTCTTCCTGTTGAAGTTTCGCTCCACCTCGTCGAGGTTCTTCTGCAGCCTGGCGAGAAGGTCTTCCTCATGGTGTCCTGCTACAAGCTCCACGATCTCCACTTCAATCAGGAGCCTCAGCTGGTGCAGTTCCTCCAGGCTGATGGCTCCGGACTTGCCGAGGAACTCTATGATCGGCTCATTGCATGTGAAAGTGGGTTTTGTGACCATCGTCCCATTGCCCCTTTCAATACGCAGGAACCCGAAGATCTCGAGCTGCTTGACCGCTTCACGGAACGCGACCCGCGAAACACTGAGCCGCCTGCACATCTCGTTCTCGGGGGGCATCAGCCTGTCGACCGGCAGCCTGCCATCCAGCATTGCATCGATCAGTTCATAGACGACTACCTGCTTGACTGACTTCTGCTGACGGTTCGCAGACCACAGATTTGCTTTTTCCTTATTAGACATAAGACGTATGATGTCTCCCTTTTTTTATAAATTATCCCGGCTTCTATTTATGTCAAACACTATTTTAAGATTTCTATATCTTCTTGATTTTTCACGCGGGCCTGATTATCTTCATAGCAGTATAATAAGAAAAAATCCCTATCAATCAGATGGCGAGCGTATGGATAATAACAGGGTAATAGCCGGTCTCCTGAGGCAAATTGGCGCCCTGCATGAAGAGAAAGGCGTTCCGTTCAAGCCTGCTGCATACCGTCACGCCGCCCAGGTAATCGAGGATCTCCCAAGGGATGTTTCGACCTGCGTTGGCAAGAAGGAGCTGATGAAGCTTCCCGGGATCGGAGATGCGATTGCAGACAAGATCCTGGAGTATCTGGAAACAGGAAAGATCGAAGCGCTCCAGAAACTCATTAAGAAACAGGGCGGCCTCCCGGCTGAACTGATGCAGGTTGAAGACCTTGGCCCAAAGCGCGTGCGCCAACTCCAGAAGGAGCTTGGAGTCACGACTGTCCCCGCGCTCATCAAGGCCGCACGGGAAGGGAAACTGCGCCTGCTCCCAGGCTTCAGCGAGCAGATGGAAATGAAGATACTTGAGAATGCCGGGCGCGTGACCGAGTGCAACACGCGATTCCCCCGCAGGGACATCATTAAGGATGTCGAAATGCTGCTAAAGACAATCCGTGCATTGCCTGATACCGCACGGTGCGAGGCCGCAGGCTCCTATCGCCGCAAAAAAGAGACTATAGGCGATGTTGATATCCTGGTCGTTGCGAATCCGGTGAAAAAAGTGTCCGCCGCAATCTGCAGGCTTCCATCTGTACGGGACGTTGTCGCACACGGCGTCACGAAGCTTTCCTTCGACTTGAAATCAGGTCTTCGCGTCGACGTCCGCCTGGTTGATGAAAACCAGTGGGGTGCCGCCCTGCTCTACTTCACAGGTCCGAAGGAGCACAATATCGCTCTTAGGAAACGTGCGATTGCCAAAGGATGGAAACTGAATGAATACGGCCTATACAACGGGGATGAGATCATCGCCCAGCGGGAGGAGAAGGATGTCTATGAAGCACTAGGCCTGAAATTCTACGAGCCCCATGCCCGTTCGGAAATGCTATGACCATCTGCGCCGTGACATGTCACTACCCAGTTTCGTTCGACCGGATGCGTTTCCCAGGACTGCAGGGTTGTTGAAATCCGTCAATTGCAAATGCACATCGAATTAGCTATATTGAAGAAAAATTTAAACCTAAATCTGATGAAAAAATATCAGGACGGATGCCTGGTAAAAAAAACAAGCAGGGACGACGCCTATGAAAAATACCGGGGTCACAATCAGGACGATGACTCGGCTTGAAGTGGATATCGCCATCGCCTGGGCTGCGGCAGAAGGATGGAACCCGGGCATTCATGACGCTGACAGCTTTTATGCCGCCGACCCAAACGGATTTTTCCTGGCTGAATTGAACGGTGAACCTGCTGGATGCATTTCAGCGGTCGCCTATGATGACACTTTCGGTTTCCTTGGATTTTACATCGTACGCAAGGATTTAAGGAACCAGGGAATAGGCATGAAACTCTGGCAGACGGCTATAAGCTACATGGGAAATCGAACTGTCGGAGGTGACGGCGTAGTGGCAATGCTGGAGAAATATGAGAATTGCGGTTTCCATATAACCCATCGAAATGCCAGATATGAAGGGATTGGAACCGAGTCGGAATCCTCGTCTGACTCAACTCTTGCCGACCTGCGCGAACTTCCATGCGCAGAACTTTTCCGCTATGACAGACGTTTTTTTCCGGCTCCCCGCAGCGAGTTCCTGAAAAGCTGGATCAACCAGGCAGGCAGTCATTCCATGGCGGCGATGGATGGAAGTCGTATTGCCGGCTATGGGGTGATCCGTCAGTGCAAAAGGGGATTCAAGATCGCTCCGGTATTCGCCGACACACCGGCAATAGCTGAAACTCTCTTCACAAAGCTGTCCTCGTTCGCAGTCGGCGAACCTGTGTTCCTCGATATTCCAGCCTGCAATCAAGCAGCCCTTGAACTGGTCGAACGTCACGGGATGACAAAGGTATTTGAAACCGCCAGGATATACAAGGGTACTCCGCCCTCATTGCCTCTCGACAATATCTACGGCATAACCAGCTTTGAGCTTGGCTGAGTCTTTCGACACTGTCAGAAAACACCGCAACACACCGGCGGGAATTGTTCAAATGGAGGCTGAACAGCAGCAGGCCTTTTTGAACCTTGTTCGTCTTTTCATCTCCTGCCGGCCAGGATCGCTGCTCCAAGGGCTCCGGTGATCTGTGGATTTGCAGGGATAACAATCTTCGAACCTGTCTCCTGCTCCAACGCCTCCGCGACTCCGTTGATCATCGCGACTCCGCCAGTGAAGACAATGTCCTTCGAGGTAAAGGATTTTCCCATCAGCGAGACGACGCGCTTGGCGACGGAAACGAAAACCCCCTTGAGCAGCTTCTCCACAGGCACTTCATTCTGGAGCAGCCCCACGATCTCGGATTCCGCGAATACCGCACACATCGAATTGATCTCGCAGCCTGACACCTTCCTGAACGACATCTTCGAGATGTCCTCGATCTTTATATCAAGGATGTCTGACACCATCTCTATGAAGCGGCCGGTTCCTGCGGCACAGCGGTCGTTCATCCCGAAATCCACGACCTTCCCGCCGGGAAGCATCTTGATCACCTTGGAATCCTGACCGCCAATATCGATCACCAGTTCGGCGTCAGGGTAATAATATGCGACGCCTGCGGCATGGCATGCGATCTCGGACACAGCCTCATCGGTACCGGTGAAATGGTTGCGTCCATATCCCGTAGAAACCGTCTTGAAGAGCTTGTTCTTCCTGAGCCCGTTCTTCACAAGGAGGTTCTGGTATGCCGACAACGCCCTCTCACGCGGCTTGGCACCAGTATTGATCACAATCGAGTCGATGATCTTCCTGCCGTCAAAGAGCACGATGTCTATCGACCTAGCGCCGATATCCACTCCGCATGTTGTCTTGTTCTTCTTGCTTTTCATCTGTTGATTCCAAAATTAATCCAGCCCACTCATCCAACAATCCACCCATCCATCAATCCATTTTCTTCTTCAGCTCCTCGCAATCTCCAGCAACGCGTTTATCCTGACCTTCAGCTGTTCCCGGTCCGAAGGCGAGTAATCAGTCTCGACCTTGAGGAAGGGAAGCTTCAGCTTGTTCTTCACGAATTCCCCGACGATGTGGGATTCGACATTATACGTATGGCATGCCTGCCAGATCAGGTCTATCACGGCATCCGGCTTGAAATCTTCTGCGAGTTTCGCAATCAGCTCGATCCTTCCCCGGTTCGGGGTCAGGCAGGAGCATGGCAGATGGAAATGCCGTCTTGCAATCGCCTCTATCGGATCGCCATCCTCATCAGTCATCTCATAAACTGATTTGATGCCGCTGCATGCCTCCTGAACTACGAGCACGCCGCCGCATTCCTCGATTATCTCGATCACCTTTCCTGAGCCTTCGCCAGTAGGACATCCGGTCAGGAGAACTCTCGGTTTGCCGGCCATCTTCCTGCTCTTCCCGCGCTTTTCAACGGCCTCTATGAATTTCTCAAGCATATCCAGATGCCTCTCGAATCCAGCGACCCTGAATCTTATCAGCGCAAGTTCCAGTCCGGTGACAACTGATGGATTCCTCATCCCAAGGTTGAAGGCCTTCTTGAGAAGGGACCTCTCCTTGTTCATCAACTTTATCGCCCTGCGGAGATCAGCGTCGGTGATCTTGACCTTGAACTCGGTTTCAAGAGTTTTCCGGAATTTCCTGAGTTCATCGGTCCAGTGCTTCAGCGCCGACGCCGAATCTGATTTCTGGGTAAGCTCCAGCACTTCGACATGCTTGCGCTGGCCCATGATCTCATACATCTTCTTCTTGCCGTCGCAAGTGGTCTCCGCCACGATCAGGTCGGCCATCGTCATGAATGGGCAGCTGTCGGTTATGAAATATCCAAACGAGCTTTTTATCAGCGGACAGAGATTCGAGGGAAGTATTTTTTCGGCGGCGGCGACAGTGCTGTTGGATGTACCGCAGAGACACACGGGTATCGCACCCGCCGCCAGGATGATCTCGCGCGGAGTGTATTCGCAGTAGATGCCGACGATCTTACGCCCCCTGCTCTTCTCCTTCTCCACGAACTCGAGCTCATAGTCGATCGCGTTCTCGAAATACTTGAATGGATTCTGGTTTTTCATTGTTTATCACAGCACCTATTTAAAAACATGCCTTGCGGCATTAACTACAAACAATGCAATCTCTCTGATTAACTGTTCGTAGTCAAGCCCGCAAGGGCTGTCTCTTCAACGCTTTCTTATCATCTCTATGAAACTCTGCATCCTGTTCACGACCTGTTCCGAATGCCTGCCTGGCGAATAAGGCACGTCAAACGACATCACAGGAATAAAAAGTTCCTTTTTTATCATATCACCGATTATCTTTTCTTCAAAAGGACAATGGCTCGCGCCGAATATTCCGGTGATAAGGACTCCGTCGGCGCGGAACCTGGCCGCCTCCTCCACAATCTTTTTCGCACGATGCTCCAATGAGCCAATCATCAGGTCGTCCATGTAGTTCTCGGCTATCGCCTTCAACGGAGGAATGTTGGCCCGCAGCTGATAATACGAATGGCTTATCATGTAGTCTGTCCCTGCAACGCACGCTCCGGAATCTTCAAGCAGGGTTATAAGCGATGCGTCGGTCGGCGGTGTGACCCAGTAGATCCTGACAGGCTTCCCCTTAAAAGGTGAAACTCCGTCGCGTATCCTTCTCTTTACTTCGTCCATCAGGCATTCGAGGACGTTCACGGACTCCTCCGGCTCGCTGCATGCGTGTATGCCGATGAATTCGGCGAGAAGTGTTTCAAGGCCTGGAAGAGGAACCTTCTCCGCACTGTAGACCATCTCCCGGAGATTTCTGACAAGCCTTCTTATCTTATTGAACTTGTCGAGGCTGCCCTTGAGCATGGGCTGGGTTACACGTCGCCCTGTCTCGGTCTCAAGCGCTTTCACTATCCCCTTGTATTCCTTCTCCAGGAATTGAACGGCCTTTTCAGGATAATCAGTTTTCCCATATGGTGTCTTCAGAAATTTTCCTGACACCTGAAATCTTGTCCTGTCCGGCCTTGACGGAATTTCCCACCAATGGACTTTCGCCCCCTGCCACTCGATGAGCTGCATCACTGCGGAAAAGTCATCGCAGCAGCTGCCGACCCCTGCAAAACACAGGTCCGGCATAGGGAAATAGTCAAGCGTCTTGAACGCGCCAAGGGCGGCCCTTACGAAACACAGCTCATTTGTCGCACCAAGCTTTTCAGCCTCGTCGAGAAGACGCGGGTTCTCAGCGAAACATGGAGCCCACCATAAGGCGTCTGCGTAGAATGAAAGTGATTTCGGGACAGCATAAGTTATCACCGGGGTCTGCCCGAGATCCTTCATCACGGCGAAAATCTTCCAGCCGTTCTCCTTCGCCAGGAAAAGCCTGTCCTTCTCGCTGAAAATGAACGCCCACAACCTGAGCGCCGCGGGAGACGGATCGAACTTCAGCCTGTCAAGCAGCCTGTCGCCCCTGCTCGCATACTCCGAAGGGCTGAACAGATACGGAACTCCGCCTTTCCGGATGCTTCTCAAGTATCTGCACTCGCGGCGGAAGGCCCCGGGGCTCTCCTTGATCCTTTCGTCCCATGCAGCGGATGTTATTCGTTGAATTCCCATTAAAAATCCTTATACTACCTTATCCTGATTGAAACCTGCTATCAAATTTGCTTGTCACAGGCTATATTATAATATATGGAAAAGATCAACATAGGCAAAATCGGATTCTGGACGGCAGTCGCCCCGTGGCTTGCATATCCAATCGTGATTCTATGTTCAATCATCAAGACTCCGGGTTTCGGTTGAGGCTCCATCTACGGGTTCCTGGCAGGAATCATTGTAACTGTAGCTCCGGCTTTGTCCATAATCATATGCACCGTGGCCCTATTCAAGGACGAGTCCAAAAGATATGCTAAAATCGGACTGATTATCGGCATCGTGACTTCCTGTCTGGTTTATGGATTCCTGATTTATGCCCTCCTTAAAGGATAGACCCTAAACACAGAACACACAGAATTTAATCACTGCCGTCCCGTGGATGATTGGATTGCTGGATGAATGGATTGTTGCAAATCAAGAAGATATACACAAAAAAACATTCATAAAATCCGAAATGCCTCTTTTGGAACTCCTTTCCCAACCCTTCCCTTTTATCCTTATCCTGAATTCAAACCCAATAATCCATTCATCCAAAAATCCATCCATCCGTCATCCTATGGGATGACACTGGTATTTAATTCTCTTAACTTAGCGTCTCCGTGCCTCTGTGCGGAAAATATTCTAAAGGATTTCCAGAAACGCCTCCATCCTGTTCCGGATACGTTCCTCCTCGGAATTCGAATAGGTGGTATCAAGTACAAGCAACGGCACATCGAGCGCCTGCTTCATCCTTTCCTTCTCGGAATACCAGATATCGCAGAATTTAATGCATTTGAGGATCACGCCGTCGCACTTATTCCTTGCAATTGCTTCCTTGATCTTCTCATAGGCCTGGTAATTCGGCCTCTGCCTAATGCAGATGTCGGACTTGAAAGAGATACCTGCAAGTTCAGATATCATCTCCTTTTCACTATTGCCCTTGAGCCTTGCTCCCCTGTAAAATCCAGTCGGACCATTTTCAGAAATAAACATCGGCATCACGCCAGCTCCATTTTCCTGAAGAATCCTGCATACCAGGTCGTCCTCGAGGCAAAACATTGAGCCGGCGACAAGTATCCGATGCTTGCTTTTCCCGGGTTTTAGTCCAGTATTGAGAGACTCCAGGAACAGCTTCATCTTTTCCGGCCTGGCAACATTGAACATGTTAAGGAGCCTGTGTGAAAACAGTGGCGGAACTTTCTCCTTTAAAACAATGTCCTCGATGATTCCAGCGCATTTCTTCCTCGCATTGAAAAACCTGCGCGCCTTTCCACAATCGAAGCGTAACTTCAGAAATGCCTTTATGTCTTTCGCAGTCCTCTCAACTTCCGAAATGAAATATTCCTGCGCGTTCCTGCTGCGCGTCGCAGGCATCTGCAGCTGGAAAACAGGGATCCCCGACTCCTTCTCAAGAACCTCCAGCGTGCGGCGCATCATGTCGCAGGTTATTACACCGACAATGGCATCGACCATCCCGAAAAGCCCGGATTTCGACCTGAAGTTTCCGACCAGGGATTTGCAGTAGGAACAGGCATCCGGCCTGACAAGCTTCTCTCCTTCACGTTCAGCCTCGAAAACGGCGCCTTCGGCTAGCCTGACAGGATAAAGTCCGAAACCGGCAAGTATCTCGGCGGGAAACTGGGTGCAGAAATAACCGGCGACAAGTCCGCCATTTTTACGGTGGGCTTTTATGGCTTCCCGTTCAGCATCAGAGAATCTATCAATCTTTCCGAATGACATCTTTTGAATCCTATGACAGGCAGGTTAAATGTTTTAAGGCTCAATTTCATAAAATGTATGTCGGGTTTTAACCCGACAACTGGCGGTTTAAAAACCGCCATACTTCTTAAATTGCCGGCGGAACACCAGTGCTCCTGCTATATACAAAGACACAAGTAAGGCGACAGAATAATTCTAGTGCCTTATATAAATTCATTTCACCGCTGTCATCCTGCATCGTCCAAGTTTATTTTTCCGCGCCATCTCCTCCATGAATACCATTTCTCCACCCATCTGGCTGAAAAGGTTCATGTCGTTGCCGATTATTTTCAGCGCATCAAAGGTGAGCTGTTCTTTCAGCATCTTTATATATAGGCTTATGTGGTCTGCGAAATCCGCAGTCAGATCGTCGGAAACTTCAATTTTGAAACCAGCGTCCTTCAGGACCTTCTCATAACCCTCATGGCTTTCCATGTATGGGAATTTCATGAACGCATTGATCCTCGACGCCTCGGAATCAGAAAGGCCGGCATCACCTTCTATCCAGTCGGTGAAGGCTATCTTCCCGCCTTTTCCCAGTACCCTGTGAGCCTCCCTGACCAGTTTCTCCTTGTCGACGACATAGCACCAGGCGTCCTCGCCCCAGACAAGATCAAAAGCCTTATCCGGCCATGGAATGCTTGTCACGTCGCCCAGCTTCATCAGGATCCGGCTGGACATCCCTTCAGCTTCAGTTCTTCTTATCGCCTCATCTATCATATGCCTAGTGCCGTCAAGACCGAATCCCTCGACATCGTAGTTCCTCACCAGAAACCTCAGGCCAGCACCTAGCGCTGAGCAGAGGTCCAAAACTTTCATCCCCTTTTTAACGCCCGCCTTGTCGGCAAGCTCCTTTGAACTCTTCCATCCGCCGACATGGATCTGCTCGCCCATTACCAGTTCCCAGAGTTCGCCTTCCGGTCCGCCATACACCTTCTGCACATCTACAAGCTTGAAATTATTTCTCTTCATTGCAAACGCCTTCAAAAAGAGTTTCTATAGGATTTTGCCTTTACGTTTGTAGTCAATGTCGTAAGACATGTTGCTTTGAGTAGGTACGTGCTTCAGCATGTACCATCTTTGTTTTCAAGAATGGGACAGGCTAAAGCCCGTCCCTACTTTTAAAACATCCCTTGCGGGATTAACTACGAACAAAATACAAGCCGTATAAATTGAAAATTAATTATTCTTGACGGTGTTGTAGAACATCGCGGTCGGCGCCCCGCCGAATGCTATCCCGATTGCGACGGCCTCGGATATCTCGGCATCTGTCGCTCCGGCCTCGCGCGCCCCATCGGTGTTGATCTTTATGCACGGCTCGCATTTCGTCGCCACTGACAACGCAAGCGCCATGAGCTTCTTGTGTTTCGCATCTATCGCCCCGGGAGCCATGACGGCAGACATGTATGAGCCGAATGTGTCCGAAGCGGACTGCGAAGGCAGACTGGAGCTTTTTCCAGAAAGCTGAGCTCCCTCGACCGCACAGCAGGCAGTCTCCTTTTTAACTTCAGTCTTCTTTTTCATATCCTTCTCCAATTTTATTTTAATCGGATTGAACTCTTCCTTATGTTTCGTAACAACCCTGATGAAACCTTTAGGCGACTTCCCTGTGACCCTGCCGATGATCGCCGCAGAGCTTATTCCTCTCCTGCGAAGTTCGCAGACATACTTTCCAGCATTCTTAACAGGCATAAAGACAAGAAGTCCGCCGGAGGTCTCAGGACAGAACACGATGCTCTGCTGGGGTTCGGAAATTCCTGACAAATCCAATATTGACGCCGGCACCGCCTCCCTGTTCCTTTCAACGGCGCCGGGGCATATTCCCTTCCTCGACAAATCCCTGATCCCGTCAAAAAGCGGTATTGCATCAAAATCTATTTCAGCTTCGACCTTGCTGTTCTTCACAATCTCGCTCATGTGGCCGAGAAGGCTGTATCCGGTGACATCCGTAGCCGCATGTACACCGTGTTTGAGCATCAGCTCCGAAGACGTCTTGTTCAGCGACTTCATCGAATCCGCGATCTGCTTCAATGTCTTCTTGTCGGCCTGGCCGATCTGACCGGCAAAGGCGGCAATACCAACACCGAGCGGCTTCGTAAGCACAATAGCATCGCCTTGTCTTGCGCCGGCATTCCTTATGTATTTATCACGTTCGCAGTATCCAAATACTGCGAACCCGCACTTAATGTTCTCGTCGTTTATGCTGTGTCCGCCCACGACCGAGATTCCAGCTTCCTGCATCTTATCTATTCCTCCCCGCAGAATCTCCCGCATGACGCTGTTCGGAAGGAGGCTTGACGGAAACCCGATTATTGAAAGTGCGCTCCAGGGTTTTGCACCCATGGCGTATATGTCGCTAACGGAATTCGCCGCAGAGATCTGTCCGAAGGTGTATGGATCGTCAACAGAAGGTGCGAAGACGTCGACGGTGAGGACCATGGCCTGCTTGGAATCTCCCGGGAAGACCACGACGCCGGCATCATCTCCAGAGTTTGAGCCTAGGAGCACGCGGCTGTCCTTGATATCCGGAAGCCCCTTGATCATCTCGAAGAGCTCCTTCTTGGCTATCTTGGACGCGCATCCGGCGCTTTTGACATATTCGGTGAGTTTTATCTTTCCTGCGGATTTCGCAGTTGGCAGCTTCTCGCCAGCGCATTCGCAGACATCGAAGTCCATGAAGTTCGGGCACGGACACGGCTTGCGGGGATCGCATACGCAATGTCCGAGCAGTATGGACCGGGACATTATCTTTCTTCTCTTTTCAGCCTGTTCCTTGTTCATAGTCCTCTAAAGTAAGGCGGCTTTTTAAACCGCCTATTTATAAGGTAGGGACGGCTCTCCGTAGCCGTCCGTTCGGAAGGGCGCTTTCGGAGAAAACGCCCTACCTTCTCCAATTTTACAATTGGCTCACTTCAATATAGTTTCTGGCGGAGGCGTATGGGAATCGAACCCACCCAGATCCTTTCGGATCAGCGATAGTTTTGAAGACTATGAGGGGACCCAGCCCCCTAACACCTCCGCTCAAAATATATATCCAATATTTTATAAATACTCTAGGGAACCTCGAAAAACAGCTATTTCTGAAATTGAACCTCCAATATCCAACAAGGAATATCCAATCATGAAGTTAAGATCATATTTATTCAACAGGCATTTGCTATTTCAAACGTTGGTTATACGATAAATTATAATATGACGGAGAGAAATACCATGTCTACCAAGGTATCAAACAAGGACACTACTGAGATTCCTATGAATGGAAGTATTGGCCACAACATGAAATAACTAGATATTCCCCTTTGGCATATATGAGTTTTTCGTGTGATTAGTGTGTTTCGTGGTATATATTCCTGTGTAATCTGTGTGTCCTGTGGTCAATTTTATTAAAATGGTTGGTGCTTATGAAAAACGAGAAGGAAGTTCTCCTGAAAAGCCTGCCCCAGCTCGGGGTGCTCCTCGAAAAGCCGGAGATTGCCACAGTAAAGTCCAAGTTCGGCGCCGGCATGACAAAGCTCTTCCTGCGCGAAGCGATCTCCGAAGCCCGCGACAAGATCCTAAAGGGCAAGCTCGACACTCCCCCATCTGACAGGCAGCTTATCGGAGAGGCGGTGAAAAAACTCACCAGGACAAGTTCGCCTGAAGGACGCCGGGCAATCAACGCCACAGGCATACTTTTGCACACCGGTCTTGGAAGAGCCCCTTTCTGCGACGAGGCAATCGCGCAGATGAAGGTATTCTCAGGATATTCGATACTCCAGACAGATCTCGGCTCCGGCAAACGCTCGCTCCGCGAGGAGAAGATCGAAAAGATGCTTGTCGAACTCACCGGCTGCGAAGCCGCCACGGTCGTAAACAACAATGCCGCCGCCACCATGCTCATCCTGAACACGCTTTCAGAGTATAAGGAAACTATCGTAAGCCGCGGACAGCTCATCGAGATCGGCGGCGAGTTCAGAATGCCGGACGTAATGCAGAAAAGCCGTGCGATACTCAGGGAGGTCGGAACCACGAACCGCACACACCTCAAAGACTACGAGGCTGCAATAAACCAAAACACCGGTGCCGTAATACATGTCCACACTTCGAACTACCGCGTGCGCGGCTTTACCGGCACTCCCAAAATCAGCGAACTTCGCAAACTGCTGAACAGGCATCCTGGTGTTCCGCTCATCGACGACCTTGGCAGTGGAGCCCTCGTCTCACTTTCACAGTTCGGACTTCCAGACGAACCTCTGGTCACTGATTCTCTGGCAGCCGGAGCCGATGTCGTCTGTTTCAGCGGTGACAAACTCATTTGCGGACCGCAGTCCGGAATAATCTGCGGCAAAAAGGAAATCGTCGACCGGATAAGGAAGAACCCGTATGCGAGGATGTTCAGGATCTGCAAGATGACTGTCGCCGCAATCGAATCCACACTGATCCATTTCGTCAACGGAACCTATAAGGAAAAGCTGCCTCTCTACAGGATGCTGTCAGAAGACATGAAGTCCCTGGACAAGCGGGCAGGCAAACTTGTCGCCCAGCTTTCCAGGAACAAGAAAATCAAAGCGTCAGCAGAAGATGATTCCGCATACATAGGCAGTGGAGCCATTCCCGACGAGGGGATTCCGAGCAGGGTCGTGAAGGTCGGCGGAAATTTCTCGCCCGACGAGATCTCCGAAAAACTCCGCGGGAACATGCCGTCGATATTCTGCAGGATCAATGATGATTCGCTGGTCTTCGACATGAGATCGCTGATGCCGGATGACTTTGAAGCGCTTATGAAGGAATTGCCCGATATTTTCAGTTTGGGGAAGTAGCGCAAGCCTCAGGCTTGCATTCAAACAAGCCGGAGGCTTCTTCTACTTCTAAACATATTTATCACGAAGGGAAAAATATCTTTGAGTCCTGTAATAAAAACACCTGAACTTCCGCCTGTGGTCGCAGGGACCGCCGGACATGTCGACCACGGAAAGACCAGCCTCGTAAAGCTGCTCACAGGATGCGACACCGACCGTCTTAAGGAGGAGAAAGAGCGCGGAATGAGCATAAATCTCGGGTTCGCGCCTTGTCTTCTTCCCGGCAACAGGGTGGTCGGCATCATAGACGTGCCAGGACACATAGATTTCATACGCAACATGGTGGCCGGTGCCGCATCGATCGACATCCTCATCCTTGTCATCGCCGCTGACGACGGGATAATGCCGCAGACATCCGAGCACATGCAGATCATCAAGCTGCTGCGTTCACCTCGGCTCATGGTCGCCCTCACAAAGACGGATCTCGTCGACGCCCCTGCCCTGGAAGCCGTAAAGAGCGAGATTGCTGATTTCCTGAAGGAGCATGGCTACGGCGACTCACCAATAATCCCAGTGTCAAACATCACTTTCGACGGTATAGATCAGATCAGATCCGCGCTGGACGGCATGGTTTCATCTGTCATGCGGGAGACCGACACCCGCGCTTTCAGGATGAACATTGAAAGGGTTTTCTCGGTCAAGGGATTCGGCACAGTTGTTTCTGGAATCCCGTTGTCGGGCAAGATAAGTATCGGAGACGAAGTCGAACTCCTGCCATCCGGCAAGAGGACATCCGTAAAATCGATCCAGAACTACAAGCACAATACCGACAACACATACGCGAGCGTCTGTTCCGCGATAAACCTGAAGGACATTCCTGCCGAGGAGATTTCCCGTGGAATGACGATTGCGACTCCTGGATATTTCCGGCCTGCGAAGTTCGCAGCCGTGGAGCTAATGAACATCAGCAAGGACTTTCCGATAAAGAACAATACCGAGTTCAAGTTCCATGCAGGCACTTCGGAAGTCAGCGCAAAAGTTTCGCTCTTCGGAAAATCCTCCATCGAGCCGGGAGCCACAGCGGCGGTTAGGCTGAAGTTCAACGAGGAAGTTTCCATTGCCTCAGGTGACAGGTTTGTCCTGCGCCGCCTCTCGCCTTCAACGACAATCGGCGGCGGCGTTGTCATCTCCAGTTCCGGAACTTCAATCAAGATAAATTCTGAAGACAGAATTTATACATCCATGGAGTTCGCAAGGAACAACAATTTTTTTGAGGCTGAAGTGCTATGCGGAGTTAACTATCTGCTCGAGCACGCGGAAGCTGTCAGACTGTCGGGACTCATGCCTCAGGCGGCTGAAATGCTCCTCAAGGAAAAAGTTTCCAGCGGGTTCCTTGCAGTCCTGAATGGAGGACATTATCTTGTTCTTGCGAGACGCGGCGAACTCTCTGACAGGATAAGGAAAGGTCTGGAAATTTTTCATAAGAACCAGAAGCAACTGTCAGGGATGGACACAGAGACATTCTGCAGCACCTTTGACATCAAGGCTGCGAACTTCGCAAGAATCATAGAAATTTTTATTTCCGAGACAGACTCGGAAATAAAAATTATCAACGGCAAGGTTGCATTAAAATCCTTTGCGCCTGCCGCAAGTTCGAGGATAATGCAATTGAAGGACAAACTGCTAGCACTGATCGAGAAGTCCGGCATAAACTGTGTTGCTCACGGGACGATACTGGAAACAGGAGCGATTACCGAGCAGGAACTGAAATCCGTGATAAAGATGCTGGTCGACGAGAAACTTATCGTCGTCATCGGGAATCATATTATCAGCATGAGGACATTTGAGGACTGCCGGAAAAAGATTGCCGATATAATTGCGAGGAAGGGCCTGCTCGAGGTCGGAGACTTCAGGGAGGCCACAGGCGCCAGCAGGAACATGTCGGTCGCCCTGCTTGAAAAATTCGACGGCCTCGGCTTCACGAAACGCCTTCCAAAGGGAAGAGTGCTGCTGAAGGGGAAATAGGTGCCAGGTGCCAGGTGCCGGCAATTCAGAATTGGATCTTGTCTTCGTTTGTAGTTAATGTCGCAAGACATGTGCTTTTAGCCTGTATTTAGAAATTGCAGGCAGGAAGGTCTGCATTACTCAAGAGCACCCCAAACTCATACAGATTCAAGGTCTTGCCAGATTCCATATGAGATGTACATTATTTCCATGAAGAAATATTTCAAGATAATCCTTCTGGCCGCATGCCTGATCGTCCTGCTTTCTGCGATATTCGCAGAAAGACACAGGGTGTTCTCGCTGGTTCCGGGAAAGACCGAAGCAGTGCAGATGAACGGGCTAGAATATACTGAAACTGCGGCCGTGGACGGGCTGATGAGGAAGGACGGCAACATATATGACATCTACAGCCTCACCCCGGAAGTCCTCCAGCAGAAGGACTGTCCTACCTGAAAGTGAAAATTCCGGGTGCGCGTGCCGCATCCACCAAGCTTCAAAGACAGAACCGGAGTGTCGGAGAAACGGCGAATCGGAGAATAGTCAAATCGGAGTGTCGGAGATGTGGAGTTGTCTGTCACAGACAAGAATCTTCGCTGAGACAGCGAACCCTACATCGGATACGCAATCAAGATCTTAACCACGAAACATACAGATTGCACAGAAACAAGATGAATTTCTTTACCAGAATCAGATTCTATACCGCCGCAATCGCGACCTGGCTCATGAACCTGAACATGTTCGGGATTTCATTCAAGAAGTTCTGCACGCCCGGATTCAACTGCCATGGATGTCCATGGGCGAGCATGGCGTGTCCGGTCGGCGTCTTCACGTTCAGCTCCGCGATCCACCAGCTTCCCGCACTCGCGATTTCCTCGATACTTGCTGTCGGACTTGTCTTCGGTAGGATGGCCTGCGGCTTCATCTGCCCGTTCGGACTGCTCCAGGATCTTCTGTACAGGATTCCATCGCCCAAGCTGAATCTGCCAAAAATCCTCCGTTACGGAAAGTACATGTTCCTGTTATTCTTCGTCATGCTGCTGCCTTTCATTTTCGGCTTCGACAGATCGGGCTACCTCTTCCTTCCCAAACCGGAAATCAAAAAGAATGATGCCGGAAACGTGGACGTGACCGTGACCGTTGAAAATATCGGAACTGAAACGGTGAAAGGTTTTTCCTTGGACTTTGTCTACATCGGGAAGGAAAAGAAAGATAAAATTTTATCCGAAAGGAAAAATTTTATAACCATGATTGTAAATCCAGGAGATAAAATAACTTTGGATCCCGTTGAATTGCCCAACAAGCTCGCCGAAGCCGACCTGCTGGTGAACTCGCCTGAAAGCAGGGCCTCCCAGGAACCCAGGCTGAAACTATATTTCTGCACACATTGTCCCAACGGGACTTTGATCGGCGCCCTTCCTGCAAAGCTGTTCGACACTTCCACTTCCGGCATCTACGCCGAGAAAAGCTTCTTCAACCTGCGCTTTGCGATACTCGCGGCCTTCCTGATTGGCGCCATCCTCATCTCGCGGATATTCTGCAGGGTGATGTGCCCGCTGGGGGCGATATATGCGCTGACATCCAAGTATTCGCTGCATGTCATGTCGTTCAACGGGGAAAGCTGCATAAGCTGCGGGAAGTGCGACAAGGTCTGCCCGGTGGGGCTTGATGTAAGAAAGGAAGTCGGCACTCCTGAATGCATCAGCTGCGGTGACTGCATGAAAGCCTGCCCGAAGAGCTGCTTCACCAGGAAGTTTTCGCTGAAGGGATAGGCTTATTGCAAACTTTATTTTCAATCAAAACAAATCCATGAACATGCCTTGCGGGCTTGACTCCCAAACTGGAAATCAAAAATCCACCTGAACTCAACACACGTCATTTACAACTCTGTGCCTATGTGCCTTAGCGCTTAATCGAATTCCACGTACTTGCTGGTCTTGGCGAGAGTCTTGCCTTTGATCTTGAGAGCCACGAAATCCCTGATCCTGGAATCCTTCCTCATCTTCAGGATATTGTTGACGCGTTCGAGTCCGAGTCCGGGAACGCGCAGGAGCGATTCGCGGTCTGCGGTGTTTATCTTCACAGGGAAATTCTCCGGATGCGATTCCGCCCAGAGTTCCTTTGGATCCTTGTCAAGACTGAGGTTACCCGAGGAGTCGTAGACGATGTCAGTCTTTTCGAATCCATATTTGCGAAGAAGGAAATCCACCTGGTAGAGACGGTGTTCGCGCATGAAAACCTCGTCGCTGTCGAAGAGATGCTTCTGTTCGCCCGGAATATCGGACTTGCCGAGTCCCTGCTGGTACGCGGAGAAATAAACCCTGTTGAAATCCAGCCTCTTGTAGAGGCCGTTCATGTAGTCCACGATCTCCGTGTCCTTCTCGTCTGATGCGCCGACAATGAACTGGGTGGTGCATTTCACGCGTGAAAACCGCTGCCCCTTGGACGTCAGCTTGCTCATGAGCTTTATCGGACGGATGATGTCGTTGAGATAATTTTTCCTGTCTGACAACAGCTTGAAATGCTTTTCGCCGGGCGTTTCGATATTCAGGGAGACGGCACTTGCAAGTGACACTGCATCTTCCACGGCGGCATCGGAAGCGCCCGGAATTATCTTGAGATGGATGTATCCTCTGAATCCGTATTTGCGTCTGATCAACCTGACAGTATCGTTAAGCCGCTGCATTGTGAAATCGGGATTATCGATGACACCTGAGCTCAGGAAGAGGCCGAATACCTCTTTGCGCCTCAAGTATTCCATGAAGACTTTTGCGACTTCGTCGGGCTGGAGGGTGCATCTGCGGACATTCGTATCGCTTCTGAGCGGACAGTATTTGCAGTCGTTGGAACAGACATTGGAGAGGAGCGTCTTGAGCAGGACGGAATGACCACCGTCGGGCAGGACGACCGGGTACAGCCATTTGCCTTCGCTGCCGCGGTGGCGGCGGTCCTTGTCATTGGTTCCGCAGGCGCACGCGAGGTCGTACTGCGAATCCTCCGACAGGACTTTTAATTTTTCGATTGGATCCATGGGACTTAAGTAGGTACGTGCTTTAGCATGTACCATATTTGTTATCAAGACTGGGACAGGCTAAAGCCCGTCCCTACTTTTAGAATCTGCCGAACGATATCATTTAGGTCGATAAAAACAAACCTGTGTTTTAAATTACGTTCCCATTAGAATTAAACCGATAAAAGTTGTAAAGTATTTTTCGAAGTTAGTATAAAGAAACCCATACAATATCTATAAGGCAACAATGAACATATCATCAAGGCAGAAGGCGGTTAAAAGAGCCTCCAGCATTGTCGTGAAGGCCGGCACCCGGCTTCTCACGGACAGTTCTAGGATCGCGATACTCATATCCCAGATAGCAAAGCTGCGCGAGAAGAAATACAATGTCCTGCTTGTCTCATCAGGAGCGGTCGGCCTAGGGATGAAGACCCTGGGTAAGACTGTCAGGCCCAAGAAGCTTTCAGAGGTGCAGGCGCTGGCCGCTGTCGGACAGAGCAAGCTCATGTCGCTGTACGAAGCCGAGTGCAGGAAGTTCGGATTCCATGCCGCCCAGCTTCTGCTGACAGCTGCGGACATCCAGGACCGCGAACGCCACCTGAACGTGCTCAACTGCATCTACTCGCTCTGGAGCGAGAACATCCTTCCTATCATAAACGAGAACGACTCGGTGTCGGTCGACGAGTTGAAGTTCGGTGACAACGACATGCTGGCCGCGCTGATCGCCACGATGACGAGATCGGAGCTTACGGTGCTGCTGACCATGGTCGACGGGCTTTTCTCGCTCAAGGAAGGAAAGCTGGACAAGCGGATATCAGTCGTTGCAAATCTTTCCGACGAAATCAAGAATATGGCTACAGGAACCGACGACAGCGCGATGTCGGTCGGCGGGATGTCATCAAAGCTCCGCGCCGCGGAGACAGTCACCCGTGCCGGCGAGCACCTATGGATAGCTGATGGAACTGATCCCGAAGTACTAGTTAAAATAATAAATGCGCAAGACGTTGGCACCCTGTTCATGCCTGTCTCGGAAAAGCAGATGGATTCCAAGAAGCGCTGGCTGACATTCTTTTCGAAGGCGTCCGGGAAAATAATTGTCGACGACGGTGCGGCGAAGGCGCTTTCACAGAAGGGCCGCAGCCTTCTTCCTTCTGGGATAACCGGGACCGAAGGCGGTTTCAAGCGCGGCGACACGATCTCAATCTGCGACAAGTCTGGAACAATCATCGCAAAAGGGCTGTCCAACTACAGCGAAAAGGAAATCGGAAAACTGATGGGCAGGAAGAGCACCGAGATAAGTTCCCTGCTCGGATATGACGGGGACGAAGAGGTCGTACACAGGAACAATCTGGTGCTGTGCTGATATTTTTTTTCTGAAGCAGAAAAAAATATGATGAAAGCGATAAATAATAATACGGGATAAATACCATGAACAAGAAATTCACCGAGGATGAAATACGAAACGCCCTTCTTGAGATGGGCGAGAAGGCGCGCATCGCCGCCCACAGGCTTTCGATAATGACAACTGACCAGAAGAACAACTGTCTCAGGGCGATGGCGGACACTATTGAGATCGAAAGCAAAAACCTCAAGAAGGAGAATGCGAAGGATCTCGATGCCGGCAGGAAGGCAGGACTTTCAAAGGCAATGCTGGACAGGCTTTCGCTTACGGACAAGACCATCAGCTCCATGGCGAAGGGATTGAGGGACGTCGCGGCGCTTGAGGATCCTGTCGGCAAGCAGCTTGGTGAATGGATACGTCCGAACGAATTGGATATCCGCAAGGTCTCAGTGCCGATCGGTGTCATCGCAATAGTCTATGAATCACGTCCGAACGTGACCGTAGATGCCGCAGGCCTCTGCTTCAAGGCCGGAAATGCCGTCATCCTGCGCGGTGGCAAGGAGGCGATCCATTCGAACATTGCACTGTGCCACTGCATGAACAGGGCCGGACTTTCCGCAGGGCTTCCTGAAGGCGCGGTACAGCTGATACCATGGACCGACAGGACGGCAGTAACCCTGATGCTGAAGATGAACAACTACATTGATCTTGTGATCCCCCGAGGCGGTGAAGGGCTTATCAGGACTGTCGTCGAGAATTCGACGATCCCTGTCATAAAGCACTACAAGGGGATCTGCCACGTATACGTTGATTCAGAAGCCGACATCGACATGGCCATTAAGATCGTTGAAAACGCAAAGTGCCAGAGGCCCGGAGTCTGCAATGCGGCTGAAACACTTCTCATCCACAAGTCCATAGCTGCGAAGTTCGCACCGAAAATGGCGGCTGTGCTGAAAAAGCACGGAGTCGAGATGCGGGGCGACAACGAATTCCGCAAGCTCGTATCCGGTGCAAAGGCGGTTTCCGAGGAGGACTGGACGACCGAATACCTGGATCTCATACTGTCGATAAGGATAGTCCCCGATCTTGGCGCCGCAATCGAGCACATCAACTTCTACGGTTCGAAGCACAGCGACGCGATCGTGACCAGGAACCAGGTTTCCGCAAAACGTTTCCTGAGCGAAGTTGATTCCGCGGCCGTATATGTGAATGCGTCGACGCGGTTCACGGACGGCGGGGAATTCGGCATGGGCGCCGAGATAGGGATAAGCACCGACAAGCTTCATGCACGGGGTCCCATGGGGCTCGTCGAACTCACCTCGTACAAATATATAATATACGGAAACGGCCAGTGCCGTAAATAGTGGAATTCCAGCCAATAAAAAGTGGATTCCTCGTAATCTTTCATAATGAAAAATAATTCAACAAAGGAATTCAGACAGTGAAATACTTAATTCACCTAGCATGCTTCTCTTTTCTTTTCATCCTTCAAGTCTCCTCGCAGGATCTGGACTATTCCAAGGGGATTCTCGACAGGTCAGTTGTAATTGAGACCACCGGGCTCGTCACCGCCGAAATCTATCCCGACGCCGACGAGGTACTGCTCGACGACACCATGCTCATCAGATACAAGGCGGACGGCACATTTCTCATATGGGACGATGAGTTCATAAAAGTCCTGACGGAAAAGGGGAAGAGGGACAACCTGACGATGTCGCTCCACTTCAACCAGGCATATGAAAAACTCGAAGTCCGGCTTCTGGAGATCATAAAGAAGAATGGCGCGGTAGTTCCGGTGGATGTCGCCAGGCAGAGCCGCGTCATGGTCAACAACAGCCAGATGGGCTCAAACATATACGACCCGAACAACAAGATCCTGACGGTCAACATTCCCGGACTGGAGATCGGCGACATAATCCGATGCGTGACGTACAATGACAACTTCAAGACCAGGGTTCCGAATACATGGAGCGCGGAGTTCCCGATCGAGGGGGAATGTCCGATAAAGCATCTGACGGTGGAAATATCAGCACCGAAGGAACTGCCGTTGAAGAACATCGTCCTCAGGGACGAGATCAAGGGGACCGTCAAGTTCCATCAGTCGGAGAAGGACGGCATGCTGAACTACAAATGGGAGATCAAGGATTTGCCTAGGATGTTCCCGGAGCCGGACATGCCCGATCTCCGTTCTGTTGTACAGCGCCTCATCCTGAGCACCATCACCGACTGGAGGAGCCTGTCGAAATGGTACTGGGAACTCTGCGTGCCGCATCTTGAGGCGACCACGCCTGAAATGAAGCGGAAAGTCGAAGAGCTTGTCAAGGACGCGAAGGACCGAAAGGAGAAGATACAGGCCATATTCACGTTCGTGTCGCAGAACATCAGGTATATGGGGATAACGACCGAGACCGAGGCGCCAGGATACGAACCGCACGACGTGAAGACGACTTTCGAGAACAAATACGGAGTCTGCAGGGACAAGGCCGCCCTGCTCGCGGCGATGCTGAAGATAGCGGGCTTCAAAGCATATCCGGTCATAATCATGGTCGGAGCGAAAAAGGACAACGAGATACCGACTCCCAACTTCAACCACGCCATCACAGCCGTTGAAGACGACGACGGCTCCTACATCCTGATGGATTCCACCGATGAAAGCACCAAGGAGCTTTTCCCGGCATATCTCTGCAACCGGAGCTTCCTGGTGGCAAAACCGGAAGGCGATATACTGCGGACTTCGCAGATCATACCCGCAGAGGAGAACCTGATGCGCATAAAGACAGAAGGCGGCATCGACGATTCAGGGACAGTCATGGCCGAAACCGTCTTCGAGTTCGACGGGATCAACGACAACGCCTACCGCGGCTCATTCGCAAGGAAGAAACCTGACGAGGTCAAGAGGTTCTTTGAATCCCTTGTCAAAGCCGCAGTGCCTGGCGCCAGGGTTCTGGAACTAAAGATCACCCCGGAGAGCATGCAGGACACATCGGTTCCTCTGAAAGCCACGGTGAAGTACATAGCTGAAAACTGCCTGGTGGAAGGAGACGGGAAGATCATCCCTCCCCTGCCCTGGTTCGGGCGGAGCATCGGAGTCGTCAACATGATAATAGGGAAGGCCGGCCTTGAGAAGCGCAAATATCCCATGGAAACTGAAATCGCATGCGGTACCGATGAGAGCTTCTCGCTCAAGTTCAGCGGCAACTCCTGGAAACAAATATCGATTCCGGAATTTACGAAGATCGACACGCAGTCCATAACCTGGAAACAGGGACTTGAATTTACGGACAACAGGCTTTCCGGACGAAACAGTTTCCTCATGAAGACCGTCGAGCTGAGTCCGGCCCAGTATCTCGAGATGAAGGACAACCTGAAGAGCATCGAATACGACTGCAGGAAGAAGGCGCTGTTCAGTTCGGGCACATCGGTCGGTGGCGCCGAAGAAACCTACGGTCCTGACGTGAACATAGCGATGCTGGGCGAGAACGCACAGTACGAGATCATCGACGAGCACAGCTGGAAGCTTACACGTACTGTAAAACAGAAGATCCTGACATATGCCGGCAAGAAGTCCAATTCTGAACTGAAGTTCAACTATAATCCGGCATGGGACAGGCTGAACCTGGAATATGCGGTCGTCACGGCAAAGGATGGCACTTCCAGGAAAATCAGCGAGAAGGAGATGAACATCATGGACCAGCCGTGGTGCGGTTCCGCGCCGCGCTATCCTCCCGGGAAGACGCTCGTGGCCAACCTGCCCGGCGTGGACATCGGAAGCACGATCGAGTTCAAGATCGTCTCCGAGCACAAGGACAGGCCTTTCTTTTCAGCGATGGAATTCTTCCGCACCTTCGAGCCGCTGCTTGAATCGACAGTGTCGATCAAGAATTCCGGAGGGACAAAGCTCTTCTTTTCCGGAGACGTCGCAAAGTTCACCCAGGCATCCAAGGACGCAGACGTGAAGACATTCAAGGCCGTCAACCAGCCGCCGATAAGGCGCGAGGACAATCTACCGCCTGCATGGTGCTTCGCCCCCTACATTGGCGTTACAACGCAGATGGGATGGAAGGACTATGCCGTGAGCATCAACAAGATACTTGTCAAGGCTTCTGAAGAACAGCCGTTGACAAGGGAGTCCGCCGGGAAGATTGCCGCCGGAATCAAGGATGACATCCCGAGAATAAGGGCCGTAAGGGACTACATCGCCAAGAACATCAAGCATGCGGGTCCTGCGTTCACGGATATTCCTCTTTCAAACATGAGTCCGGCCGACAAGACCTTCTCCGACGGATACGGCAACAGCGCTGATGTCGCCGTTGTAATCTACTCCATGCTTGGGACGCTTGGCTACTCTCCTGAATTCGTGCTGGCATCCGACCTTCCATGCCTCGGCCAGGTCATCAACGAGATCTCGCTCTTCCCTAAGCCTGGTTTTTTCAATTCGGTGCTGGTACGGGTGAAGCTCGGAAGGGAATATGTCTATCTCAACGACACGAACCAGTATGCCGAGCTTGGCACGACAAGGCATGAAAACAAGTTCGGGATCCTTGCCGCAACTGGCGGGGAGATGAAGATCATTCCATCGAAGAAGACAATGACGGAGGTATTCTACCGGATAATCCTTTCCGGCAACGGCGGCGCAAGCATCAAGAAAACGCTGAAGTTCTACGGCAACGACTTCACGGCGAGGAAAATGATGTTCGCCGAACTCACGCCTGAGCTCAGGAGCCGTTATTTCCAGGAACTTGTATCCTCCATTTCGCACTCGGCAAAACCTGAAGGGGATCTCATTACAACCTTCACAAGATATCCCGGCGTAGAGGAGTTCAGCGTCACCGCCGGCAAATATGCGGTGCGGGACGGCAAAGTCCTCTACTTGAATCTTCCGGAGATGCTAGGCGGGATCATGCAGACTGCTTCAAAGAGGAGGGAAAACCCGCTATACGTCCAGAACGGCCTCAATATCAGCAAGGAGTTCACAATAATAATGCCTGAGAACTACGCGGAGGCAAGCATCCTTCCCTCCAGTGACATAATGGATTTCCCAGGCCTGAGCGGAAGTGTGATAGACATCAGCTCATCCGAGCAAGACATCGACGGCAGGAAGGCCGTCCTGGTGCAGCAGAAGATAGAACTGAAGCCGTTCGTCTATTCCAGGAGCCAATATGACTATCTCTTAAAGATAAACGAGAAGATATCCCATCCGAGGATGCGGAGCATACTTGTCGAATTAAAATAAAATCCGGGTCAATCATTCAAAATGTCGCCAGCGGGTAGTTTAAATATCCAGCAAAGACCGTCATCCCTCGGAGGGAAGATAGGCGCAACCCTTTTCCTCTCCATCTTCCTCGCGATGGGGACGGCCTTCATCATCATCATGGCGTACACCTCCTTCAAGGAGATCTCGTCGAGATTCTGGACTGCAGCCGACTGCAAGGTGATCTCGAGCGCCATCGTCGAGGAAGGCGGCGGCGGACATTCAAGATACACCTTCAAAATCAGCTATGCCTATGAATTCAAGGGCAAGGCATACGTTTCCGACAAGGTATCCAGCAGCTACAGCGGGGACGGCAAATACAACAAGGCCCAGAAGCTGCTCGGCAAGTTCCCCGCAGGCTCCAAGGCAAGATGCCAGGTCAATCCGTACAATCCGTCGGAAGCCGTGATAAGCCACGACAATTCCATATTCCTCATGCTGCCATTCATGCTGATACCGCTCATCTTCGTCCTGATCGGGGCGGGAGGCATCTATTGCACATGGACAGATACAAACATAAATGAATATTTGAAGAGGAAAGCGGACAGGACCAGGAAGGCGCCGGCCGAGTACGCAGTGATGCTCTTCTTCACGGCCTTCCTGCTCATAGGGCTGGGAGTTTTCTACGCAATCGGAATAGTCCCCGCCAGGAAGATGCTTGAAGCCGAAAAATGGAATAAGATCCCATGCAGGATCATATCGGGCGATGTAGCGAGCCACAGCGACAGCGACGGCACGACCTACAGCATCAACATACTTTACGCCTACGAGATAAATGGCACGCCATACAAGTCCAACCGCTACAGCTTCATGGGAGGAAGCTCGAGCGGATACGACGGGAAAAAGAAGATCGTCGACAGCTATCCCGCCGGAAGTTCCGCGACATGCTATGTGAACCCGGAGGATCCGTCAGACACCGTGCTAAAAAGGGGGTTCTCAGCGGAAATGCTCTTCGGCCTGCTTCCACTAATCTTCGCCGTGGTCGGAGCGGGAGGACTCTACTATACAATTAAAAGGAGGATTGCCTCTTCGGGCGAACTCGGAGAATATGATGACGGCAGGTCATTCACGGACTACGCCTCCGGGGACATTGTACTCAAACCGGTTACCGGTCCGTTCGCGGCATTCGCCGGATCAGTCCTGCTATGCGGATTCTGGAACGGCATAATTTCCATATTCGTCTGGCAGGCCGCCCTTGGCTGGATGAAAGGAAGGCCGGAATGGTTCCTCTCTATTTTCCTGATACCCTTCGTGCTATTGGGAATGTTTTTTCTATTCCTGGTGGCGACCAGCTTCATCTCGCTTTTCAATCCGCGTCCGAAGATAATTGCCAGCACCAGGACACCGCATGCGGGCGGCAAACTGAGGATTCAATGGCAGATCAATGAAAAATCCGCCGAACTCTTCAAGCACCTGTCCATCGACCTCGAATGCCGCAGAGGGGACCGGCACGATTCGAGAAACAGGAAGAACATAATTCAAAAGTTCACCGTAGCCGATACCAGCGACTATCTGAGGATGGCACTGGGAAGCAGTGATATTGAAATTCCTGGAAATGCAATTGCGAGCAATGACTGCGGAGACGGTGCAAGCTGGCTAATCACGTTGAAGGGCAGGCTCAGGAACCGTCCGAAAATCGAGCTTGAATATCCCATAAGGGTCATTCCAAGGCGCAGATAAAAAAAAAAGAACCCGCCCTCTTGCGAGAACAGGTTCCTTGAAATCATAACTTAATGAAAAGTTATTTGTCTTTCTTGTCTGCCTTCTTGTCAGCAGCAGGAGCAACAATGACGAACTCATCGACTTCGATGATTCCGTTTGCATTCTTGTCAGCCTTCTTGGCGGCAGCTTCATCAATCTTGTAGATTGCCATGTATTCGATGACGGTGACTTTTCCGTCCTTGTCAGCATCAGCGGCCTTGATAGCTGCAGCCTTGGCAGCTTCAGCCTTGGCATCAGGTTTTACAGCATCAGCAGCGTAGACACCAGCAGTGAATCCCATAGCGGCGAGAACAACCATTAACTTCTTCATTGAAACCCTCCAATTAATTTTTAAAAACGATTAGACTCTTACCTCTTACATGTGCCGGCATATAAGTTTGGGCAATTACTGTATCATAAACAAATATTATGTCAAGCTGCAAATTCAAATAATTTCAATTAACCCCATGGCGCCTGTAACACGTCAGTCTATTGCATGCGATTAATTCAGGCAGCAATTATTTCTTGATGACATTGTTGATCAGCAACAGCACTTCCCTCACGTAGGCGCATTCGCATTTTACAGGACAAGGAGACAACTCCTCGCTGTGGAGGCATAATCCACCGCACTCGCAGGTGTTTTTCTTGTTGTCCTTGAAAACCGGCCCCTTGTAGAGATCGGTGAAGTTCCTAGCCTCCAGGGAGACCGTGCTTCCGCAGGAATGGTTGAAGAGGAAAAGCCCGAGCTCCAGGTCCTTGAAGTGCACCTGGTAGCCTACAAGCTTCACGTTCGGATCTGAAAGAAAAAGGCTGCGGTCCAACCATGATGCACCGCAGCCCGAACATTTCTTGAAAACTGAAGACTTACGCTTCATTTCTTTTTAATTGTCGCCTTGATTCTGGCTTTCTTCCTGAGAAGATAAGCCTTGTGGCGTTTGCGTTTCTCAACCTTGTTGAACTGCTGTCCCATTCTTACACCTCTTTTTTATTATTACTATTTACGGATTTGATACAATATTGACAAGACGTCCTGGAACACATATGACTTTCACGATCTTCCTGCCGGAAAGCTCCTTCTGTATATCCGGATTCCCGAGCGCGATCTTCTGCATCTCGTCCTGCGACACTTCCGCAGGCATCATCATGCGCACTTTTGGCTTCCCCTTAATCTGCACCAGTATTTCAATTTCGTCAAGCCTGATATATTCTTCGACATAAGCGGGCCACTTCTCGTATGCGATGGTATTTGGATGTCCGAGGATCTCCCATAGCTCCTCCGACATGTGCGGGGCGAACGGCGAAAGCAGCTTCACGAATGATTCAGCCGCCTCCCTGGGCATTTTTCCGGATCTGGAAAATTCATTGGTGAAAATCATCATCTGGCTGATAGCGGTATTGAAACTCATCGTCTCGATGTCGCCGGTCACCTTCCTGATCGTGTAATGCAGGATCCTCTGCTGCTCCCTTGAAAGGGAGTCTTCCGAGATCTCAGTTTCGGCGATCAGCCTCCAGGCCTTCTTAAGGAAGCGGTAAACCCCTTCGACACCGTTGGTGTTCCATGGCTTTACTGCATCAAGAGGCCCCATGAACATCTCGTAGAGCCTCATGCTGTCCGCGCCATACTGGCTTATTATGTCATCGGGATTGACGACATTCTTGAGCGCCTTCGACATTTTGGCGGTGAACTCCACAAGCTTCTCGCCGGTCTCCTTGTTGACAGGTCCGGACTCGGTATGTTCAACCTTGTTGTTCGGAACCAGGGCCCCTCTTGAATCCTTGTACGAAAGACCGAGTATCATCCCCTGGTTGAAGAGCTTGATGAACGGCTCCTTGGTCGAGACATAACCGAGATCATAGAGGACCTTGTGCCAGAAACGCGAGTACAGCAGATGCAGCACGGCATGTTCCGCACCTCCGACATAAAGGTCGACCGGCATCCAATACTTCTCCTTCTCCATGCCCCATGGGGCCGTAGGGCAGTCAGGATCCATATACCTTAAATAATACCAGCATGAACCGGCCCACTGGGGCATTGTATTTGTTTCACGGCGGCCCTTCATTCCGGTGACCGGATCGGTGTAGCAGAGCCATTCTTCGGACTTTGCAAGCGGAGATTCACCGGTTCCTGCGGGCCTGAAATCGTCGACTTCAGGCAGTATCACTGGAAGATCCTTGTCGTCCACAAGCCTGATCGTACCGTCCTCCATGTGTATCACCGGGAATGGTTCGCCCCAGTAGCGCTGGCGGCTGAAAAGCCAGTCGCGGAGCTTGTAGTTGACGGCCCCCTTGCCTATGCCCTTCTTCTCAAGCCATTCGATAGTCATGCGCTTTGAGTCAGCGACTTCCAGTCCGTTTATATCGAGTCCGTCGGCGTTTGAGGAATTGATCATGATTCCATTGCCAGTCCAGCAGGCCCTTCCAAGGAGGACATCTTCAACTTTCACTTTTTCAGAAGCAGCCTCATCCACGTCCGGGGAGATGATGCACTTGACCGGGATTCCAAACCTCACCGCAAATTCAAAGTCTCGTGTATCGTGGGCAGGAACAGCCATGATTGCGCCTGTTCCGTAGCTGACAAGGACGTAATCGGCTATCCAGACCGGGATTTTCTGATTGTTCACGGGATTGACCGCATAGGCTCCAGTGAAGACTCCGGTCTTCTCCTTCAACTCAGTCCTTTCAAGATCGCTCATCCTGGAGGCATGCGTGCAATATTCTTCGACCGCCACCCTCCTGTCGGCGGCGGTTATCCTAGGAACGACAGCATGTTCCGGGGAGAGCACCATGTATGTGGCGCCGAACAGGGTGTCAGGACGGGTGGTATAGACAGTGACCTTCTCGCTTGTTCCATCGATCATGAAATCGACATCGGCTCCGACCGACTTGCCTATCCAGTTCCTCTGCATCTCCTTTATGCCTTCCGGCCAGTCGAGATCCTCAATGTCCTCGAGAAGCCTTTCAGCATAACGGGTTATCCTGAGCATCCACTGCTTCATGGGACGGCGCACGACAGGGTGTCCGCCGCGCTCGCTCTTTCCATCAATGACTTCCTCGTTTGCGAGGACAGTACCTAGTTCAGGGCACCAGTTGACCGGGATTTCATCGATATATGCAAGCCCTTTCCTGTAGAGCTGTATGAATATCCACTGCGTCCACCTATAATATTTCGGGTCAGTCGTATTGACCTCGCGGTCCCAGTCATAGCTGAAACCAAGCGCCTTGATCTGCCGTCTGAACGTATCGATATTGTTTTTGGTGGTTATCTTCGGATGCGTGCCTGTTTCGACCGCATACTGTTCAGCAGGAAGGCCGAACGCGTCCCATCCCATGGGATGCAGTACGTTGAACCCCCTCATCCTCTTATATCTGCAGACGATGTCGGTGGCTGTATAGCCTTCGGGATGTCCGACATGCAGGCCTGCGCCGCTCGGGTAAGGGAACATGTCAAGGACGTAGAACTTCTGCCTGGAGAAATCCTCTACCGCCTTGAAAGTCCTATTTTCATCCCAGTACTTCTGCCATTTGGGCTCGATCTGTGAAAAATCATAATCTTTCTTGAACATTTGTGCGCCTTTCCTCAAAAATTCAGGTTTACGATATACAAAAAAGGATTTTTTACAATTCTGATATCAAAATATGTTAGAAGAGTGTACATTGTGCATGCTACTTTAATTGTCGGGAGCTATTTATTGAAAACCAGTAAAATCAGATTGTCAGAGGAAAAAACAATACTCGTCGTCGACGATGACAGTTTTGTGCTCAAGCTCATCGAGAGGATCCTGGCGGATGCCGGTTTCAGGGAGATAAAAACTGCGGGCAACGGCAAGACGGCCCTCGAGCTGCTTGGCATATTCCCGACGCAGGAGGCTGACTCATCTGACATCGACCTTGTCGTCCTGGATGTCCTGCTTCCAGACACAAACGGCTTTGAAATCTGCAAGAAGATAAGAGGTTCAAACCTTGACATCCCTGTAATACTTATTTCCGGATATGACATAGAGGAAATCCAGAACAAGCTGATCGAATGCGGCGCCGACGACTTCCTCAAAAAACCCTTCAGCCCCGCCGAGCTATCGACCAGGGTGAAGCTCCTGATAAACAGGGAAAAGAAGAAGAGGCGCGATGCCGCCCTGATGGAGACCAGCAAGATCAGGTTCAACATGAACCACAACGTCCCTTTCATAGGCGACAACATCAACGGATATGTAATTGTCGATTCCCTGGGGTGGGGCAAGTACTCGCTGGTCTACAAGGTCGTCGACTCCGCCAACAAGAACATATACTCCCTGAAAATGCTCTCCAAGAGCTCGCTTGAGAAGAAGGACATCATGGATAGGTTCAACAAGGAGATCGAGATAATCTCCAAGATAAAGCATTCAAACATAGTGCAGTTCATAGACCGGGGCTATTTCAACGACTGCCCCTATCTGGTAATGGAATATGTCGACGGGGTCGATCTCGAGGAGTATCTCGTGACCCGCGGAAAAATATCCATGAAGGCGTTCAACCATATCGCATACGATGTTGCAAGCGCTATTTCAGAGCTGCACAACCAGCAGATATACCACAGGGACATAAAGCTGAAGAACATCCTCTTCGACATAAAGACAGGAGAGGCGAAGCTGAGCGATTTCGGAATCGCAAAACTTCCGTATGGCCTCAGCACGACACAGGAAGGATTCATTGTCGGCACACCAATCTATCTTGCGCCTGAGATATTCCTCGGGGAGCCTGCAACCGTCCAGACGGACATATACTCATACGGCGCCACTCTCTACCATCTAATAACCGGTTCTCCTCCCTTCGTCGCTGAAACTTCGATAGAGCTCTTCAAGAAGCACAAGCTTGAAAAACCTGCCGCAGTGAACATGTCCAGACAGGATGTGCCGGAGGAATGGAACACGCTGATTGTTGAAAGATGCCTTGCAAAGGAACCTTCAGCCCGTCCGAGATCCATGCATGAGATCATGGATGAGATCAAGAAGCTGGGCCAGTTCCAGCAGCTGGGCTCATGAAGTGATCTTCCTGAACTCCGAGGGGCCGACACCCCTGAGCCTGCGGAACACCCTGCTGAAATGGAAACGGTCGCAGAATCCCGTATCCGCGGCGATCTGCTTTATGTCATGCCCTGAATAATGCAGCAGGATGCACGCCTTGTCAATTCTCTTGTTCCTGGAATAATGCTGCGGGCTGATACCTGCGTTCTCCTTGAACAGCCTCAGGAAGGCGTTGGTGCTCATGCAGAGTTTTTCCGCTATCCGGGAATTCGAAGGCGGAGCTGACAATCCATCTTCGATCATCTTCATCGCCATGGCTATCCTCGGGTCGGACTTGCCTTGCGCGACAAATTTATCGGATATGAAATTCAGGCTGTTGAATATCAACGACATGGCTCCGACGGAGATCCTCATCGGCTCAGGATTGCCTTTCGACAGAAGCCTTGAAAGCTCCCTCGCCGTATCAATCATCTCCTTCCCGCACGGCAGCGCGATGACCTGTGGGGGGATTCCATCGAACGGCGGACTTGCCGTGAAATGTACATAGAAATGCTTCGGGGGAGTTCCGCGGCAGGCCGAGGAAAAATGCGTGTTCGGGGGAATCAGCATCATGCTGGAAGGAAGCAGGGGATGTTCCTTCCTGTTGAACCATACGGACGCGCCCCCGATGTTGTTCCAGTAGAGCCGCCAGTACGGCGCCGAAAGGTCCGCCATGTTCCAGTACTTTCCCAGTGTCTGGCATTTAACCATCAGTATTTTTATGTCGGGATTGAAATATTCATTCATGGCGGAGGCTAATTTACCATGCATAGTGGAATTTAAAATGTTAGTTTTGTACATATTTTAGGTGTTTTTCTCCATTGACCGGATTAGCATCAGGCAATAATGTAGGTCCAGATTCAAAAAAAATGTACGGCAGGGCGCGTTCTCCGCAACGCGCCGCCTCAGAACGGACGGCTACGGAGAGCCGTCCCTACCTTGAAAATGAAAAAATACAATTTCCTATAATATTAAATATTCAAAGGAGGACATCTTATGGCGACAAGGACGAGAGGCGGTTCGGGAAAAAGAACGGACTGGTTTGTAGAGGACCGCTTTGGAATGTTCATCCACTGGGGGCTCTACTCGATGCCGGCAAGGCATGAATGGGTGAAGCACAGGGAATGCATGACGGACGAACAGTACCAGAAATATTTCGACCGTTTCAATCCGGACCTCTACGAGCCCCGCGAATGGGCAAGGATGGCAAAGGCGGCTGGAATGAAATATTTCGTCATCACCACCAAGCACCATGAGGGATTCTGCCTCTGGGATTCAAAGCATACCGGCTACAAGGCCACAAATACCCCATGCCGCAGGGACCTTCTCAAGGAAATGGTCTCAGCATTCCGCGCGGAAGGACTGAAGGTCGGATTCTACTATTCGCTTCTCGACTGGCACCATCCGGATTTCCCAGTCGACAAGCTGCATTCGCAGCGCGACGACAAGGCGTTCCGTGAAAGGGAGAAGAACCGCGATGTCCGCAAATACGCTGAATACATGCGCAAGCAGGTCACGGAGCTTCTCACTAAGTTCGGAAAGATAGACATCCTCTGGTTCGACTTCTCATATCCCGGCGAGGATGGCAAGGGGCACAAGGAATGGGAATCGGAAAAACTGCTCAAGCTCATAAGGAAGCTGCAGCCGGACATCATGATCGACAACAGGCTTGACATTCCCGACTCCGGGGATTTCGAAACTCCCGAACAGTTCCAGCCGACGGAAGGGATCAAGGACAAGGAAGGCAATCCTGTCGTATGGGAAGCCTGCCAGACATTTTCAGGCTCCTGGGGATACCACCGCGACGAAATGAGCTGGCGCGAGCCGGCCGAACTCATAGCGACCCTCATCGACTGCGTAAGCAAGAGCGGCAACCTCCTTATGAACGTTGGCCCCACCGCCCGCGGTGAATTCGACTACAGGGTCAAGGAACGCCTTGCCGCCTATGCCGAATGGATGAAACGCCATGACCGTTCCATATACGGCTGCCAGCAGGCCCCGGCTGAATTCAAGTGCCCGTCCGGCTGTAAGCTCACGTTCAATCCGGTTACAAACAGGCTCTATCTGCATATCCTGTCATGGCCGTACAAGCACATTACAATGGAGGGCAATGCCTTCACGGACCATGTGGAATATGCGCAGTTCCTGCATGACGGCTCTGAGATCGCCATCAAAGGTCTTGAAGCATGGCAGGAGGCGAACCACAAGCTCGGCGGGAAGAATACGCTCAGCATCACACTGCCGCAGATGAAACCCAATGTGGCCATACCGGTGGTGGAATTGTTCCTGAAAAAATAATTGCTCTGATTTAAAAACTACGGAAACGGCTTGTGTCTTCAATTACAGGTGAGACACCTCTATCTCATTAGTAAAAATTCAGCAACCACAAAGGAAGGGGAACGACAGGATGGTTTTCAATTTTCCCTGAAGCCTTCTGCTTTGAAAGGATAATGCCTCCAGGATATTTCAGTATCTGGCTAAGCTCGGAGCTTCTTATTTGATTTGTCCATTTGACCTCAACCTGGTTGACTTTCCTATTCTTTATATAGGCCAGATCAACCTCTTTCTCTGCTTTGATGTAGAAACAGCTGTACTTGCGACGGCAGTGGGCGATGGCTATTCCTTCAACCAAACTCCCCGCCTTTTCGGCATCAGCGACAAAGGGAAGGACAGACTCCTCGTATGGCTTTTTAACCGATTCAATCCATGCCCTTGCGCTGTGCATGATGAATGGATCCGTGAAAAATATTTTTCTCGCTTTCTTAGGAGCCGCGCAGAGTTTGTGCTCTATGATTGCGTGATTTACGAAAACAACCTCCATGTCGCATAGAAGATCGATATAGTCAGAAACCGTCGCATGATGATCTATGCTTGTCGCGGAGGCGATTGAATGCCATGTGGCCTGGCTTCCATATTGCCTTATCAGCGCGGAAAGAATTTCATTAAGCACGCTTTCCTTCTTGCCCCGCTTGAGCATATCGCCTCTTATCCAATCCGAATATGTGGAAAAGGTCGCAGGTTGAATCCTGCCATAGGAAGCAATGTCGTTTATCGCGGTCATATATCCGCCATGGACCATGTAATTCTCAAATTCAGAAAAGAGAATGTCCATCTTTTTACTGCCGGTATCATGAAACTGGACAAGATCTTCGATTTCGGCCATGGAAAAGATCCTCTTCACACTGAGCGTCTCCCTGAACGAAAGCGGATAAAGAAGGAATTCAGGAGAATCCGACATGCCGTGCCTTCCGGGAAAACGCTTCCTCGCCTCCTTTATGAAACTCAAGTCAGATCCGGTAAGTACGACAAGAGCCTTGCTGATAATACCGCTGTCAGCCAGGTATTTGATGCCCTTGTCCCAGTCTTTTATGTATGTGACCTCGTCTATAAGAAGGTAAAAAAACGGAGACTTTTTCCTGTTCTCGGAAAACTGGCCTACCATCTTTACAAGACTGTGATGGTCGTTGATCAGTTCCCCTGTAATATACCAGAGGTCCGAAGGAGTTTTTCCTGCTTCAAGAAGTTTCAGCATCCATTGTTTCAAGAGAGTGGTCTTCCCAACCTGCCTGCCTCCTCCTACCGTGTAAATCCCCGGAATATCGGATGGAATTTCATCTATCAGTTCGCTCCTGTGGACAAAAGGACAGGACGCAAGCTTCCTCAGCTGGGGATCGCTCTTCCTGAAAAGCTCAATACTTTCATGATGAAGATTGTTTGGTGCAAATACAGCGTCATCCATCGCAATATCCTTGGTTTTATGGATATAACCTAGCACTCTGCCAAATTTGGTCAATGGTCATTGACCAAATTTGGTCAATAATTATATCTGGGTTCATTTTATCGGTTGAAGCATCCATCGGATGGGACTTCCAGGCTTATACATTGTAGAAACCGGAAATCTTCCGGACGGACGGATTTTTCATTTTCCGGAACCGGCCAGTGCCTGATATCTTATCTTGTCGGCCATCTCCTTCTCAAGGACAAGCGCTTCCTCGCGTGAGATTTTCAGTTCCTGCCGTTTACTGTCAAGCTGCTCACGCTGTTCAGAGCTGAGCTTGCCTCCTGGCGAAGACAGCAGCAGCGTTCTTGCGGTCTCCGAATAATCCTCAACCGCCTCAAGGGTCGGATATGAAAGTTCAACCCTGATCTTGTTTTCAATCGCCCTCGCATGAGCCCTGCTCACACCAAGACGCTCCGCCCTGCGGTCAAGCTCCCTTCTCTCAGCATGCGATATGCTGCTGTCGACAAGGAAAAGCCTTATGACGTCCTCAAGCATCGCTGCAGGAGAACTTATAAACGGCCCGAAACTTCCTATCCTGACTTCCGGTTTGGAATCTGAAAGGCGCTGAAGGCCTGAAAAATCAATTTTCTCAAGCGCGATGATCGTACTCCTGGCATCGGCAAACCTGTCAGCCGGCTTTTTCGAAAGCAGTTTCATTGTCGCAGCCGCAAGAGCATGCGGAAGCGACTGCGACGCCTCGATCGGATCCGGCTCGATCGTCATTATCAGATTCCTCATCGTCTCAATGGTTATGTCGCCCCTCGGGCTGAAAATCTTCTTCCCGGTGAGCATCTCGTAGAGCACCGCCCCGGTCGCATAAAGGTCAACCCTGTGATCGTATGGCTTCTGGGATATCTGCTCCGGAGCCATATAGAGAGGAGTGCCGATGATCCTGGACTTGTCATTGGGGTTCTCCGGAATTCCACCCGCAATTTCAGGCAGGAGGGCAATACCGAAATCTGAAATCTTGGGTTCGCCCTGGGGTCCGAAAAGAATGTTCTGCGGCTTGATATCCCTGTGAATCACCATGACATGGTGCGCGGCATCAAGTCCGGTGAGCACTCCGATGATGATCCTGATGGCCGTCTGCGGCTCGATCTTCTTTTCCTTCTTGATGTAGGATGCCAGGCTTCCCCCCCCGAGATATTCCATTATAATGCATGCTGAAAGCTCGTCCTCCTCAAGGGCCAGGACATTTACGATGTTGGGATGGTCCAGCTGTGCTCCGATTCTGGCCTCCTGCAGGAACCTCTCATAGATCTCGGAATCCCTTCCCGACCTTTTAACAAGCTGCTTGACACCGACAAGGCGGCCTATCTTCCGATCCTCCGCAAGGAACACGATTCCGAAGGCGCCCTTTCCAAGCGGTCTTCTGATCAGATACCTCTTCAGGACTTCCGGAGGCAGCGTGTCGGGTGAGTCGAACTCGTGATCCTCGTTCGACATCGGCAGGGTTGTTTCAAAGGATGGTTCGCTTTCAGCCGGCTTATGTATTCTTGAAAAAAGCCGCTGGGCGGAATGAAATAAGGGATTTATATCCACTGTAGTTCCATTGATTACTGGATTAATGGATGGCTGGATTGCTGCATATCAAAAGCATATGAATAGTACAATCCCGTGAGAAAAATACGAAATGACTTTTTCAATACTTTCATACAAGATGGTATCTTCAGTTGCTCTTAAGTTCGAACACATTCATCCATCAGGCCAATCATCAGGCCTTGCCCGACAACCTGTTCATACGGTCGGAGACATCCTTGTATTTAATGTCGGCGCGGTAGACCAGCTTGTAGGTTTCCAGGGCCTTCTCAACATTGTTCATCTCCTCGTAGGCTGAGGCCAGACAATACAGTGCATCCTTCTTCTGCTTGTCCATCGGTATCATCTCGCTTATCGCCTTGGTGTACTCCTCGATGGCGATGTCATACTCCTTCTTCAGCTGGAAGCACTGCCCGAGATATACAATGGAGGAAAGCCTCCTCTGGGGATTCCTCTGGGAAAGCTGGAACTGCTGGAGGGCGTTCTCGTGGTCCCCGATATCGAAGTAGATGACGCCAAGCTCGTACTTGAACTGCAGATCATTCGGATAGTTGTTGACCCGTTCAAGCGCCTTTTCAAGCTTGTAGTTCAGCATCTGCGTGGAAATAGCATTGATATTGCCTTCAGCCTCGGCCGCCTTCGCCGGATCGGCGCCGTACTCCCTCCACTCGGCTATGTTCTTCTCGAATTTCGCGACATTGGACTTTTCAATCGCCCTGTCGATGAACGGATCCATTACGCCCATCTCCTGGATGACAAGGTTGTAATATTCTATCGCCTTGTCATGCTGCTCGGCCTTCTGGTAGCTGTCGGCCAGCCTGCGCTTCGTGTCAAGAGTACCTTTGCCCTGGGCCATCTGTTTCTCAAGGTCCTCGATGATTTCCTTGACATCGTCGACATTCCTTGCAATGCGGTCCTTCTGTTCGAGCTTGACGGCCTCGCCCTTGCTCTTGAGAAGGTTGCGGTATGAGTCATCGCCGGATGCCTTGTCCTCCCATTTGTTCTCACTCATCGTGGCGAGCGCGGCGGCGGCCCGGACTTGCTGCTGGGCATCGAGATCCCCCGGTTTCAAAGCGGCAATCTCCTGCCTGACCCTGAGGGCTTTCGTTCCCTGCTTGTCGGCGCCATATTCATCCGCAAGCCAGTCGAGAACGGTTACGTTCTTCGGAAAGAACTCCCTTGCTATTTCAAGGGCTTCGATGGTTATGAACCGCGCATTGAGATCGCGTCCGGTCTGAGCCAGGAGGTTTAGGGCGGAAAGGGATTTGAGATTGATGGCGAGGGCGTCCTCTGCATTCCTGAGCGCATCAAGGGGTTTCTTCCTTGCCAGCTGGGATTTGCCCGCAGTTATCATTCCCGATGTCTTGAAAGTGGCCATCAGCACCGCAAAGAAACCGAGTGAGGCTGTCTTCGTTTTTTCGAGCTTCCTGAGCTGGTCCCTGGCTTCGCCAAACCCCGGATCCTTCTGCACGACGCTTTTCAGGAGCATGATCCCGTAATCGATATCCTTCGCTGCAAGGGCCGTCTGGTACTTGCTCCTCAAATCCGAACTGATATCCTTGAATGCTTTCCTATCCATACAAAACCTCCGGAAAATATGTAAATTATTCTTATTCTTCTTCTAAACGGACAATATCAATATATAATAAAAGATAAATTTACATTTAAATTCAAATAATTACAAGATTCATACATCATTTTATCCTGTTCACCACCATACGGGTTTACCATGAATAATTCAGATGACACAATAGCCGCGATATCCACAGGCACCGGAGGAGCCGTATCAATTATCAGAATCTCCGGACACGACACACTGCATATCGCCCGCTCCGTCTGGCATGGCATGAAAGAACTCGGTCCGGAAAACAAGCGCACCATGATGCTCGGCAAATGTACGTCCCCTGACAATAAATTCTTTGAACAGGCCGTCGCCGTCTTTTTCCCCGGACCCAATTCCTATACTGGCGAAGACCTCGTCGAAATCCACTGCCATGGAGGAACCCTTGTTTCAAGGAAAGTCCTTGAACTGCTCCTCAATGCCGGTGCCAGACAGGCCGATCCAGGCGAATTCACATGCCGGGCATTCATGAACGGAAAACTCGACCTGACCCAGGCGGAAGGCGTTTCCGAGATAATCTCCGCCCAGAGCGGCATGGCGCTGAACCTTGCGGAAAGGCAGACAAACGGCATCCTCGGAAATACAATCCACGAAATCCGCAGCTCTCTTGTACATGTCCTCTCCGAATGCGAATCACGCCTGGATTTCCCCGAGGAAAACCTCGACTGGGCGCCTGCCGGACAGCTCTGCGCGAATATCGACGGGGCTGTTTCAAAAATAAAAAAACTCCTGGAATACAGGACGGAAGGAGCCGTACTGCGGGAAGGCGTCCGGATCGTCATCGCCGGAAAACCAAATGTCGGCAAGTCAAGCCTCCTGAACCTGATGCTCGGATACGACCGCGCAATTGTCACCCCCCTCCCCGGCACGACACGCGACACCGTCGAGGAACATGCCGTCATAAGGAACATACCTGTAAGGCTCATTGATACCGCCGGCATACGCGAGGCCGACAACATAATCGAAGGCAAGGGAATTGAACGGAGCATCGCCTCTATCAGACAGGCCCAGATCATAATCTGGCTTCTCGACGCATCCGCAGATCACGGCGAGGAAATCAGAACCATGAGGGAACATCTCTCCGGAAGGACGAACGTGATCGCCGTCTGGAACAAAATCGATCTCCTGAAGATTTCCGGGAAGCTTCCTCCCACCGGACTAGAGACTGCGGAAATTTCCGTCGACAGGAACACGGGGATGGAAAAACTTCTGGACATGGTTGAAAAACATGTATGGGGTTATCCTCATGCCGATGAACCTGAGACGGCAGTCAGCACAAGGCATTCGTCATTGCTCGAAGAGGCCCTTGAAGCTCTTCCAGACGCCATCGGGAACATAAAAATCCAGAAATGGGAGCTCTCGTCCGTCAATCTTCATTCTGCGATTTCCGCACTTGGAAGAATCACAGGGGAAGACGCCTCCCCCGACGTACTCGACGAAATCTTCAGCAGATTCTGCATCGGGAAATGAGCAGCCTTGAAGTAGGTACGGGCTTTAGCCTGTACCATTCCTAATTCTTAAACTATTAAATACTGGTACAGGCTAAGCCCGTACCTACTCAGAATACCAGCTTTATGCAGGGTTCGCCGCCTGCCCAGCCGAAGAGTTTTCCAACCACTAATTTTCACTTATCCTTCACTAACAATATCTTGCCGGGATTGAGTAAGGCGGTCATTTCCCGATGTCCAAAAGAATCGGGATCTGCGACATTGGCCGCCATCTTGTCGGGCTGGAAAGTTTACCCGCCAGAGGCGCGGCACCAAAGGTTTGCGAGCCTCTGGCGTGCGACCAAGGCCCAACCTACTTTTAAGGAAAGTTTCAAAAGAGTTAAGCTCGCAAGAGCTGTTCCCCGGATCGCCACGAGGC